>NZ_CP060707.1:677110-1354221 GCF_003048675.2 Campylobacter concisus | reverse complement strand
TTGCCTAATTAGTTCTTGGTTGATAGTGATTTGGCTACTACTATCAA
Organism: Campylobacter concisus; assembly: GCF_003048675.2. Taxonomy (NCBI): domain Bacteria; kingdom Pseudomonadati; phylum Campylobacterota; class Epsilonproteobacteria; order Campylobacterales; family Campylobacteraceae; genus Campylobacter; species Campylobacter concisus. The sequence goes on along the minus strand of NZ_CP060707.1, from coordinate 1,354,174 downwards.
GTTCTATTGGCTTTGGTATGCTTGAACATCCAAAAAATAAAAAGGATATAGCCGCTATACTTGCTAAACTCGTAAATTTAATCATTTTGTCTCCTTAGAAATTACTTTTGTTCTATGTCTTCTAGCCATTGTTTGATGCTATCAATGTTGTATAAAATACGGTTGCCAATTTTTAAAAATGGCAAAGGTAAATGTTTTTGTCTATTCTCATCCGTATAGTTCTTTTGCATTCGTAACTTATTTTGAAGTCCTCTACTAATGCCAAACATCTCTTCCAGTTGTGCTGGTGTTATATATTTTTCATAAAAGCTTGTATCTTTCATTATCTACTCACTATAGTCTTGTCTTTCATCGTCTAATTCATCAAAATTTGGGCAACTAGCATTTTGAGCCATTAATTCTTCTATGCTATCGCTATCGTTGATTGTTTCTTCTGCTGCCGGATCAGTATCGATATTTTCTACACTTTTATTTGCATTACTCGATTGTTCGACTATTTGTTGCTCGTAAAGCTTTTGAGTCTCTTCTTTTATTGCTTCATCTTTATCCCTTTGAAGTCTAAGTTTTTTTTCATATTCTTCTTGAGTCTCATCTATTTCATGAACTATTTCAGGTAAATTTTTATATCTAGAACTTTCATCATTATAAAGCTCTTTAAAGTATGCTTTTATATTTGCTATGTTTTGAATAGGGACTTCTATGTTTGTCTCACCATTTTGAATAGCTTTCTCTAATTGATTGCGATTTGGTATCTTTCCATTTTCTTTCACTTTTATCTTATATTTATCTCCATCGATCGCTCTAAGGCTTGGACTTACTTCTTTGAATTTGTTCATAAAGTAGCGATCTGAGTAGTAAAATGCCTTTTTTGCCATAATAGGCTTGCCATTATCAATCGTAATTAGCTCGTTTTCAAAAGGCATTTCTCGTAATTCTTGCGCAAGCATTAAGGCTCTACTTGTGTCACTTTCACTTCCTCCACCGCCTTGTCCCAGATTTCTACTCCTATTTTTAATGGTTTTTGTTCCTAAAATTTCGCTAATCTTTTTAGCATCCTCTTGTTCTCTTGGTGTATAAAAAATTTGACAAGCATGGTTTGTAAGCAGTGTTTTAGCGCCTTCTCTACCATATCCATCAGGTTGATTTGCTTCAAGTTGTGAGTTTGATTGATAGATCATTAGGCTTCTTAGCCAATATCCAGCTATAAAGCTAATTGACTTTAAATATATTCCTAAAAAGCCTGGTGCAGTAAATTCATCCATTACTAAAAGCACTTTATATTTTAAATCGGGATTAGCTTGCGGTAACTCTTTTGTATTTACCAAGATTAATTGCTGCCAAAATATGTTTAAAATTAGCTTCGCATTTGCCAATTGATCCGGAGTAATACCTACATAAATAGTCATTTTTTCTTTACGAAGATCTCTAAAATCAAAATCATTTGCTGAAGTAGCAAGCCTCATATTGTCATTTCTAAACATCATCAAAGGAGCATTGAAGCTTGACATAACGCCACTTTTTGTGTTATCGCTATCAATCTTGAAATAGCTTTGGCAACGCATTTGAGCTTTTTTACCAATTAGCCCAAGTTCAGATAAAACATTATATGTATCGTCAAATGCTTTGAACATAATTTTTCTATTGCCGTCTATATCAACTTCACCTTTAAAACCTTCGCTCATTTGCAAAATACCATATAGTGTAAAATCTATCTCCATATTTAGTGCTTTTAGGAGCGAAATGCCACCTTTTGAATTTAAAAGATCATGAACGATATAACAAATTCCTATAAATAAGTTTTGAGCTAGTTGGTTAAAAAACTGCGTGGTGCTATCGCCTGTCATAGGATATAAAATATTTGCAAAATCAGTTAGCTGTCCATCTGCATTATCGCTTGCCATATCAATATAAGCTAGTGGATTATATCTATGAGTGCGTTTATTGAACGGATCAAATAAATATACTTTTTGCCCTAGTATTTTTTCTCTATATCCGCTAGTAAAGTCAAAGCACTCTTGTTTAATATCTTGAACAACTGCACTCTCTTTCCAGTCAAGTAAATTTGGAATAACAATACCAACGCCTTTTCCGCTACGTGTTGGAGCGCCAAGCGATACGAACTGCTGACCGCCAAATCTTAAGAGGCGGTTTTGAAATTTACCAATGATTATTCCATCTCCATAAAGATCCATTTTCTTTACATCATTGGCATTTGCAAATCTTGCATCTCCGTGTAGGCTTTGTTTCTTTGGTAAAAATGGTAGTAAAAAAGCTAGAGTGAAACTTATTAAATTTGCAATAAAGTAAGCCAAATATGCTTTTGACCAGCCGTTTATCAGCATATCAAAAGTAAGCCCTAAATACCATATTTCTGGAAGCTTTTTAAAACTGTGATTTAGTCCAAAAAATAATACACTAGCCAAGAAATAGCCTATAATTAAGGCAATTGCAATTAAAAAACCAATCTGCATTTTTTTCATTGCTTAGCGTTCCTTAAGCTAGACTCAACAAAAGCATTACCTTCATTATTTCTTATGAAATATTCGCCATTAGCCAAGTATTCTGTAACTTGACGTTTCTTGCCAAGACGCTTAAAAACTACGATGTAGTCAATTGTATTTGAAACAATATCAAGCAACATATCTTTACCTAGAACTTGGGCTTGAGTATTTTGCATGCTCATCATTACAAGACGATCTATGGCTGACTTAACACTACCAGCATGACAACTTGTCATACTGCCATTATGACCACTTGAAATCACATTTAAAAAATCATATGTTTCACCACCCCTAACTTCTGCTAGTAGAATTCTGCTGGGTTTCATTCTCAAGCAGCTCTTTAAGAGAGTTGTGGCATTTACTAGACTATCGCTTTTTGCCTCACTTGGATAAAAGAGTTGAACAAAATTTTTATGATCCCAAAATTTAATTTCCTCAACATCTTCTATAGTAATAATTCTTTCATCTAATGGTATAAAATCGATAAGCGTTTTCATAAAAGTAGTTTTTCCGCTACCAGTTTCACCACAAATAATAATATTCTTGCCATTTTCGATAGCTATTTTTAGTTCATTTGCCATATTTGCATCTATTGAACCATTATTAATGTAGTCATCTATCGTATAACGAACCTTGCTAGGTTTTCTAATGGTGATTGATATATGATTTTCTTTTGTAGCATTTGGTATAACTATTTGCACTCTCTCTCCAGTTGAAAGAATGCATGATAAAATAGGTTTTTGTCTTTCTATCTTATCGTTTTTATAAGCGGCACATGCATTAGCAAAAGATAGGGCAGCATTAAAGTTTAATTCACTTTCGTGACTAGACCAATTACCGATTATATCTTCAGTCCAAATTAGATTTCCGCCGTTGTAAGCTATTTCATTTATGCTTTCATCATCTAGATACTTGCCAAAATACTTTTTGACATAGCCATCCAGCATAGCAGATTTGTCTAATCCCACAGTGCTCATTTTCTTCTACCTATTGTAAGCTTATACACCTTACTAAAGTCTATATCACGATTGACGTAAACACCAACTATATCTCCTTGATTTCTATAAAGGACCGGTTTTATTTTTATAAATTCCTCAAGTGCAGTATTTGCCATTTGTTGTGTAGAGTCTCTAGTGTTTTCGCTATAGTCATAGCTATTGTCACGTTTACCATTTGCAGCATAATTAAAAACATCATCTACCATTGAAAGCAATATGCTAGCACCAAATCTTTTTAGCCATTGATGATCAACGTATCCTTGTAGACCGCTACCGCCTAATTCATCACTAGCACCACTTTGAACTGGAATGTTAATATTGTTTGGTGTTCTGATCTCGCTCCAAATAACAAAAATTCTATTCATTCCATCATTCATCTCTCCGCTTCTGAAGCTGCCAAAGATTTTGCTTCCCTTTTCAATTAAGAGAGTTACGCCATCTTTGCTATATACGTCTTCGCTAGTTGTGCAAGATATTCCGCCTTTAATTTGAGACACAAGTCTAGTGTCGAGCGAACAACCAATATATGTGCCTTTTTGAAGCAAGAGACTAGGGTTAAATTTGTCTTTTACGGCAATTTTTGGAGTGTATGTATTGCCTTCATAATCCTGGTCTTCTTCAAAACGTTTGGCTTGTTCTGCCCAAGATATGTTTTGGTCGGCAACATATATATCTTTTTTGCTTGAACTACTTGTTGCAATCGCCAAACTACTACCAGTTTTAAAAACTTTAGGCTTAAAAATAGTTTTTTGAACTACCGTAGTATTTGATAAAGGGTCTGGCTTGCTCGCTACTTGCACAGGCGTTTGTTGTGGTGCTGAAGCAGCTTGAAACTCTTGAAAATTCTTTTGAGACACTTCTTGCTGAGGCAACTCAAAATTTTTATTCTTTACTTCAGTTCCTATTTGTTGAACTTGTGATTTTACAGCATCATTTGCCTCTCTATTTTTCCCTAAAAAACTAAGACCAACCATAACAAAAACAACCAGACATAAAACCATGACCGCAATAACCATTAATTTTTTGCTTGGCTCATTTTCGACTTCTGGATGCTCATATTCAATTCTTTCAACTTGAGACTCTTGATTATTCATATTTTCATTACTTCTATTTTTGCTCATTGTCTATAATCTCTCTTTGAATATTGTCTTTATTAGTGCTGTAGGTTTTATCAAGTGGATTTTGACCATAGCCATTATTTATGATTCCGACTAACTTATTGCCACTTCTTAGTAAAATTTTTTTAGCTGTCTTGTGGATCACAACTACGTCATATTTGCCGTCTTTTTTGATATGAGTATTGAGGATGCTTTCTTTATTAGCATCATCAAAGAGAAAGACACTTGGTATAGTTTTAGTTGAGCTAAAACCAAGATATGTAAAGACACCATCGTCATATGCATAATCAGGTGTTATAGTTTCACTATCTTTATTTACATGCATTACAAAGTTCCAATTTCTAGGTATTGTATTTCTATCGATCTCTTTTTTATATAGTGCCTTTTCTTTTGCTGCTTTTTCGGCGAGTTCTTTTTCGGCTTTCTCTTTTTCTATCTTTTCTTTAGGGGTTGCATAATTAAAAGTTAGTTTGTAATTAATCTTGTTAATCTCTCCTAGCTCCAAATCAAATGTATAAACTTTATCTTTATTTGTTGTGATGATTAGATTTGTCTTCCAATCAGCTGCATTTGGTTGAATAACCGAACTACCATAAAATTCTATTTGCTCACCACTTTCATTGGTCATATTTTGTTCTTCGGATTTTATGGTGTAACTCTTTGGTTTAATAAATAGATAGTTATCTTTATCCATTACTTCCCAACCATCGCTAAACCCAGTTGCTATATTTACGATGCGTTCATCTTTTTCAAATTCTATAATACTCACAAAACCCTCTTTGCACTTAACTAAGACAACGTCATCGGCATTGTATGTTGCATACGTGATGCGTTTGTCAAATTTAGATAGCCTTGGAGTATTTACTGCGTGTAAATTTGCTATTGCTAAGAGTAAAATTATTGCAATATTAAATAATTTTTTATTATTTTTTATCATTTAAAATCTCCCAGTATTGTTTAAATATAAGCCACGATCTAGCTGTAATGTGTTGCTTGTTCTCGCCTTAGAACTTATTTGTGGTGTTTGTGTAATGACTCGATTGCTCTTCATGGGATAGCTTTTTCTTAAACCATCTATTAGACTATCACAACGTGCTCTCATCGTTTCAAATTGTTTAATGGCTGTATTTATTCGCTCTAATGGCGCCATTTCCTTTAGATATGCTATAAATTCATCATTTTTGCTATCTATAAAAAAGTCATAAATTTCACTATTGCTAAAGACTTGTCTTTGTTTTTTGTCTAACTCATATTCTTCTTGTTGTGTGGTGTGTTGCATATCAAGGATCATGTTGTAAGAATTTTTTGCCATATCTTCTAAATGAAAAATTCTAGCCCTAAGGGCTTTTAGTTTTCTCTCTGCTTCTTGTCTATTTTTAGAACTATTGAAAATAAATTTTAAAAAGCTATGCGTGAGCTCCTTATCTGAAAAGCATTGTTCGGCTTGAGTAAGCAAATCGTGCGTATATGCTGTTTTGAAATCCATTTTTTACTCCAAAATGTCAAATTTTGGTGCAATGGAGTTTGCTGCTGCAATTTCTTCATCTGTTACAAAATCTGGAACAAATTTCTCATATACTTTCAAAACTTGGTCACCGATATTTGAAGTCCCTACTACTTCAAATAGATCCTTCTGCTCATATAATGCGAGTTTTCTTTCTAAGGTTTCGACCTCTTGCACTAGTTCTGCAATGTCAGTATTTTTTTGAGCTAAAAGCTCAGTCATAACATCAATTAACTTTGTGAAATCATCATAAGTAATCATTTCTATCTCCTTATTTCGTCATCAACTCTATACGTGCTAACTTTAAATCCAAGTGGGTTTTTAATACGCTCTTCCTCTGTTGTGAGTGTATTTGGTTGGTAGTCATATGAAAGTGTCACAATCTTTGCTTTGTTTGATACAGCTATTTTTTCGCCTTTTTTTCTGGTAATTTGATTAAATCTGATAGTTGCAGTAGGTGCTCCAGCGCTATTTCCCAGTGTAACCGAAACAACATCAATCTCTACTTCGTAGTCATCTTTTAAAACTTTGTCTCTAGAATTTTCACCTTCGTAAATTCTCAAATAATCACTGGCAACGCTTGGATAGCTTAAAATTTGAACTAATTCATAGTCGCTTTGCAAAATATCATAATAGTATCCCTCTCTCGCTTTTACATATGTTGTTGCAAAATACTTATCAAGTGCTTCATTACCTGTGAATTCGGCTTTATTTACGCTTGTTATTATGTCAACCATTCCGGTTGTATTATCAACCCTAATAACATAAGGCTCAACCGATTTTAATGGCGTCAATAAGCAAACAGCTATAACGCTGATGCTAGCAATAAGTAGAGCCACACCTGATATAAAATAAGCCCTCTTGTTAGCTTGTTCCGCTATGTATCTAATGCTTGCTTCATAGCTAATTGCTACATCATCTGGATTATTAGAAGCCAAAAAATCATTTTTATCATTAGCTCTTTTCATTTTACATTGCCTTTTTTATACTTTGTTTGAGATCTAAATTTTCTCTATTTTCATTTACTGGCTTGTATTCATTACTATCAAAATAATCTTCCCATTTTTGATTACTGCTATTTTCAAATTTAGGAGAATTATGAGCGGCACAACCGCTCATAAAGCTAGTGCCTACAAGTAAAGATAAAAAAATATTAAAATATAATTTAATATTTTTAAAATATTTTTATAGTTTAAAAATATTATTTAATTTCATTTTATTTCCAACCTTGACCTTTTTGTAAAATTGTTAATTTTTTTGAACCTATGTTTTTTTAGCTTGGTTAAGTCGTGATCCAACGGCTTGGGCTGCTGAAGAATTTTTAATCGTGTTTATTCCAGAGTTGATGCTTTGACCGAGTTTTGAACTGCCAACTTCTTTTGCTGCAGATGTGGCTGCGCCTAAAAGACGAGAGCCTAGAAAACCAGTTGCCTTGCCAGCACCCATTGCCTGAGCACCTCTTACCGCCAACATTGCACCACCTATTGCACCACCCCCAACAGCACCTGCAAGACCCATTGCACGTCCAACGCCTGTTCCTGCTAATCCATCAAGGCTTACATTGGTGAGTTTTTCGGCTATTCCAGTAGCCATACCACACATTATATTTGCAAGAATTCCATAAAATACCATTGCTAGAGCCAATACAAATACTTCATCCTTAAAATCGTGATTGCTATTGATTTTTGGGAACATATAATCAAATAAAATATTTAAGAATAATGATAGGCAGAGCAACGCAATAATATTTGATAAAACCATTTGGAACCACTGTGCAAATGAATTTTTAGTTGTTTTAAAGATTAAAAAATAAAATGCCAATGGAGCCAAAATCATAAGCAATAGAAATGATAGTGTATTTACAAACAGCGCCCTCAAAATAGGAACTGCACCAATAAAAAAGCCAATAAAAGCTATAATAATTATGAAGATAATGTATGCTAGCTCTAAAGTGCTTGACTGATCCCATACTACATCGTAGTAGTCACCCATAAATCCAGCCCATGTTGCGATTTTTGAGTATAAGCCTTTGCCGTCATATGACAAAAAGGTATTTGCATATTCTTTTGCACCATTGAATGCTTCAAAAACAAGATTTATCCAGTTTCCAGCATTCATTGCTAAGACTATAAAGACAAACTTAATGGTTGCATCAAAAGCAAAATTTTGAAAAGTTTGTTTGCCATTACCCCAAAGAATTTTATATCCCTCGATCATTATCCAAGCGGTAAGATATACAGCTAGAATATTTCCAGTTGTATTAATTAACGATTGAAGTGCTCCCACTCCGTTTGAATAATTATTTTGAAAGAAACTATCAACATTCTCTGATATATCTATGACTAGATCGTGTAATCCTCGACCTGAATCAGTTGTTACTTTATACATACTATGAGCCTATTTTTGTAAAATTTTAAATGCTGCTCGCTGCCTATCTTTAGTCATCTTAAACTCTGCGTCTTGTAATCTTTTTCTTTCGTTTTCTAATTGATCCATGTCTCTTTGATAGGCACGCCAGTTATTCTCTTGTCTGGCACGCAATAGGGCTATTTGATTTGAAGTATCTATAGAACCTTTTAGATCCTCTTGTTTACCTTTATTTCTGGCTACTTCTTTACTTATTTTGTCAAGATCGTCAATTTCGTGCTTAAGACGATCAAATTGTCTATTTACAACTTCAAATTCTTTAAAAGCACTTGTGGTATTCTTTTTGCAGATATTTCTATGCGTAATATCACTTATTGATGAACACTGGTCTGTTCCACCAAATTTTAAAAACAAATCCCATGCCCTTTCATCAAAGCTATCTAGACTAAAACCTGTTGCTTGTGTATATATTGAATAACCAGTATCGTAGACTTCATTATAAAGTTCGTTCATTTCTTTTGTAAAATTGACAATATCCCTAATGCCTGTTTTGGTATATAGGTCATTTGCCCATTGCACTCTTTCATCAGCCCATTTTTTAACTTCTTGGACTCTATGTGAAGCTTCTTCTCCCCATACTTTGACTTTTTCAGCGTAGTCCTTCAGCGTTTGCATCCACTCCATCGTAAATGTTGCTTGATTTTGTGCTATAGCAGCACCATCAACTACTGGAATACCAGAGGCTAATAGATTAGATGATAGAATTACTACAGAAGTAGCTATAACCGAAGCTTTCTTTGCTCTATAAACGAGACTATTTTTCATATGTCTTCTCCTTAAAATTTATATAATTTTTTGATGAGTTGGTATTTTTCTTCACGACTGATATCCAAGGCATTAATATTTGTAATTTCATCAACATAGACTTTGGCTGTTGATAAAACTTTTATCATGTTTCCCAGATGTGATAGATTGATCTTGGCAATCGCCCTATAATCAACGCCTTTTCGTATTAAAAATTCATATTTCTCTGGATCTGTTGTTTTAACGAATTGATATTCTGCTTCACTCATACCCAAGGAACCGCAAAAATCAGTTTCTTTTGCTTTTGGGTTGCTTAGTAGCAACACTGTTTCGCTTTGTTCCATGATTGCCGTGCCAATACTAGATTTTGCGATATCTTCGACACTTTGAGTGCCGAGAAACAAAAAGCCGTTTTCTTTTCTAATGGTCTTTTCTTTGTTGAAGACCTCTTTTGACACTACTGGATTTTTGAGCCAATCCCATGCTTCATCGACAAATAAGCCAAACCTGCGTCCATCAACCATATCGATAATTCGCCAAAGAATATAATATGCAACATATGGAGAAATTTCATCGTCTTTTAAGATCGTTGTGCCGTCTATACCATATACAAGAATACTCTCGTCGCTAAAATCTAAAGTATCCATTTCATTGTCGAATACCCATCCAAATTCATTACCGATAGTCCAAGCCATCAATCTAGATTTTAATGAATTTGACTCATTTTCGCCTTCTTGAAGCAATTGCCAAACCCTACTGATGCCATGAGTTCTTTCGCTTTTTTCCAGTCTCATGACGCTATCTACTGCTAGATTGAGTTGCTCTTCTTCTCTAGTTGTTAACATTAAATTATTTTGATTGCCTTTGGTGACTAACATTTTTAAAAGAACCTTCAAGCGACGTATATTTTCAGGTGTTGCGTCACAACTAAAAGGATTAAATCCGGTCGGTTCTCCACTTGTTATGGTTAAATACTTTCCGCCAATGGCAATAATATTGCCGATAGCTCCTTTATCCTTGTCTAAATAGAAATAGGTAGCCTTACGTTTTTCTTTTGGAGTGTTTTCTGCAAAAGTATCTGGCTCATTAAATTTGCAGAGCATATTTAGCGTGAAATTCATTAAAACAGTTTTGCCTCCACCGCTTTGACCTAAAACGAAGGTATTTGCTAAAACATCGTTTTTACCAAATTCGTCTTTATCGAAAATTGTTTGGTGTATGTTAAAAAAATATGGCTGCGCATTTGGCGTTTGCAATATTGCAATGGCATCTCCCCATGGATTGCCATATTGTTTTCCTCGTGGAAAGTTGTGAAGTGCTACAAAACTAGCAAAATTTTTACTCGAAATGGTGTGAAGTCTAGGGCGTAACGTGAAATTTGCTGGAAGCTGTGCAAAATATGTAGCTTCTAGAGCTATATTGGCTTGTGTTGCTAAAAATCCTAAATCTTGCAATACGACCGCAATTTGGTTTGCAATGTGCTCGCACTCGTTTTGTGTATCAGCGTATATGACAATAGAAAAGTGATACTCTCCAAAGATTATGTCATTTTGTAATTCATCTAGAGCGGTGCCAAGTTCTGCAATTTGACTCAATGCATCATCTTCTGCTGCTACTAATCTTTTTTGTTGCTTTGTAAGCTCATCTCTCGCCTCTTTTTTTGAAAGTGGCGTAAAGCTTTGAGTTATGGTATATTCGACATTAGCATACATTAGACTATCAAATATTCCACTAAAACTTACATTTGGATAGTCTTTTAATTCAATTGCTTTTACGAATTTCTTAGTTCCATCATTATAATTTAGCTGTAAAGTATGCTGTGAAGGAAAAATTTCATTTAAGTTACCATTAAGGTAAAAGTCTAGGGGTGCATTTGGAACACGAACTTTTGTAAATTTACCACCTATCAAATAGTTGTAAAATTCTAGTTGAGAGCTAAAAATTACACCATCTTGCTCATATATGCTAAGTCTATGTGGCTTAAAATGGTTTAAATTTTGTTCAATAGTTATGCATTTTTGGTGAAAACTTTTCAAATGAGCTTTGATCTGTTTCTTTTTCGTATCTATGTTTTGATTTCTAAAGTGTAGTTTCTCAGCCTTACTAAATGGTGAATATATTGCAGTTAGATAAAGTCTGTTTTCTTTTAAATTTTCAGAGCTAAAAATCTCATAATACTTTTTTGAGAAACTTTTTAAAAATTCATTTGAAAAATAATCGTTCAAGCCAACTTGTGTATTAATTCTAGCATTGTGAAAATAAAAGCTAATATTTTCACCAGCAAATTGCCTAACAAGCATATTAAGCTTGTTTTTCGCAAGATCTATTAATTCGTCATCTTCTACTTCAAAAGCTATACCATCAACTCGCCATGTGGCTAAATAATCTCTATCTTTTGTGATGACAACATTATTTATATATGTTTGATACGGAATTATATTCTCTAAATTTGCGAATTCACTTAGTCCAACAACGCTAAGTCTTGGATAAAAATTGCGCATAGATTGCTTGGTATATGTCGAATTCGCCATATAACTTTTCCGACCATTATAAAATTTATTAATGGCAGGGGATCTAAAAAATCTAAGTTTCAACCCCCAAAGCCTAAACGCCATATCGTCTTTTTTGACTATAAATTGGAAAACAAAGGTGGTAGGAATAATCATAACTGCTAAGAGCAAATATTCGTTTCCAAATAGCACTTTAGCAAAAATTGCAAATAAAGCCCAACTAAGTGCCATAATCATAAATGGCACCATAGGAACACCAAATACCATAGGAGGACGGGTCAAGGCTTTAAAGATAGGCTCAGGAGTTAACATTGAGTATCTTTTAAAGGAGCATGCCAGCGATCATCGCTGCACCGCCAATAAGAATACCACCAAGAACTATAGGTGTAACTTCCCTAATTGCTTGACCGCCGAACATTACTTTATAGCCTGCAACCATGATCGCACCAGTCATGATCAAGACACCAGCAGCACTCAGCCAACCATTCACAGTTGAAAAAAAGTTATCCACTTTGGTTAAGCCAGTTCCACCAGCAGCAAACAGAAAATTTGGGAAAAAGAATAAAAACAGAAAAGCAGAAAACTGCTTGAAATATGAGATTGAAGTAGAGCTAGATTTTAGAAAGCGATTTTTATTCTCTCTCTCTCTCTCTCTCTCTCTCGACGATTAGAGCGGAAATGTTGTTTGTCATTTTATGTCTCCTTTTAAATATTGACACGCAAGTGTAACATATTTTTGAATAAAATGATATAAAAATATGAAAACTCTAATCAATTTTTTATCAGTAGCCTACAATTCATCCTAGAGCATAGCTAATTTTTTTGATTTTATGATTTTGCAAAGCATTAAAAACCGATAAAAACCCATCAAGACGATATTTCAAAAGTATTTTTATCTTTTAGTAATATATTTTTGCTTAAATGCTCTCTAAGCACCTAAAAATAGACTTTTTTAATTTAAAAAACCAGTAAAAAACCTAAAGAAATTTTTATATTCTTAAGAGATTTTAGATAAAAATACCTCTTTTTAAACAAAAAATGGTCTTAAAATAGGTTTTTTACCTTAAATAAAAACATGAATTTTTGCTTTTTTAATGCCTTAAAATATCGTTATTACCGAGCTTGGAAACGATTTAAGTTTTCTCATACACGCGCTGAAAAAGTTAAAAAACCGAAAAAAATAGCTATGCAAATGGCTATTTAAAGGGCTTTATCGGTTTTTTAAGCTGTATTAAAAAACCAGTAAAAAACCGATGAAATAGCATTAAAAAAACGATATAAATTTTTAAAAAACCGAACCTTTTACTGATGCTTTATATCGTATGACTTTAAGATATTAACTTTTAAACAAATTGAACTAGATTGTTTAGGTAATCTGCATACCATTGCATTAAAATTCTATTTTGATCAATAGTTGCTGTCTGTCTTTCGTAGGCATATTTAACTGCATTGCTTTCTGTGTGCGCTAGAGCATTTTCTATTGTTTTTTCGCTTATGCCCAATTGTGTCAGATCCGTAAGATGTAAAGAGCAAATTGTTTTAAACGTGGCTCTAAAACCATGAGCAGAAGCTTTAGAATTATATTTTTCTCTGCCACCTATATTTCTTATGGCATTACTAATGCTATCTCTGTTAATATGACCTGTTTTTGTAAGAGACGGAAATACAAAATTACTTTCTAATGGTGTATATTGTTTTTGCTCTAGTAAAACTGATAAAGCTTGCTTTGAGAGTGTTATTTGGTGTGCATGCCTCATTTTCATTTGGATAGGCGGAATAGTCCAAATTCCTTTTTTAAGATCTATATCTTTCCATTCAGCACTTACGGTGTTAATGGGACGATTAACGCATAAAATTTGGAGCATTACGGCTCTTTTGACTTGTAGATCTAATTTGCTGTCATTTCGTAAATCAGTCAAAAACTCCTTTAACTCATTTTCATCTGTAATAGCTGGGTATCTTGTGTCGATGCCATTTCTAAGGCTAAAGCTGTTGGAAGTTGGAAATTCATCGTGTAAAGCCTTGCAAGGGTTATAATCTATATATCTATCTTTAATGGCATTTTCATATAGCGAATTTAGCGTATTTATAATTCTGTGTATAGTCTCAAGTCTTGATTTCTTTGGATTATATGGATTAAATAATGGTGTTAATATGGTTTTTAGATCATTAAAATTTATATCTTTAATATCAACATTACCAAATTTAGGCAAGATGTATTTTTTTATCCTAGATTTAATTTTATCTATATAAACCTTGTCTAGCTGGTCTATTTTCTCTTTTTTGTCAATATATCTATCAAATAGCTCTGAAATTCGATATTTATCTTTGGATCTTACAAAACCACTTTCAAATTTTCTTATAATTTCTATCGCATCTCTTCTTGCCTCAGCAACTGAGTAAATTCCCTCCCTAAACTCTTTCAATTTAAAATGTGTAGTGTTTTTATATTGTATAAAAAATGTTTTCATACCACTTGGATACACTTTTATATAAAGTTCTTTTGGGTTGCCCACAGCCTTTTTATATACTTTATTGGCTGGCAACATTGCCCTTATATCTTTATCAAACAAATTTGCGGTAGAAACTCTTGGCATCTTTTACTCCTTTTTTAAAAGTTACCTTTATGCAGTAAGAATTACCTTATATGTAACTAGAATTATCTGGAAGTAATTGTATATAAAAAAGAAGTAAAAAGAATTAGATAGCTACTTTTAGCCCATGAAATCGGAATTATAAAGAAATAAAAAGAATTAAAAAGAAGTATAAGGAATTATAAAAAACATAAAATGGTGGGTTCACCAGGACTCGAACCTGGGACCATCCGGTTATGAGCCGGATGCTCTAACCAACTGAGCTATGAACCCACAGTTGAAAGAAAATCGTATTATACAAGAAAAAGCTTATCTAAATATAAAAAATAGCCTTTTTATGCGATGTATAAATATGGATAAATTTAAAAAAGAAAAGCCCTAAAATAGGGCTTATAAATTATTTATAATTTTTTATCGCAGTGTCTAAAATCTCTTTTGCAGCGTTTGCATCTTTAAATTCTTTCACCTTAACCCATTTGTTTGGCTCAAGAATTTTATAAGTTTCAAAGAAATTTTTGATCTTATTTAGTGTCGCAGTTGGCAAGTCTTCGTAGCTTTTTATCGCCTCATATCTTGGATCGATCTTTGTAACTGGCACAGCCAAAAGCTTCTCATCCATGCCTGCTTCATCCTCCATCACCAAAACGCCTATCAAACGGCAAGGGATGACGCTACCAGCTTGGAGTGGATACTCGTTTAGCACTAAAATATCAGCTGGATCGCCGTCAGCCGCAAGTGTGTTTGGCACAAAGCCGTAGTTTGCTGGGTAAAACATCGCTGAGTAAAGCACGCGATCAACTACGACTGCGCCGCTATCTTTGTCGATCTCGTATTTGATATTTGAGCCATAAGGTATTTCGATTACGGCATTGATTTTGTCTGGGTTTGAGCCAAATTTGATCTTTGAAACGTCCATATATTCGTCCTTTGTGTTAGAAATTTTCGTGATTTTAGTATTTTTTGCATTAAATACTCGTAAATTTAACTACTTTACAACCTCTACGCTATCTACGTCGATTTCTGTTTTTGTGAAGTCTTTATCCACCTCGCCTCTTATTCTTAAAAGCGTATCTTCGTTGGCTGTTATATTGCCCCATTTTTTGTTGTCGATCTCAACTACGATAATGTCACCATTTTTATCGACAAATTCATACTTATCTGATTTGATGTGTGACTTTATCTTGCCCTCAAGCACGACCTTGGCGTCGTCATTTAGTTTTAAAGCCTCTTTTACGCTTATCGTCTCGCTTGAGTACTTTGATGCGAAGCCTCCAGCCATTGCGATGCTAGCAGCCAGTGAAGCGATAATGATTTTTTTCATTTTTATCCTTTTGGGTTGGTTTTGAAATTTCAAAGGATATTACATTTTTGGTGTTAATAAATGGTAAGTTTTAAAACCTTGCACCTTTTGATGCAAGGTCTGTGAATTATATAAGTTTAGCTAGTAAATTTTTGATGTCAGCTACGATCTCGTCGATGCCGCGTTCGCCATTTACTACGTGAAGTAGCTCTTTTTCGCTGTAAAACTTACGGATAGGTTTGATCGGATCAAGATAGACTTTCATGCGGTTGTTAAACACTTCATTGTTATCATCAGCGCCTCTTGCACGGCCAAGCACTCTAGCTCTTGCCACATCTTCGCTAACATCCACTTCGATGACGCCTTTTAGAGAAATTTCATCTTGCTCGCTTAAAACCTTGTCAAGCTCAGTCATTTGCTCAACGCTTCTTGGGTAGCCGTCGATTATGATATTTGATTTATTTGAGCTTTTGATGGCTGATACGATCGCATTTACGACAACGTCAAGTGGGACTAAATTTCCTTTTGAGATAAAGCCGTCTATTAGTTTGCCAAGCTCGCTACCGCTAGCTACTTCAGCTCTTAAAAGATCGCCAGTTGAAAAGTGTGCAAATTTCTCATCATGCTGTGCGATGATCGATGCGTCTGTTGTTTTGCCGCTGCCTGGAGCGCCGATGATTAAAAATAAATTTTTCATTTTTTCCCTTTTATTGCCTTTGTCTTTTGAGCGCTTTTTGCGGAGCTAGTAAAATTTAGCTTGATGAACTAAGTGTTCTATCTGCGCAAAATTTTACGTTGCAACCACAAAAATCATCTCAAACTACTTAGGCAAGTTTTGATTTAATTAGCCGCCAAGTTGGAGGCATCTTTTTATAAATTTAAATTTAGGATGGAATTTTGTCTAAGAAAAATATTTAAAGACAAAATTCGATCTCTTTTTAAAGGCAAATTTTAAGCCTTTTGCTCTTTTTCTCTTATCCTTAGTCCTAGCTCCCTAAGCTGTTCGTTGCTAGCGTAGCTTGGTGCCTTTGTGAGTGGGCACTGAGCGCGCTGTGTTTTAGGGAAAGCTATGACGTCGCGGATCGAGCTTGCTTTATTTACAAGCATATTTAGCCTATCAAAGCCGATCGCGATACCACCATGTGGAGGCGCACCAAATGTCAAGGCATCAAGCAAGAAGCCAAATTTCTCACGCTGCTCGGCTTCATCTATGCCAAGAAGCTTAAAGACTTTTTGTTGGATGTCGTTTTTGTGAATTCTTATACTTCCGCCGCCAAGCTCAAAGCCGTTTAACACGACGTCGTGAGCGATAGAGAGAATATCTTCAAGATCAGGCTCGTCTATATTTTTTGGCATTGTAAATGGATGGTGCATCGCAGAGTAGCTACCATCGTCATTTTGCTCAAACATTGGGAAGTCAAGCACCCATAAAAACTCAAGTCTGTCTTGATCGATGATACCCATTTGTTCAGCCAAGAAAATTCTAAATCTTCCCATATAATCAAGCACGATCTTTTTCTTGCCAGCACCAAAGAATACTACGTCACCAACTTTTAGCTCACATCTTGAGACGATCTCGTCAAGATCGCTTTGCTCGAAAAATTTACAAAGTGGGCCTTTTAAACCATCTTCTTTCATCTGGAAGTAGCCAAGACCTTGCGCACCAAATTTACGTACGAATTCCTCAAATCTATTCATCTCGCGCTTGCTAAAGATATTATCGCCATTTGGCACTTTTAGCGCTTTTATGCGGTTTTTCTTCTTATCTTTTGCGATCCCGCTAAAAATTTCATTGCTTGAGCGCTCGAAAATATCGATCACATCGATCATTTTTAGATCATATCTAAGGTCAGGCTTGTCTGAGCCGTAAGTCTCTGTCGCCTCTTTGTAGCTCATACGTCTAAATGGCGTTTTGATATCGTGTCCGCAGGCTTTAAAAATGTCTTTTAGCATCGTCTCAGCCATATTTATGATATCTTCTTGCTCGACAAAGCTCATTTCGATATCTATTTGAGTAAATTCTGGTTGGCGATCAGCCCTTAAGTCCTCGTCACGGAAGCATTTTGCTATCTGAAAATACTTATCAAAGCCAGAACACATCAAAAGTTGTTTAAATAGCTGCGGGCTTTGTGGGAGCGCGTAAAACTGGCCTGGATATACACGGCTTGGCACTAGATAATCTCTTGCGCCTTCTGGAGTTGCGCGTGTTAAAACTGGAGTTTCAAACTCGATAAAGCCCATTTTATCTAGGCTGTTTCTAGCTGCTATCGCCGCGCGCGAGCGCATTTTAAAGATATTTTGCAAGCGCTCGCTTCTTAGGTCTAAAAAGCGGTATTTTAGCCTGATGTCCTCATTTACGCTTTCATCGCCTATCATAAATGGTAGTGGCTCGCTTGGATTTTCGATGATGAGCTCGCTTACTATCACCTCTATCTCGCCAGTTTTTAGCTTTGGATTGGTTAGTCCTTCGCCCCTAGCTCTTACTTTTCCTTTTGCTTTTAAGACATATTCATCTCTTACTTTTGCAGCCACGTCGTGTGCTTCTTTGCTGTCAGCAGGATCACAAACTAATTGTATAAGCCCGCTAACGTCTCTTAAGTCGATGAAAACAACGCCACCGTGGTCTCTATATGTGTTTGCCCAGCCACAAAGTATTACTTCTTTGCCGATATCAGCTTTGCTAAGATCGGTGCAATAATGACTTCGCATAAAATGCTCCTTTGCAATGTTTTTTAGGCAATTATAATCGCTTTTTTCTTTTGAAAAGCTTTGTTAAAATAAAATATGTTACAATCATTTCTATGAAAAATGAACAAAAATTTAATACCACAAACGCCAAAAAAGTGGGACTTATCGCGAAAGATTATCCATTATTTAAGCAGGATTTAGCAAAGCTAGAAAAAATTTTAAAAAAGTATAACGCAGAAATTTTGCTTGAAAAAAGCTGCGCAAAACAGGTAGAAAAAAGTGGCTTTGAGCTTCTAAAACTAGCCAAAGAGTGCGAATTTCTTATCACGCTTGGTGGAGATGGCACGATCATCTCAACTTGCAGAAAGCTAGCTCACATCTCGCCACTCATACTTGGCATACACGCTGGCAGGCTCGGCTTTTTGACAGATATCACTATAAATGAGAGTGAGAAGTTTTTTAAAGATTTTTTTGATGATAAATTTGAGGTAGAAACGCCTTTTATGTTAGACGTCACACTTCACAAAAATGATGGCAAAACCGAGCAAAAGATAGCATTTAACGACGCAGTCATCGTTAGTAAAAATGGCGGCTCGATGACGCATATCGAGGCACTTTTAAATGAAAAGTATTTTAACTCATATTTTGGTGATGGCGTCATAGTGGCAACTCCTGCTGGCACTACGGCTTACAACATGAGTGCAAATGGCCCGATCATCTACCCGCTAAGCGAGGTCTTTGCGCTAACTCCCATCTGTTCGCACTCGCTTACGCAGCGTCCAGTCGTGCTTACCAAAAATCACACGGTTAAATTTAGAACAAAAAGCGACGCCATTTTAGTAATAGACGGCCAAGACCGCTTTGATATGAGTAAAATTTCAGCCGTCAGTATGAGCCTCAGCGAGAAAAAAGCGAGGCTGATACGCCATATTGGCAGGGATTATTTTCAAATTTTAAAAGAGAAACTTCACTGGGGTTATAATGATTGATCGAATTTTGATTAAGGATTATCTAAATTTTAAAAATGTCGAGCTAAATTTCAAAGAGGGTCTTAGCGTATTTACGGGTGTTAGTGGCGCTGGTAAGTCGGTGCTGATGAGTGCTATAATGGCTGTTTTTGGGCTAAAAGATAGTGAAGCAAGGCTAATAGAAGCTGACGTTGAGCATAAATTTGAGCTTGATGAGTTTGGCATAGAAAACGAAGAGGTCAATATTTTTAAGCTTCTAAAAGATAAGAGCACGAGGTATTTTATAAACCAACAAGCCATCTCAAAGAAAAATTTAGCCCAAGTGGCGCGCGAGCACATCAAATATCTCTCGGCAAAAGAGGCAAATGAATTTGAAAATGAGAAATTTCTAAATTTGCTTGACAGGCTTGAAATTTCAAAAAATGAGAAATTTAAAGAGATAAAGCAGGAATTTGAAGAGGCGTTTTTAGAATTTTCTAAAATTTCAAAAGAGCTAGCCACTATAAAAGAGGAAGAGAAAAAGGTCGAGGAGCTAAAGGAGCTTGCTAGCTTTGAGATCGAGAAGATAAGAAGTGTCGGGCCTAAAAAAGGCGAGTTTGAAGAGCTTATGGAGACTAAAAAAAGGCTTAGTAAAAAGGATAAGATAAATGAGGCGTGGGCTAGAGCTGAGCGGATATTTGAGCTAGAGCACAGCGTAAATGAGGCGCTAAGTATCAGCGACCTTGATAGTGGCTTTTTTGAAGATGCGATGAACGAGCTAAGGGTCGCGCGCGATAGCCTAAATATGGAGGAGCTTGACGATATAGACGTAGAGAGCGTGCTTGATAGGATAGAAGCTCTTAATGCCATCATTAGGCGCTATGGCAGCGAGGAGGAGGCGTTAGAAGCGCTTGATAAAAAGGAAAAAGAGCTTGCCAGATATGAAAATTTAAGCTTTGAAAAGAGCGAGCTTGAGAAGAAATTTGAAATTTTAAGCAAAAAGGCAAATGAGCTAGCCAGCACTTTAAGCAAGGCAAGGGGTGCAAATTTAAAAGAGCTTGAGGCTATGATAAATTTATACCTAAAAGAGCTTTATATGCCAGATATTACGCTAAGGATCGAAGGCAAAAAGCTTGATATTTTAGGCGCTGATGAAATTTGTCTAAATTTAAACGAGACCTCGCTTAAAAATTTAAGCTCAGGCGAGCTGAACCGCCTAAGGCTAGCCTTTATAGCCGCTTCTAGTGAGATCACAAAAACGGGCGGTGATGTCATCATTTTAGACGAAATAGATGCAAATTTAAGCGGAAAAGAGGCGATGAGCATCGCAAATGTCTTGCTTAAGCTTGCAAATTTCTATCAAATTTTTGCCATTTCTCACCAGCCACAGCTTAGCTCAAAGGCAAATTCGCACTTCTTAGTAGAGCGTCACGGTGAGAGCTCAGTCGTAAGAGAGCTTGACAAAGAGGAGCGTGTAAATGAGCTTGCACGTATGATAAGTGGCGAGCATATCAGTGAAGAGGCGATAAATTTTGCAAAAGGACTTTTAAAATAGCTTGAAATTTAAGTTTTAAATTTAAGCTTTGTGATTAGGTTTATTTGTTAAAATCCGAGCTAGTTTAATAAAAAATCACAGGAATAATATGGAAAGAATTCTAGTAGTTGATGATAATAAGGCACTTGCTAAGCTAATCGTCATGCAGATGGAAAAGAGCATTGAGGATATGGCGATCGACGTTGCGTATGATTTTGCCGAAGCCAAGATGCTTATTAGCGAGCACGGCAAAGATTATTTTATGACTATCTTGGATCTAAATTTGCCCGACGCACCAAATGGTGAGATCGTTGATTACGTCCTTGCACAAGGGCTCTGTGCTATCGTTTTAACTGGCAGCATTGATGATAAGACGAAAGAATTTTTTATAAACAAAGATATAGTTGATTACGTCTATAAAGGCAACATGGATGATATCAACTACATCTTTCAAATGATAAATAGACTAAGCAAAAATAGACAATACAAGGTCCTTGTCGTTGAGGACTCGCTGCCTTTTAGAAATATGATAAAAAAGATCTTAACTAGCCTTCAGTTTAAGGTCCTAGCAGCAGCTCACGGCGAAGAGGCGATGAGTTATTTTGCTGATAATCCTGATATAAATTTAATCATAACTGACTATAGAATGCCTGTTAAAGATGGTTTAGAAGTCTTAAAAGAGGTTAGAAAAGAGAAAGATAAAAACCACCTTGGCGTGATCGTGATGACCTCGCCTAGCGAAAAAACAGATGCTGCGATATTTTTAAAAAATGGAGCTAGTGACTTTATAGCAAAGCCATTTTCTAAAGAAGAGCTCATTTGCCGTATAAATAACACTATCGAGGCGATGGAGAATATAAATAAGATAGCAAATTTTGCCAACCGCGACTTTTTAACTGGCGCTTATAATAGAAGATATTTCTATCAAGATATAGAAGAGTACGTTCAAACAGCTGAAGAGCTTGATGAACCTTATGCGTTTGCTATGCTTGATATAGATCACTTTAAAAAGATAAACGATACATACGGGCATGATGGTGGCGATAAGATACTAAAATCACTCGCAAAAATACTAACTGACAACACAAAAGGAAGCGATGTGGTCGCTAGGTTTGGCGGCGAGGAGTTTTGTGTCGTTCTTAAAAAGATAGCAAAAGAGGAGGCTATTAAATTTTTTGTAAATTTAAGAGCAAAAGTGGTTGAAAATGTGGTCATGATAAAGGATAAACCAGTAAGAGTTACTGTATCTATCGGTATATCTTTTGGTAAAGGACACTGCGAGATAGATGATATGCTCGAAGCTTGCGACTCAGCGCTTTATGTTGCTAAAGAAAATGGTAGAAATAGGGTAGAAATAGCTTTATGATTATAGATACGCATTGCCATTTGGATAGTAAAGTTTATGATTTTGACCTAGAGCAAATTTTATCTGAAGCCAGAAATTTAGGGCTAAAAGGCTTTATTATCCCTGGAGCTGATATTAATGATTTACCAAAAGCGGCTAAAATAGCGCACGAAAAAAATGACATTTTCTTTGCCGTTGGGGTTCATCCATATGATAAAGAGAATTTTGATATTGAAACTTTAAGAGAATTTGCCAAAGATAAAAAGTGCGTGGCTATCGGTGAATGTGGGCTTGACTACTACCGCTTGCCAAAAGATGAAGAAGAAAAGATAAGAGAAAAGCAAGATCAAAAACGTGTTTTTTTAGCTCAACTAGATTTGGCTGTTGAGTTAAACAAACCCGTTATCCTCCACATCAGAGAGGCTAATGAGGACTCTTTTAACATTTTAAAAGAGTATGCGCCAAAGCTTGAAGCTGGAGCGGTTTTGCATTGTTATAATGCTTCGCCACTTCTTTTAGAGCTTTGTAAATTTGGGAATTTTTACTTTGGCATAGGTGGCGTTTTGACATTTAAAAACGCTAAGAATTTAGTTGAAATTCTGCCAAAAATTCCTTTTGATAGGGTATTGATAGAGACTGACGCTCCATATCTCACGCCAGAACCAAATCGTGGCAAGAGAAATGAGCCAGCGTTTACGACATTTGTTGCTAAAAAGATAGCTGAAATTTTAAACCTTGAATTTGAAGTAGTTTGTAAAACGACTTCAGATAATGCCAAAAGGTTATTTAAGTGCTTTGCCTAAATTTTGGGCATTGTGCTTGCTTAAGATGCTAGCATCATTAAGCTTTGACACGAAAAAGGATAGAAATGAAAGCAATGCTTAAGATATTTTTATTATTTGCATGTAGCACCTTGCTACTAGCAAACGCCCCTGAGAAGAGCTCTTATGACACTCAGGTTAAAATTTTAAAAGAGCTAGACATCGATGCTAGCTTTATGAAAACTTCTCACTATGCAAAGATGAGACAAGGCATACAAAACTCACAGGTAAGAACATTTACAGATGCCTTGAAAAATGGCTATATGTATATACCAATGATTAAAGAGCAGATCAAAAAATCAGGCGTACCTGAGTCATTTTTCTACCTAGCGATGATAGAGTCAGGCTTTTCAAATCACACTGTCTCAAACGCTAAAGCTACTGGTATGTGGCAATTTATGGAGCAAACAGCAAAAATTCACGGCCTAAAAGTAGGACAATACACCGATGAGAGAAAAGATCCAGTCGAATCAACTGTAGCCGCTACAAACTATCTAAGATCACTTAAAAATCAATTTGGCAAGTGGTACTTGGCGGCAATGGCATATAACTGTGGCGATGGTGCGTTAAAAAAAGCTATACAAAAAGCTGGCACAGATGATCTTGTAACACTTCTTGATGCTGAGAAAAAATACCTCCCAGCTGAGACTAGAAATTTCATCATTAAAATTTTAAGAGCGGCATATATAGCAAAAGATGCGGACTTTTTGATATCTAAGGAGTCATCTTTACTAAACATAAATGGCGGATTAAGACTTACGAAAGTAAAAGTGCCAGGCGGTACAAATTTAGCTCAGATAGGCGACAGTATCGGTCTTAGCACAAAAAAGATGAAAAGCAATAATCCACATTTAAAATTTGTATTTACTCCTCCAACTTTAAAAGATTATTACGTTTATATTCCTGAAAATAAAAAGCAACTTTTCTCAGATAATTTCAAGCCATTTAATGGTAAAAATAACTTCTACGCATACACTGTAAAAAAAGGCGAAACCTTGCTCTCTATCTCTAAAAAAACAGGCGTTAGCCACAGAGCGATCAAGGACTACAACGAGCTTAGCACAAACGCAGTAAGCTATAATCAAAAACTAATAATCCCTTTTTCTACTCAAAATAAATCTCACAACTACGTAGTTCAAACAGGCGATACAATCGCATCTTTATCAAAGAAATTTAATGTAAGTGAAAAAGATATAAAAGATGCAAATTCTTTGGCTAGTTCAAATTTAAATGTCGGAGCAAATATTGTCATACCGTAAGAGCCTAAATTTCTACTTAGGACTAAGTTTTACACTTCTAATCACTGGTTGTTCTTGGAGCGGGGCTCCATTTACTCCAAGTGGCCCAACTAATGTAAGAGGCAACAACTCCGCCTCAGTTCAAAAAGCAACAATGAGACCATACACCATAAATGGCAAAACATACTATCCGACCGTCGTAAGTGTCGGCGATAAAGCCAGCGGAACGGCAAGTTGGTATGGTCCAAATTTTCACGGCAAAACAACCTCAAATGGCGAAGTTTATAATATGTACAATATGACTGCGGCGCATAAAACTTTGCCGATGAATACAATACTTAAAGTAACAAATTTAAGAAATCAAAAAAGTGTTATCGTGCGTGTAAATGACAGAGGACCTTTTGTGGCTGACAGGGTGCTTGACCTCTCAAAAGCAGCTGCAATGAAGCTTGATGTCATCGGCACTGGTACAGCTCCAGTTAGTATGGAGGTTATCGGCTTTAATGAAGACATTAACGCTGTTACAACTGCTAGCGCGCAACCAACAAAACCAACAAGCACTGGCATAAAAGTGCCAAATCCAGTCTCTCCAACGGCCCCAGTTGGCGGCATCGTGATCTCATCAGAGCAACGCGTTGTGGGTGGAGATTTTATGGTACAAATTGGCTCGTTTAAAAACCTTGAAGGCGCAAATAGATACCAAAGAGAGCATAAAAGCATAGATGGTTATAGATCAGTCGTTAAGACATTTACGATAGATGGCTCAACCATTTATAGAGTATTCTTAAATGGCTTTAGAAGCGAGGACGAGGCTAGGGATTACGCAAGAAGCGGTAAATTCCAAGGTGCATTTATAGTAAGAGGTTAGGCGTGAGAGAGGAAATTTTAGAACTAACTAGAAACACAAAAGAGACGCAAATCTCAATGAAGCTCAAAATTTACGGCTCTGGGGTTGCGAAGATAAGTACAGGCATTGGCTTTTTTGACCACATGCTTGAGTCATTTACAAAGCACTCTTTGCTCGATCTTGAAATTTCATGCAAGGGCGACACGCATGTGGATTTTCACCACAGTGTCGAGGATGTAGGCATAGTTTTGGGGCAACTTTTAAAAGAGGCTTTATATCCATTAAGTGGTGTTGAGAGGTTTGGCGAGGCTAGCGTTGTTATGGATGAGGCGGCTGTTTTTTGCGCGCTAGATCTTAGCAACAGAGCTTACCTTGTATATGAAAATTTTAATGAAAATGCCAAAGTTGGCGAGTTTGACACTGAGCTTGTGGAGGAGTTTTTTAGAGCAGTTGCCATAAATTCAGCCATCACTCTTCATCTAAATCAAATTCGTGGCAAAAACACGCATCACATCATCGAAGCAACATTTAAATCATTTGCCGTAGCACTCCGCAGAGCGCTTGCCAAAAACGCAAGGATCGGCACTCCAAGCACAAAAGGCGTTTTATGATAGAAATTATATTTTTAGACGTTGATGGGTGCCTAACTGATGGCAAGATCATCTACAATGCAAATGGCGAAGAGCTTAAATTTTTTGATGTAAAAGATGGCTATGCGATAGAGAGCTGGCTAAAGCTTGGCAAGAAAGTGGCTATCATCACTGGTAGAAAGTCAGCCATCGTTGAGCGAAGGGCTGAGGATCTGAAGATAAACCACGTCTATCAAGGTGTTGGCGATAAATTTGAAGTAGCAAGTGAGATATTAAAATTTGAAGGACTTAGCTTTAAAAACGCAGCAGCTATCGGCGATGACTATAATGACTATAAAATTTTAGACGCAGTTGCTTGGAGCTTTAAGCCAAAAGATGCCATTAAAGAGCTTGATGTAAAGACAAAACTAAAGCACAAAGGTGGCAATGGCGCTGTTAGAGAGATGATCGAGATGATCATAAAATCAGAAAATTTATATGATGAGTGGTCTAAGCGTTGGTTGTAAAAATTTTCTACTTCGTCGTGGCTATTTTTAGTGCTGTGATGATATTTTTAGCGGCTCAAGACCCATACTTAGCAAACGTGCTAAAGGTTGATACCAAGATATCAAATATGCAGGTAAATGACGTGGTTGATTACGAGATAAACTCGACTAAGATAAGCGGAATTTACGAGGCTGACGAGCTAAACAGATATAGCGACAGAGATGAATTTTTAGACTTTAAAGCGAGAATTTTAAGGGGAAATTTAAGACATTTTCTAAGCTCAGACAAGGCTATCTCGCAAAACGATGAGATAATCTTTCAAAAAAATGCGAACTATGAAAACAACGATAGTTTGAAATTTAAAAGCGATGAAGTTATATATAACACAAAGACAAAAATAGTAAGATCAGAGGCAAATTTCACCATCGCTAGAAATGGCGACAAAGCACTAGGTGATAGCGGAAGCTATGATCTTGGTAAAAAACAAACGCAGATAAAAGGGTTAAGGGCATGGGTAGAAGAAAAGCAGCGATTTTAGCGATGATTTTGGGCTTTACATTTTTAAATGCAGAGCAGGTTGAGATCACATCAAACGATTTTTTTGCTGATGAAAACAAGCAGATCAGCGAATTTGTAGGCAATGTAAATATCAAAAAAGGCTCATACGACGAGCTAAAGGCAAACAAAGTCGTTGTGCATTTTGATAAAAAGCGCCAGCCAGTAAAATATGTAGCAACAGGCAACGCTAGGGCTAAAATTTTCATGAAAGATAAGCACTATGACGGCAAGGGCGATACGCTCACATACGAGCCTGCAAAGCAGACATACACAGTAACTGGCAATGGCTATTTGCACGAAGTAGAGACTGATAAAAATGTCTATGGTGATAAGATAGTGGTCAATCAAAAAGATGGCACATATAGCGTAAATAGCGACGAGAAAAAGCCGGTTAAATTTATCTTTCAAATAGAGGATAAAACCAAGTGATAAGAGCTTTGAGCGCTAAATTTATCACATCAAGCCCAAGCATAAAAGAGGCTCCAAGCTTTGTGACAAGCGAGGTAGTCTTTTTGGGCAGGTCAAATGTGGGTAAAAGCAGCCTCATAAACGCACTTGTAAATCAAAAAAATTTAGCCAAAAGCTCATCGACTCCTGGCAAAACGCAGCTTATAAATTTCTTTGAGGCTGAGTTTTGTGAGGAAAAAGAAGAGAGCCAAAAAGAGAAATTTAAGCTCATCTTAGTCGATCTACCTGGCTTTGGCTATGCAAAAGTGGCAAAGTCAAAACACGACGAGTGGCGCAAAAATTTAGATGAGTTTTTGAAATTTAGAAGCGACATCAGACTTTTTATACATCTAATCGACGCTAGGCACTTTGACCTAGACATCGACGTAAACGTGGATTCTTACCTAAAAAGCTTTTTAAGAGCTGATCAGAAAATCTTAAATTTATACACAAAAAGCGACAAGCTAAATCAAAGCCAAAAGAGTGCGATAATGAAATTTGACCCAAGTGGCATTTTGGTCTCGACACTCAGTAAAAGCGGCATCGACAAGGCACGGGAAGCTATCATAAACCACGCTCTTGGTAGGTAAAATGCAAACCATAAGCAGCTTAGATATTAAAATTTTTAAAGGCTTTTGGTGGGTCATTTTTTTGCTCTCTTACGAGATTGCAACTACGCAGTTTGGCTTCTTGCCACCACTTATTGGCATCTTTTTTACATATATGATTTTGGAGTATTCAAGAAAGCAAAAGCAGTATGATGAGTTTAAGCCTTCGTGGTATTTTTCACTCGTTTTCTTGGTCTTTGCCGAGCAAATTCATGGCTTTTATCTCTTTTCAACGATCATTGCATTTTTGCTATTTTACAACTTCGTGCTAGACTGGCTCTATACGACGATGAAGTGGCGAAATTGCCTGCTCATCATCTTTGTCGCCTCTGGCTATGTGCTAACTTTTCTTGTAAATAACCTTTTTGCCTACGTCTTAAACGAGCCAAATTTGACTTTTAGTGCAGAGTATCTATTTTTCATAGCGCTTGAGAGTGTGCTTGCTATCGTGCTTTTTAGGGATAAAGTGCTATGAGGATGCGTATCGTTTTTG
This sequence comes from Campylobacter concisus, assembly GCF_003048675.2. Lineage (NCBI taxonomy): Bacteria > Pseudomonadati > Campylobacterota > Epsilonproteobacteria > Campylobacterales > Campylobacteraceae > Campylobacter > Campylobacter concisus. The sequence continues at coordinate 1,325,876 of NZ_CP060707.1, read as the reverse complement.
GCGTGATTGCTCTTTTTTGGATCATGCTTTTGGGGCGGATTTACCACCTAAGTGTCAATTCAAACACTTATTACAACGAGATCGCTGAGCAAAATGCGATAAAAACTATCTACATCCCGCCAGTTAGAGGCATCATCTTTGATGCGCACGACAAGCCTATGGCGGTCAATCGTCTTGGCTTTTCTATCTATGTAAAGCCGCACCTTAGCGCAAACAAAAAGGTGAAAATTTTAGACGATGAGCTAGCCTATATCGGCTCGCTATTTGGCGATCTAAACGTCACCAAGCTTAAAAATGAATATATCAAAAACGACTCAGCCTACAACCAAGACTTTATAAACGTGGTCGAATTTGTTGATTATGATAAATTTTTGCCATTTTTTGCACCTCTTTCTCTGCGTGAAAATTTAGAGATAAGACCCGCTTCAAAGCGCCACTATCCATACAATGATCTAGCTTCTCACATCATCGGCTACGTCGGTAGGGCAAACCAAAAAGATATGGAAAACGACCCTTTGACAAAGCTTACAAACTATATCGGTAGAAGCGGAGTAGAGCGCTTTTATAACCCGATCTTGCAAGGAATTCAAGGCTTTAAAAAGATCAAGGTAAATGCACTAAATGAGGAGATCGAGCAGGTGAGCTATCAAGCGCCGCAAAGTCAAAACATAAAGCTCGCCGTCGATCTTGAGCTTCAGCAGTTCGTCGCTGACGTCTTTGGTAAAGATGCAGGAAGCGTCATAGTTATGAGCTTAAAAGATGGCGCTATAATCGCAGCAGGAAGCTTTCCTGAGTATGATCTAAATCCGTTTGTGCTTGGAATTTCTCAGACTGAGTGGGAAGAGCTTGTAAAAAACGTCGATCATCCATTTACAAATAAGCTGATAAACGGCCTCTATCCGCCAGGATCTGTCGTAAAAATGGGTATGGCGCTTGCCTTTTTGGACAATGGCATGAGTAAATATGATAGCTTTTTTTGTAGTGGCTCGTATGAGCTTGGAGGGCGTAAATTTCGCTGCTGGAACTCGCATGGTCATGGCACGGTTAATATGAACACAGCCATTAGAGAGAGCTGCGATGACTATTTTTACAAGGGTAGTCAAAAGATCGGTATAGATGCCATTGTGCCGATACTTGAGCGTATGGGTTTTGGTAGAAAAACAGAGGTTGATTTGCCAAATGAATTTGTGGGGACCTTGCCAAGCAGGGAGTGGAAGATGAGGAAGTATGGCAAGGCGTGGTTTCAAGGCGAAACGCTCATCACCTCTATCGGACAGGGAAATTTTCTAGTCACGCCTATGCAGGTGGCTAAATACACAGCAGGCCTTGCAACTGGGCTAAATGTGACGCCACATTTTTTAAAGAGCATAGATGGCAAGGATGTTGATTTTACGCCAACAGATGATGCTTTTACGCCGTTTGAAAAGTCGCAGCTACCTGCCATTAGGCATGCGATGTATGAGGTGGCAAATCACCCAAGAGGTACGGCAAATAGGCACTTTGTGGGAAGTCTTGTAAAGGTTGCGGCAAAGACTGGAACAGCTCAGGTCGTTGGCATCTCGCAAACTGAAAAGAAACGTATGAAAGAGGAGGATATGGCGTATCTGCAAAGATCTCATGCGTGGATGACGACCTATGCGCCTTTTGAAGACCCACAATACGTCATAACGATGGTTGTCGAACACGGCGGTCACGGTGGTAGCGCTGCTGGACCAAAAATCTCTCAAATTTATAACAAGCTAGTTGAAATGGGATATATAAAGCTAGATAAAGTCCAGACTGAGAAAGAGAAGAAATAGAATTTTTTGAGTATATAGAGGCAAACCCTAGGATTTTGAAGCTTATATGTAAATATGAGGAAGTTTTTGAGTATATTCTTTTTTAAATTTTGATTTTCAAGCTACAAGCAGAATGTAATTCAAGTTTTTTATCCTTTTTTAACAAAAAATATAAAGTTTGCAAATTTTAAAATCTTACTCACTCTCCTTAGCAACTTACTAAATTTAGAGCATATAGTAGTCATTCACCACTAAAATCAGAGCCTACTCGTTTATGAAATTTTAAAATTTGATATATACTCGTCTAACACAAAAACGCATGCAGTGCAAAGCACTGAAGCATGCACTTCTAACGTGCGAGGGGATTGGAAGATTTAAAAAGGGGAATAAGGGGACGGCTTTGCTTCGCAAGCTCACAACTGCAAGCAGACCGTAATTCAAGTCCCCTTGTCTCCCTTTTGAATAATTTGAATAAAAAGAAATTTACAAATTTAATCAAGCTATTTTGCAAATTTTAAAATCCCATTCACTCGCAAGAATTGACTACTAAAATTTGGCTTCGCTTACAGCTTAGCTCAGATTTTAGGACCGAAATTACTAGTTCATGAAATTTTAAAATTTGATTGAAATTTTCGCGTTATATTGTTTAAATTATCAACTACTTATATGTGCTTTTTGTACTTTTAGGATTATAAATTTCTCTAGCCCCAAGTGAGACAAAATGGGGCTAGAGTATGGATTATTTTTTAGCTACAAGAGCGTTTTTTAGCACATCATCGATCGTATCAACTGCGATGATCTTCATATCAGCTTTTACTTCAGCTGGAATATCGACAAGGTCGCGGTCATAGTTTTTATGAGGTATGAGAGCTGTTTTGATGCCAGCTTTATGAGCGGCGATGAGCTTCTCTTTTAGCCCGCCGATAGGTAAAACTCTGCCAGTTAGCGTGATTTCGCCAGTCATTGCGATGTCGTGTTTGACCTTTGTGTCAGTCAGTATCGATGCGATCGCAGTTGCCATCGTGATGCCAGCGCTTGGGCCGTCTTTTGGCACGGCGCCCTCTGGCACGTGCAAGTGAAGGTCGTAGCGTCTATAAACGTCGCTGGCTTCTAGCTTGTGCTTGTCATCGTCAAATTTTGGCACGATAGCCATCGGCACTTTTAGCTTTTTGTTATCGATCAGCACTTTTACGACGCTAAATGCGATCTGAGCGCTCTCTTTCATTACGTCGCCTAGTTGGCCGGTGATCTGCATATTGCCTTTGCCTTGGATCCTGATAGCCTCGATCCTTAGCACGTCGCCACCGACACTGGTCCACGCAAGGCCATTTACCAAGCCGATCTGATCTTTTTTATCCGCTGGCTCGATCTCATAGACCTTTTTCTCTAAAAACTCTTTTAAATTTTTAGCCGTGACGCTGATCTTGCCCTCATTCTTTTTGGTGAGGATATTTTTGGCGACTTTTCTTAGTATGTCAGCGATCCTACGGCGTAAATTTCGCACGCCACTCTCTCTTGTGTAGTCGCTAATGATTAGCTCAAGCGCCTCTTTGCTGATGCTTACATCACTTGGTTTTAGACCGTGCTTTTTAAGCTCTTGGGGCAAGAGATATTTTTTAGCGATCTCAAATTTCTCTTGTGGGGTGTATGAGCTAAGCTCGATAAACTCCATCCTGTCGCGAAGTGCGGCTGGTATCATACTCACGTCATTTGCCGTAGCGATGAAGATGATCTTGCTAAGATCGATGTTGAAATTTAGGTAGTAGTCTCTAAATTTATTATTTTGCTCTGGGTCTAAAATTTCAAGTAAAACAGCGGTCGGATCGCCTCTGTAGCTTCTGCCAACCTTGTCGATCTCATCTAGTACAACCACTGGGTTCATCTGCTTGGCTTCTATGAGCCCTTGCACGATGCGGCCTGGCATAGCGCCTATATAGGTGCGGCGGTGTCCTCTTAGTTCGTTTACGTCCTCAAGTCCGCCAAGCGCGATCCTGACTAGCTCGCGCTTTAGCGCCTTTGCGATCGAGTTTGCAAGACTAGTTTTACCCACGCCTGGAGGGCCCGCAAAGCATAAAATGGCGCCGTTATTTACCTTTTCGCCAACACCTCTAAGCTCTAAAAGCTCACGCAATGCAAAATACTCCTCTATGCGCTCTTTTGGCTTTTCTAAGCTGTAGTGGTCGGCATTTAGGTGCTTGCTCACCTCGGCGATAGATGACTTTTTCTTAGCTACATTCTCAAATGGAATTTCAAGTACCCAGTCGAGGTAGCTTTGCAAAGTGTTCGCGTCGGCTGAGTCTGGGTGCATGCGAGAGAGCTTATCTATTTGCTTTTTGATCTCTTTATAGGCGTCATCAGCCATAAATTTCTTCTTCGCATCAAGCTTTTTGCGGTACTCTTCAAGCTCTTCTTCTCGGCTCGTATCCGCTCCAAGCTCAGCTTGAATTTGCTTTAGCTGTTCTTTTAAAAAGTACTCTTTGTTTGTCTTGTCGATCTTTGAATGAACCTTGTTTTTGATCTCTTTTTGAAGCTTGTTTGCCTCGATCTCTTCGATGACGTAGTCGATGAGCTTTAGTAGGCGCTGCTCTAAATTTTCTTCGACAAAAAAGCTATAAGCGATCTGTTTTTTTAGACGAAGCGCGCTTGAGACTAGGTCGCAAACTCTGATCGCTTCAGCACTCTCTTCGATCGTTTTTAAAAGATCAGGTGGGAAAAAGTGGCTAAACTGCGAAAGCTCTCTTACTTTTTCTCTTAAAACTACGATGAGAGCGTCAGTTTTGACCTGTGATGGGCGCTTTACGTGGAGCATATCGACGATGCCTCGGAGCGGATTTATACCTGATTGTTTTAAAATTTTACCTTTGTCGATACCCTGAAATAGCACTTTTACGCGTCCGTCAGGTAGAGGCACACGGCGCATTATCGTGCCGATAACGCCTGCGTCATATATGCCGTCAAAGTCTCTAGCGCCGTCTTGCTGGGGCTTTGTTGGCACGACAAGGATCGGCGTTTCTCCTTGTATGGCAAGCTCAAGCGCTTTTAAATTTTCTTCGTCGCTTAAAAAAAGCGGCGTTATCATAAATGGATATAAAAATAGCTCGTCCTCAACTATGATAGGGATCTCAGTTGGGAAGCCTTTGTTTTCGTTTATTTGCAAAATTTCTCCTATTCAAACAGTTTTCTATACCATGCCACGTCAGGTTTGATAAGGTCTGAGTTTTTAAACGGTGACTCTTCTAGCTTTTGCTCGTAAATTTTAGCCGAAACATCACGGCCAGTTCTCTTGTAAAGATCTGCTATTTGCATGTCTAAGAAGTAAAGAGCGAGCTTAAATTTGATAAGCATGGTCTCGATAAGCGGTTTATACTCGGTATTTGGATACATATAAAGAAATTTTTCGATCTCAGTTACGCTATCTTCCATTAGCTTTTGGTTGCGGTTTGGCTGGGTAAATGAGTCAAAATTTGCTTTTATTTTTAGGTACTGGGCAAATTCTGTTTTTGGGCCGTTATCGCCGTATCTTTTGATGTATTCATCAAGATAGTGATTTGCCATAAGATACTCTTCGTCATTTGCGTGAGCTTGGGCAAGGATGAGTAAAATTTGCTCCAAAAGTGGGCTTGCAACGTGCTCGCTAGCCATTGAAACGTAGTGTTTGTCAGCTGACTCCAGATCGCCATCTTTTATGTCAGCGATGACCTGAGCGTACCACTCGTCTGGAGTTAGATTGTAAAGTTCGGTGTATTTTTCAGCACAACCACTAAAAAGCCCTAAAAGAGCTACGACTGCTAGAAATTTAGAAAATCTTTTCATGCTTTTCCTTAAAAATTTTAAATTCGCTTATTTTACATTTTTTGGCATTATTTTTGTATAAATTTTTTAAAACTATGCTAAAATAAGGCAATTTTACAAAACAGGAGTTAGTATGATTTTTAGTGTTAAAAGCCCTATTTTAGGCTTCGAGCATATCAAGACGATGGAACTTATTGAGCTCGATAAATTTTTTGTTAAGCTAGCGAGCAAAGATGACGAAACATCTTTTACAATGATAAATCCTTTTGCCTTAAGAAGTTATGAATTTGACATCCCAAGCTACTACGAAGAGCTTATGGATATCAAAGAGAGTTCGCAACTTAGAATTTACAACATCATCGTGGTTGCGCTTCCACTTGAGAAATCAACCGTGAATTTCGTGGCTCCTATCGTTTGCAATATGGACAATATGACTTTATCTCAAGTAGTGCTTGACGTTACAAAATATCCACAATACGGACAAGCTGAAATGATAGAAAATTTCATACAAAAATAACAAACAAGGACGTTTAGAGCTCTTAGCTCTAATTACATTAAGGAGATTGTAATTTGAAAATTCTTTTTTTATTCCTATTTTCTTTTATCTATGTTTTTAGTGATGTTGATCCTGATGATCTAGAGTTGCCAAGCACCGTTAGAGCTTGTACTACTGCTGAACAAGCAGCTTGTGGTGCAGGCATTGTTTGCAGGATCGACTATGACAACATTAGACACTGTGTAGGCGCTAGTCAGGATACCGGAGCTGTTTATCCAGAAACTCCAAATGTAGTAAATGGTAGAGTAGTAAGCCTAAGTGGATATAGGGATGTGAGTTACTATAAAAATTTAAACGATAGTAGCCAAATGAAAAAAAGAGATAAATTTATAAGGGTTATCGGCGACATGGATGTTATCGGTGCTAGTGTCATCGTGCCAAGGGTAAATGGCTTTAAGTTTGAACCATCGCTAAGTGGCACAACAGATGATCCTAGTGCAAACACTTCTCAAATAATAGAAAAAAGATATGTTAACGAAGAGCCAGGTCTTGGCACTAGTAAATTTCCAAATTCATCTCGTGCAACTTTTAAATTTGAAGATAAAAGTGAATATGAACGAAAAAATATAGATAAGACAAAGATTAAATACGCCAGACTTTACTGGGGTGGAGCAGTTTATGATGAGTGGAAAAAAGATAAAGGACTGCTAAATGCTATGTATGAAAATATCTTTGGCTATACTAGTGTTAAATTTAAAACCCCTGATGGATTAGTGCATCTTGTAAAGGCTAATGAGGAAGATGTAAAATGGGATAGCTCTTTTACTCCTTATAATCCAAATGCCGTAACACGCGATACATATTATAAATACTGCAAAGATCCAAACAACCCTGATGATACTGGTGGTTGCGATGCTAAATATACTATACCACTTCATCCTGACAAAGATGGCAATGCTGCAAAATCAACTGTTGGCATAAGAAGTGGTATGTACTTTACCTATCAGGCGAGCGCTGATGTGACTGATCTAGTTAAGGCTAGTCTTGGCAAGAGTGATGCTGGTAGGACATTTGCAGTTGGAGGTATAGCATCAACTATCAAAAAAACTACTCCAAGAAGCTATAAAGTAACGATAGATGCACAAGAGCAAGACGCAAAGGTGGCTCATGGTACAGCTTTGTACGCTGATGGTGACTGGAGTATTAGCTACGTTGTCTCACAGTATGGCGGCTGGAGTTTGGTTATAGTATATGACTTTGGTGAAGAGGATGAAGGCAGGATTAAGCCAAAAGCTGTAAATATCTATAGCGGCATGTCAAATATCTCACCTTTTGTTAAAAGAACGAGGACGACATCAACTCAAACTATACAAAATACAAAACTAAATTTAACATTTGATGACTTTTATACTCCGACTGCAGGCACTGTAAATTCAAGCCTTGCTTTTATGGGCTTTGGTGGACGTAAGGAGATAACAGGCGAAGATGTGATGATAAAGAAGAACGATGGAACTTTTCAAAGCCTCACTTCAGGAGCTAATCCATCTGATCCAAACTCAGTAGGTAACCCAAGCCATAATCAATTTAACTCTTCTATCACAAGGTTTGGCTATCTGGCTAATGTTGATAAAAAATTTAACAGTCAAATGGATCTAGATATCTTTGATATATCAAATTTTATGTCAAATAAACAAAGCAGAGTTGATATGCAGTTTGAAGCAACTGCTTCAAATGTATCTGGAAATACTCAAGGCGATAGGTTAAATATCGGTATGGTTGCTTTCTCTACTACACTATACGATCCTGAGGTTTGTTATACAGAGGAGCTTCAGATATGGGATAGTGTTGCAAAAAAATGGGTGGATGTTGCTGTTAAAGGAGATAATGACACAAATAAAGCAAGAAAAGTAAAAACTGGAACTGAACTTAAAACGCTTGTAACCATACAAAATAAAGGTCACGAAGATGCAAATAATGCTTTTTTAAAGATAAATTTTGATCCTAAATTTATAAGTTATAAACCTAGCTCAAGTTGCCTTCAGATAAATACATCTGGACCAAGCGATTCTCAATATAATAATTGTCAAGTATTACAAGATAGTGGGGATCGTGTTCAAATCATAGGTAATACATTAAAATACGTAATAGGCAAAAATGCAAGTACCGGAGTTGGTGGAACGCTTGCGCATGATTCAGGAAACTTTGCAAGATTAAAATTTGTTGGGGTACTAAATTCAGAATATAAAAAGACAAAATATGAGGCTGAATTTGAAAATGCTTCTATAGGGTTAAAATATAATGGCAGGATTAAAGAGTGTGTGCCAACGAATTACGACTTAAAGATCGTTAATGAAGAGGAAAATGACTTTTATCCAAGAAGTCAAGCAAATGATCCAAGTGGGAATTTTAAAAACAAGCTTTATACAAAGATAGCAAATAAGCCTTTTGATATCACTATCTCAAACTACAAAAAGACTGATGGTACTCTAAAGGCGCCTGACTCAAATACTGATGTGACATTAAAGCTAGTGACTGATTGTAGTTCTGATAAATCAGTCATACCAGCTGAGACTTTGCACTTTACTACTTCAACTCACACTATCACAAGAAGAGTGACCGTGCCAAGACCATATCCTGACTTACATGTAAAGCTTAGCTATCAAAATAAAATCACAAATTTAACCGATGAAAAATGTGCTGCTTTTGATAGTTTTGCAGTAAGGCCAGCGACATTTGGCCTTTATGATGCGATTACAAATTCGGCCTATACGGACAAAACATTAATAGGTGGCAAAAGCTACAGCGAGATAACTCTTGGAGCTTATGACGCAAATGGAGGCTTGGCAAACGGCTATACAAACACCTTAAAAGCTGATAGCACAACTGACAAAGTACTACTTGCCTCAGTGAAAAAAGGCACAAGTGATTGCGTCTTACCAACGGCTATAAGTGATGGAAGTAGCGATCAGCTTCAAGTAAGCTTTAATGATCCTGATAAAGCCATAGGGATTATAAGTAAGCTTGGATCTATTGGTGATGATGATAATGGATTTTCTTTTTCTGATATAGGTGAAGCCTACTTTGACGTAAGAGATGCTAGCTATACAAAAGTAGATCAAAAAACAACACAGCAAGATAGTGACTGTGCGCTTGGCAAGAGCTATAATGAAGAGGATGGGGATGGTAAATTTGGTTGTGATATAAATTTTAATCAGCATAAATTTAATTTTGCGCCAAAAGACCTTGAAGTAAGTGACTTTAAGATATTAGGAGGTGGTATTAGTTATATTGCTAATGAAAAAGAAGCTCCATCTCCAACCTTAAATTTTAAAGTAAGAGCAAGGCTTTTTAACGACAATCCAGCGCTTTTGTATCAAAATGGTTGCTATGCAAACAATACAACATTTAAAATAAAAGCTGGAGAGATCATAGCCGAATATACTGATAATAGTGGTTCAAAGCTAAGCGGTGATGCTGCTGGGGTAGATAGACTAAACAGTGAAATAATATTTTTTGATGATAGCAATCCTTCTGCACTTGTAAAAAAGGTAAATTTATCTCCGCATGATGGAGCTTATAGTGTTAAGAAAGAGGCATTTGGAAGTGATGGCTATGCTGATGTAAGTATCAAATTTAACTTCAAACGTGAAAAAAATGTGGCAAAAAATCCTTTTGAGGTGACAAGTGATGTATTCACTTTTGAAAGCTTAGCTGAGGATCAAAGTAGCAGAAATAAAACAAAGGGAGATAACTACAAAAAGCCAACCACAAAAACATCTGCAAAATTTTACTACGCTAGGACATACGCGCCTTACTATGAGGGACCAAATACCGGCTTTAAGGCAAAAATTTACTACGGAGTGTATTGTAATGGCTGCGACGAGAGTAAATTTATGTTGCAAAAACCAGGATCAAGCGCTCGCTGGGAGGAGTTTGCTGGTACGCACTCATGGTATGTAAATCCTCTTCACGATGCTAGTTATGGCAATGTCGATAGTTACAGCTTTTCAAATCACACTACGCGAGATACAGCCAAAGAGACAGCACTTAGTGACGGCGTCAGCTACATTTATGTAAAAAATAACCGAGCAGTTACGGATATAGCCAAGATGCATACGAAAAACTGGCTCATATATAATGAATTTGATAAAGATGCGGCGACAAATGATTTCACAGTGAGATTTCTCGTGCCAAATGGCGACTGGGCTGGCAAGACCCTAAAAAGTGGCTCTGGCAAAGGTGACGTAGGAAATGTCATAGGCGGCGAAAACAACTTTAACGATCTAAGCGATAAGACAAATAGGAGAATTTCTTGGTAAAAAGAGGCTTTTCTCTTATAGAGCTTATCCTCTCGATAGTCGTTGTGGCGATCATCAGCACGTCGATACCACTTGTACTAAAGACCACATCTGAGCTAAATCAAAAGGCAGTTACACAAGAGAGCTTGATGAATGCCAAGACCTACATGGGACTTATCTTAAAAGCTCCTTTTAGCGACAAGGTCATCAAGGTCTCAACAAACATTGGCGGCAGTAGCGCTGAGACGGCCTACTTTTTCCCTATCATCCTAAAGCCAGGTGATCATAGAAACGAATTTTATAAGATAAACAAAATAACAGGCGATGGGCATAGAGTTTTTGCCTATACAAACTCATCAGATCTAGTACCTGATACGGCAGTGAGGTCTGTGGATTATTACAAAACAAAAAATAAAAATTTAAATACAGCAAATCAAAGCAGAGACTATATAGTTGGCTCAGACTACGAGGTAAGTGTTAGCGAGGATAAGGGCTGGTTTAAGCCAAATTTAGCGCTAGATAACAGCGATGTAAAAGAGATAATAGTAACTGCTACTTCATATAAAAACAACACAAAACAAGAGACAACGTCAGTGCTAAGAGCTTATGCTTTTAACCTAGGTGAGGGCGGCTCGCTAAATACGAAAGCGTGGAAATGAAAAGAGCCTTTACGCTTCTTGAGCTTGTAGTCGTCATCGTCGTACTTGGTATCATCGCTATGATGAGCTTTAATGCGATAATGAACATCTACTCAAACTACTTTCAAACAAAGACAGTAAATGAGCTCGAAACGCAAACAGAAATCGCACTGGAGCAAATTTCAAAGAGGCTAGAGCACCGCATAAAGCCAAGCGTGATTGCTAGAAAAACTGATGGAGCTTTTTTGGCGCTAAACGATAATAGAGTAAATTTAGATGCTAAGTATGAAATTTTAGAATTTATCCCCTATGCGTATGAAATTTTTAATGACGTTATATCTCTTGATGCTAATGACCATGTCATAGAGCAGGGCGGAAAAGCAGGCAGATATAGTGGCTATGCGGATCTTGCTAAGAGCTCACCAGCAACTGGTCTGATAAGTCCTGGAAGTAATTTTACAACTGGAGTTGTAGAGACCATAAAAGATCTAACTTGCAAAGATGACACAAGAAATGCCACTTGTGTGGATTTTACAAAAAAGGATGGTGGCGTTGTAGCGATATTTTCTGATGTTTATTACAATGTGCAAAGCTCTTTTGGCTATAGCAATGGAACTGTGCCTGTCAGTCTAGACATAGCAAAAGTTGGTGTAAATGGCGGTCAAAGTGGTTTAAACGGCAATACGCTAGAAATTTCAGGTTTTGGTGGCAAGCAAATTTCAGAGCAGTATCATCTAGCCTACACTGCAAATGCCATAGTACCAGAGCAAAGTACTGATCCAAAAGATACAGCAAACGGCGTCTTTGATCTAAATTTATACTATGACTATCGTCCATGGATGGGAGAAAAATATAAACCAAATGGCGAAAAAGCAACCCTTGCCAAAAACGTTACGAGGTTTGTCTTTACTGAAAAAAATGGCGTCATCGTGCTAAAACTTTGCATGAGAGCAAAAAACTCAGAGATAACCATCTGTAAGTCAAAGGCGGTTTATTGATGAGGCGAGGTTTTACACTCATTGCGGCGATATTTTTTGTGGTGATCGCAAGCTCTATTTGCATGCTGGCTCTTTCGATCGCTAGCACTTCAGTCAAGCAAAATAGCGAAATTTATCTAAGAGAGCAAAGTGAGCTAGTGGCCCGTGCAGCTACTGAGTATGCTATGCTAGCTATCATAAGCAATGATTTTAGCACCACTTGCCTAGGGAACCAAAGTAAAAATGCAAGTGAAGACAATCCAATAAGTGGCGAATTTGGCGACCTCTTTACATTTAAAGTATATGTAAAATACTTTGGCGATATGGGTGATGCTTGCAAAAACAAAGATGCTGTGATAGTAGAAGGAATAAATCAAGGCACGATAATGCTAGATGTCTTTGTCAGCTCAAAACCAGGAAAAGCCTCAAATCCTATAAATTTTCACAAACGAACTCTTCAAAAACTTTAAAATTTTATAAAGATTTTACTTTAATTTGCTTTTAGTTTCGTCGTGTTATAATCATCTTACTTTCTATAAAGGAGATTGCGATGAACATAAGCATTGTAGGAAAACAATTTGAGCTAACAGAGCCCATCAAGAACTATATCCAAGACGCTTTTGATACCCTTGGCAAGTACAACCTTGACATCATCTCAGCAAGATGCGTAGTAGGAGCAGATGAAAAGCAAGGCAAAAAGGGCTTTAATGCAGAATTTTCTCTAAATATGGCACATAAAGACACGATAGTCGTCCGCCAAAAAGATAAAGATCTCTATGCGGCGATAGATCTTGCTATCGAAAAGGCTTCAAAAGTTTTAAGAAGAGAACATGATAAGAAATTTACCGTAAAAGGTAAGGCCGATGATAAAGAATTTCGCTCAAGAATAGGCGAAGAAAAGATCGAAGGTGTCGAGGAGATCGTGCCTATGGAGCTTGAAATTTACAAACCTCTTGAGGTAGAAGAGGCACTAGATAAACTAAAATCAAGCGATAAACAATTTTACGTATTTAACGATGTCGATGCCAAAATGCGCGTCATCTATAAAAGAACAGACGGAACTTTCGGTCTTTACTAAAACTAGGGGCAGCTTTGCCCCTAAATTTATTATCCATTTTTAACTTGATATTTTTAAATTTCAAATTTTATTTTGTATTATGCGATGGAAATTTTATGGACAAGCTCTAAATTTAACTTGCTAAATAATATAAGACCGCGTAGTCAAATTTAAAGCCTTCGGAGAATATTTTGTTGCTTAAAAGTGGCATATAAATTTAAGAATCTAGCGAGTGAAATTTATAAAAAACTTTCAAAAACTTGATGAAATTTAAGATATAAATTTAAAAAACCAGACAACATCTAAATAAATTTGGCTAGCTTGGTGATTTTAAAATGTTAATAAATTTAAGATTTTGATGAGCAAATTTTATAAAAACTTAGAAATAGTAAAAATTAAGAGTTAAATTTAAAAGATTTTAGCCCAAAATAGGGCTAAAATTTATGGATTATAGACCTTCAAAAGGGTTTGTAGCTACGTCTTTGCGATCAACTATGTAAGGTATGATAGCTGCATGGCGAGCTCTCTTGATCGCTTTTTCTACCATCTCTTGGTATCTTTTTGATGTGCCAGTTAGGCGTCTTGGCATGATTTTAAATCTCTCTGACAAGCAATACTTCAAAAGTGAAGTGTCTTTGTAGTCTATAAAATCAATTTTTGCTTCTGTAAATTTGCAATATTTGCGTGAATATTTTCTTTTTTCTGCCATTTTTTATCCTTTAAAATTAAAACGGTATTTCTTCATTGTTGAAGCTCTCAGCATCAACGTCTATATCAGGAACTTCTGAATAACTCTCTTGCTTTCTTTGTGGTGCAGCTTGTGGTCTAGCTTCTTGTTGGCGGTTATATTGGTTATTTTGATATCCGCCTTGCTGTCCGTAGCCACCGCTATTTTGGCTATTCATAGAGTATCCGCCTTGTTGCGTTTGGTTATTTGAGCCAAGCATTTCCATGCTCTCAACGGCGATAGAGTGTTTTGAGCGGTTTTGTCCGTTATTGTCGGTCCATTGGTCAAATTTAAGTCTTCCTTCGATAAGCAGCTTCGATCCCTTGTTGAGATATTGGTTTGCTATCTCTGCACTCTTGCCAAAAAATGATATATCAATAAAGCAAGTCTCATCTCTTCTTTCCCCATTTGAGGTGATTTTGCGTGTCACAGCTATACTAGAATTTCCTATGGCAACGCCGCTAGTAGTATATCTAAGCTCTATATCTCTGGTTAAATTTCCAACTAATACTACTTTATTGAACATTTTTTATCCTTGATTATTCTTCTGTAAATGTTTGCTCGTCTACTTTTTCAGCTCTTGGCTCGCGTGGTGCTCTTGGTTCGCGAGGTTCTTTTTTTATAGTTTGCTTGATACCTTTGCAAAGTCTTTCCCAAGCTGCGATTTCGCGTTTGTTTTCATATTTAACGCTTAAAAATCTTATGATATCTTCTGTGATTCTTACGTTTCTTGTAAGCTCTGCAAGAAGTGCTGGTGGAGCTTTGTAGTAGATAACAAAATATGTTCCACGCTCATATTTTTTGATGGTATAAGCTAGCTTTCTAGTGCCCATCTCAACGACAGTAGCGATCTCGCCGCCGTTTTTTGTTATGACTTCTTTTACGAAATCAACCTTAGCTTTAACTTCCTCTTCCGTCAATGTCGGCTTAAGAATAAATAAAAGCTCGTAATGTTTCATTTTTTCTCCTTATGGATATTTAGCTCACTTTGTGAGCAAGGATTTTGCATTAAGCAAGGGTGGATTTTAGCTTAAATTTACTTAATATTTGCTGTTGATATGAGGTGCTGGAGGTTTAAAATGGTTGATAAAACGAAAATTTCTTTATCCATTTTTGTATTTGTTTTTAGCTCTAGCTCGGCTAAATTTAGCGTTTTAAATATCTCTAAATAGGCATTTAAACTTAGCTTTAAGCTATTTGCTTTTAGTAAATTTGCCACATTTACTGGCGGCTGATAGCCGATCGCTTCGTCTAAAATTAAGCGGCCATTTATCTTGATGTAAGAGTAAATTTTAAACAGCCTAAAAAACGCTTTATAAAGTGAGTTTAGAAGTAAAATTTCATTAAAATTTGGATCTTCTAAGTAGGTAAAAAAGTCGTTTTTTATATCTTTTAGAGCCATAAATTTATTGAAAAAGTCATCAAAATTTATCCCGCCAAGTCCAAAGACCAGCCTTTTTACATCGTCTTGTTCGATGTGAGCGTTTAGGCTCTTTAGTTTTGTTAGCTCGCTTGCTGCAAGGTATAAATTTTCATTATGCGTAAAATAAAGCTCATAAAGTGCGTTTTTGGTTATATTTAGGCCTATTTTAGCTGAGCTTTTAGCTAGTAAATTTATAGCTTCATCTGGGTTTGAGGGCTTGAAAAACCTAGCAAAATTTGCCCCAAAAGCCTTTTGTGTATCAAAAACTAGCTTCATATCAGCCTCATAAAGCTCAAACAAAAAGTAGTTGTCATGGCTTTTTGAACAAAGCGAGATGAGCTCTTTTAGCTCTTTTGCTGGGATCTTTTTATCGCTTTTTACATAGAGGATATTTTTGCCGCCAAAAAGCGACTGCTCGCTTAGGTGAGAGCTTGCTTGCGCGTAGTTGTACTCGTCAAAATAAAGGCTTAATAAATTTGCATCTTCGCTTGCATAAAAACTCAAAATTTCTTTGCCAAAAAGCTCGATCTGAAACTCGTCTGCGCCAAAAAGCAAGAAGTAGTTGCTTAAATTTGCATTTGCTAAATTTAGCTCCAAATCTTTTCTATACATCGATCTTTCTTATCACTTTTGCAAAAATTTTAGCGCTCGCGATGTCGGCCTCTGTGATCTTTACGACAAGCTTTTGAAGTAAATTTGCGCTGTATCCAGTGATGAAAATCCTAGCTCCAACAAAGTAATCATCAAGCTTAGCGACCAAGACATTTTGGTTTTCGCTCACGTAGCAACGCACCTCTTTGCCGATGTTTGCAGCTGCCCAGCGTGCAAATTTCCTATCCATAAAGTCGTAGGCTACCTTGTCGGCCTCTCTTTCAAGCTCGCTTAAGGTTGCGCAGGTGCTTTGGATGTTTAAAAGCAAGAAGTTGTAAAGCTTATCATCTTTTGAAATTTTAGCCTTTAAAAGTCTGTGTAAAATAAGGTCAGAATAGCGTCTAATAGGGCTTGTAAAGTGCGTGTATCTATCAAATCCAAGCCCAAAGTGGCCTAAATTTTCACTTGAGTATTCAGCCTTTTTTTGAGACTTGATGATGAGCTTGTCTATCTCTTCGCGGTTGCCTAGTTCATCGGCCTTTGCTTGGATCTTTCTTATCAAATTTGCAAGGTCGCTCTCGTAGGTAAAGTCAAGCCCCAAAAGCTGCAAGTCCTCAAGCAATGTATCTATCTTTTTAAAATCAGGCGATGCGTGGTTTCTAAAAACGCCCTTTGTGATGAGCTTTGCTGCAGCTTTGTTTGCTAAAAGCATGCAGTCTTCAACTAGTCTATGCGAGTCGGAGTCACTTTCAAACCTAGTTTGTGAAATTTGACTCTCTTCATCAAGGCTCATTCTAAGCTCTTTTGTCCTGAAATCAAATGCGTGCAAAAGCCTTTTTTTGCGAAGCTTCGTGGTGAGTTTAAAAAGTGGCTTGACCCATGAAATTTCACACTCTCTTTTGCCTTCTAAAATTTCATCGATCTCATCGTAGTTAAAGCGCCTTTTTGAAAGGATGATCGCCTCAAAAAGCTCCTCTTTTTTTACCTCATTGTTTGCATCGAGTGAAATTTTAAAACAAAATGCAAGGCGCGGCACATTTGGCTTTAGCGAGCAGATATTTTCACTAAGCGCGCGCGGCAACATCGGCACTGAGATGTGCGGAAAGTAGATAGAAAAGCCTCTTTTTTTAGCCTCGCTATCAATGGCGCTATACGCGGTCACATACTCGCTTACATCGGCGATTGCGACGTAAATTTCGCGCTTTTTCTCATCAAAATATATGGCATCGTCAAAGTCTTTGGCATCGACTGGATCGATCGTGCAAAACTCTAAATTTCTTAGATCAATCCTGTTTGGATACATGCTAGCATCGACTTCATCACCAAATGCCTTTGCCTCAAGCTCGCAGGCCTCGCTAAATTTATCATTTTTATTATAAATAGCAAGCGAAATTTTCTCATCGCTTAGCGGATCTTCTAAATTTCCTAAAACCTCGACTATTTCGTTGTTTAGGTTATTTATCTTTAGTAGCGTCCCAAGTGGGAGCATCTTTAGGCTTTTTTGAGTTGCCTTTAGGGTTGTGCTTAGCCCAGTTTTTAAATTTGCCCCTAAAATGGCCGCCCCAATGCGTTTTGTATAGACCACGCTAGTCTCATTTGCAAGCTTTAGGCTCATTACTATCTTAGCGCTTTGGCGTTTTTTCTTAAGCGGCAAAAGCTTTGCTAACACGATATCGCCAAGGTGAGAGTTGTTTAAATTTTTATTTTCGACGATAATATCTTGCTTGAAGCGCTTGTCAAATGGCATGATAAAGCCAGTTGCATTTTGGCTGATGTCTAGCTTGCCGCAGACATAGCCGTTGTTTAGGTAAAATTTATCTTTATGTAAGCTTACGGCACCAAGATTTAGGAGATTACGTAAGATCTCTTTGTCTTCGTTTGATATCTCTTTTTCTTTGATGCCAACTAGAAGTGATGTTAAAAATTCTTTCACAAATTGTCTTTGACTTTGCTAACAGCCATTAAAAATGTATCTCTCTCAAAGCCATATTCGTTTATAAGAAGTGTTGCGTTATTTACGCTTACATCGTCAAGCTGGTTAAAGATATTAACCGCTGTTTTTACTACTTTTAGCGCTCTTGCGTACTCTTTTATATGATCAGGTGCCTCTTCAGGAGTGTTTGAGTAGAGGATAGAATTTCCAAGCTCGATCTCTAAATTCCACTGCTCAAAAATTTGAGCTGTAACCTCTTCGTTTGTGATGTCTAAAATTTCAGACTCTAAAAGCGCAAGGTCATAGGTAGATGAAATTTGTTTTAACTTTGTTTTAAACTCAGCAACTTGATTGTTTTCTGTGAGCTCATGTGCTAAAACGATCTTGCCAACTTCAAGCATAAATGAAGCAGGAGAGAGAATTTCTAGATTTTTAGGTTTTATCTTAGAGTACCAGTGATACATCAAAGCATTTTGCATGATTGAGATATTTAAAAAATCTTGTGCGGTAATGTCGTATGGCTCTAAATTTATAGAAAAGGTCTTTTTGATGGCACTTGATAGCGCAAAACCGCGGATAGTAGCCATACCAAAAAGTGAAATGGCTCTTGCGATAGTTGTGATCTCTTGAGAAAAACCGTAAAGTGGAGAGTTTGCTGAACGCAAGATATTTGCTGTTAGCATAGGGTCTTTCTCAACCACTTTTGTGAGATCATTTATCGAGCTATTTTCGTCAGCATGTAGGCGCTGGATCTGTATGACAGTGTCGTCTAGTGGCGGAAGCGCTTTGATTTTTTTAAAAATTGATTCATTCATGTAAAGTGACTCTTTTGGTTAAAAATTTTGTCACATTATAGCAAAAAGCTGCAGCATAAAACTTAAAGATACTTTTTTGCTCTTTTTCAGCAACGTTTTTGTTGCTAAAATGTATAATTTCGCCAAATTTTAACAATAGGAGAAACAATGGCTATAAATGTTTATTATGATAAAGACTGCGATTTAAGCCTTATTCAGAGTAGAAAAGTAGCAATCATTGGCTTTGGCTCACAAGGTCACGCACACGCTGAAAATTTAAGAGATAACGGTGTAAGTGTTGTTATAGGTCTTGCAAAAGGCGGCAAAAGCTGGGCAAAAGCTGAGGCTAAAGGCTTTGAGGTAAAAACTGTTAGCGAAGCTACAAAAAGCGCTGACGTGATCATGATCTTAACGCCAGATGAGCTTCAAGCTGAAATTTATAAAAATGAGATCGAGCCAAATTTAAAAGATCACGCTGCTATCGCATTTGGACATGGTTTTAACGTTCATTTTGGACAGATCAAAGCTCCAGCAAACATAGACGTCATCATGATCGCTCCTAAAGCACCAGGACACACAGTTAGAAGTGAATTTTTAAGAGGTGGCGGCATACCTGATCTTATCGCTGTTGAGCAAAATGCAAGTGGAAAGGCTAAAGAGATCGCTCTAAGCTATGCTTGCGGTATAGGCGGCGGTAGAACTGGCATCATTGAGACAACATTTAAAGATGAAACTGAAACAGATTTATTTGGCGAGCAAGCTGTGCTTTGCGGTGGTCTTTGCGCACTTGTAAATGCTGGATTTGATACGCTTGTAGAGGCTGGATATGAGCCTGAGATGGCGTATTTTGAGTGCTTGCACGAGCTAAAACTAATCGTTGATCTAATGTATCAAGGCGGCATGGCTGATATGCGCTACTCTATCTCAAATACCGCTGAATATGGCGACTACGTAAGTGGCGTAAGAGTAGTTGGCGAAGAGAGCAGGAAAGCTATGAAAGAAGTTTTAAGAGAAATTCAAAATGGTAAATTTGCAAAAGACTTCATCCTAGAGAGAAAAGCAGGATATGTTAGAATGAACGCTGAGCGCGGTATAGCTGAGAGAAGCTTGCTAAATAAAACTGGCAAAAAACTTCGCGCAATGATGCCTTGGATAACTAACGGCAAACTTATAGATCAAAGCAAAAACTAAGCCTTGAGCGAAAAAAAGACTACAAAGAAGCGTCCTGCAAAAAAGAGTGCAGGTCGCTCTCATAATAAAATTTTCCTTGGTATCGGCGTCATCGCTGCTATTTTGATAGTAGCACTCATCGCAGCTCTTAGCATCAAAAATAAAGATGTTGAGCAGATAAGCAAAGCAAATGAGCCAAAGAGCGAGAAGCAAATTTCAAAAAAAGCTGAGCAAAAAGTTGCCAGCAAAGATAAAAAACAAGAGTACGAGAAGAGAAAATACCCTCTAAAATTTGATGAAGATGAAAATTTAAGTAAAATTTTTACCGACCCTAAACATAAAAGTGAGCTTGCTCTAAAGCCAAAAACTGAGCCAAAAGAGCAAAAAAAGATAACTCCTGAGATAAAAACTGAAGTAAAAGTAGAAACTAAAAAAGAAGAGCCAAAAAAAGAGCAAAACGATACGAAAAATCTACTTGCAAATTTATATAAAAATATGCAAAGCAGCGTAGATGCAAGCTCTGAAGCAAAGAGTGAAGAAAAACCTGAGCAAAAGGTCGAGCAAAAGGTTGAGCAGGTTATCGAGCCATTTTATGCAGGCAAAAATGAGGCAAAAACAGAGCAAAACAAGAGCGTTGAAGCAAATTTAAGCATAAAAGAAAATTTAAAGCATAGTGAAATTTTAAAACCAGAACCAGCTAAAAAAAGTGAGGTTGAGCCTAGTAACAAAGCCAAAAAGCAAATTTACAGCGAAAAACCGCAAAAAGAGAGTGCAAAAAAAGATGACTTTGCTGTTGTGCCATTTACTCCAAATAGCAGCGTAAAAGGGCGTGCAAAGCTGGTGCTAATAATCGATGATGTGGCGACATTTGAGCACGCTAGCATGGTAAAGTCAATCGGTCTAAAGATAACGCCGTCCATTTTCCCAGCGACAAAAACTCATCCAGATACGCCAAACATCGCTAGAACGTTTGAGTTTTATATGATACATCTGCCGATGCAGGCAAAGCACTTTGATAGCCCAGAGATAGGCACTCTTACGGTAAATGAGAGCTTTGAGAGCATGCATGAAAAGATAAAAAAGATACGAAGAGACTTCCCGCGTGCAAAATATACAAACAACCACACAGGATCGCGATTTACCAGTGATTATGACGCGATGGACAAGGCTTATAGAGCGCTGATAGAGCAGGGCTTTATCTTTGTTGATAGTAAGACGATCGCTCAAACAGCAGTGGCAAGGGCTGCTAAAAAGTATAATCAGCCTTACATTTCAAGAGATATATTTTTAGATGATGATCCATCGGCTAGTGCGGTTAGGCGAGAGCTTGTGGCTGCTGTAAATTTAGCCAAAAAAAGAGGCTATGCGATCGCTATCGGACATCCAAAGAAAAACACGATCGCAGTGATAAAAGCTAGCAAAAACAACATCTTAAAAGATGTAGAAGTTGTTTATCTAAAAGATATTTTATGAAGCTTGAAATCATCCCAGAGGCGCTAAATAGGCTAAAAAATCCCCCAAAAGAGCTAAATTTCATAGGCGACACTTCGCTTCTTAGCATGCCAAAAGTAGCAGTCGTTGGCTCAAGAAAGGCAAGTGCCTATACAAAAGAGTGCGTCACGGCACTTTGCGTAGCGCTAAAAAATGCAAATGTCTGCGTCGTAAGTGGTGGGGCTATCGGTGTGGATATCACAGCTCATAAAGCCGCCATGCCACGAACTATCGGTGTTTTTGCAAATGGACTTGATATCATCTATCCAGCTCAAAATAGGGCATCGATAAAAGAAATTTATGAAAAAGGCTTGGCTCTAAGCGAGTATGACGATGGCGAGCCACCGATCGCTTATAGGTTTTTAGAGCGAAACCGCATAGTTGTGGGGCTTGCACAAGCTCTGGTTGTCGCACAAGCTGATCTAAGAAGCGGCTCTATGCAAAGTGCGAGGCTAGCAAATGAGCTTAAAATCCCTCTCTTTGTCCTGCCTCAGCGCATAAATGAGAGCAATGGGACAAATGCTTTACTGGCTAGCAAAAAGGCCGAGCTTATCGATGATTACGTTAAATTTGCTTCGCTTTTTGGCGAGGTAAAAGAGCAAGAAAAAACAAGCGATGAGATCTTGAAATTTTGCAAAAACGGAGTTAATCTTGATGAAGCATTGTCTAAATTTGGTGAGATCATCTATGAATACGAGCTTGACGGGCTAGTTGAAATTTCAAATTTAAGAGTAAAAAGCGCGCTATGAGAGAGAAATTTATGGCGATCGATGTTGGACTAAAGCGCATAGGGCTTGCTTTTGGCTTTGGCGAGGTCGTGACGCCCCTTGAGCCAGTTCTCAGAAAAAACAGAAACCAAGCCGCAAGAGATGTAAGCCAAAAAGTAAATGAATACGCTCCAAACACGCTAGTAGTGGGCATTCCGATCGGTGGTAGTAGCGAGGATGAGATGAGAAGGCGTATCGAGCATTTTGTCTCACTTTTGGAGGTGGAAGCTGCGATCGTCTATCAAGACGAGGCCTTTAGCAGCAGCGAGGCAAGTGAAATTTACACAAACACAAAGCGAGATGGCAGGCTTGATAGCGTCTCAGCCACCATCATCTTAAAGAGATACCTAAAAATTTTATAAATTCCTAGCCACTATCCCTAAAGTCTCGTGCAAACTATCGCTAGTAAATGGCTGTCTAAGTGTGGTCATCTTCTCGCTTTTGATACTTTTAGCTTCATCTTTGCTTATGATGACGATGTAGAAATTCTTAAGCTTTTGATAAGTTAGCATCTCATCAAGCCTTGTTTTGTCGCTTAGATACTCCTTTTGCACAAAGATGATGTCTGGCTTAAAAATGGCATCTTTTATGTGTAAATTTAAACTCTCAAAGCTCTTTTGTTTGCTAAGCTTCAGCCCTGTAAAGCTTAGCTCATGACTTAGCGTTAAAAATAAATTTTCATCATCGCAAGCTATTATCGCATTTTTGCCTAAGAGGCTTGCTATCTCGACGCTTTGCCTTTTAAATGTCCCGCTTTTTGGTAGTGGCACGCTTATGCTTATATTAAAGCCATCCTCTGCTTTGCTCATCTTGGCATTTAGCTCTTTTAATAGCTCGCCAGCTTCTTTTACTAGCTTCTCATTTGGCTTTTGCGGGCATGAAGTACATCTTATATGTATGTCAAAATGCACCAAACTTAGGCTGTAGCTTACTAGAGTAAAGGAGATTAGCAGTTTTGAGTTGCTAACGCTATTTAGGTAAAATTTGCTTAAATTTTTGATCGCACCTATTAGCTTGTGTGCTTCAAAGCTTAGATAGCGTGGGTAGTTTGGGTTGTAGTTAAAGACGATGGCGTTATCTCTGGTGGTTGCGTCTTTAAAAAGTGCCTCTAAAAAAAGCTCCATTTGCGCGATAAAATCGACATTTTTCATATCACAAGCATCCCATCTCCATATGAGTAAAATCTATACTTTTCGCTAACCGCCGTTTCATAAACCCTCATCGTTTCTTCAAGCCCTATGAAGCTAGTAACTAGCATTATCAGCGTTGATTTTGGTAGGTGAAAATTTGTTAAAAGGTAGTTTTGTCTGATAGGCTTATTGTTTAGATTTAAAAATAGCTTGCAAAAGCCACTTGGCTGCTTGCTTCTAGCAAATTCTTCAACGCACCTAGTAACTGTCGTGCCAACGCCAAGGATGGGCTTATTTGAGCTTATGATCTCTTGAGCTTTTTCGCTTAGCTCGTAAAACTCAGAGTGCATTTTGTGATCATTTATGTTTTGGCACTCCACACCCTTAAATGTCCCAGCGCCCACGTGAAGCGTGATGTAGGCGACCTCGTGCTTTACCTTTATTCTCTCTAGCATCTGCTCGCTAAAGTGCAGGCTAGCTGTCGGAGCCGCGACTGCGCCGCTATTTTTGGCAAATATACTTTGATACCAGCTCTCGTCATCCTTTGTATCAGCTCTTTTTATGTATGGCGGAAGTGGGACGTGACCGATCTTTTCTAGCTCGCTAAAAAGTCGCGCCGTATCTAAAATAACGCCATCTTTGGTGAAATTTACCACCCTTGAGCCATCGTCATTTAGCTCAAGCACATTTACCTTTATGCTATCAGCGAAATTTAAAACGCTACCGACACTTACTTTGCTCCTTATATAGACGCTAAATTTATTATCATTAAGCGGTTGATTTAGCATCACTTCGCAAGCTCCGCCGCTTTGTTTGTGTCCTAAAATGCGGGCTTTAACTACCTTTGTATTGTTAAAAATGACCGCCGCATCATCTGGGATGAGACTGGCTAGATCTTTAAATTTATAGTGCTTTATCTCTTTTGTTTTTTTAAGATAAACAAGCAGTCTTGCCTCTTCTTTGGGCAAAACTGGCTCTTTTGCGATGAGCTCATTAGGCAAAAAATAATCATAGCTTGAGATATCGTTTATATCACTCATCGCCTGCGTCGCTGTCTGTATCGCTATCTTCTTCATCGTCGTCGCTTTTGCCAGCTCTTTTGGCTACGATGATAGAAATTCCATAAAGTCCGATGAGTGGCAGTGCCATTAAAATTTGACTTATAACATCTGGCGGTGTGACGATGGCTGCAAAGATAAAGATGACGACTACTGCGTATCTGAAGTAGTCTTTTAGCATCTTGTCATCGACAAGGCCTATCTTTGCTAAGAAAAATGTAATGACAGGCAGCTCAAATGAAATTCCAAAGCCGATCAGAAGTTTCGTGAAAAAGCCCACGTATTCGCCGATACTTGGCAGCGCCGTAAAGAGCTGACCGCCAAAATTTACCAAAAATGTAAAGCCAAGCGGGATGACCACGTAGTAGCAAAACGCCGCCCCGCACGCAAACATAAATGAAGCTGAAAGCACAAATGGGATCACATATTTTTTTTCATTATCATAAAGCCCAGGTGCGACAAATAGCCAAAACTGCCAAAAAATGATAGGCAAAGCAAGCACCAAACCAGCAAAAAAAGCGACCTTCATCGCAGTGAAAAATGGCTCTTGGATCTGTGTAAAGATGATATTTGAGCCAGCTGGTAAGACCTGCTTTAGCGGCTCGCTCATCCATGCAAGCAGTGGATTCCAAAATGTAAAGCAGATGCCAAAACAGACAAAAACGCTTACTATGCTTATAAAAAGCCTCTTTCTAAGTTCGATCAAATGGGGTCTTAGCTCTTCAAACATCACGCCTCTTTTTTATCGTTTAAGATCGCATCTTTAACTAAATTTGTTGGATTTTGTATATTTTCTACCGTTTTTTTCGTGTCGCTTACGACGTTTTGTATGCTCTCAGTGACGTCGCTTGCGCTTTTTTTGATCTCGTCAAGCTCTTCAAAAGTGAGTTTTTTACGTACGCTTTGAGCGCTTTGAGTTATGCTTTCTTTATATTTTTGAGCGTCTTCTTTTAGCTCGGCTATCTTCATCTCTTGATCAAAAGTTGATTTTGCGTCGTTTATGCCTTTTTTAAACATCTTTAGAAATTTGGCGATCTGCACCATAGCGCTTGGCAGCTTGTCAGGGCCCAAAACTAGCACGGCGATCACGGCGATGACCAAGATCTCAGAAAAACTCATTCCAAACATTTTTGCCTCTGTTAAATTTTATTTAAGCTTTGTATTTTATCTTGACTTTGCTCAAATTTTTATAAATTTAGCCCTCGATAAAGAGTGCGATCTCGTCGCTTAATAAGAAATTTGGGTTGTAAAATTTGCCCTCTTTAAAGAGCAGTTTTTCATTTTCTACAAGTAAATTTGCTCTTTTTTTCTGAGTCTCGCTTAAACGCCCAGCCTCCACGCCTACGATGCTTCTAAGCCCTAAAAATATATGCTCTCTAGCTAGCTCGCTTTGGCTTAAAATTTCTCTTTCTCTATGCGTTGGCTGAGCGATGTAGGCGTCTATGCTACTTTTGGCGTAGTATCTAGTGCCATTTACAAAGCCCACGCTAAAAGCCCCCACACCAAGGTAGTTTTTGCCTTGCCAGTAGCCAAGATTGTGCTTGCAAATTTCTCCGAAATTTGAAATTTCATACTGCTTAAAGCCAGCCCTCTGGATCTGCTCTATCATAAATTTAGCCAAAGTGTCGCTATCCTTTTTATAGCTTTTTTTGCCAGCAAATGGGGTGTTTTCTTCAAGTGTGAGCGAATAGGCGCTTAGATGCGTGATAGCAAGGCTTTTTAAATTTTCAACCTCAGCCAAAAGGCGCTTTTTGGTATCAAATTTAGTGTCATAGATGAGGTCTAAATTTATGCTCTTAAAGCCAGCTGCATGGGCATTTTCAACTGCTTTAAAAATTTGCTCCTTGCTGTGGATGCGCCCTAGAAATTTAAGCTTATCTTCAAAAAAGCTTTGAGCACCAAAGCTTATGCGGTTTGCGCCTAAATTTTTTACATGCTTTAGCCAGGCTAAATTTGCTGAATTTGGATTTGCTTCAAGCGTTATCTCAGTTTTGGGCGTGCAAAGTGGAGCTAAAATGCTAAAAATCTCATCATAAAGCTTGGCATTTACCGCACTTGGTGTGCCGCCGCCAAAAAAAATGGTTGAAATTTCTTTTACATTTTGGCTTTTTAGCTGGAAATTTAGATCAAGGAAAAGCGCTTTAAAGTAAGCGCTAACCTTCTTAAATTCGTCGTCGCTTGAGCCAAAGGCGCAGTAAGGACACTTGCTCTCGCAAAATGGCACGTGGATATAAACTTGCAAATTTCTCTCTTTTTTAAATTTTGGCGATTATAAGAAATTTGGCATTTAGCGCAGTTTAAAAGTAGCTTTTTTGCCTTATTAGCTCGCTTGGTAAAAAGCCAAAAGTGCCTTTAAAAATTTTTGCAAAATGTGCTGCATTTGTGTAGCCAACGATACTGGCAGCCTCTTTTATGCTGATATCATTTTGCTTTAAAAGGGCAAATGCAAGCTTTAGTCGCTCTTTTGCTAAAAGCTGATAAATCGTCTCTTTGAAAAAGAATTTAAAATTTTTCTTAAGCCAAAAGTCATTAGTGCCGCAAAGATGGGCTAGCTCTTTGATACTTGGGGGATTTTGCATGCGAGTAAGCAGAATTTTCTTAGCCTTTAAAAGCACTTTTTCTTCGTCGCTACTAAAGCAAATTTTCTCATCTTTTAAAGCTTTGCTCTTGTAGATAAGCTCTAAAATTTTTGACTCTATAAAGATCTCTCTCATCGTGCCATCATATAAATTTGTCGTCTCAAGCTCGTTTAAAACGCAAATTTGATCCTTATCTTTTTTGTATTTTATAAGATCGAATTTCTCTTCAAGCCTAAGCTCACTAAAAATTTCAAGCTTATTTGCGTAGTGCTCTTCAAAAAGCAAGGTTTTGGTTTTATAAAATTTATTTTGATATTCAAAAACGCCTTTTAAGCTATCATTTACCAGCCCTATGCAAAACTCATCCCTGCTTAAAAGATACTCTTTTTTATCGAGCTTGAAGCAAAGATTATCTTTTGCTTCGTTAAACATTAAAAATAGATATTTTTTATCTCCCTGGCTCTCTCTTTTTATGATTTCGTTGCATAAAATCTCGCTTTTTAGGTAGCTGATGCCATTATTTTGTTTAAAAAATTCTACATTTATCCGCTTGTTGCTTCGCGAGATTTTACTTATGCCATATCTTTTATCTAAAATTATCATTTTATCCCTTGAGCGTTAAATTTAATCCCTCTAGCGTTATGTCTGATATTGATAACGATTATTTTATTTTAGTAAAATGTGATTTAAATTTTAATAAGGAGTTTTTTGTGAGAAGTCTATTAAAAATTTCTATTTGTGCGGCAGTTTTTATAAATTTACCGCTTTTTGCAAATGAAGATAAAGTTCTGCCAGAGGTTAAAGTAGTGAGCGCAACTGGCTTTGAGCAAAATATAAAAGATGCCCCTGCAACGCTTAGCGTCATCACTCAAGATGCGCTAGAAAAGAGAAATCACAAGGACGTTGAGAGCATGGTAAAAGACGTGCCAAGCCTTTTTGGAACGACTCCCGAAGCGGCAAATAGACGAGGAATTTCTATACGCGGATTCTCTCCAAGATTTACTAAAATTTTAGTAAATGGCATGCCAGTGCCAGGAGATAACGCTTATAAGGGGCTAAGAAGCGTTGGAGGCTCATATAGCTTCATCCCACCAGCAAGTGCGATAAGCCGTATCGAAGTGATACGCGGTCCTATGAGCTCGCTTTATGGCAGTGACGCACTGGGTGGCGTGATAAATATCATAACAGATGAGTTTAGTAACGACTTTCATGCAAATCTTGGCTCAAGCTATAAATTTGCTAGAAATAAAAATATAAGCGGCGAGTTTTACAACAGCCTCTATCTACACTCTGGGCTAATAGACGATCTTTTAAGCATCTCAGTTTATGGCAAAAATTTAAACAAGTCAGAGGATAAAATCTCATACGCAAACAGAGAGCAAAAAGATAGAAATTTTGGCACGAAGCTCTTTTTTAGACCAAATGAAAATAACGACATCACGCTTGAGCTTGCAAGAAGTGATGTGAAATATAAAAGAACTAAAGGCAAAACACTATCAACTGGTACTAACTCGGTTGCTAGCGAGAGAATAAAGGGCGATGTGATAAATTTAAGCCACGAAGCAAGGCTTGATAATATCTTACTTCAAAGCTACCTCTCTTACGGCAAGATAAAAGAGATAGCACAACAAAATTTGACGTTAAAAACACTAAATTTTGATACAAAAGGTTCATATTTTACTGATAACAACGCCTTTACTTTAGGGCTAAACGCCAAAAAAGAAAAGCTTGATGAAAAGGCAACCACCGCAGACGCTGCAAATGTAAAAAGATATGACATTTCGCTTTACGGCGAGGATGATTATCACCTTACGAAAGACTTTATCTTAAGCACTGGCATTCGCTATAACTACGACGAGAACTATGGCTCGCACGTTTCACCAAGAATTTATGGTATATATAACTTAAATGACTTTTTTGCCCTAAAAGGCGGAGTTAGCACAGGATACGCTACGCCTGACATCAAACAACGCACGCAAGATCTTGCATTGCCATTTGCTGGAGGACGTGGAGCACAGCTTGGTAGAAGCAGCCTTAAGCCAGAGACAAGCGTGAGCTATGAATTTGGCGGCGTTTATAATGACAATGAAGGCTTTGAAGCATCGCTAACTGGCTTTTACACAAGTTTTAAAGATATGTTAAGCTATAGCCCTATCTGCTCAAGAGGCAGTGTTTGCAGACATAAAGGCAAAATTTATCCAAATGGTATTTGGGAGAGTGTAAATATCGGCAAAGCTGAAATTTACGGAGTTGAACTAACAAATGAGTGGCAGGTGACAAATGCTCTTAGGCTAAATCAAAGCTATGTTTATACAAGATCAAAACAAAAAGATGGAGCCGAGATAGGCAAAAGTTTAAACAACTATCCGCTTCATACATTTAAATTTGGAGCGAACTACGAGCTAAACAGATGGCTAAATTTCTGGTCTCAGATAAATTATTATGGTAGGACTAAAAACTCATTTAGCTATGCTGATGATATGAGACCTTACGTGATCGCTGATCTTGGCATAAACTACAACGTAACTAAAAATTTCAGTCTAAATCTAAGCGTTTATAACCTCTTTAATGAGTACTTTACGACAAGATCTGGCAGATACGACATCTTGATAGCTGACGGGCAAAAGATCGAGCTTGGTTTTAATCTAAAGTTTTAAAATGATAAAAATTTTGAAAAAATTTCATCTCATCTTGGCTTTTATCTTTGCCTTGCCGCTTCTTGTGCTTAGCATTAGTGGAGCGATCATCTCGTATCACGATGAGATAATTGATATCTTTAGCAAAGATGAGGTTGTGGCTGGCAAAAAGCTTTTAGAGATAGATGAAATTTTAAAAATTTTTAGCAAGAGCGAGCCAAATTTTAATCTTAGCTACCTAAAGATAAAATCAGAGGCAAACAAGGCTTACGTCATAAGCGGAACTAACGAAAACGGCGAGTTTGAGTCGTTTTTTGTAGATCCTTATACTGGAGAAATTTCAGGCAAAAATAGTGCAGAGAAATTTATAGGGCTGGTTTTAAATTTGCATAAAAACTTAGCCCTTTCGCTTTTTAAAAATGAAAATTTGACCAAATTTGCAAGCGAGCTAATAGCGCTCTCTACGCTTGCGTTGCTTTTTATCTTGATAGGCGGGGCGGCTATATATTTTTGGAGGTTTAGAAGCAGGGTGGGGGATGCTTTTAAGCTAAATTTAAAAGCAAGAAAATTTGCGTTTTTGTATTCATTACACGGCTTTTTGGGTATCTATCTTGGCGCCGTTTTAAGCGTGATTTGCATTAGTGGGCTTTACTTTTCTTATGAGAGTTTTGTTAAGGTTATAAATCAAATTTGTGGCGAAGAGAAGGTCTTTAAAAAGCCAAATTTTACAAACAAAAATGGCTTTAGCTTAAGCGACGAGCAAAAGGTGGCAAACCTTAAAAAGGCTTATGAAATTTTCATCTCTAAATTTGGAGACGAGTTTGAGGCTTTAAAATTTATAGCAAATAGCGGCGGCGTCAAATTTATGCTCTTTTACCTGCCAAAAGGTGCTAGCGAGAGAGATGGTGCTAGGCTTTTAGTCGATACAAAAAGCGAGCAAATTTCAAAAAATGCCATGCCAAAGTCATTTGAAATTTATAAATTTATGCTTGATTTGCACGCTGGATATATCTTTGGCGAGCTTGGTAAATTTATATTTTGCCTAGCATCATGCGGTGTGGTTTTACTGCTTTTTAGTGGAGGTGCGATTTATTACAAACGGCGCAAAAACTAACTTCATTTATCTATCTCTTAACTCTTTTTCGTTATCATCTCAAATAAATTTTTTGGAAAAGACATGCAAAAAAAATATAGACCAAATGTAGCAGCTGTCATTTTGTCTAGCTCTTACCCTTTTAAATGCGAAATTTTAGTCGCAAAAAGGGTTGATATGGACGATATTTGGCAGTTTCCTCAAGGTGGCATAGACGAAGGCGAAAGCCCAAAGCAGGCACTAAAAAGGGAGCTTAAAGAGGAGATCGGAACTGATAAATTTGACTTCTTAGAAGAGTATCCTGATTGGCTTAGCTACGACTTTCCAGCAAATGCGTCAAAGAGATTTTATCCATATGATGGGCAGACGCAAAAGTACTTTTTGGTTAGGCTAAAAAATGGTGCTAGCATAAATTTAAAGACCGAGCATCCAGAGTTTAGCGAGTATAAATTTGTAGATATCAACAAGGCTTTAGAGGGGATAAATCACTTCAAAAAGCCTATTTATGACAAAGTTTTGAGTTATTTTAAAGAGAAAGGATATTTTTGATGTTAATCGTTCAAAAATTTGGCGGAACTAGCGTAGGCACGCTTGAGCGCATCGAAGCTGTGGCAAATAGGGTCATAGAGACTAAAAACAGCGGCGCTGACGTGGTTGTGGTAGTTTCTGCGATGAGTGGAGTTACAAATCAATTAGTTGAATATAGTGAGTATTTCTCAAAGCACCCAGACGGCGTTGCTACTGATATGCTTTTAAGCTCTGGGGAGCAAGTAACCACCGCGCTTTTGACGATTGCGCTTAATGCAAAAGGCTATGCATGCGTAGGACTAACTGGCGCAATGGCTGGGATAATGACTGATGATGTGCATACAAAAGCTAGGATAGAAACGATAGACACCACTAGGCTAAAAGCTGAGCTAAAAGCTGGCAGGATCGTCGTCGTAGCAGGCTTTCAAGGCATAGACGACAAAGGCGATATCACCACTCTTGGCAGAGGTGGAAGTGACCTTAGTGCGGTTGCGCTAGCTGGTGCGCTTGAAGCTGATCTGTGCGAAATTTTTACCGACGTTGATGGCGTTTATACGACTGATCCAAGGATAGAGAAAAAGGCAAAAAAGCTAGAAAAGATAAGCTATGACGAGATGCTTGAGCTCGCCTCTGCTGGGGCAAAAGTGCTACAAAATCGCTCAGTCGAGCTAGCAAAAAAACTAAATGTCAAACTAATCACAAGAAGCAGTTTTAACCATAACGAAGGTACATTAATAGCAAAGGAAGATAATATGGAAGCGGTTTTAGTAAGCGGTATAGCACTAGATAAAAATCAAGCAAGAGTAACTTTAAGAGGCGTAGTCGATAAGCCTGGCATCGCAGCTGAAATTTTCACAGCTCTAGCTCATCAAAATATAAATGTAGATATGATCATCCAAAACGTAGGACACGACGGAACGACAAATTTAGGCTTTACAGTGCCACAAAACGAGCTTGATCTAGCAAAAGAGACTATGCAAAAGCTCTCAGCTGCAAAACATGTCGAGTATGACGATGCGATCGTGAAAGTCTCGGTTATCGGCGTAGGCATGAAGAGCCACAGCGGCGTAGCATGTCTAGCATTTGAGACGCTTGCAAAAGAGGGGATAAATATCCAGATGATCTCAACAAGCGAGATAAAAATTTCAATGATCGTCGATCAAAAATATGGCGAGCTCGCAGTTCGCGTACTTCACGATGCGTATAAGTTAGATAAATAATGCAAGATTTTATCCAATGGACGCTTGAGACTATAAGAAGCGAAAGATATATGAGCTGGATGGAGGAGAAGCGCGTCGAATGGACGCCTTTGCTTGCATCTAGGCTTAAATTTTTGCTTGATAGCAAGGCTTTTATAGTCATCTGCGACGATGAGCGAGAGTGGTTTGAAAACTATCTTTTAAGAAATATCAACCGCACAAAAAGCGAGCGTCCATTTTTGCCATTTTTTAGCCTAAGATCGCTCTATCCAGCCTTTGACAGCGTCGAGACAAACGAGCAAAAGCAGCTTTTAAAAGATATGCTAAGCCTTGCCTTTCCAAATGGCTACATCTTTTTTTACATAGGCAAAAGCATAGACAAGCGTGCAAATTTAGCTAAGACTGATGAAAACAGCTATATGTGGCTCTTTGACGAGCAGGCGCAAAACAGCTTCACGCTAAGCTCTAGTGATGAAAACTTAGACATCAAACTTCTAAATTTATATAAACTTTTTGACAAGAGCATAGACGCTGTGCTCTTTGCAAAGGTGATACTCTAAATGCTTAATAAAATCGTCATAACAAGCGATTTTGAAAATTTAAAAGCCAAGCTTGAAGCCGAGTTTGGCGTAAATAATCTAAGATTTTTTATAAGCGATGATTTTTTGCTAGAAAATGCAAAAGAGGTCATCGCCGAAGCTTACATCGCCGAAAAAGATGAGAAAATTTTAGTCATAGAGGCGAAGTCTTTTCGCACCGAGGCTCAAAACGCACTTTTAAAGATCATCGAAGAGCCCCCAAGAAATATCAAATTTATAATAGTAACGCAGAGTAAAAATTTGCTTCTACCAACGATAAGATCGAGGATGCTCATAGAAAATAAGCTCACCAAAAAGCCAAAAATGAGCGTAGATCTAAATTTAAAAGCCCTTAGCCTAAAAGAGCTAACAAGCTTTATCGATGAAAAGATAGCAGAGGAGCAGGCGCAAAAATTTGGCAAAAACGAGCTAAAAGAGCTTGTGGGCGCTATCGTGACAAAGGCGGTTGATAGCGGGTATAAATTTAGTGGCGATGAGATGGAGTATTTTTTCTCGCTCATCAAGCTTGCCGATCTAAACGCCAAGTCTCATGCCGTTTTGACGCCACTTTTGCTTACTATCTTTGAGAAAGGACGACGTTGAAATTTTATAAGATAAATAATAAAAGCGACTTTGATCAAATTTGCAAGGCCATCTCGCCAAGTCCGGCTGGTGCGAAGCTCATGCAAGAAAAGAGCGAGATAAATTTTATCTTCATTGACGAGATAAAGACCCCAGCGGCAAATATCCTAAAGCAAGACGCTCTAAGCGTTGGCGCCGAGCTTGTGACGCATAATGATACGATCTTGGGTCGCGAGAGCCTAAACAAAGCCTTGCTAATGGCGACAAACGCGCAGCTTAGGCAGTTAGCTAAAAAAGAGAAGCTGCAAGACTTTGGGCTTAAAAAGCTTGCAGGTTTTTTAGAGACTAAATTTACAAAGCCAGCAAAGCCTCTTATAATGGGCGTTGCAAATATAAATTCAGATAGTTTTAACGAGCAAAGCCGCATAAATACACAAAATGGCATAGCAAAAATCGAAGCCATGATCGAGGCAGGTGCCCACTACATCGATCTTGGCGGTGTTAGCTCAAGGCCAGGGAGCGAGTATTGCGGACGCGAGGAGGAGTTTAGGCGCATAAAAGATATCGTGGAGGAAATTTACAAGCTAAATTTACATGAAAAGGCAAAATTTAGCCTTGATAGCTTTGATCCTTATTGCTTAGAATTTGCGCTAAACCACGGCTTTAAGATGATAAATGACATCACAGCAAATGCAAATTTAGCCACGCTTGCTGCAAGATATGACGCTCAGTTTTGCATGATGCACATGCAAGGAGACCCTGCCACCATGCAGATCGCGCCAAAGTATAACGACCTAATCGGCGAAATTTCAGACTTTTTTGAGCAAAAGATAGCCCTAGCAAGGGAGCTTGGCGCTAAAAAGATAGTGCTTGATGTGGGTATCGGTTTTGGCAAGACGGCTGAGCAAAATTTACTGCTTATTAAGCATTTGGAGCATTTTTTAAAATTTGGCTGCCCGCTGCTAGTTGGTGCTAGCCGCAAATCAGTCATAAATCACTACTATAAAAGCGAGGTCAAGGAGCGCTTGCCAGGCTCGCTTTATCTACATCTAAAAGCTTTTGAAAACGGCGCGCAGATCATTCGCACACACGATGTGGCCGAGCACAAGCAGCTTTTTGATATGCACGAGGCGATGAGCCAAGCCACGCTTTGGTAGGGCATTTGGCTAAAAAGAGGCTAGATGAGAAATTTATTGCTGCCACCTTGGATCAAATTTCCCCAGATTGCTCCATTTTCTATAGGCTGGAGGATGGGCGCTGGCGAGGATTATAAGTTTAAATTTAATGGCTGGCTAAAAACGCTAAGCCAAGATGAAAAACGTCAATATCAGCAGCTCTTTGCTGAGCCTGCGACGTGGCGTGGATACTGGGATGAGAGGCTAGGCTCTGATGAGAGCGCGCTTTTTATCAAGGATGAATTTGTTATATACCTTTGGGAGTGCGAGCCTAGATATGATCTAAAATGGCTTAAAAAGCGCTATAACGCAGGCAAGTCGGATAAATTTCTCTTATTTTGGGGTCATCAAAAGAGCGCAAATTTAAGTGCAAGCTGCCTTAGTCAGTGGTATAGCTCTAGTTTTTGTGAAGATGAAACTAAATACATTTGCGCCGAGCAATATATGATGGCTAAAAAGGCTCGGTGTTTTGGCGATGACGAGGCTATGGAGCAAATTTTATCCGCCAAAGATCCAGCGCAGATGAAGGCGATTGGCAGGCAGGTGCGGGGCTTTGACGCTAAGGTCTGGGACGAGGTCAAATTTGGCGTCGTGCTAAATGCGAGCTATCTAAAATTTAGCCAAAATGCCAAACTGCGAGAGTTTTTGCTCTCGACAAAGGATAAAATTTTGGTTGAGGCAAGCCCTGTTGATAAAATTTGGGGCATAGGCATGAGTGCTGAAGATCAAAATACGCACAATCCTACGAAGTGGCGAGGGCAAAATTTACTTGGCTTTGCGCTGATGAGGGCTAGAGACGAGATAGCAAAGGTCTATAAAAATGTCCATTTATGTGACGCGAGAGAGTTAAATTTGGATCATTTGTAAAGTATGTTTAAGATAAAATGCGGTGTAAATTTGGAGCAAAAATGACAAAACAAGAGTACGAAAAAGCGGTAGATACGCTAAATGCGTGGGCAAAGGCCTACTACGACGAGGACGAGCCACTTGCAAGCGACGAGGAGTATGACGCGCTATATCACGCGGTGCTTGAATATGAGAGGGCAAATCCTAGTGAAATTTCGCTATTTTCGCCGACTAAGCGAGTAGGCGGAGGCGTAAAAGAGGGCTTTAGCAAGGCAAGCCACATAAAGCGCATGTGGAGCATGGAGGATATTTTTAGTCTTGGCGAGCTTGAAGCGTGGCTAAAGCGTGGCGATAAAGAGAACTTAACCTTTGTTACTGAGCCAAAATTTGACGGAGCGAGCCTAAATTTACTCTACGAAAATGGCGTTTTAGTTAGGGCGATAACCAGAGGCGACGGCGTTACAGGCGAGGACGTGACGCAAAATGCAAGAACCATTAGCTCGGTGCCAAAGAGCATTAGCTACAAGGGGCTCATTGAAATTCGTGGCGAAGTCGTCATAAGAAAAGATGACTTTGAGCTACTAAACGCAGAGCGCGCAAAAGAGGGCGAGGCGCCACTTTCAAACCCTAGAAACGCAGCTGCTGGAAGCCTTAGACAGCTTGATAGCGCGGTTACTGCAAAAAGAAAGCTACTTTTCATACCTTGGGGCGTGGGCGAGCAGAGCCTTGGGCTAAAAGATCACAGCGAGGTGATGAAATTTGTGCGAGATCTTGGCTTTGAGAGGGATGAATTTTTCAAAATTTTAAAAAAAGATGAGCTTGAGGCCGCATATAACGAGCTCTTGGCAAATCGCGACTCAAAGAGCGTGATGATGGATGGCATGGTGATACGAGTAAATGACCTTGCGCGCTGTGAAGAGCTAGGCTACACAGTCAAATTTCCAAAATTTATGGTGGCGTTTAAATTTCCAGCCATTGAAAAGGTGACTAGGCTAAGAGATGTCGCACTTCAGGTTGGCAGAAGCGGCGTAGTAACGCCTGTTGGCGTGCTTGATGAGGTAAATATCGATGGTGCTAATGTAAAATCCGCCACCCTTCATAACTTTGACGAGATAGAGCGCCTTGGTGTCATGAAAAACGACTACATAGGCATCATCCGCTCAGGAGATGTGATACCAAAGATAACAAAGGTTTTTAAAGATAGACGAGACGGCAGCGAGCAAGCGATCGAGAGGCCTAAATTTTGCCCAGTTTGTGGCTCGCACCTGCTTGATGAAGGGGTCTTTGTAAAGTGCCAAAATTTAAGCTGCAGGGCAAGAGTGGTGGGCTCAATAATTCACTACGCATCGAAAAAGTGCCTAAATATCGACGGCCTTGGCGATGCGATCGTAAATTTGCTATTTGACAAGGGGCTAATTGCTTGCATAAAAGACATCTACGGCCTTAAATTTGATGATCTCATGGCGCTTGAGGGCTTTAAAGAGAAAAAGGTAAATAACCTTTTAAATGCCATTGAGGCTAGCAAAGGTGCGGAGCTATCGCGCTTTATCACGGGTCTTGGCTGCGAGCACATCGGCGAAGTGGCGGCTAAAAAGCTAGCAAGTAGCTTTGGACTAGGCTGGCTTGATGCTAGCTTTGAAGAGCTTGTCTCGTTTGAGGGCTTTGGCGCGGAGATGGCAAATAGCCTAATTGATTTTGCCGAGGTAAATAGGGACGAAATTTTAGCTCTTAGTCAGATCGTGCAGCCAAGCGTGACGCAGGTGCAAAGCATCTCAAACGCACTAAGTGGCAAGACGGTGGTGATAACTGGCACGCTAAGTCGCCCAAGGGACGAGATAAAGGCGGAGCTTGAAAGTTTTGGCGCGAAGGTTTCTGGCTCAGTTTCTAAAAAAACGGACTTCGTCCTAGCTGGCGAGGAGGCTGGCAGCAAGCTTGATAAAGCAAATGAGCTAGGTGTGCTGGTGATCGATGAGAGCGAATATGAGAGGCTAAAACTTGAGGTTTGATAACTACGTCGCAAGCGTTTTAAACATAAGTAGAAATAAGGCTAGCGAGCTTATAAAATCTGGCAAGGTGCTAGCAAATGGCGAAATTTGTACCAAGGTTTCAAGCGAGGTTAGCGAGGCTAAAATTTCACTGCTTGATGAAATTTACGTTGGGCGAGGCGCTTTGAAGCTAAAGAGCTTTTTAGAGGCGATGAAATTTAACCTAGCTGGCAAAAACGCACTTGATATCGGCAGCTCAACTGGCGGTTTTATGCAAATTTTGCTTGAGCGTGGCGTAAAGAGCGTGACTGGCGTCGATGTGGGCACTGATCAGCTAGATGCCAGCCTAAGAGGCGATGAGCGAGTAAAAATTTATGAGAAAACTGACGTCAGAGAGTTTGCTAAAACGCACAAAAATGAATTTAACCTCATAACCTGTGACGTGAGCTTTATCTCTTTGGCTGAAATTTTGCCTGCCATTTGTGAGCTAGCAAGCGAAAATTCGCTCATCATAACGCTTTTTAAACCGCAGTTTGAAGTGGGCGTTGGCGTAAAACGCAACAAAAAAGGCGTTGTCACCGACGCTAAGGCTGTAAATTTAGCTATGAAGCGCTTTGAAGTGCTAGCAAGTAGCTTGAAATTTGAACTGATAGCCTGCAAAGAGTGCGAGGTCAAGGGAAAGGAAGGAAATGCCGAATTTTTCTACGCTTTTAACAAAAGATAACATCACTGCCGTTGCGATCGGGCACTTTGACGGCGTGCATAGGGGGCACAAGCAGCTTCTAAAACAGCTTGGCGAGTTTGGCGGACTTGTCGTCATCGACAAAAACAAGGCAAACATCACGCCAAAGCTAAAGCGAGCCGAGTACTCAAACTATCCTTGCTTCTTGTATGATTTTGAGAGTATAAAAGGGCTTAGCGGCGAGGAATTTATCGCACTTTTAAAGAGGGATTTTAAAAATTTAAAAAAGATCGTTGTTGGATTTGATTTTAGATTTGGCAGAAACAGAGCGTGGGACAAGCACGATCTGAAGAGGATTTTTGATGGAGAAGTGGTCGTCGTTGATGAGGTTTGCTATGACGGCATGGGCGTGCATAGCTCCTCCATCAGAGAGCTGATACGCCAAGGCAACATCGATGAGGCAAACAGGCTAATAGGCAGGGAGTACTCGATCGAGGGCAACGTGATAAAAGGGCAGGGCATCGGCGCAAAAGAGCTGGTTGCTACGCTAAATTTAGATATAAAAAGCTATCTTTTGCCGCGCGAGGGCGTCTATGCGACAAGAACGAGGATGGGCTCATACACCTATGGCTCGGTCACTTTTATAGGCAACAGGCTTAGCACGGATGGAAATTTTAGCGTCGAGACGCACATTCTAGACGAGGTCGCGCCAAAAGTGACGAAGCATGTTGCTGTTTGCTTCATAAAACGTTTGCGCGATAATAAGAAATTTAATAATCTTAGCGAGCTAAAAGAGCAGATAAAACGCGATATAAACGAGGCTAGGCAGTGTGTGGGCGTGTGCGATCTCTTTTTTGGAGAGACGATGAGATACTTTGACGGATATGGAGCTGGTATATGAGAGATGAAATTTTTAAAGAGCCTATAAGCAAGCAGTTTGAATTTGATGACTTTGTGGCGAGCGTTTTTGATGATATGATCTCGCGCTCGGTGCCATTTTACGACGTTAGCTCAAATTTAAACGCAAAGTTACTGGCTAAAATTTTGCCAAAATCAGCAAAAGTGTGCGATCTTGGCTGCTCTACGGCAAATAGCCTACTTTTGCTAAACAACCTTAGAAACGACCTCGTGCTAAGTGGCGTGGATAACTCTGAGGCGATGCTTGCAAATGCAAAAAACAAGGCAAAAGCTTATGGGGCTGATATAGAGTTTGTCTTGGATGATATCTTAGAGTGCGAGCTAGAGGGCTTTGACGCGGTTTTAGCAAACTATACTTTGCAGTTTATAAGACCACCAAAAAGGGCTGATCTGGTGCAAAAAATTTATAACGGACTAAATGAAAATGGCGTTTTTTTGTTTAGCGAAAAGATCATCTTTGAAGATAAAAAGCTTACTAAAAGCGTCATAGAAATTTACGAGGACTACAAGCAGGCGCAAGGCTACTCACGCTACGAGATCGCCCAAAAAAGAGAGGCGCTTGAAAATGTGCTTGTGCCATACACTGAAGAAGAAAATAGAAACTTAGCCCTAAATGCTGGCTTTAAGCGTGTCGAGAGCACATTTAAATGGGGAAATTTTATGAGCTTTTTGGCGTTTAAGTAAAATTCTCTTTTGAAAAAGCTATTTTATTCTCAAATATTTAGGGCATGCTTTATAAAACTAATGCCCCAAAAACTTCTAATATAGATATGGCTTAAATAATAAAAATTTAAAATTAAAGACTAAAAATCAGTTTTGATCTGCTTAATAATCGCTTGAAACTTATAAAATTAATTAAAAAAATATAAAAACAAGTGATATCTTAGGATTTGTAAAACTAGAAATTTAAATTTAGTAGTAAAGAAATTTAGCGGGAGTTACCCGCTAAATTTACTCATTTATCGCTGCGTTTCCGTGGTGGTGGAAGTCATCGTAGATGATCTTAGAAGTTTGGAATTTCTCGCGTTTTAGCTCTCGAACTCGTAAAAATTCCTCTTCATCGATCTTTTTGATCTGGATAGCTGCTTTAAATGTCGGAGTCTTACTGATGTAGTCCCAACCGCTGCTTGTTAGCTCGTTGCAAGAGCTCTCCCAGTAGTGGAAAGTCATCTGGATGATGCCATCAGGCACGATGTCAGTTACTTCAGCTTTTACGACGATGTAACCGTATCTACTCCAAGCTTTGATAAAGTCGCCTTGTTTTAGTCCGTATCTTTCTGCAAGTGCTGGGCTCATCTCAGCGATAGGTCCGATGCTATCTCCGCCCTCTTCGATGGCACGTGAGCGTCTTGTCATGGTGCCAACTGTGTATTGATAAACTTTTCTTGTAGTTAAAAGCTGTATCGGATACTCAGCGTCAGTCTTCTCATCGACTGAACCAGCCATGATAGGATACTCTGGCGACATATTCATCTTCTTAGCAAATTCAAGTTTTGCGCTCTCGATCTCATCAGCTTTATCCACAAATAGGCATGGTACAAAGCGACCTTTGCCATCAGGTGTAAAGAATTTCTTATCAAGATAGAGGCTTTGACCACCCATATCATCTTCAGTTGGGCATGGCCAGTGAAGTCCGTGATATTTTTTAAGTCTATAATAGCTCATACCGCCGTAGCGTCTAGGGTCGCATTTTCTAACTTCTTCCCAAATCTCTTCTGGAGAGTTAAAGTTAAAGCCCTCTGTTGCGCCCAAACGACGTGCGATCTCGCAAACGATCCACCAGTCTTGTCTAGCATCACCTGGAGGTGTGATGACAGCTTCGTTGTGTTGGACACGGCGCTCTGCGTTTGTGTAAAGACCCTCTTTTTCGCTACTTGCAACGCCAGGGAGAACGACGTCAGCTTTTAGTGAAGTCTCAGTTAAAAATAGATCTTGAACCACGTAGAAATCGACATTTGCGATGCCTTTTAAGAAGTGGTTTGTATTTGGCTCAGAGATGACTGGGTTTTCGCCGATAGTCCAGAAGAAATGCACTCTGCCATCAAGGATCGCATCAGGTACTTCAGTTTTATGGATACCTATCTTTGAGTTTAAAAATCCAGGCTCTAGGTGCCACATTTTCTCAAACCAAGCTCTTTGCTCTGGGTCGGTGACTGAGCCAAGATTTGGGAAGATATTTGGTAAAACGCCCATGTCACAGCAGCCTTGAACGTTCTCTTGACCTCTAAGCGGCAAGTCGCCTGTGCCAAGCTCGCAGATGTTACCAGTGATCAAGAATAAATTTGATACATCGCAAACTCCGCCAACGCCGTGGTTGAAGTGAGTTACGCCCATGCCGTGAGTGATGACGGCTGGTTTTGTGGTGGCATACATTCTAGCAGCTGCTCTGATATCCTCTGGATTTAGCCTTGTGTATTTAGCTACAACCTCTGGAGCATAGTCTTTTACAGCTTCTTTGACATACTCGATGCCTATTGTGTGGTCTCTTACAAATTCCTCATTTACAAGGCCTTCTTCAATGATAGTGTAAAGAAGTGCGTTGATAACTGGGATATTGTGCTCAGGCTCTAATTGCAAGTGGATGTCTGCTCTACTTGCAAACTCAGTCTTGATAGGGTCGATAACGATCAGTTTTGCACCGCGGTTTAGCGCTCTTTGGATGTGCATAGCTGCGATTGGGTGACCATTTTCTGGGTTTGAGCCTATCATTAATATACAGTTACTATAAGTGCCAATCTCTGTAAAGCTATTTGTGGCAGCTCCGTTTCCGATTGTTTTAGCAAGTCCTGCTACTGTCGGAGCGTGTCAAATTCTAGCGCAGTGGTCGACGTTGTTTGTGCCTATGACTGCACGCATTAGCTTTTGAGCGACGTAGTTGTCTTCAAGTGTACAGCGTGCTGAGAAATTTCCTGCTAATGAGTCAGGGCCGTATTTCTCTTTTGCCTCTTTCATCTTTTCTACGACAAGATCAAGCGCCTCGTCCCAGCTGGCCTCTTCAAATTCACCGTCCTTTGAAAAGACTCCATTTTTCTTTCTAATAAGCGGCTTCGTAAGTCTGTCTGGACTTGCAACGTAGTCCCAGCCATAAAAGCCCTTTAAACATAAATTTCCTTGATTGACTGGATTGTCTTCGACGCCAGTAGCGGCACGAACGACGTTGTTTTCCACGTGCAAGGTTACTTGACAGCCTGTCCCGCAATAAGGACAGATGACTTTGCCTTCTTTCATCACTTTCTCCTTCTAATTATGCATTTTCTGCATATTTATTTTGAGTAATATTACTAGTGCGAAACTTAATCTTTTATGAAAAATTCTTTATTTAAAAAATAAATTTTAATTTTAAGTTATATTTTATATAAAAATTAAAAAGCCGAATATATAGTAATTTAAAAAATATGCTAAATTTGCAGGAATTTCTAAAATTTATCAAATAAGAAATAAATTGTGTAAATTTGACACAGAAGCTGAAAGATAAAAAATTAAATTTAAATTTAGTTTGAGACAAGCTGTTTCAACTATAAAAATAAAGAGAAATTTTGAAAGTAAAAGTGAAATTTAAAAGGAGAGCAGGTCGCTCTCCGTGGGATTATTTATCTCTTAAGCCAAGCTCAGAGATTAGTTTTGAATATGTAGCGTAGTCTTTGTTTTTAAGATACTTTAAAAGTCTTTTTCTTTGACCAACTAGTTTCAAAAGACCTAAACGTGACGAAAAGTCTTTTTTGAAAATTTTAAGGTGTTCTGTAAGTTCAGTTATTCTAGCTGTTAAAAGAGCTATTTGAACTTCTGGAGAGCCTGTATCTCCCTCTTTTCTAGCGAATTTCGCAACTATTTGAGCTTTTTTAGCCGAATCCAAAGCCATGATGACCTCCTGATTGGTGAATTTTGGAAGAGCGATTATAGC
The DNA here is from genome assembly GCF_003048675.2 of Campylobacter concisus. NCBI lineage: Bacteria > Pseudomonadati > Campylobacterota > Epsilonproteobacteria > Campylobacterales > Campylobacteraceae > Campylobacter > Campylobacter concisus. The sequence goes on along the minus strand of NZ_CP060707.1, from coordinate 1,283,054 downwards.
ATTTAAAACATAAAGTTAGATAAAATTACGCTTTTTAAAAATTAATGAAAAATGCAGTAAAAATTTAATAGAATTAGGGCTATTTAAAGAGTTAAGGAAGATAAATGCTTTTTACAAAGGCAAGCGAATACGCTCTACTTTCGCTTATTTTAATATCTCAAAAATCATCGCCAGTCGATGTTGATACGATCTCAAATGAGCTTAAAATTTCAAAAAGTTTTCTGGCAAAAATTTTACAAAATTTAGCAAAAGATGGAGTTTTGAAGTCATTTAAAGGAGCAAATGGCGGTTTTGCACTAAACGGCGAACCTGAAAATCTAAGTATAAAAAAGATAATCGAATGCGCCGAAAAGCGCGAACTAAGCGTCTTTGAGTGCTCATCTTCAGCACTTGGCTGCCCGTCAAACAAAGCCTCAAGCTGTCAAATTTGGTCGATGTTTAGCGGCCTTCAAGGCAAGATCGACGAGATGCTTGACGCGATAAAACTAAGTGACATCGTTAAGAAGTAAAGTTGGCAAAGCAAAAAAATAATATCTTGACTCTTGTCGCACCGTTTCTTGCGCCGATTGTCAAATTTAAAAGTCTTAGCATCGTTGGCATCATCGTTGCCATCCTTGCTATCATCATCGTGCCGCTTCCAAGTGCGGTGCTTGACTTTTTCTTAGCACTTTCGATCTCGATTTCAGTGCTTATTATTTTGATATCTATTTACGTACCAAAGCCGACTGATCTTAGCACGTTTCCAACACTCATTCTCATCATCACGCTTTTTCGTCTTTCGCTAAACATCGCAACCACACGTATGATCTTAAGTGAGGGTCACAACGGCCCAGAAGCGGTCAGTGAGATCATCTCAAGCTTTGGAAATTTCGTCGTTGGCGGCAACTTCGTCATCGGCACCATCGTCTTTTGTATCTTAGTACTCATAAATTTTATGGTCGTAACAAAGGGCTCAACCCGCGTTAGTGAGGTGCAAGCTCGTTTTACACTTGATGCGATGCCTGGTAAGCAAATGGCGATAGATGCGGACCTAAATGCAGGTCTAATAGACGAAAAAACGGCGCGCGAAAGACGTCAAGCCATCATCGGCGAGGCAAATTTTTATGGCGCGATGGATGGTTCGTCTAAATTTATAAAAGGTGACGCCGTCGCTGGCATCATCATCACTATAATTAACATCATCGGCGGCTTTGCTATCGGCTCGTTTCAGCACGGCCTTGATATGGCGACATCTGCTCAGTATTACACGATCCTAACTATCGGCGATGGCCTAGTTAGCCAGATCCCAGGACTTATCACTTCAACAGCGACTGCTATCATCATCACAAGAGCTAGCAAAGACGACGAGGACTTTGCAGAGGGCACGCTAAATCAGCTATTAGGCGATTATAAAACCTTGCTGATAGTGGGCTTCATACTATTTATGTTTGCTCTTGTCCCAGGACTTCCAACCCTATCTCTTGGCTTTATCGCGCTGCTATTTTTGGGGCTTGGCTACATCATCAAGCAGACAAAAGATGGCGGGCTAAATTTAAACCTTGCGCCAAAAGAGAAAACGGCTTCTAAAAAGGCTGGAGCCGCTACGCCAAGTGGGGCAGGAGCAGCAGCTGCGAGTGGTGGGGCTGCTAAGGCACCAAAGAAGAGCGACGAAGAGATCGCAAGAGAAGAAGAGACAAAGATAAATGACATCTTAAAGCTTGAAATTTTAGAGCTTGATCTAGGATATGGCCTACTAAAGCTAGCTGATGTGGATCTAATCGAGAGAATTCGCGCTATGAGGCGAAATATCGCTTCAAGCCTTGGCTTTTTGATGCCAAAGATAAGGATACGCGACAACCTTCAACTACCACCAAACGAGTACCGCTTTAAGTTAAAGGGCATCGTGATCGGTCAGGGCGAAATTTATGCGGATAAATTTCTAGCGATGGATAGTGGACTAGTGAGCGAAGATATCGAGGGAATTCCTACTAAAGAGCCAGCTTTTGGGCTGGACGCTCTTTGGATCGATGCTAGTGTCAAAGAGGACGCCATACTTAGCGGCTACACGATAGTTGATCCTGCAAGCGTCATCTCAACGCACATGAGCGAGCTTATCAAGCAAAACGCAGCCGAGCTTCTAACTCGCCAAGAGACGCAAAATTTACTAGACAAACTAAAGATCGACTACCCAGTCGTGGTCGAGGATACGCTAAGGATCGCACCTATAAATTTGATCCAAAAGGTCTTAAAAACGCTGCTTAAAGACAATATCCCGATCAAAGACCTACTTAGCATACTTGAAGCCATCAGCGATATCGCCGAGGTTAGCAAAAATTTAGACATGATCATCGAGCACGTGCGTGCAGCACTTTCACGTGTCATCACCTCGCTTTATGTAGATGAAAAGGGCCAGCTAAATTTTTATATCCTAGACACCGCCGCACAGCAAAAGCTCATGGATGCGGTGCAGTATAAAGACGGAGCCTATCATCTGATGATAAACGTAGCTCAGACATCATCGATCGTGCAAGCACTTAGGCGTGAAAAAGAGAAACGACCGATGAGCCAACACGGAGAAATGGTGCTTTGCGTGGAGCCAAGCCTTCGCAAATTTATAGCAAATATCTGCGCAAATTTTGCCATCGACATAGTAGTACTAAGCTTTGCTGAGATCTCGGCAAATACGCCATTTGAAACGGTTGGCGTCATAGAAATAGAAAATTTATAAAGGAAAACGATGAAAATTTATCACCTCTCACACACCGATCTTGACGGATACGGCGCACAATACATAACAAATTTTTACTTCAAAGATGTGAAATTTCTAAACTCAAACTACGGCAGAGAGATAGATGATAAATTTGCTCAAATTTTAGATGAGATAGATGCCTCAAATGATAGTAAAAACGTCATCTTAATCACCGATCTAAATTTAAGCCTAGCTCAGTGTGAGAGCTTTGAGGAGATGATAGAGGGTAAAAATATAAAGCTATTTTTGCTAGATCATCACCAAAGTGGTGTTGAGTGCGCGAGCGCTTACTCGTGGTACTTTTTGGATAGTTCAAGGTGTGCTACAAAGATCACTTATGACTTTTTTGCGGGTATTTTTGGCAAAAACAAAGAGCTTGAAATTTTTAGTGATGTCGTAAATGCAGTGGATATCTGGCTAAAAGATGATAAAAATTTCGAGATGGGCAAGGTCTGCTTGGGGCTTGTGGCAAACGCTAAAGAGATAAATAAGGTGATGTTTGAAGCTGAAAACAACCTTTACATGGATCACATCTTAAAAGAAGCTAGCAAATTTTTTAACGAGAAAAACGACTATATCGGCCTTGACATGCAGGTGCATGCCATTAAAAAGTCATTTTTCAAAGAGGACAAGGACGATACGCTAAGCAACCTGATCTCAAACTACGTCGTCAAAAAACTTAGTGAAAATAAAGAGAAATTTAGCATAAGCTATAAAGATCATAAAGGAATTTTAACCTACAATGTCGGCAACGTTTCGGTTATCGGCAACGACTTTTTAGTGGCAAATCCTGAATTTGACTTCTTTATCGACGTGACAAATAAAAAAACGCTAAGCTTTCGCGCAAATGGCAAGCTTGACGTTAGCGCCATGGCAAAACACCTAGTTGGTGGCGGCGGACACGTGAACGCTAGCGGTGGCTTGTTTGCAAATTTCAAAGATGGCTTTAGCTATGAGCCTATCAAGGCACAGATAGTTGATCTGATAACTAAAAAAACACAGGAGGAGATATGAAAGAAGAAGAGGTAAGCGTAGAGGAGCTTAGCTACGAGCTTAGCATGGTGCTTGAGGCGATGTTTTACTATGCTGGCGTGAAAAAAGATAAGCTTGAAGAGGCGGCAAATCTCTATGTCGAGTGCATCGACGATGCGTTAGAAAACTCTGACGCTAGCGGTAGCGACGAGGTCATAGAGATAGTTGAATATATGAAAAAACACCATCCAAAGTTATTTAAATAAGGAGAAAATATGAAGAAAATTTTAGTTTTTGCAGCGGCACTTTTTGCGTTAAATGCAATGGCAAATGAAAATTTAGACAAGGCAAATGAGCTTTATGCGAAGAAAAATTTTAACGAGGCCTATCTTGCGTTTAACAAAGCTTGCGGTGAGGGCGAGAAAAAAGCTTGCACGATGAATGCGATCATGCTATTTAACGGCGATGGCGTGGCAAAAGATAGAGCTCAGGCTGAGAAAATTTTTACAAAAATGTGTGACGAAAGTGAGGGCATGGCCTGCGAAAAACTAGGCGAAATGACAGCTTATGGACTTATAAAAGATAAAGATGATAATGAAGCAAAAAGCGAAGAGAAGGCAAAAGCTTTGTTTAAAAAAGCTTGCGACAATGGCTACAAACCAGCTTGCGACTTTGTAACAAAATAGATCAAAAAGGGCTTAAAATGGGCTACAAACATAAAGATTTGATAGGAACTAGAGAGCTTAGCAAGGAAGAAATTTTATATTTTCTAGAGGCAGCGAAAGAGTTTAAGGAGCTAAATTTAAGCCAAGTGAAAAAAAATGACTACCTTCGTGGAAAGACCACGATCAACGCATTTTATGAAAACTCGACAAGAACTAGAACTTCTTTTGAGATCGCAGCAAAGAGGCTTGGAGCCGATACGATAAATTTTAGCTCATCAAGTTCGAGCGTGACAAAGGGCGAGAGCCTAAATGACACGATGAATAACATGGCTGCTATGAGAACTGACATCATTGTGCTTCGTCACCCAAGCTCTGGAGCGGCGAAATTTGCAGCTGATAGGACAGAAGCTAGCGTCGTAAATGCAGGAGACGGCACAAATGAGCACCCAAGCCAAGCGCTGCTTGATCTTTTCACACTAAGAGAGCACGGCAAAATTTTGGATAAAAATTTAAACGTGGCGATCATCGGCGACATCACTAGAAGCCGCGTGGCAAGGTCTGACATCTGGGCGATGAAGAAATTTGGCATAAATTTAAAGCTCTTTGCGCCAAGGATGATGATGCCAAAAGACGCTGAGGTCTTTGAGTCTAGAATTTGCAAAAATATGGAAGAGGCTTGCGAGGGTAGCGACGTCATCATCATGCTTCGCATCCAGCTAGAGCGTGGCGGTGCAGACGTGGCATTTCCAAGCTCGAGGGAGTACTCGAAATTTTTTGGACTAAATAAAAATAGGATAAAGCTAGCAAAGCCTGATGCGATCGTGCTGCACCCAGGACCGATAAATAGGGGTGTGGAGTTAAATTCAGACGTGGCTGATGGCACACACTCAGTCATACTAAATCAAGTTGAAAACGGCGTTGCTATAAGAATGGCGATACTAAATACGCTTGCAAAAAATAGGGGCTAACAATGAAAATAGCAATAATTAACGGCACTATCGTAAATAGCGACGAGAAATTTAAGGCAAATATCCTAATAGAAAACGGCAAAATAGCTAAAATCGGAAGTGAGAAATTTGAGGCTGATAAGGTCATAGACGCTACAAATAAGCTAGTCATGCCAGGGCTCATCGACATGCACGTGCATTTTCGCGATCCTGGTCAAGAGTATAAAGATGACATCATCTCAGGCTCGCAAGCGGCCGTAGCTGGAGGAGTGACCACCTGCCTTTGCATGGCTAACACAAACCCAGTAAACGACAATGCTTCAATCACAAGGGCGATGATAGAAAAGGCCAAAAACTGCGGGCTGATCGATCTTTTACCGATCGCAGCCATTAGCAAAGGGCTTGGCGGCAATGAGATCGTCGAAATGGGCGATCTTATAGAAGCTGGAGCAGTTGCATTTAGCGACGATGGCCTACCAGTGACTAGCTCAAGCGTGATGAGAGCGGCACTTGAGTATTCAAGCATGTTTGGCAGCTTTTGTATAAGCCACTCAGAGGACTGCTCGCTTTGCAGGCAGGGCGTCATGCACGAGGGCAAGGTCTCAGCCATACTCGGACTTCGCGGTATGGCAAGAGAGAAAGAGGAGATCGCAGTGAGCCGTGATATGCTGCTCGCAAAGCTCACCAAAGCGCACATCCACATCGCTCACGTAAGCTCAGAGTACTCGCTAAAGATCATCGAAATGGGCAAAAAAGAGGGCATAAACATCACTTGCGAGGCCACACCTCACCACTTTAGCTTTAGCGACGATGAAATTTTGAAAAATGCCTACGATACAAATTTCAAAATGTCGCCACCACTTCGTGAGATAAGCGACGTAAAAGCGGTAAGAGAGGCGCTAAAAAGCGGCCTTATAGACGTTATCGCCACCGATCACGCCCCACACCACACGGACGAAAAGATAGTGGAATTTGACAAGGCGCCATTTGGTATCATCGGACTTCAAACCCTTGTGCCACTCACTCTTAAGCTCGTAAATGAGGGCGTTATAAGCTTAGAGCGCATGGTGGAGCTAACATCTACAAACGCAGCTAAGATGCTAAATTTAAAAGATAAAGGCAGACTTGCTGAGGGCATGCTAGCTGATATCGCGGTGATAGACCCTGAGATCGAGTACGTTTATGACGAGAAGATAAACCGCTCAAAATCGGTAAATTCTCCACTCTTTGGCAAAAAGCTAAAAGGCGCAGCGACTACTACTATAAAAAGTGGCAAGATCGTTTATGAGTTTGGAAAATAATATAAATTTGCTCGTGCGTACAGGTGAATTTGTTTAGATGCTTTGAAATATAAAATTTGCTAGAAATTTCTAGCAAATTTTGTTTTTTTAAGAGTTATATTTTTTAACGATACCGCGAACGACTTTTTCGATAAAAAGCGCAGAAGCTACTTCGCAGTGCTCTCTTGTAGAGTGAGGTGAGTAGATATTTGGTCCTATTGAACATGCACTAAGACCTGCTTTTTTCTCCAAAAGCACTCCACACTCAAGACCTGCATGCACAGCTGTTATCCTTGCATTTGGCTTATAAATTTTAAGCTCTTCTAAGATATCGTTTGCAAATTTATCATTTATAGGTTTCCAAGCTGGGTTTCTATCTTTTGAAATGACGTTAAAGCCAATCGCTTTTGCAAGCTCTGAAATTTCAAATTCCATTCTATTTAGCCCGTCTTTACTCATTGACCTTGCGAAAAACTCTCCAAGTTTATAGATAAGAAATGTAAAAAGAATACGCAATAAAGAAGCGGATAAAATAGAATGGTGACATTAAATTTGAAGAATTTAGGGTTAGCTATTGGAGCCACCATTTGGTAGCCAAGATAGATGCTCATTAAGATAAGTGGAGCAAAACCCTATATAAATAGGTAGGATGAAATTTGTTTTGATAAAAGCCTAAATTTATAGCCCTTATCAAAACGCTTAAATTTAAAGCCAAAAATACTAAATTTTGGCTCTTTTTTCTCTTGCTTTTTTGATCTTGTTTTTAACTACATGAAATTTTGAAGCCGCAGCCGAGCATATATCCTTATAAGTGACTAAAATTTTTGACTCTTTTTTAGTGCAAATGGCTGCAAAAACGCTCTCAAGGTCGATTCTCTCTTTTTGTGTTAAATTTTCCATCTATTTTCCTAGCAATTTTCTCATCTTATTGACAACAAATAATATTTCATCGTCATCAAGCTCACATAGCAGTTTGCAAACAGCAGCAGCAGCTTGTGGCTTTGAGTTACCAAGCCTCCAGTCCTGATATGTCCTCATAGGCACGCCAAGATCCTCTGCCATTTTTGCTTGTGAAATTTTCTTACCGATATTTTTTGCCTCAACTGCATTGTGAAGCAAATTAAATATATCACTTGTTTCAATCATTGAAGAATTATACGTTATTTATCATTAAATATACCTAAAATATTATATAAATAATGTAAAATAGTATATAAATATCAAAATAAAGTATTAAATATACTAAAAATTATTTATAATATACGTTAAAACGTATAAAAAGCTTTTAAATTTTTGAATAAAATTAGAAATTTCGGGTTTTTATGTTGAAGTTAAATTTCTTATTTTGTTTTAAATTTTATTTCTTTTTACGCAAAGCTTATATTATAGGCATTAGAAAAGTTTAGTTATATAGGCTAAATATATATAAATAAATTTTTTTAACTTATATACTTGACATTGATAAACTAAAGTTGTATAATCCGCTTAGCAATTAAAAAGAAAGAGTGCTAAAAGTGAGTAAAACAAATAAACGCGATTTGATACTAAATTCTATCATTGAAGCCTATTTGCAGGACAATGCGCCTATTGGCTCAAATGAGCTTGGCTCTCGCATGAGTATGGCGATACCGGCATCTACGATACGTGTTTATTTCAAAAAGCTTTCAGATGAGGGTGAGATCACAAAACTTCACATTAGTGGCGGCAGGATCCCAACTATCGCTGCGATGAGGAGATATTGGAGCGAAATTTTTGGCGAAAACGACATAAATTTAGAGATAAATGATCCAAGAAGCTTAAAGATGCTCTGTGATGAGTTTGAGCTTTATTGTATGATTTTTGGCACGATCGACAAGGAGTTGCTAGAAATTTTAAATTTAAATGATAGATATCTGGTTTTAAATTTTAGTGGCGATGAGATTGCTATTAAATTTGATGCCAGGACTTATAAATTTTTAAACAACCTTATCGGAGTTAGCTTAGACAAGCTTGAGCTTATCTGCTCTCAAGTTGGCTTAAGCGAACTAAAAAACAAGATAAGAGAGCTTAAAAGGACTAAAATTTACTTCCAAGAAAATGAAATTTTAGCCTTTGATATGTTTAAGGATAGAAGCTTTAAGATGGTTTTTGACCCAAGTTTTAGCTTGCAGATGGATGAAGAACTTACATTTTCTCCTATGTTTGATGAAAATTACATGGGGCTTAAATTTAAAGCAAACTACCTTGGTAGTGAGGCGCAGATGATCTGCGCTGGCAGTGTTTATACTGATTATGTGAAATTTATAAATCTAATAAAGGAGGCCGCGTGAGCGAAGAGGTAAAAGAGCAAAATCTACCTGAGGTCGAGCCTGTGCAAGAGGCAGCTAACGATAGCGTAAATTTAGATGCACTTAGCGATATCTCAAAAGTGGAGAAGCTCGAAAAAGAGCTTGGCGAGATCACTGATAAATATTACAGAGCAAATGCTGAGTTTGAAAATATCAAAAAGCGTTATGAAAAAGAGAAAGCAGACGTTGCAAGCTATGCAAATGAGAAATTTGCAAGGGACTTGCTACCAGTCATCGACGCGCTCGAGATCGCTGCAAATTTTGACCCAGAGGATGATGAATTTGCTAAAAAGATCAAAGAGGGCATTTTGATAACGATAAATCAGTTTAAGAAATGTTTTGAAAAGCATGGCGTGAGCGAGATCGCAACTGATGCCGAGTTTGATCCAAATGTGCATAATGCCGTTTTAAGGGTTGATAGCGAGGAGAAGCAAAGCGGTCAGATCGTGCAAGCTTTGCAAAAAGGCTATATGATAAATGGTAGGGTTTTGCGCCCAGCTATGGTCAGTGTGGCAAACTAAATTTAAAAAAATAAATCTAATAAAGGAAAAATATGTCAAAAGTTATAGGTATAGACTTAGGTACAACAAACTCTTGTGTGAGCGTTTTTGAGCGCGGCGAGAGCAAGGTTATCCCAAACAAAGAGGGTAAAAACACAACTCCATCAGTTGTTGCTTTTACAGACAAAGGTGAAATTCTAGTAGGTGATGTTGCAAAACGTCAAGCAGTTACAAACCCTGAAAAAACGATATATTCTATCAAACGTATCATGGGTTTGATGAGCAATGAAAAAAATGCTGAAGAGGCAAAGGCTCGCTTGCCATATCATGTTGTAGATAGAAATGGTGCTTGCGCGGTTGAGATCGCTGGCAAGGTCTATACTCCGCAAGAAATTTCAGCAAAAATTCTTATCAAACTAAAAGAAGACGCTGAAGCATATCTTGGCGAGAGCGTGACAGACGCGGTTATCACTGTGCCTGCATACTTTAACGATAGCCAAAGAAAGGCTACAAAAGAAGCTGGAACGATCGCTGGTCTAAACGTGCTTCGTATCATCAACGAGCCAACAGCTGCGGCACTTGCGTATGGTCTTGATAAAAAAGAGGCTGAGAAAATTTTAGTTTATGACCTAGGTGGCGGTACATTTGACGTTACAGTGCTTGAAACTGGCGATAACATCGTTGAAGTTTTGGCAACTGGCGGTAACGCATTCTTAGGTGGTGATGACTTTGATAACAAGATCATCGACTGGCTAGTAAGTGAGTTTAAAAACGAAACTGGTATCGATCTAAAAGGCGATATCATGGCGCTTCAACGCTTAAAAGAAGCAGCTGAAAATGCTAAAAAAGAGCTAAGCTCAGCTCAAGAGACTGAGATAAATTTACCATTTATCACAGCTGATGCGACTGGTCCAAAACACCTTGTCAAAAAGCTAACTCGCGCTAAATTTGAAGGCATGATCGACTCACTTGTTGGCGAGACTATCACTAAGATAAATGAAGTCATCAAAGATGCAGGCCTAAGCAAGAGTGACATCAAAGAGGTCGTAATGGTTGGCGGTTCAACTCGTGTGCCACTTGTTCAAGAAGAGGTTAAAAAGGCATTTGGCAAAGAGCTAAATAAGAGCGTAAATCCAGATGAAGTCGTGGCTATCGGTGCTGCGATCCAAGGTGCGGTTATCAAAGGCGATGTTAAAGACGTTCTACTCCTTGATGTTACTCCACTTAGCCTTGGTATCGAGACACTTGGTGGCGTGATGACTAAGATCATCGAAAAAGGCACAACTATACCAACTAAGAAAAGTCAAGTATTCTCAACTGCTGAAGATAACCAAAGTGCCGTTACTATCATGGTTTTACAAGGTGAGCGTGAGTTTGCAAGGGATAACAAATCACTTGGTAACTTCAACTTAGAGGGCATCCCAGCAGCTCCAAGAGGCGTGCCTCAAATCGAAGTTGAATTTGACATCGACGCAAACGGAATTTTAACCGTTTCAGCAAAAGATAAAGCTACTGGCAAAGCCCAAAACATCACTATCTCAGGATCAAGCGGTCTTAGCGAAGATGAGATAAATAGCATGGTAAAAGATGCTGAGCTTCACAAAGAAGAGGATAAAAAGCGCAAAGATGCAGTTGAGGCTAGAAACCAAGCAGACGCGCTTGTTCATCAAACTGAAAAGAGCATGAGCGAGCTTGGCGAGAAAGTCCCAGCTGAAGATAGAAGCAACATCGAAGCTGCGCTAAATGATCTAAAAGAGGTTCTAAAAGATGAAAACTCTTCAAAAGAGCAAATCGATGCAAAAGTAGAAGCTCTAAGCAAAGCTAGCCACAAACTAGCAGAAGCTATGTATAAAAAAGATGAAAACGCTGGTGCAAACGGCGGAAATAACAAAAAAGACGACGACGTCATAGACGCTGAAGTCGAGTAAAACTCCTAGAGCAGGGCGCTTGCCTTGCTCTTTTAAATTTAATCTATAAATTTAAACTTCTAAACACTTCTTAGCACACGCTCACGACATCATCTTATAAGATAAAAAGTATAAATTTCTAAAATGCAAAAATTTAGCCGCACCCAAAAAATCAAGATCTTTTAACGATCTCCACCCATCTATCAAGCTCTTGTTGCTCGGCTTTTAGCGTGCTACTTTCGCCGTGTCCTGGATAAAGTGCGAAGTCACCCTTTAGATTTTTACATTTTTCTAGGCTTTTTAGCATCTCATTTTTATCCGAATATGGAAAGTCCCAGCGTCCGATGCTACCTTTAAATAAAAAATCCCCACTAAAGATCGCGTCATCTATCTCTATCATCGAGCAGCCTGGCGTATGCCCTGGAAAATGATGAAATTTAAAAGAAAAGTCACCCACTACAAAGCTCTCATCTCCTTGAGCCAAAACATCTGGCACAAAGGTGTTTTTCATATAGCCAAAAATGTCACTCTCACACATAAAAGCGTCAAATTTATTGATATAAACTGGGATTTTTAGCTCATTTTTTAGCTCGCTCACGTCGTAAATATGGTCAAAATGCCCATGAGTGCAAAGTATCGCCTTTAAATTTTGTGCATTTTGCAAAACCCATTTTTTTGCCCCATCGCCTGGATCTATCACTAAACTTGAGCCATTTTTGGTAACGATGTAGCAATTTGTCCCAAAATCGCCAAAACTTTTATGCATTACTCTCATTTCTTACCTTAAATTTATCATTTCTTAAATATTTACATCTTTTTACTTAAACTTAAAGAAAAATTTTAAATTTAATTAGTATAATTTTTGCAAAAGGAAGCAAATTTAGGCAAAGGGACAATGAAGGGGTATCAAAAAATAGAAGAAACCTTAGTTTTTAGCTTAAAAGATAAAACTAAAGGTAAAAAACTACTATTAGGAGTAAGCGGCGGTATTGATTCTGCTGTGGTTGCGACACTTTGTGCGAGAGCAAAGCCAGATGAAACTCATGCACTCATTATGCCAACAGCATCATCAAACAGACAAAATATGGACGACGCCTTAAATTTATGCGAAAAACTAAACATAAAATATAAGGTTTTGTCCATAGAGGGCATTTTAAATGCCTTTTACAAAACGATAGATGTAAATTTAAGCAATTTAAGAAAAGGGAATTTAGCAGCTAGAGTTAGAATGAGCTTGCTTTATGATTATTCATCTAGTATAAACGCTCTAGTCATCGGCACAAGCAACAAAAGTGAGCTTATGCTTGGTTATGGCACGATATTTGGGGATTTGGCGTGCGCGATAAATCCTATCGGAGAGCTTTATAAGAGTGAAATTTTTGAATTTGCAAAACATCTTGGTGTTGATGAAAATTTTATCAAAAAAGCACCTTCAGCCGATCTTTGGGATGGGCAAAGTGACGAGGGCGACATAGGTTACAGCTACGCTGTCATTGATGAAATTTTACAAAATTTAGAAAATAACAAGGAGCAAGCCATCAAAAAGTTTGGATTAAAAGCGGTCTTGGATATAGAAAATAGAGTTGTGTCAAACAGGTTTAAACGACAAATGCCGTTGATAGTGAAAATTTAAAGGATTAAAGATGAGAGAAATTCCGTTTTACAAACCAACTATCACTGAGCGTGAGAGTGAGCTTATCGAAGAGGCTTTGCATTCTGAAAATACCACCGATACGGTTGCTAAATTTGAAGAAAAGCTAAAAGAGTACTTTGGTGCTAAATTTGTTATCACTACAAACAACATCGCAGCAGCGCATCATCTGGCTCTAAGCGCGATGGACACAAAGCGCGGTGATAAGGTCATCTGCTCAGTAAATGCCTTCCCTAGCGTGGCTCAGGCTGTTAGACATTTTGATGCCGAGCCTATCTTTGTTGATATCGATGAAGAGGATTTTAACATCAGCCCAGAAGCCCTTGAAAAGGTGCTAAAAGAGCAAAATCACAAGAAACTAAAATGTGCTTTTATCTCACACATCGCTGGACAAAGCGCTAGACTTGATGAGATAAAGGCTATCTGCGAAAAATATGGCATAGTCGTTTTAGATGATGCAAACCGAGGCATAGGACTAACTTATAATGGCAAAAAAGTCGGTTCAGACTCGTTTTTGTCATGCTTTCAGACAAACTCACGCGTGCAAAATCCTATCTCAACAGTTGGATTTTTCACGACAAATGACGAAGAGGTCTATAAAAAAGCAAAACTACTTCGTAACTATGCCCTTGTAAATGGTATAGATAAATTTGGTAGTTTAAGCTACATCTACGACGTCGTTGATATCGGTTTAAAATATGACATAAACTCGATAAATGCGGCATTTTCTATCGCTCAGCTTGAAAAGACAGACGAGCTTATAAAACGTAGAAAAAAGATCGCTGAAATTTACGATAAAGAGCTTAAAGAGTGTCACAACATCACAACTCCAGTCAAAAAACGCGAGCACATCTACACTCAGTACATCATCAAGATAAATAAAAACCGCGACAGCTTTGCTAGAGAGCTTTTGGAGCGTGGAATTCACACTTCGTTGCACTACATACCGATACATTTGCTAAGTTATTATAAAAATAAATATTCGCTTAAAGTAAATGACTTCCCAAATGCTCTAAAGACATATCAACAAGTCTTGTCGCTACCTATATATCATAGTTTGAGCGACGAAGAGGTGCAATACATCTGCAGCACAGTAAAAGAAATTTCTAAATCTCGTGTTTAAGAAATTTAACATCCTTTTACACGCATGGGCGAATGACTACTTCTTTCGCCCAAATTTCTTTCAAATTTTACTAGCATTTTTACTTCTGCCACTAAGTCTTATCTATGCTCTAGTCGTTATTTGCAAGAAATTTAGCGCGCGAAAAAAAGATCTAGGCATAAAGATAATAAGCGTTGGAAATTTAACCCTTGGAGGAAGCGGCAAAACACCACTTTGTGTCGCTATCGCTAAAAATTATGAGGGCGCTTTTATCATTCTTAGAGGCTATAAAAGAAAGAGCAAAGGCATGCAAGTTGTCGCAAGAGATGGCGAAATTTTACTTGACGTGGCAGCAAGTGGCGATGAGGCGATGATATATGCCACAAGCCTCAAAAACGCAAATGTGATAGTGAGCGAAGATAGAAAAGTAGCCATAGACTACGCCAAAAAGCATGGCGCAAAGTATATCTTACTGGATGATGGGTTTTCTAAATTTGACATAGCTAAATTTGACATCTTGGTACGTCCAAACCCAGAGCCAAAGCTAAAGCTTTGCCTGCCAAGTGGGGCTTATAGATATCCATTTAGCTTTTATAAATTTGGTGATTTTATAGCGCATGAGGGGCAAACTCACTTTAGAAAGAGCGAAATTTTAAATAAAACCGAAAAAATGGTGCTAGTTACCGCCATAGCAAACCCAGCGCGCCTTGAGGCATTTTTTAGCGAGTGCGTGGGACAGGTATTTTTCCCTGATCACTACGACTTTTCAAAAGAAGAGCTAAGCGAAATTTTACAAACCTACGGCGCCACCTCGCTTTTGATGACACAAAAAGACTATGTAAAGGTAAAGGATTTTGGGCTGAGAGTATCGCTTGTAACGCTTGAAGTTACGCTAAGCGAGGAGTTTAAAAAGGTTTTGGCGCAGCAAATTTAAGCCCATTTTGTTATAATGAGCCACTTTTTAAAAGGAAAATTTAGATCAAAATGAGAATTTTAATCACCTCAGTCGCAAAGAAAAAAGAGGCAAAAAAACTAAGCAAAAAGCTCGTAAAAAAGGGCCTTGCAGCTTGCGTGAGTAGCTTTAGCGCAAAGAGCATTTATCTTTGGCAAGAGAAGCTTTGTGATGAAAAAGAGCAAATTTTACTCATAAAAACGGACGTGAAATTTAAAAAAGTGGCTAAATTTATAAGAAAGCACCACAGCTACGAAACCCCAGAAATTTTGACACTTAAGCCAAAAGAGGTTTTTAAAAAATATGAAAATTGGATAAAAAAATCAACCACAAAAGGCAAAAAATGAGACTAACACCAACTAGAAGCGTGAAAGATGAAAAGGTAAAAAACGTAAATTTAAGCACAGCTATGCTTAGCCCAAGCTCCGCTCACGGCGGACTTTACGCGCCAAAGAAGCTACCAAAGATCACAAAGGCAAAGTGGCAAGAGCTCTCAAACCTAAGCTACGAAAAGCTCGCACTTCACATCATCTCGCTATTTAAATTTGATGTATCTGAGGCGTTTTTCAAAAAGGCGCTCAAGAGATATGCAAGCTTTGATGATCCAAAGCACCCAGTCATTTTTAAAAAAATAGATAAAAATTTATACGTAAATGAGCTCTATCACGGTCCAACAAGAGCGTTTAAGGATATGGCGCTTCAGCCCTTTGGCTCGCTGCTTAGTCAGCTAGCAAAAGAGAGAGGCGAAAGATACCTTATCATGTGCGCAACTAGCGGCGACACGGGCCCTGCGACACTTCAAACCTTTGCAAACGACGAGAATATTAAGGTCGTTTGCCTCTATCCAGATGGCGGCACGAGCGAGGTGCAAAAGCTGCAAATGCAGACCATGCAGGGTGAAAATTTAAAGGTTTTTGGCATAAAAGGCGACTTTGACGACGCTCAAAGAGCGCTAAAAACGCTGCTTGCAAATGATAAATTTAAATCTGAGCTTAAGAAAAAGCGCCTTAAACTAAGCGCGGCAAACTCGGTAAATTTTGGCAGAATTCTCTTCCAGATCATCTACCACGCCTACGCCTACGCAAATTTGCTAAAACAAAAGGCACTTAAGGCAAACGAGAGTTTTGACATCATCGTGCCAAGTGGAAATTTCGGCAACGCACTCGGGGCGTATTACGCTAAAAAAATGGGCGCAAAGATCGGCAAGATCAAGATCGCCTCAAACGCAAACAATATCTTGACGCAGTTTTTCACCACCGGCGTTTACGACCTAAGGGATAAAAAGCTGGTTAAGACGATAAGCCCAGCCATGGACATTTTAATAAGCTCAAACGTCGAGCGCTTGCTGTTTGATAAATTTGGTAGCGTTAGAACAAATGAACTCATGCAAAGCCTAGCAAAAGATAAATTTTATAAGCTTAGCAAGCAAGAGCTTGAAGCGCTAAAAGAGGACTTTGAGGCCAGCTGGTGCGACGATAAAGAGTGCGAGGCATACATCGCAAAGCTCGCAAAGAGCGGCTACGCGATCGATCCGCATACGGCTACTTGCTTTAAGATGGTGGATGCTGGCCGCATAAACGTCATCACATCGACCGCGCACTGGGTGAAATTTACGCCAAGCATGATCAAAGCGTGCCAGATCAAAGATACAAAAGATGAAAAAGATGCGCTGGCAAAGACCGCTAAAATCTTAAATGACAGCGTGCCAAGCTCGATAAACTCGCTATTTAGTGCGAAAATTTTGCATAAAAATATCATAAAAGAGGACGAGATCGAAAAGTGCGTCCTAGAATGGATCGAGCGATGATAATCATCCCAGCCCGCCTTGCCTCAACAAGGTTTAGTAATAAAATTTTAAAAGAGATAAACGGCGTGCCGATGTTTGTGGCGACGGCTCTTAGAGTAAGCGGCGTGGACGATGTGGCGGTTGCTGTGGATGAGCCAAGCGTGCTTGATATCGCCAAGGCTCACGGCATAAAAGCTGTGCTAACTAGCAAAGATCATCAAAGTGGCACTGACAGGATAAACGAAGCGGCGCAAATTTTGGGGCTAAGCGAGAGCGAGATCATCATAAATGTTCAGGCTGACGAGCCATTTATCGAGCCTGAAAATATCGCTAAATTTAGGGCATTTTGCGAGCAAAATAGGCAAAATGCCTTTATGTTTTCTTGCTATAAAAAGATGGACGATGAGTTTGCAGATGATAAAAATTTGGTCAAAGTGGTGACTGATTTTGAGGGCTATGCGCTTTACTTTTCAAGATCGAGGATACCATTTAACAGAAGCGAGTGTAAAAGCTACAAGGCACACCTTGGCATCTACGGATACAGCGTAAAGAGCCTAAAAGAGTTTTGCGGCCTCTTGCCTTCAAGCCTTGAAAACACCGAAAAACTCGAGCAGCTGCGCGCCCTAGAAAATGGCAAAAAGATAGCAATGCTAGAGGTTGAAAGTCAAAGTATCGGCATCGATAGCGAAGAGGACTACCAAAGAGCGCTTGCTAAATTTGGCAAATGAGCCTAAATTTGCTCTGTTTGGCGTCTTTACTGCGGCAGAGTAAATTCTAAATTTTTATAAATTTGAGTAATGATTTAGCTAATTTTTTGCCTTTGATTTTGCGGTCTAGCTAAATTTAGCCCTGTTATTGGTTAAATTTACTACGAATTTCATATTTTAAATTTATTTGAATAATTTTGTCTATGTGCTGAGATGTTTTAAATTGCAAACTTGACTTAAGTTTTTTGATCTCGTGGTCTTGTTCGTACGTGGTTTGGCAAAAAAAATTGATTAAATTTTGGTTGCGTTGCTACCTTGGTGCAAAGCTAAATTTAGTTTCTATTTCTATTTGTTGGCATGTTTTAAAATTTGATAAAATTTAAGATGACCGCAAGTTTGGCTAAAGTTTTTTGTTTTTGGTCTTATTGGATGTGAGATTGAGCGAAATTTGATTAAATTTTAGTTGCTTTACAATCCTAGAATTAAACTAAATTTACTGAAATTTTGCGATTTTACTTACGTCGCCAAATGATATAAATTTGATAGTCTAAATTTACTTCTTTGCTATATTTCTAGCTAGTTACAAGGTCTGCAAAGCCTAGAAAAATTTGGCTGATAAATTTAAAATTCCAGCCAAATTTGCTTTTTTAATCTAAATTTTCTCAAGCTTTGCTATGAAATTTTTAGCATTTATAAAGCCGATCGTCCTAAGCGCTTTTTGCTCTTCGCCGTCTTTAAAAAGTAGAAGTGCAGGCGGATCAATGAGCCCAAAATTTCTTAACATCTCATCGTTTTGCGCCCCACCACTTGTCACGTCGATGCGAATAAGCGTAAAATTTGCCAAAGCATTTTTCACGCTAGCGTCTTTAAAAGTGATGTGCTCTATCTCTTTGCAGCTCGCGCACCACTCGGCGTAAAAATCCACCAGCACTGGCTTGCTTGAACTTTTTATCATCTCATTTAGCTCGTTTAAATTTTTAGCTTGTTTGAAATTTAGCTCGCTCTCATTTTTGGCTAAATTTAGCCCAGAAAGCGGCGAAAACGCGTCTTTTGAGCCCAAAAATGCGCCGATTATCAGCATGAGCGAGTAGATAAAGACCAGCACGAAAAGTGCTTTTTTAAATTTAGACCAGCCGTTATTTGCTGCCTCAAATGCCCCAAGATAAATGGCTGCAAAGACGCCTATGACGCCATAACCAAGTAGCTCAAAAAACGCTCCAAGCACGCGTGCAAGGATCCAAACGGCCATGATGAGCATCAAAAAGCCAAAGAGTTTTTTAATTTCATCCATCCAGCCACCAGGTCTTGGCAGGAGTTTGCCAGAGCTTAGCCCTATCACAAGAAGCGGTGCGCCCATGCCAAGCCCCATGACAAAGAGCATGATGCCCCCATAAAGTGCGTCGCCGCTTTGCGCGATGTAAAGAAGTGCGCCTGCTAGCGGTGCTGCTACGCAAGGCGAGACGATGAGCGCTGAGGCAAAGCCCATGATGAAAACGCCGATGAGACCTGAGCTGTTTTGCGACTTTTTGCTGATTAAGTTTTCAAATTTAGAGGGCAGCTTGATGTCGTAAAAGCCAAACATACTAAAGCTTAAGATGACAAAAATGGCCGCAAATGCGCCAAGCATGTAGATGTTTTGGAGTGCCCCTGCGATGCCAAAGCCAAGTAGGCTTGCTCCAACGCCAGCAAGCGCGTAAGCAAGGCTCATCGCAACTACATAAACTAGCGAGAGCAAAAAGCCTTTTTTAGCATTTAGGCTGCCGCCCTTTGAGACGATGATACTTGATAAGATCGGTATCATCGGAAAGACGCAAGGTGTGAGCGAAAGCAAGAGACCGTAGCCAAAAAATGTCGCAAGCGAGATAAAAAAGTTTTTGCTGCTTAGCTCGTTTGCGATGCTTTGATCTTCTGAAAGCTCGGTAAATTCAGGATTGGTTTCATCTTTTTGCTCTTTTTCAAAGGCTATGATGTTAAATTTGCCAAATTTCTCAAAGATGTCATAAATTTTATTTTGCGGGCGGTAGCAAATGCCATTTTTAGCGCAGCCTTGATAGCTTAAATTTAGCCTAGCATTGCCGTTTTTAAGATGCTCTTTTACTAAATTTAGTGGGATAAACAGTGAAAAATCTTTTGGGTAAATTTCGTATTCGCCAGTGTTTTCACTCTTTGGCATATTTAGCAAAGAATTTATCTTCTCTTCACCAAGCTTAACCTCAAAGCTATCTTTATAAAGGTAGATATTTTCGCCAAATTTAAACTTGATCTCAACGCCTTGTTCGTCGATACTTGGGCTTAAAACAAATGCCTTGCTAACATCTAAAACCTCGGCAAAAAGTGAGCTTGCAAACAAAATGAGAGAAAAAATAAATTTAAAAAACATGCTAATCCTTGCTAAATTAAAAGAGATGATTTTAGTCTAAATTCTTAAATTTATTCTATTTTATAGTAAAATCTTGAAAATTTAGAAGGAGCGAAGATGTCAAAGGATAAAAAACACCAAAAATCCGATAAACTCGGCTACGAAGATGAGCTTAGGCTGCTTCAGATAGAACTTTTGAAATTCCAAAATCATGTCAAAGACAAGGGACTTAGAGTGCTTATGCTAATGGAGGGTCGAGACGCGGCTGGCAAGGGCGGCACGATAAAGCGCCTAACAGAGCATTTAAATCCACGTGGTTGCCGTATAGTAGCGCTTACAAAGCCAAGTGATGTCGAGAAGACGCAGTGGTACTTTCAAAGATATGTGACGCACCTGCCAAGTGCTGGCGAGATCGTCATCTTTGATAGGAGCTGGTACAACAGGGCTGGAGTTGAGCCAGTGATGGGCTTTTGCACGCAGGCTGAGCATAAGGAATTTTTGCGTGAAGTGCCAAAATTTGAAGAGATGATCATAAACTCAGGCATCATTTTTTTTAAAATTTACCTCTCGATCACAAAAGAGGAGCAAAAAAAGCGCTTCAAAGAGCGTCTAAATGACCCACTAAAGCAGTTTAAGATCTCTCCAGTAGATCAAAAAGCGCAAGAGCTTTGGGATCAGTACTCCATCGCCAAATACTCGATGCTGCTAGCCTCTCACAATAGCATCTCGCCGTGGGTGATCGTCTCAAGTGACAATAAAAAAGAGGCGAGGTTAAATGTCTTTAAATTTATCCTAACTCACGTCGAATATCCAAAAAAGATAGATGAGTATCTAAAATACGACAAAAGCGTCGTAAGAGATGGAAGTGAGGAGATCAAGCGCATAGAAGAGGGGCTAAATAAGGATAAGCTAAAAAGTATCGACTGAAAATTAGACTTGGCTGCAAATTTGGGCTTAAATTTACAGCCAAATTTTACTGCTAAACCCACCACATAAGTTTTGCCAGAATGACCATTATCAGACAAAGCACAAGGGCTATGTGGTGCGAAAATTTACCAAATGGATCTGGCTTTTTTAAGATAGTGACATTAAAAATAGAGATGAAAGTGACAAGGCACATGAGAAGCAAAACTGCGATTTTTGCTAGCAAGAGCTTTTGAAAGTTGCTTTGCCACCAACCATGCTCGCCTCCAAGATAGTCCTTTGCCATAAAAGCTCCGCTTATCAAAAGTAGTAAAAATGCCGTGCCAAAAACCTTTGCACTGCCTTTTGTGTAAGCCTTTTTGACAGCTTCAAGGGTTTGTGGATTTATCGTTTTTTTGGCAAATGGATATATGCAAACATCAAAAAATACATATCCTATAAAGATAATGGCGCAAACTAAATGCGTAATGAGAGAGAAAAGATACATTTTTTGCCTTTTTTTGTTTGGCATTATATAAATTTTATTGGTTATATTTGCTGATTTTGATTAAGTATTGAGAAGTTGAGAAGATCCGAGCGAAAGCTCGCTCGGATAAATGTTTTTAGAAGCTATATTTTGCTTCAAATCTGATACGATTTTGTTTGTAGCTTTCGCCGTCTTTTTTATCTTTAGCAGCTGCATACCAAGAAAGGAATGTAAGTTTTTTGCTATATTTGTAGCTAGCATCAAGAGACCATTCGCTTCTTTTTGCTCTCTCTTTACTAAGAGCCCAGCTATAGCCTTTACCTTGAGTATATCCAGCACCAAAGCCAAATTTATCTATATCATATCCAGTTGTAACAAACCAGTAGTCGTTGTTTCCTTTGATGTTATTGTAGTATTGCTTGCCACCACTCATTACACCATTTAGGATTTTTGCTGGGTTGATAAGTTCGCCATTTGCATCAAGTGTTGCAAATGAAATTTTATTATTGTCTTTGTTCTTAGCATCAAAATCTAAATAACCAGCGTTAAGTTTAGCACCAAATAGTTTTGTGCCAGCTTGAACTGCCCAGAAGTTAGCATCAGCTACATCTTTGTGATCTGAGTCATTGTGAACAAATTGACCTTTTAAGTTTAGATTTACATCATCAGTTACATTAAAGCTTACACCAGCATCAGCACCGTAAAGTGTAGCTACTTCTTGAACATTTGCAATAGCTGCTTTAAATGATACTGGATCATAGCTGCCAGCTGCACCTAAATAGTATATATTGCCAGGAGCGTCACTGATGCTTCCTGCAAGTGTTGTTTTTAGTAGCGGACCATCCAACTCTGTACCGTCACCTTGTACTGCATCAAATGCAGCTGCAGCTAAAGTAAGACCTGGTACGTCAGTATTTATTACTTTTAGACCTGTGCCAGCTACATCTTTGTCATCAAAGAAAGTACCTAATAGTTGTTTACCAGCTGTAATAGCAGTGTTACCTACTTTATAGCCTAGATACATCTCATAAACACCAAATGTTCCTGTTGTGTATGTTTTATCTGTTCCAGCAGCGTTTTTATCACCAGAATCATCAGTTAGATCATATCTTAAATTTAATACACCAAAGAAGTTATCATCTATCGCAGCTTTAAATGCTGTTTGCATTCTAAAAGCATGACCAGCACCACTATTTTTTACTGTACTATTTTGGTTTGAATTTTTTATAAAATCATTTGTATAACGATATCTTGCAAATCCTGAAAGATCTACATTTTTTATAGCTTCTTCAAGTGGAGTTGCACTTGCAACGCTTGAAAATGCACCTAAAGCAACCAAAGCAGCTAAGCTAACTTTTGTAAGTTTCATCTAAATCTCCTTTTGATAAAAAAGTTTTGAAAGGATATTAACACATAAAATTAATTTTTAAGCTTAAAATTCACTAAATTTTCAAAAATTTGTTACCGATCGTTTACCAAATTGAGATATTAGGATAAAATTTCTCTTTTAAAATTTGAATTTATTTGAAGTAAAAGATGAGAATTTATATCTCATCAGTTAAATTTAGCCGTTGTTTTTAGCCTGCGCCTCTTCGCGCTCTTTCTTTTGTCTTATAGCGGCTTCTTTTTGGATATTTTTTTGCTGAGTGACAAAGATATGCTCTTCAAGCGTGACTAGCTGAAAGACGCCCTCAAATATCTTGATCTCTTTTACGTAGCCTATCACTTTTACCTCTCTTTTTCTGCTCTCTTCAAACCTTGCTTGTGCGTCAAATTCGACCACATCGCCAAGCTTTAGCGGTCCAAAGAAATTTATCCTAGCTCCGATGCTAACGCAAAATTCTTCATTTATAGCTAAAAGTGCTGCGTAGTTTGCCCCCATGAAGACAAAACCGCTATGTATGAGCCCTTCAGCATCGCTCACCATGTCAGCTGTGGTAAAAAATCTAGTTTTTGCGTGATTTTTCTCAAGTAAAAATGCCGTTCCACTAAAATTTAGCTTTGTTAAAGGTGCTGTTTTTATCTCGTTTCTTAACGGGTTTTCGTCCTCTGGGAGGATTATTTGCGATTCGTCTTTTGCTTCAAAAATATTTTCATCTGCCATATTTATCCTTAAATTTTAACTCTCACGTAGGCTCTTTTTGGAGCTGGGTAGCCCTCGATGGTCTTTGTATTATCGTCTGGGTCTAAGAAATTTCCAAGACTTTCGCCATCTATCCACTGCGTTTTTCGCTGCTCATTTAGATCAGTCGCCTTTGTATCAAGCAAGCTAAAGTCCTTAAATTTAGCCCTCTCGCACCAGTTTTCAAGTGCGCTAAGCGTTGGCACAAAGTAGATATTTGGAATTTTTGAGTATCTATCCTTTGGGCTTAGAGCAAAGTCGCCATCCATATCTATATACATCGTGTCTAAAAATAGCTCGCCACCAGGATTTAGCGCGGTTTTTAGCTCTTTTAGCATCTTTATAGGATCGCTTCTGTGGTATATCACACCAAGGCAAAAAATGGTGTCAAATTTCGCTGCGTATTCAGGCAAGCTCTCTACTCCAAGAAGCTCGTAAGCGATATTTGAGCGGATAAATTTATTTAAAAAAGCAAATTGCAAATATGTATGCACGCTAGGGTCAAAGCCAGTTATGCTTTTTGGGCCGTACTCAAGCATCTTAAACATATAATATCCATTGTTGCAACCCACGTCAGCCACGCACTTGCCAGCTAAATTTAGGTGTGGGGCAAGGATATTAAATTTAATAAAACTTTGCCACTCGCTATCTATATATATATCATCAAGTAAAAATGGCCCTTTTCGCCAAGGCTTTAGGCTAAGGGCGAGGTTGTAAATTTCATCTTTGCTTGCAGCGTCCAGCTCTTTAAATTTGACATTTACGCTCTCACTAAGGCTAAATTCGCAATCAAAATTTGCTAAATTTTCTATCCTATTTAAAATTTGCTTTTGTTGCTCGTTAAATTTGCTAAGATCCACGCTATTTCCAGTCGACGATGTTGTGCGGACACTCTTTTTGGTAGGTGCCAGTCGCGTCATAATACTCTTTACAATCATTATAATATTGCGTCGAAACTCCACGCTCATTCATATAAAGACAACCATTGCAAAATAGCGCTATAAAGCCTAAAAATATAATCTTTTTCATGTGGCGGATTTTATCATAAATAAAAATTTTATGCTAGAATAGCAGGCAGTTTTAGAGCCAAGTTTGGCTAAGATTAAGCAAAAAGGCATTTTATGCAAAGAAGAGATTTTTTTAAATTCAGTAGTTTTTTAGGTGCAGCAAGTCTGCTTCCAAGTGTCACTCTAGCTAGCGACGAGCCAGCAAACCCAGTAGTTAGAAATTTCGACGTAAATTTTAAACACCAGCTTCTTGAAAAGGGCAAAAACTCAAGAATTTGGTTGCCCCTTCCACTAAGCACCACTTATCAGCAACTAACCCAAGACTACGTCATAAACACAACCGCTAAAAACGTCTATATCTCAGACACGCTAATACCAACAATGTATGGCGAATTTGAAGAAAACGAGCAAAGACCTATTTTAAATATCCAGTTTAAAATTCAAACAACAGAGCGCAACACCGACTTTAGCAAGGTAAATTTCGATCCAAACGAGAAGGTCGATCCTGCTGTTTTGGAGTTTTTAAAACCAACTTCACACATCCCAACTGACGGCGTCGTAAGAGCAAAAGCGCTAGAGATTATCGGCAATACTAAAGGCGATTTGGAGCGCGCAAAAGCGATCTATACGTGGGTTGCAAACACTATGCAGCGTGATAACAGCATCCTTGGATGTGGCACAGGCGACGTTAAAGCGATACTTGAAAGTGGCAAACTAGTTGGCAAATGCACTGACATAAACTCAGTTTTCGTGGGACTTTGCAGATCAGTTGGCATCCCTGCAAGAGAAATTTTTGGTATCAGGGTTGGTCAGTCTAGATTTTCAGATCAGATGGGTAGCGCAAAAGACGGCGTGGCTAAAATTTCAGGCGGACAGCACTGCAGGGCTGAGTTTTATCTAAAAGGCTATGGTTGGATACCGGTTGATCCAGCAGATGTCACAAAGGTAAGACTGGGCGAGAAATTGACAAACGACGACGCTAAGATCGTAGCTGTTAGGGACTATTGCTTTGGCAACTGGGAGATGTGCTGGATAGGCTTTAACTATGGACGCGACTTTATCTTAAAGCCAACTCCAGAGCAAACTCCGCTAAACAACTTTGGCTATCCATACGCTGAGGTTGATGGCAACACACAAAACTACTATTCGCCAAAAGAATTTAGCTACGACTACATCTCAACAGAGCTAAAATGAGAGCCTTTTGGCTGATACTAACATCCATAGGTAGTGCTATCGGCGCTACCTTGTGCTGCTTACCAGCACTTCTTTTCTTGCTTTTTGGCACATCTTTTTCTTTTCTATCTTGGACACAAAATTTATACGAGTACCGCGTCCCTTTAAGCGTCGTGGCCGTTATTTGCTTTGTGATCTCAGGTGTGGCTCTATTTTACAAGCCAAAAAGCTGCAACCTAAGCTATAAAAAGAAAAAATGGATACTTATATATATACTTTTTGGAGTGATTTTGCTTTTACTCCTTACATATCCGGAGCTTTTAGGAGAAATTTATGCGTAAAATTTTAGTTTTAGCCCTTTTGGTGGCTGCAAGCTACGCTGATAAAAAGATAGAAATTTCAGTGCCTAGCATGCACTGTCCGCTTTGCACAGCGATAGTAAGAAAGGCCGCACTTAGCGTTGAGGGCGTAAAAAAGGCAGACGTATCGCTAAAAGAGCGAAAAGCTGTCGTTGTAGCAGATGATAAGGTCGATAAAAAAGAGCTTTTAAAGGCGGTCGATGCGACTGGCTATAAGGGCGAGATAAAATAAATTTAAAGGAGGCAAATATGTCAAAGAGCGAAGTTCTAACGAAATTTGAGACACTTACGACGATACCGCACTGCAGTTATGAGACTGACAAGATGCGTGATTTTTTAGCTGATTTTGCAAGAGATAAGGGCTGTGAAGTCGTGGTCGATAGTTTTGGCAACGTTCATGCATTTAAAGGCAAGCCAAAAATTTGTTTGCAAAGCCACTACGATATGGTCTGCATGGGCGACGCACCAAAGATCGAGATAGTTTATGGCGATGATGGCTATATGAGGGCTAAAAACTCATCTTTAGGCGCGGATAACGGCATAGGCGTGGCTATCATGATGCAGATGATAAGCGAATTTGACGACATTGAGTGCCTCTTTACAAACAACGAAGAGGTCGGCATGGTCGGAGCTGCTGGCTTTAGCGGCGATCTAAAAGCCGATAAGCTTTTAAATTTAGACAGCGAAGAGGACGACCGCGTAACTATCGGCTGCGCTGGCGGTGTAAATTTATTTGCTACTATCTCGCTTAATAGCAAAAAAACAAAAGAGAGCACGCTTTATGAAATAAAAGTGAGCGGCCTACCTGGCGGACACTCTGGCAACGAGATACATAAAAATATCCCAAATGCGATCAAGGTTTTGGCGGCATTTGTTACTAAAAATAGCTGCAAGCTTGTTAAATTTGAAGGTGGCGAGCGAAGCAACTCTATCCCAAGCGGCGCAACTGCACTGGTTTTAAGTGATAAAGAGCTAAAGAGTGAGTGTGAGAATTTAAGCGTGAAAAAGCTTGGCAAGGGGGATGAAATTTTAGAAAACGGCGAGAAAATTTTAGCTCTTATCAACTCATTTTCACAAGGCGTAAGAGCCTATAACTGCGAGCTGGGTATACCACAAGATAGCGTCAATCTCTCACTTGCAAAGATCAAAGATGATGGCACGCTTGAAGTAGAGTTTTTCGCAAGATCAATGAGTAAAGACGGGCTAAACAGAATGGAATTTGAAATTTCAGAGCTTGCAAAAGCGGTTGGTTTTAGCGTCATTTCAAAAGATAGAAACCCAGCTTGGAAGCCAGTTAATGATAAATTTGCAAACGATATCTTAGAAGAGCTTAAAATTTATAAGCCAAATGCAAGGATAACAGCTGTGCATGCTGGCCTTGAATGTGGAGTGCTTTTGGAGAAAAAAGCAGGTCTTAGTGCATGTTCTATTGGACCAAATATCTACTCACCGCACTCTACAAGAGAGCACTGTGAAGTAGCTTCTGCACTTTTTATAGAAAAAGTCGTTCGTGGTATAGTTAAAAAATATAACTCATAAAAAAGTAAAATTTGCTAGAAATTTCTAGCAAATTTTATCTATATCATCTTATCTTTGCTCTTGCAAAGATCGCTTAAAATACACTCAAAACAAAGCGGTTTTTTAGCCTTGCAGGTGTAGCGCCCAAAAAGAACCATAGCTTGATGAAGCTTGCCAAGGTCAGTTTTAAAGGCAAGGCTTAGATCCTCTTCTGTCGCTTCTGTCGTCTTTGCGCTGCTTAAGCCAAGTCTATGTGATACTCTAAAAACATGCGTATCAACGGCCATGACGTTTGCGTTTGTAGCCTCTAAAAGCACGACGTGAGCGGTCTTTTGCCCAACTCCAGCAAGCGCTTTTAGCTTCTCTTCATCAAGCGGAATTTCTCCGTTATAAAGCTCGACCACGCTGTTTGCCATCTTGATCAAATTCAGGGCCTTATTGTTAAAAAAGCTGCATGAGTTTATCATGAGTTTTAAACTGGCTAAATTTGCACTAGCTAGCTCAAAAACATCTTTATACGCCTCAAATAGGGCAGGTGTGATCAAATTTACCCTTTTATCGGTGCACTGAGCTGAGAGCATGACGCAAACAAGTAGTTCATATAAATTTCTAAATTTAAGCTCGCTTTTGGCGTCTTTAAACTCTTCTAAAAGCCTTTTTTTTATCTCTAAAATATCTTTTTTTGTTCTCATTTGGCTATTTTACCTAAAATTGCAAGTTAAACGAAAAGTTACCGCATTATTTGATATAATTTTGCCCATAAAATCAATTTTTTAAAGGATTTATATGAAAAAATTTTTGTTTCCAGCAGTTTTAAGTTTAGCTGCAGCTGTCACTCTAAACGCAGCAGTAGTTGCAACAGTTGATGGCGATGCTATAAATGATAGCGATATCTCAGCACTTTTATCAGCGGCTATGCCAGGTTTTGACGCTAGCAAGCTTCAACCAAATGAGAAAAAACGTATAATCGACGATCTAATCAACAGAAAACTTCTTTTAAAAGACGCAAAAGCGACAGGCATTGAAAAAGATGTTGATTACATCAAGGCTGTAAAAGCTGCACAAGAAGGCATTGCAGTTGAGCTTTATATGAGAAAATTGTTTGACGGCATAAAAGTAAGCGATAGCGATTTAAGAGATTTTTACAACAAAAACAAAGCTAGCATGAACCAACCAGCTCAAGCAAGAGCAAGACATATCTTAGTTGAAGATGAAAAAACAGCAAATGACATCATTGCTCAACTTAAAAATTTAAAAGGCGAGGCGCTAACTAAGAAATTTGCAGAGCTAGCAAGCCAAAAATCAATCGACAAAGGCTCAGCAGCACACGGTGGCGAGCTTGGCTGGTTTGGTCAAAGCCAAATGGTAAAACCTTTTGCAGACGCAGCATTTTCAATGGCTAATGGCACAGTTTCGACTAAGCCAGTTAAAACTCAGTTTGGCTACCATGTTATCTTAAAAGAAGATGGCAAAGCAGCTGGTACTGTAAGCTTTGAGCAAGCAAAACCAGAGATCGAGCAAGCTGTAAAAATGGAGAAATTCCAAGCTGCTGTTAGACAAAAAAGTGAAGCTCTACGCCAAAAAGCAAAGATAGAATACAAATAAAATTTGGAGGATAAAATGGGCGTTTTAGATATCGTAAAACCTGGTGTTTTAAGCGGAGATGATGTAACAAAACTTTATGCTTATGCCAAAGAGCAAGGTTTTGCAATACCTGCTGTAAATGTCGTAGGCAGCGACTCAGTAAATGCTGTTTTAGAGGCAGCGAAGGTTGCTAACTCGCCTGTTATCGTTCAGTTTAGTAATGGCGGTGCAGGTTTTTACGCTGGTAAAGCCTGCGAAAATGCAGCCGTTCTTGGTGCGATCGCTGGAGCAAAGCATGTTCATTTGCTAGCCAAGGCTTATGGCGTGCCAGTCATTTTGCACACTGACCACGCTGCTAGAAAGCTTTTGCCTTGGATAGATGAGCTAGTAAAAGCAAGTCATGAGTATAAAAAAACTCACGGCGTGCCACTTTTTAGCTCTCACATGCTTGATCTTAGCGAAGAGAATATCAACGAAAATTTAAGCACGTGCGAGAAGTATCTAAAAGAGCTTAGCGAGCTTGGCATCAGCCTAGAGATCGAGCTTGGCGTCACTGGTGGCGAAGAAGATGGCGTAGATAACACAAGTGTTGATAACGCACTTCTTTACACTCAGCCAGAGGACGTCGCGCTTGCTTATGAAAGACTAAGTAAGATAAGCGATAAATTTAGCATCGCAGCTAGTTTTGGCAACGTTCATGGTGTCTATAAACCTGGCAATGTCGTGCTAAGACCAGAAATTCTTAAAAACTCACAAGCCTATGTTGCTAAGAAATTTAACACAAAAAGCGACAAGCCAGTAAATTTTGTATTTCACGGCGGAAGTGGCAGCGAGCTAAAAGATATCAAAAATGCTGTAAGTTACGGCGTTATTAAAATGAACATTGACACCGATACTCAGTGGGCTTTCTGGGACGGCGTGCGCGAGTATGAGGCTAAAAATAGAGCATACTTGCAAGGGCAGATCGGCAACCCAGAGGGCGATGATAAGCCAAATAAAAAATACTACGATCCAAGGAAATGGCTAAGAAGTGGCGAGGAGAGCATGGTTAAGCGTCTTCAGACTGCTTTTAGCGACTTAAACTGCCTAAATAGGAACTAATCCTATGCAAAATCAAAATGATTTTAGTGAGCTAAGCGTGCCAAAAGAGCGCCAAGCTCACTCTTTCTTTGTCTTTTTTAAAGTTATCTTTATCCCTTTAGCTATCTACATCTTGGCGATACTAGCCTATCTTGGCGTTATAAATTTTCAGATGAAGCTTCACACCATCGTGATGATGGGCGTTATACTCTTTGTCGCTTTTATATTTTCACGCCATAGCGCCTTAGTAGCTTACTCAAATTTCTTAGCAAATGCCAAAGACTACAAGATAAGGCTAAAAGAATTTATCATCGCTCACCTTTTTGAAATTTCAAGCGTCAAAAAGGCAAACGCTAAATTTGAAGATTTTTTCGAGAGCTATACAAGAAATTTTAGAAATGACAACCTAGCAAACATCGGCCAAGCAGTCTTTCCTATGCTTGGAATTTTGGGTACATTTATCAGTATCGCTATCTCTATGCCAAGCTTTAGCTCAAGCACCGCAAACGGACTTGAAAAAGAGATCGCTATACTGTTAAACGGCGTGGCTACGGCGTTTTATGTATCGATTTACGGCATATTTTTAGCGCTTTGGTGGATGTTTTTTGAAAAGATCGGCATTAGTAAATTTGAGAGATTTTACAGCGAGCAAAAAGAGCTAAGCCGTGAGTTTTTCTGGCAGGAAAATGAGCTAAATGCAAATTTCATGAAGGCAAGTGTGGGCTACTTTAAAGATAGCCACGATGCCTTTAAAATGGTGCTTGACGATAAATTTGTAAAAGAGCTAAGCGAGCAGACAAATGAGAAATTTAACAGCCTAAAAGAGCTTTGCGAGGTTGAGAAAAATATCATCAATCAAAGCAAGGCAGAACTTAGCGCAAGTTTAAAAATGCTAAATGAATCTGGGCTAAAACAAGATGAATTTGTAAAAATCCACTCCGATATATTAAAGGCAGTTGGCGCGTTTTCTAATGCCTTTAAAGATATGGAGGTTAAAATTTTAACCGAGCATGCAAAGCTTGGCGAAATTTTTAGTAGAAATTTAAACGCTACAAAAGAGAGCCAGCTTAAATTCGAGCAGACTATCAAGAGTTTTGATGCCATTTTAAAAGAATTTTCTCTCTCTTTGATGAAAGAGCAAAACGAGGCACTAAAGGCATTTAGAACCTCGCTAGTGGAGAGTGCGACGATATTTAAGGCAGCCTACGAGCAAGAGGGTAGGAGCTTGGAGCGTGAAAAAGAGCGCGAGAGCCTTATCGCTGAGCTTAAGAAGAACATAGACGAGATCGATAAAGAAGCAAATTCTGTAATAGAAAAAATCGAAAATCTAGTGCAATGAAAATAGACAAAAATAACGAGGATCAATCGAGCTTTTGGGTTTCGTACGCAGACTTGATGGCAGGTCTGCTCTTTGTTTTTATGCTGCTAATAGGCGCTGTCGTCGTAAAATACGTCCTAACTCAAAACACTCTTGAAAATAAAGAGCAAGCCATCATCGCAGCACTAGCAAATTTAAAAGACGCCCAGGGTAAGAATTTCACCCTTGAAGAGCTAAATGACGCCCTAAAAAACGAGCTTTCAAAGATAAGCGACGAAAACATAAATTTAAAAAAATCAAATGAAATTTTCATCATCCAAATAGACGCCCTAAAAGAAAAACTAGCCCAGCTTATAGAGGAAAACAAGGACGCAAATGCGAGCATAAAAGAGCTAAATGCCAGCATTTTTGATCTAAATCAAAAGATGATCGTGCTAAATGATGAAATTTCATCAAAAGATAGAGCGCTTAGTGACGCAAATGCAAGCGGCGAGAAAAATTTAGCCAAGATCGCCTTTTTGCTCGAGCAAGTAAGCAAAAAAGAGGCTAGATATGACGAGCTTTTAAGGGATCTAAATGTCACTCGTGACAGGGTCAAAAACCTAACTGGCATAAGGGTAAAAGTGATCTCAGCCTTAAAAGATAGGCTAGGAAATAGCATCGAGATCGACCCAAACTCAGGCGCACTAAAGCTTAGCTCCTCAGTACTTTTTGATAAAGCAAGTGCAGTCTTAAAAGAAGAGGTCAAAGAGGAGCTAAAGGCGACACTTAGTAAGTATTTTGACGTGCTTTTAAATGATAAAGAGATCGCCTCAAACATCGATCAGATCGTCATAGAGGGCTTTACAGATAGCGACGGAAGCTACATTTACAACCTAGAGCTTTCGCAAAAAAGAGCCTATGCCGTGATGGAGTTTATAAACTCATTTAGCGATGATGCGCGCCTTAGAAAGCTGCTTGTCGCAAGTGGCCGAAGCTACAACGAGCTAATTTTCAAAGACGGAGCCGAAGACAAGGACGCTTCAAGGCGCATCGAGATCAAATTTTCACTCTCAAACAAAGAGGCTATCAACGAGATAGAGAAATTTTTGGAGTTTAAGGGTGATTGATAAAATTCGCTTAAGAGGGCGAGAATTTTGGCTTTTAAGGGACGATCTGCTTGGTGAGTTTAACGGCAACAAAGCAAGAAAGCTGGAGTATTTTCTAAAGGCTGATCTTGGCGGCATCAAAGCCATC
This sequence comes from Campylobacter concisus, assembly GCF_003048675.2. Taxonomy (NCBI): domain Bacteria; kingdom Pseudomonadati; phylum Campylobacterota; class Epsilonproteobacteria; order Campylobacterales; family Campylobacteraceae; genus Campylobacter; species Campylobacter concisus. Next base: position 1,250,384 of record NZ_CP060707.1, on the reverse strand, counting down.
GTATCTCACGGCTCAAGCCAGTCAAATGCTATGTATAGCCTAAGTCTTTTTGCCAAGCTAAAAGGGCTTAAATTTTACTACGTCGTCTCTCATCTAAGCTCAAATTTAGAGCAAGATCCGGTTGGAAATTTCAAATTTGCACTTGAAAATGGCATGGAAATTTTTGTGAAAGAGGAGCGTGAGAAATTTGCTAAAGAGCTAGCAAAGAGCCAAAATGCGCTCTTTATAAACGAGGGCGTGGCGCAGAGTGAGGCTGAGCTTGGCTTTATCACGCAAGCAAATGAGATCAATGAGTGGAGTAAAAAAAGTGGCATAAGGCCTGATATTTTCTTGCCCTCAGGCACAGGTACAAGCGCATGCTACCTGGCAAAGCACACCGATCTTAGGGTCTTTACTGCTCCTTGCGTAGGGGATAGCGACTATCTAAAAAAGCAAATTTATGAGCTAGATAAAAACAGCAAAGTGCAAATTTTAAATCCGCCAAAGAAGTATCATTTTGGAAATTTATATAAAGAGCTTTATGAAATTTGGCTTGAAGTGTGCAAAAGTGGCGTAGAGTTTGACCTTATTTACGACCCAGTGGGCTTTATGACGCTCTTTGCAAATTTAGACAAGCTTGGGAGCGAAATTTTATATATCCACCAGGGCGGAATTTTAGGTAACATTACACAAAAGCAAAGATATGAGAGAAAACTAAAAATAAAGGATCATAAATGAAATTTTTACACAGCAGCGACGCAGACTTTGAGAGTAAATTTTCGCAGCTTGTTAGACGAAGTGACAATGACATGAGTGCCGTGATGCCAGTGGTTGCAGGCATCATAGACGAGATAAAAAAAGATGGCGATAGCGCGCTTTTTGCCCAGATAAGTAAATTTGATAAATTTAGTGTCACAAGCAAAAACGACATAATAATCGACGTAAAAGAGATGGAAGCGGCCTACAATTCGCTAGATAACGCCCTAAGAGTGGCTCTAAATTTAGCCCACGACAGGATAAAAAGCTATCATGAGCGCACAAAACCAAGCGACTGGACCTACAAGGACGAGCACGACATCTTGCTTGGCGCTAAATACACCCCAGTTGATCGCGCTGGCCTTTATATCCCAGGCGGCAAGGCCGCATACCCTAGCTCGCTTCTCATGAATGCTATCCCAGCAATCGTTGCAGGCGTAAAAGAGATCGTTGTCTGCACTCCAGCGCCAAATGGCAAGGTAAATCCTCTGCTTCTTGCGGCGATGCATCTATGTGGCATCAAAACAGCCTTTAAAATAGGCGGTGCAAGTGCGATCGCAGCGATGGCTTACGGCACAGCGACCGTGCCAAAGGTCGATGTCATCACAGGACCTGGCAACATCTACGTAGCGACTGCTAAAAAGCTAGTTTATGGCGACGTAAATATCGATATGATCGCAGGTCCAAGCGAGATAGGCGTGATCGCTGATGATAGTGCTGACCCTCGCCACATAGCGATCGATCTACTCTCACAAGCCGAACACGACGAGATCGCAAGTGCCTTTTTGATAACGCCAGTGGAGGCCTTTGCAAGGGCAGTGCAAAGACACGTTGAAGATGAGCTAAAAACGCTGAAACGCGAGCCAATCGCAAGTGCTAGCATGAGAAATAAAGCTGCTATCATCGTCGCAAAAGACTTGCAAGAGTGCTTTAAGCTGATGAATGAGCTTGCTGTGGAGCACCTAGAGATCGCTACAAATGACGCTTTGAGCTATATGGACGAGGTAAAACACGCTGGAGCGATATTTTTTGGACACTTCACGCCTGAAGCGATGGGCGACTACATTGCTGGACCAAACCACACCTTGCCAACTGGCGGAAGTGCGAGATTTTACTCGCCGCTTGGAGTTGAAAATTTTATGAAGCGAAGCTCTATCATCTCAGTTAGCAGAAAAGGTATCATGCACCTTGGCAAACCTTGCATGCAGCTAGCCGAAGCCGAAGGATTAACGGCCCATAGAAAATCAATCGCAGTGAGGTTAGAGGACTAAAAATGAAATTTTATTTTAGAAAATTTAAAATTTTCTAAAATCTTTTTAAAAATATTTTTTTCTTTAAGAAATATTTTTGCAACTTTTTATGAAATTTATAGTAAAATCCATCACGAAACTACTAAAAAAGGAGTTGATATGAAGTTAGGAACTTATACTGCAAACCAGGCTTCAGGAAACTATTATTTAGATCAAGCTAAAAATAGCGAGAAAAAGGCGCTAAACGCCATCTCTGCAAATAGCGAGATCAAAGCATCAGGTGCAAATTTGCAAATCGCAGAGAGCTTACTTTCGCAAACAAATGTCCTAAATGAGGGCATGGCAAATGCAAACGATATGATCGGTATGCTTCAGATCGCTGACTCAATGCTTTTAAATTTAAGCGAGAGTGCGGATAAGATCGGCGAGCTATCAAGCAAGCTTTCAAACCCAGCTCTTTCAGCGAACGAGCAAAAGGGCATAAAAGGCGAGATAAATGCGCTTAAAAATGCGATGAGTGACAGCGTAAAAGAGGCTAAATTTAATGGAAAAAACGTTTTTGACGCCGAGCTTGGCTTTTTTACAGGTGAGGGCACAAAAAATATAAATTTAAGTACAAATGCTATTTTAAATGTTAAAGAAGACGGCTCAAATTCTGGCGATATTTTGAAAAATATAAATTCACTTCGCTCTGAGATCGGCTCGACACAAAACGCTGTATTTAAGGGTATGAACGCTCTAGCAGCTAGAAGCGTAGCAAATGCTAATAGCGTAGAGAACCTTGATAGTAGCGACATCGCAAAGAGCTTGGAAGAAAATTTACAAGCAAATTTAAAGCTACATGCTGCCTCTTTAGCTAAAGCTCACGATACTACGAGCTTGGCTGCAAAACTAGATAAACTTCTAGGCGAATAAATTTTTACCGGTCTTGTGCCGGTAAATCTCTCTTTTATTTTTGATGCTTTACTTTTTGATTTTAGAATATATGTTCAAATCAAGAATTTGATATTTCTCGTTTGAAATTTTATAGCAAGCGTGCCCTCAAAACGAAGGTTAAGTTAATTATGCTTTAAGATGATAGTCATATGCAATGTTTAAAACAATTTTTATGTATAGATGCTATAAATTTTTCAAAGAGAAAGTCTTTTAAAGGGTATAGACGCTAATAATTTACCAAAAGAAAAGAGCTGTCTAAATAAGAGTATATATATGCCAAAATAGGGTATAGACACATACAAAAACATTAAATTACTTACCAGCCTTTTTCACGCTTCGGTTGCAAAATAACTTAATTATAGACTAGTATATAAATTTGATTTTAGAAATTTAAAGAGTTTAGATGCGGACGCCCAAAAGGGCAGGGCTTGTTAGCCCTCGATGTAGTTTTTGAGTTTTCTACCAACTTTTGGGTGTTTTAGTTTTTTGATGGCTGAGCTTTCTATCTGGCGGACGCGCTCACGAGTGACGTTTAGTGCCTTACCGATCTCTTCAAGTGTGCGGTCGCTCTCATCTTCAAGCAAGCCAAATCTCATCGAAATAACCGCCTTCTCACGCTCATTTAGCTGAGAGAGCACATCGTCGATTTGCTCTCTAAGGTCACTTTTTAAAATTTGATCTATCGGTGATAGCGAAGTTTTGTCTTCAACAAAATCTCCAAATTTACCGTCTTCTTCGTTTGCGATAGGAGCTTCAAGGCTGATAGGCTCTTTTGTGATCTTGATCACCTGTTTTACCTTATCAACGCTTAGTCCGACCTCTTTTGCGATGACGCTTACATCAGGCTCTTTTCCCTCTTCTTGGAGGTATTTGCGGTTGATTTTGTTGATACGGTTTATCGTCTCTATCATGTGGATAGGTATCCTGATCGTCCTTGCCTGATCGGCGATCGCACGTGAGATAGCCTGGCGGATCCACCATGTGGCGTAGGTTGAAAATTTATAGCCTTTTCTATATTCAAATTTATCAACCGCCTTCATAAGGCCGATGTTACCCTCTTGGATGAGGTCAAGAAACGGCAAGCCCCTGTTTGTGTAGCGTTTTGCGATACTTACAACTAGACGGAGGTTTGACTTGGCCATTCTAGCTTTTGCTTCGTCTGAAATTTTCTTTCCACGTTTGATCTGCTCTAAAATTTCTTTTAGCCTTGCTGGCTCAAGGTCAAAGCCTTGTTTGCTCGCCTCTTTTGTCGTAAAAAGCTTTTTGATCTCGACATAGGTTGAGACCATCGTAGCCTCTGGCACGCGAGCTGCGATCTCTTCTTTGCTAAGTTTGATGATATCTTTTAAGATGCTTTTGTGATTTTTCTTTAGCTCGTCACTAAACATCGGTAAGCGATACTCCAAGCGTTTTAGCTCTCTGTCAAATTCATCGTCGCTTTTAAGAGCTGTCTCCATTGATTTTACGATCTCGCTGATTAGCTTACTTGTTGGGCCAAGATCCATCAGCTTCTCTTTTAAAATTTTCTTTTTAAACGCAAGCGTCATCTTTGAAGCTGTGTCGTCGCTTTCTACTTTATCTTGCTTGTTTGCAGTCTTTAGCCACTCTTTTTTAGCCTTTTCAAGAGCTTTAAAGCTCTCTATAACTTTTTCTGCGCGCTTGTCGTTTTTGGCTGATTTTTTAGGAGCTTCGTTCTCTTCGTTCTCCTCATCCTCTTCGTCTATATCCTCTTCGCCATCTTCATTTTCATTTTCGCTCTCGTCTTCAAAGCTTTTAAAAAGCTCTTTTACGCGGCGTTCTCTATTGATAAGTGGCTCTTTATAGTCAAGTATGAAATCGATCAAAAACGGCACCGAGCAAAATGCATCGATGATGATATCTTCGCCAAGCTCGATCCTCTTGCTGATCTCTACCTCTTCTTCTTTTGTAAGAAGTGCGATCTGGCCCATCTCTCTTAGATACATCCTTACTGGACTATCTGATCTTGACCACTCTAAAAGGTCGCTCTCGCCTGAAAGATCGAGATCCTCGTCGATATCTTGATCACTTTTTTGAGCATTTTCTTGACGTTTTTTGGCGTCAGCTAAATTTCTAAGCTTTGCAGCCTCAGCAGATGTGATGAGCTGGACTTTGTTTGTTTTTGCGAGTTGTTCTATCTTCTTTACTATCGTAGCCGTCGGAGCTTTGTCTAATAATTTTACTAATTTTTCGTATGTCAAAAAGCCTTTTGCATTTTCAACAAAAAGCTCTTCTATCTGAGAAAAAGAGTCTTTTGCGGCGCTCATAAATTTCCTTTCAAATCGTATCATTGTGATTTAAGTATTGGTTAAAAGAAAGTGGATTATACCCAAAATTTTTTAAATGTCTATAAAAAGAAAGTTGGAACGATGATTGCTTAGTAGCTATAAAAATCAAATTTTGATTAGGAAAATTTATGCAAAATGGTTATTATCAAGCCACTGCTGGCATGGTAACGCAGTTTAACAGACTAAATGTCATCTCAAACAACCTTGCAAATGTAAATACGATCGGCTACAAACGAAACGACGTAGTCATCGGCGACTTTGCGAGAATTTTTAAAGAGACGCAAGATGAGCTCCCACTTAAAAATCACACAAAAGACGGAGCTAAATTTCTAAACAGAACGCTTGATCGCGTGCCACAAGTGAGCGGAGAATACACCGACTTTAGCGCTGGTGGCTTTAAATACAGCTCAAATACGCTTGACTTTGCGATAAAAAGAGAGGACGCATTTTTCTTAGTAGATACTCCAAATGGCGTAAAACTAAGCAAAAATGGCTCTTTTAGCCTTGATGCGGACGGATATATCGTCACAAAAGAGGGTTATAGGGTGCTACCAAGTGGCTATGAGGCGCAAAATCCAGGTCAAAGAGGCATCCAAGTGCCACAAGGCGAGGTTTTGACGGTTGATAAAAATGGAAATTTATACTCAAATAACAATCAATTTTCTAAATTTTACATCGCTCAGCCAAGAGAGATAAGGGATCTAAAAAAGGTCGGCGACAATCTCTTTGAGAGTAGAAATTTTGACGACATAACCGAGCTTGATGAAGCTGATAGCGTGATGCAAGGCTACGCTCAGATGTCAAATGTAAATCCAGTCTTAGAAATGGTGGGTCTAATAGAAACCCAACGCTTAGTTGATATGTATCAAAAGGTTATGACAAGCCACATGACTGACCTTAACCAAGATGCTGTTCAAAAACTAGCCCTAAAAGCTTAATAAAAGGATAAAACTATGATGAGATCACTTTACACTGCGGCCACTGGCATGATCGCCGAGCAGACGCAGATAGACGTAACCTCACACAACATCGCAAACGTAAATACTTATGGATATAAGAAAAATAGAGCTGAATTTGCCGATCTTATGTATCAAGTCATGGAGTACGCAGGCACTGCTACAAGCCAGACTACTACAAGCCCGACAGGTATCGAAGTAGGCCTTGGCGTGCGCCCAACAGCGATAAACAAAATTTTCTCTCAGGGTTATTTTAAAGAGACTAGCAACAACCTAGATATGGTCATAGCTGGCAACGGTTTTTTTCAAATTCAACTCCCTGATGGCACGACAGCTTATACTAGAAACGGCGCATTTAAGCTTGATGCAAACGGCACGATCGTAAATAGCGACGGCTATCAGCTCATCCCTCAGATCACAGTCCCTGCAAATGCGACGCAAATTTCAATAGGCACAGACGGCACCGTCTCAGTTTTGCAGGCTGGCGAAACCGACATGGCTCAGATAGGTCAGATCGAGCTAGCAAATTTCATAAACCCAGCCGGTCTTCACTCAATGGGCGATAACAACTACCTTCAAACAAGCGCTAGTGGCGACGTGGTGGTGGGTGTGGCTGGCCTTGACGGACTTGGCACCATTAGACAAGGCTTTGTCGAGATGAGTAACGTTCAGCTTGTTGAGGAGATGACTGATCTTATCACAGGTCAGCGCGCATACGAGGCAAACTCAAAGGCGATAACTACGAGTGATTCGATGTTAGAGATAGTAAATGGACTTAAAAGGTAGGTAGTATGGACGCGACTTTGGCTATTGTTGGACTTATACTCGTTGCTTTTACGCTTGATGTTTTTTACTTTTCAGATAGGACCCCAAAGGGCAAGGGTCCCAAAAGTCAGGTGCATTAAATTTATAGGCCATTGTAAATTTGGCAGTCTTCGTCGTTACCTAGCTCGCAGGACTTGCCAAAGTACTTTTTGGCTAAATTTTTATCGCCTTTTTCTTCAAAGTAAATAACTCCAAGGTTATGACAACCATCCCCAAAGTCCATTTCGCAAGCTTTTATAAAGAGTTTGCTAGCTCTTTTTTGATCTTTTTCTACATATTTTCCGCTATGAAGCATCATGCCAAGGCTATTGCAGCCTGCTGGTGCGTCTAGATCGCAGCTCTTTTCAAAGAGCTCTTTTGCCTTTTTGGCGTCTTGCTTTACGCCATTTCCGTCATAGTATAAAAGCCCAAGGCCGTAGTATCCGTCGCTATCTTTTAACTCGCAAGCTCTTAAAAATAGCTCTTTTGACTTTTGATAGTTTTTATCTAACGTATAGACAAAGCCAAGTCTAGCACAGCCAAAACCGTCATTTAGCTCGCAGCCCTTTTGGTAAAATTTGGCTGCATTTTTGTTATTTACATCTTTTATGTAGTCCATGTCATAAAGCACGCCCACGCTACTGCAAGCACTTGCGTGTTTTAGCTCGCAAGCTTTTTTGTAAAACTCGCCCGCTTTTTGGTAGTTTTTGCTCTCTTGATAGATAGAGCCAAGCTCGTAGCAGCTTGTGGCGTCAGCCTTTTCGCACTTTGTCTCAAGCACTTTTTGGTCTAAATTTACACTCCACAAAAGAGCTGTAGAAGATAAAAGTAAAACGATCTTTTTCATTGCCTGCCTTTTTAAAAATTTAAATAAGTTTAGATAAAAAGGTCTAAATTTATAGTAAATATATTCTCATTATCGTTTAGGATGTGAAATTTAATACCCAAGCTTATCTAATAAATTTCTCATATCACAGCCCTTTTTAAAACCTAGCTCGCATGATCTTTGAAAGTAGCTTTTGGCAGTCGTTTTATCCTCTTTTTTGCCGTTATCTAAAAGCGCGTAGTTTAAAAATCTTGCATATCTATTTAATATGATAGTTTGATTAAGCTCGCTACCCACGTCGTTGTAGCCATTTAGATAGATGAGCGCAGCGCTGTAGCAACCCTCTTTCATATCATTTTCGCAAGCTAGTAAAAATATCTCTTTTAGCTTTTTGAAATCTTTATCATCGCTTGAAGAGTTATAAATTTTTGTAGCGGCCTTGTAACAGCTCGTTAAATTTGCTCTTATGTCGCCCTCGCTTTGGCACATCTCATCTAAATTTTCTGCATTTAGAAGCAAAAAGAGAGATAAAAACAAAATTAGCTTTTTCATAAACGCTCTTTAGTGAAAATCTCTAACTATCTCGCAAGCCTCTTTAAGGCCTAGCTTGCAAGCTTTGTTAAGCTCTTTTTTTGACAGCTTTTTATCCTTTTTTGTGCCTATACCATGATAGTAAAAGTATGCAAGATGTTTGCACCCACTTGCGCTATCTAGCCTGCACGCTTTGTTGTAGTATCTAAACGCCACTTCATCGTCTTTTTCTACGCCAAGAGCGTCGTCATAAAGGCTGGCTAGGTTATTGCAAGCATCGGCAAAGTCAAGCTTGCAAGCTTTAAAATAGAGCTTGCTAGCCTTTTCATACTCTTTTGCTCTTGATACAAGCTCGCTAGGTTGCAGCAAGAGATGCTAAAGTCGCCATCACAAGCCTTTTTGTAAAGCTTTACCGCTTCTTTGTAGTCGCGCTTTACGCCAGGCGTGTTGTGGTATAAAACCGCTAGGTTGTAGCATCCTTCATAGAAATTTTGCTCGCAAACTTCTTTGTAAATTTTAGCAGCCTTTTTGTAGTCTCTTTTTACGCCGCCGCCGTTATTATATAAAACTGCGACGTTAAAACAGCTTTGTATAAAAGCTAGATCGCAGCCTTTTTTAAAAGCTTCTAAAGCCATTTTGTGATCTTTCATCTCTTGATACTCAACACCAAGGTTGTGGCAGGCAAATTTGTTATTTTCATCGCAAGTTCTGTTAAGGATTTCTAGTGATTTTGTCGCGTCTTTTTTTACGCCAAGTCCGCTTTTGTAAAACTCAGCCAGATAGATGCATGCGTCTAAATTTTTAACCTCGCACTCACTTTTGTAAATTCCAAATAGCCTTTTATACTCATCATCACTATATTTGCGGCTAAAATCAATGCAGTTATCCTCGATATTGCAGCTATTTGCTTGAGGGATTTTGATCTTTGGATTTGTTGTTAAGGCTATTAAATTTAGTGTTAAAAAAATATTAGTAAAACTATCTTTTTCATAGAAATTTTTCTTTATAAATTTTGTTGTTATTTTATAAAAATTTAGTTTTAAAATGCGAAAAGGTCATTAAATTTATAAGAACAAAATCTATTCTTTAAATTTAACTCTTTTAAATATATTTTTAGCCTTTTTTGGTATTTTTAGTTAGTAAATTTTACAAGGAGAAATAATGAAAATAAACAAAATTTTATTTTTAATCGCCCTATTTTTGGGCTTTAGCGCGGCAAACGCACAAGACAGCTTTCAGCATATCAGAAACGCTACCGCAAAGATAAACTATGCGGGAGTGAACTTTCTGCTCGACCCGTATCTTGCACCAAAGGGTAAATATCCTGGCTTTGAGGGGACGCTAAACTCACACCTTAGAAATCCTTTGATAGAACTTCCTATGGATGCAAAAGAGGTGTATAAGGGCGTCGATGCGATCATCGTTACGCACACGCATCCTGATCACTGGGATGAGGTCGCGGCTGAAATTTTACCTAAAAATATCGTTATCTTTGCTCAGCATAACGATGATGCGGCGCTAATCAAAAAGCAAGGCTTTAAAGACGTAAGAGTGCTAGACGAATCGGCTGAATTTAAAGGAGTGAAACTATATAAAGCAGGCGGCGCTCACGGCACAGCAGAGATGTATGAAAATAAGCAGCTTGGTGCTATTTTGGGCGATGCGATGGGTGTAGTGTTTGAAGCCAAGGGGCATAAAACTCTTTACGTCATGGGCGATACGCTTTGGACTGCGGACGTAAATAAGGCTCTAAACAAATTTAATCCTAGCGTGGTCGTGATGAATACGGGCGACGCTCGCGTGCTAGCATTTCCTGACAACGGTATCATAATGGGCAAAGCCGACGTAGCTCACGCCGCAAAAGTTCTTAACGGCGCGACTATCATTGCAGTGCATATGGACGCCGTAAATCACACAAGTGTAAGCCGTAAAGATCTTCGTGAATTTGTTAAAAAAGAAGGCATAGAGAGTAAGATCACTATCCCAAATGACGGCGAAATCATCAAATTTTAATCTCAAATTTTACCCTACAAGGCTAGAATTTCTAGCCTTTATCCTAAAATTTTTAAATTTTTGCTAATATTTCGGCTTTTTTATGAAGGTGAAATTTGACATTTAACTACGTTTTTAAACTATCCATTCCTATCTTTATGGGCTATTTTCCGCTTGGTGTCGCCTTTGGCGTGCTGGCAAAGAGCATGGGAGTGAGCGCATTTATAGCTATGGCGCTTAGCATGCTTGGATACGGCGGAGCAGCGCAGTTTATGATGCTTTCGCTCTTTAGTGTTGGCACGAGCTACGTTGAAGTCTTTATCGTGAGCTATCTTGTAAATTTGCGTCACACTTTTTATGGGATTTCACTTTTAAAAGAGTATAGCGGGATCAAATTTAAGCTCTTAAACATCGCTTTGCTAACAGATGAGACCTTTGCGATATTTAAAAATTTGGGGCTAAAAGAGGCTAGTGATCGAAGTTTTGTCTTTACCTGGCTAAATATCCTATCTTGGTCATACTGGGCGGCTGGGACGCTTCTTGGAGCGATACTTGGTGACTTTATCAAGGCCGATACAAGGGGGCTTGAGTTTAGTTTGACCTCGCTTTTTATAGTGATCGTCATCGAGATGTTTAAAAATGATAAAAACTACCGCGTGCTCTTTGCGGCGGTCTTTTTTGGCGTGCTTGGAGTGAGCCTATTTCCAGCTAAATTTGTGCTGGTTGGCTCGATGGCGCTTTGTTTTGTATTTTTGCTTTTGTTTAAGGATAAAATTTGATAAGTGTAAGCTCAAGTGAAATGGTGCTTTTTGTGGCGGTGCTTTTAAGCGCCTTGGCTACTTTTATAACGAGGGCGACGCCATTTTATGCGTTAAGAAACTATAAGTCAAATCCTTATTTAGACGCCATTGAGAAGCACATGGGTATGATGATAATGGTCGTTTTGGTCTGCTACGGGCTAAAAGATACAAAATTTAGCGAGTTTCCATACGGCTTAAGCGAGATAGTGGCGGTTTTTACGGCTGTTTTGGTGCATTTGAAATTTAAAAATGCCCTTCTTAGCATAGTCGTTTCAACTGGAATTTATATGCTTTTGATAAGAATTTTTTAAATAAATATAAATTTTAAAAATTAATAAATTTTTTAAATAAAGGACGTTATAATGCTCTAGCAAATTTTAATGCAAAGGAGCTAAAATGCGTTTAATCTTTAAGGCGGTGTTACTCATGATTTTAGGTGCTACTTTAGCGGTTGCTAAGCCAACCATCTACATCCTAGCTACTGGTGGAACGATAGCAGGAAGCGGCTCAGGCTCGCTTGATTCAAGCTATACTTCTGGAACTGTTACGGTCGATAAACTAATCGCAGCCGTGCCAGATATCAACAAGATCGCTACCATAAAAGGCGAGCAAATTTCAAATATCGGCTCTCAAGATATGAACAACGAAGTTTGGCTTAAGCTTGCAAATAGAATAAACGAACTTCTAAACAGCGGCAAAGCCGATGGTATCGTCGTTACTCACGGCACAGACACTATGGAAGAGACAGCTTACTTCTTAAATTTAGTCGTTAAAAGCGACAAGCCAGTTGTGCTTGTAGGTGCGATGAGAAATAGCGGCTCACTAAGTGCTGATGGCCCACTAAATTTATTTAACGCTGTAAATGTAGCTATCAGCAAAGATAGCGTAGGCAAGGGCGTTGTAGTTGTTATGAATGACGAAATTCACGCGGCTCGTGAGGTGACAAAGACCAACACTACAGGCGTTGATACATTTAAATCACCAAACAGCGGCAAGATCGGCACAGTCTTTTATGGCAACGTAAAATACTATATGAACCCAATCAGAAAACACACAGCAAACTCAGCTTTTGACCTAACTGGCGTAAAAGAGCTTCCAAGAGTTGATATCATCTACTCTCACGCAAATGACAACCCTGACTTTGTAAATGTGGCTGTTAAAAACGGCGCAAAAGGCATCGTTAGCGCTGGTCTAGGCAACGGCAACCCTTACTTTAGCGTGTTAGAGGCTCTTGGTGAGGCTTCAAAAGCTGGCGTAGTGGTAGTTCGTGACTCACGTGTGGGAAGTGGCGAGACAACTATGAATGGCGAAGTTGATGACGCAAAATACGGCTTTTTAACAAGCGACAACCTAAACGCTCAAAAAGCTAGAGTACTTTTGATGCTTGCTCTTACAAAAACAAGCGACAAAGCTAAAATTCAAGAGTTTTTCTTAACTCACTAAGCGCAGCGTCTAGCGATATTTGCACTTATTTAATATTACGGCGGAACAATTAAATTTATAGCTCCGCCCTCTCTTTTTCAAATTTACATTAAATTTAAGGCTCTAAAATGGGGATCAGCGCGCACTACTATGCCTACTCGCAAGATGATATAGAAAAGATCAAAAATGGCGGTGGCGGCGAACTTTTGGACGAATACGACATGGGTAATTTTTGGGACGCGATTTGTAAAATGCTAACTGGCACAAATTTTCAGGAGAGGCTTAAGGCTGGCGATATTTTTAGCTCAAAAGAGCCTTTTAGCTGGGCTATTTTTGGGCGTAGTGCCTTAAACGAAGAGCTAAGCGAGATGATCTCTTATGCTAACGCTTCGGATGCAAAAGAGGTGGCTGAGACGTTGAAAAATGTTGATATCAACGCACTTTTAGCAAAGATAAATTTAAAAGAATTTGCTAGCTCAAAGACATATCCTAATATTTTTGGATGCGAGAGTGAATTTGAAGATATAAAAGAAAAGCTAAAAGAGCATTTTGCCGGGCTTTTAAATTTTTATCAAAAAGCCGCGAGTAATGGGCTTGGCGTGTTAATCGTAATAGCCTAAATTTCTAAATTTTTAGTGGGGCTATTTTGCTCTAAATTTAGCTAGCTTTTGTGGCAAATAAATTTATAGAGTGCCTTTATATCAAAAGCTAAATTTGCCATCTAGGCTGTGAAATACACACAAAATCGCCCTTGTTTTTGCGCTAAATTTATTAAATTTATATGTCTAGCACCAAAAGCCAAATTCCTCACGTCCAAAAGCAGGTTAAATTTGCTAATAAAGCGCTCTTTTATCATAAATTTATAGATTTTGATTTAGCATTTCACTAAATTTTTAAGGCGCTTCATGAATTTCTTGCTCTTTTTTGTCACGATTTTCCCGATCTCCATGATGCCAGGCATCAACATGACCTATGCGATGAGCGTTGGCATGAGCCTTGGCTACAAACACTCGTTTTTCGTGATGGCTGGGCAGCTTTTGGCGATCGCTTTTGTCTCATTTAGCTGTATGCTGGGCGTAGGCGCGGTGCTACATCATTTTGAGTACGCATTTAAGGTGCTAAATATCATCGCAGGCCTTTATATGCTCTATCTTGGCGTCATGCTCTTTTTTGGCAAGGGCGAGCTTAGCATTACAAATGTCTCAAATTTGCCAAGCAAAAAGCAGATGTTTATAAATGGCTTCATCGTTAGCGTCTCAAATCCAAAGGCGTGGATATTTTTATCAGCCTTGCTGCCTACATTTTTAGACAAAGACGCCCCATTTAGCCTAGTTCGCATGTGCGTTATCACCGTAACGCTCGTTTTCATCGAGTTTTTATCGCTAAATATCTACGCACTTGGCGGAGCTATGCTAAAGAAATTTTTACAAACGCACCTAAGACTACTTGAAATTTGTACCGCCATCATAGTCTGCACGATCGGCGTGCTCTTGCTTTTTAGATAAATTTATCCCCTTTTTACCTAGCTTGGCTAAAATTTGCCCAGTTTGCACTACCAAACGCGCAGTCGATCTTGCGCGAAATAGCACCAAAAAGCCAGAAAACTACGACGCGGGTCTTGTGGCGATGCTAGAAGAGCTTTACGCTGGTGCGCGATGCTTAAGGTTTGTGGTAGCTGCCAAACAAGGTGTGGTTTGCATGTGGGAGAGCCTTATTTTGAGGCTGAGGTGAAAGGTAGCATGGATATCTTGTCCGAGTGGGTGAGAGAGTGCGATCAGGTGATGACATTTTAGAGCAAAAAAAGGAGAATTTATGAGTTTAACATTTAGTGTAAAAAATAAAAAGAAACTACTTGGCGGATACGCAAAGGCGCTAAGCGAACGTGAAATTTCAGCTCTTGTTGAGGGGCTTTTCTTTTTTAACAGCGAGCAAGAAGAGCCAAGCGCAAATGAGCTTGGTGCTGACGTGATGATAGCAGGCGTGTGGCAAAAGAGCGCTCGTGGCTTTGAGCTAAACTACGAAAATGGCGAGTATATCGTGCGTGTTTATACTCCAAGTGGCGTTGGCGACTGGCAGATCGCGCTTGAGCTACTCTCAAAGCTCTCAGCCCAAACAGGCTCAAAAATAGAGTGCGACAACGAAAAAATTTATGATAGTGAGCAAATTTTAAAATTTGACTACGAGACTGACATCATGTGGGGGCTTGAGGCGTTAAAAGATATAAAAGAGAAAAATCAAACGCTTTATATCTCTGGCGTGGAGCGAGACGTGGCGTTTGACGCGGTTATGGTAGATGAAATCTTTGCCAGTGCCAGCCCTGCGGCTAAATTTGATGAGATGATGAGGCAGGTGCAGTATCTTGACGCATACAGCGCAAAAGAGCACCTCTATCAAGACAAAGACGGCAACGAAATTCTTGGCACATATACGCTTAGTGAAAATTTACCGACTATCTTGCCTTATGCTCCATCTCCGTCGTGGCAGGCACAAGAGGCGCTTGGAGATCGCAAGGTATCGCGATGGGTGCTTACGCTAGTTGTGGGCGTGGATGATAGTAACGCTCAAGTGCTTGATGAGTGCGAATATGGAGCTTTCATGGCAAATTTACCAAAAGAAAAATACCACTTCATCGACGCTGCAAACGTGCTTGTTGAGCCACTTAGTGAAGATGAGATGAAAGAAATTTTGCAAAGGGCAAAGGCTTAAATTTATTAAACCCCAAAAAATGTAAATTCACCTCAGACTTGCTTAAAACTTAAGCCAGTTTAAGTGCATTTTTAAGCTCATAAAAGCCAGAATTTTACTGACTATACCGCTTTTTGAGTATGATACGCATGGTTTAAAAAGGATAAAAATGAAAATTTTAAAGGCTATCTTAGTGGCGGCATCAGCGATTTGCTTTCTAAATTCGGCCGTTTTACCGCAAAGCGACTGGAGCAAAAAGGATCTAAAAGGCGAGGTCAAAAGCATGACGGCTACGGAGTATGAATACTCTACGGACGGCTCTGGCGCATTAGAAAATACGCGCGTAAAGCGGACGGAGTTTAACGAAAACGGCTATATAGTGCAAGAAACCGAGCATATAAACGGCGTACCAAATAGCTCGGTTTTGTTTGAGTACGGCAAAGACGGACTAGTGCGCAAAAAATATCAAGATAGCGCCGTTTATCTCTACGAATACGAATTTGACGGCGAAAATTTAGTCGAGACGGCCAAAGAGCAGTATATCGAGGATAAATTTTACCCGCGCACGGAGAAAACTACCTACGGCAAGGACGGCAAAATGATCGCTCGGGCTGTGTATTCGGGCAGGGAACTAGTGATAGACGATAGCTACGTCTACGACGAAAATGGCACTTTAATGCGGATAGAAAATAATATGGAGCCGCGCAACGGCATAGTGATAAGCTTTGAGCGCAAACCAAATGGCGAATATGAAAAAAATCACGCAATCGCCGGGCTCAAAATGGGTTTATTACTACGCAGCAAATGGCGATGAAATGGAGTATACGTCGGTAAATTACTTTGGCTCTGAGGCAAAAATCTGGCAAATCTTGCAGTTTAAGGATATAAGCAGGGACGAGCGGGGAAACTTGACGCATAAAACCTCGGTCAAATTTAAGCCTGCTGACAAATACTACGAAAACGGCGATATAACGGAAATAGGACTATATAAAAAGCTAGAAATTAGCTACGAATACTACTAATAAAATAACCGCTCTTAAATTTACAATCCTGCTGGCGGAGGCTAGCTGGCTTGATAAAACTGAGCATCGACATTAACTGCTAAACTAGGCGGTGCATGTTTTTATTTTTGCTTTTTAGCTATTTCGCCACTAAATTTAGTAAGACTTAAATTTTTAGCTCATGCACATCGTTTAAAAGACCTTAAATTTACTCACACTAACCGATAGTTGCCGAGTTTTGATTATTTATTTAGCTTCTTTTGGTTAAAATCAGCCCAAATTTACAAAACTAAAGGTTAAAAATGAAACAAGGCAAAGTTTGGAAATTTGGCGATAACATCGACACCGACATCATCATCGCCGCAAGATATTTAAACACTTCAGACGAAAAAGAGCTAGCAAAACACATCATGGAAGACGCTGATCCTAAATTTAGCTCAAAAATAGCAAAAGGCGACATCATCGTAGCTGGCGAAAATTTTGGTTGTGGTAGCTCAAGAGAGCACGCCCCACTAGCGCTAAAAGAGGCTGGCATAGCAGCTGTTGTGGCTAAGAGCTTTGCTAGGATTTTTTATAGAAACAGCTTTAACACAGGGCTTTTGATACTTGAGATAAAAGAGACTGACGAGATAAACGAGGGCGACACACTAAAGATCGACGTAGATAACGGCGTCATCGTAAATGAAAGTACAAAAAAGGAGTATAAATTTAACGCTATCCCGCCATTTATGCAAGAGCTTTTAAACGCTGGTGGCCTTATCGAGTACGCAAAAGCGAAGATGAACTAAGGAGCGGCGATGAAAAACTATAAAATTTGCGTCATAAAAGGCGATGGCATCGGCCCTGAGATCATTGACGAGGCGATAAAGGTTTTAGACGTAGTGAGCGCTGAGTTTGGTATCAAATTTGAGTACGACTACAAGCTTATGGGTGGCGCAGCCTACGACGTTTTTGGCGAGCCATTACCTGATGAGACGCTAAGCTCAGCACTTAGTAGCGACGCTGTGCTTTTTGGAGCGATCGGCGGCGAGAAATGGGACAGCCTGCCAAGACACCTAAGGCCAGAGAGCGGGCTTTTAAAGATCAGAAAAGAGCTTGAAGCTTATGCAAATTTACGCCCAGCCATCATCTTTGACGAGCTAGTGGATGCTAGCACGCTAAAGCCAGAGGTTTTAAAGGGCGTTGATTTTGTCGTGGTTCGCGAGCTAACTGGGGGGCTTTATTTTGGCCAGCCACGTGAAAAAGGCGAAGATAGAGCGTTTAATACGATGGTTTATACTAAATTTGAGATCGAACGTATCGCAAAGATCGCCTTTGAGACGGCTATGCTTCGCAAGAAAAAGGTCTGCATGGTCGATAAGGCAAATGTCCTTGAGACAAGCCAGCTTTGGCGCGAGGTGACAAGCGAGGTGGCAAAGGGCTATCCTGAAGTAGAGCTTAGCTTTATGTATGTAGATAACGCAGCGATGCAGCTAGTAAGAGCGCCAGCAAATTTTGACGTCATACTTACTGAAAATTTATTTGGCGACATTTTAAGTGACGAAGCGAGCATGGTTTGTGGCTCGATAGGACTTTTACCAAGTGCTAGCATGGGCGGCAAAGTGGGAATTTATGAGCCTATCCACGGCTCAGCGCCAGACATCGCAGGGCAGGGCATAGCAAATCCGATCGCGACCATTTTAAGCGCAGCGATGATGCTAAGATACGCATTTGGCGAGAATGAAGCTGCAAACGCGATAGAAAATGCCGTAAAAACAGCGCTTGCAAAGGGATATAGAACAAAAGATATCGCCGCTTTTAACGCAGTTGAAATTTGCTCAACAAGCGAGATAGGCGACGTGATAGCAGGATTTATCAAAAAATGAAAAACACGATCACTGAAGCACTGATCTACGAGGCGCAAGGGCTAAAAGATGATGCGCTTGAAATTTACAAGAACATCTTAAAACAAGACCCATCAAACAAGGATGCCATTAGCGCGATAAACCGCCTGAGCGGACTTCGCAAGGAGCGAGTGATAAAAAACGAGCAGATGAAAGAGTTTTTTATCAGGATGAATAGTGACGAAGAGATAAATGAATTTAAAAGGTGGTTGATAAGATTATGAAGCTTGATGATATCGCTAGGATGGCTATTAGTGAGGTTAGCGCCGAGCTTGAGAAGATAGAGGCACTGCAAAACAAAAAGCAAGAAGAGCTTGAAAGGGAGAATTTAAAAAAAGAGCTTTTGGCAATAGAAACTGCCAAAGAACAAGTGCTTGAAGAGCCAAAAGTAGAGGCAATCGTGTCAAGTGTGTCAAGTGCGCAAAGCGAGCCAGAGCCAAAGGTGGCGCAAATTTCGCCAAATAGCAGGGAGATAAGCGACGAGGAAATTTTCTTGGCAAACCTTGCTGAGCGCATCGAAGTGCTTTTTGAAGGGCTTAAGCAAACTAGCGAACAAGATCTTAGCCAAAGGCTCGAGCTAACGACTAAATTTTTAGAATTTACCCTTGCAAACATCGAAAATAGACTACAAAATCTCTCAAAATAATAAATTTGAGACAAAAACTGGGACAGAAATTTGCAAAAATAGCGAACTAGACTTCTTTAGATCGCTATTTGCTCCATTTAGCAAGCGTGTCTATCTAGTCGGAGGCTGCGTGAGAGACGCGCTTTTGGGACGAGAAATTTATGATTATGACATCGAAGTTTATGATATCGACCCTCTCAAATTTGACGAGCTGATGGCTAACATAAAGGCTAGTGGCGTTGGCAAAAGCTACTTCATCTATAAATACAAAAACTACGACCTTGGACTGCCTAGAAGCGAGAGTAAGACTGGAAATTCTCACAAAGACTTTGCTGTAAGCTACATAAATGATCCTAGCCTTGCAAGTCTTAGGCGTGATTTTACGGTAAATGCCATGATGATGAATATCTTTGATGGCGAAATTTTAGACTTTCATGGCGGCAAAAAGGAGCTTGCGAGCAAGACGCTAAGGCACATCGATAGTGAGAAATTTAAAGAAGATCCGCTAAGGGTGCTTCGCGGCGTGCAGTTTAGCGCTAGGCTTGGCTTTAGCATAGCTGACGAGACGCTAGAGCTTATGAAAACGCTTGATTTAGCGCATCTAAGTAAGGATAGGATAAATACCGAACTGATTAAATTTTTTAGGGCAAAGGAGCTTGAAAAAGGGGCGTTTTATCTTTTTAAGCTCTCTCTTTTTGAGCAAATTTTTGGCGTGCAAATTTGCGAAAACGATGAGTTTTTGAGCGAACTTAAGAGTGCTAGAAATTTCGTAGATGACGAGAGGCTGTTTTTGTATATGCTTTTTGGTAAATTTGAGCTTGACGCAAAGGAAATTTTAGAGAAAATGCGCCTGCCAAAGAGCTACTTTTCTATCTTAAAAGAGCCCTATTTTAAAGATATGCCAAGCGATAATGAGCTACTAGAAATTGCTCTAAATATGCCACTAAAATCATGGCTTGGAGCTTATAATAAAGAGCGCATAGGGCGTGCAAAAGAGCTTGGGATCTATGAGAGTAAATTTGACGCAAAGGTTGGTGTAAGCGAGATCTTATTGGCTGGCTTTAAAAATGAGATGATAGCAGCTGAGATAAAACGAAGGCAGTTGCTTGCCATCACAAAGCACCTTGAAACTCTTGCAAAACGCTAAATTTATAGATAAATAAAATTTAAATTTTAAAACTCTTAAAAGCCCATTTTGGCTAGAATAAAGCAGTTTATAACACTTTTTAAGGCAAAAAATAAATTTATGTTTAACATAGTCCTAGTCCATCCTCAGATACCGCAAAACACCGGAGCTATCGGCAGAATGTGCGTAAATGCAAATTTAAAGCTTCACATCGTTAAGCCAACGGTCTTTGATCTGAGCGAAAAGGCGGTCAGACGTGCTGGGCTTGATTATTGGAAAATTTTAGATCCAAAAATTTGGGAGAGCCTAGATGAGTTTTTACAGGCAAATTTAAGCCACAAAGGGCGATTTTTCTTTGCTACGACTAAGACAAATAAGCTTTACTACGACGCTAAATTTGAGCCAGGAGATTTTATATTTTTTGGCGGAGAGAGCACGGGACTACCAAGAGAATTTATGGATATAAATTTTAAAAATGCCATAACGATCCCGATGGGAAAAGAGGGCAGGAGCTTAAATTTAGCCATGAGTGCTGGCATCATCGCGTATGAGGCGATCAGACAAAACATCTCTAAATTTGACTTTAGGAGCGAGGTTTGAGAGCGCTTTTTGCATTAGTTTTTGCCGTTTTGATAGCGTTTGCAAGCGATATAAGCATCGCAACTTATAACGTGCAAAATTTATTTGACTGCAAGGACGATGGCAGCGAATATCCTGACTTTAAATCTAGCACTTCAAAGTGGGACTGCGAGGCGGCTAGCTCAAAACTAAAAAGAACAAAACAGGTCATAGACGCCCTAGATACCGACATCATCGCACTTGAAGAGGTCGAAAATGAGCAGGTTTTAAAGGCTTTGGTTGATGGCAGCGAGTATAAATTTATAGCCTTTAGCAAGGCAAAAAACTCTCCAGTTGGGCTAGCTCTTGTGTCAAAAATAAAGCCAAGTGGTAGTGAAATTTTTGAAGTGCCAAATGTAAAAACTAGAAACATTTTAAAGGTTGTTTTTGAGGTGGAGGGCAAGAGATTTAGCGTTTTTGTTAATCACTTTCCAGCTTACAAAAACGGCATAAATATGCAAAAAAAGGCTGAAAGAACGCTAAGAGCAGCTCTAGGTAACGAGCAAAACGCCATAGTTTTGGGCGATTTTAACTCACCTTATGGGCAAAAATCCATCTTAAACGATATCATCGCAACTCGTGGATTTTACGATCTTTATAGCTTTTTAGCCCCAAAAGATAGATACTCTCATGCAGTCCATGGCAAAAAGCGAGCCATTGATCACGTTTTGCTCTCGCCTAGCTTTATGGCAAATGGCGATCTAAGCTATGTTGATGGCAGTTTTGAGGTCTTTAAGCCAAGCTTTGTGCTTGATGAGCATGGCTTTGCAAAGAGCGATCTTTACTCAGACCACTTTGCGCTTAAATTTAAAATCTCAACCAAACCAAGTCCTGCTAAATCAAATGAAAATTTAAAAAAAGAAGCTAAAAAAGTAGAGGATCAAAACTATAAAAAAGCTGACATAGAGACGCTTTTTGAGCATCCTGAGGATGTGCCAGCACTTGTGGAGCGAGCCGTTGTCATCTTAAAAGATAAGCATGGCTTTATCATCTCAAAAAATCGCCGAGGAATTTACGTATATGATCCTAAAAATAGCGTCGGCGTGGGCGATGAGCTTGACATTTTGATCAGGCGAGTGAAATTTTACAAAGAGGCGCTTGAAGTAAGCTCTTATGAGATCATAAATGAGCATGGCACAAAAGATGTGAGCGAAAATTTGCTTGATAGCTCAAAGCTAAGCATTGCAAGAAGCGGCGATGTGATCGCTAAAATTTCAGGCAGGCTAGAGAGTGGCTACTTGCATACACCGCATGGCAAGATCAGAGTTTATAGCAAAAAAAGGCTAAAAGATGGCGAGTATAGCTTTGAGCGGGCGAGGGTGAAAATTTATAAAAACGAAAAAGAGATCGTTGTGGAGTAGATGGTGCAAATTTTAGATATTTTTATGATCGCAGCGTTTGTCTTGTTTGTGATATTTATGATAAGAGGCGTCATTTTGCAGGCGCAAGAGAAGGAGAGAGCAAGAGAGATGATAAGAGAAAAAAGAGAAAATTTTAATAAAAAGAGTGAGATATGAAAGAGTTGTTACTAGAGATCGGAGTCGAGGAGCTCCCAGCGATACCATTTTTAAGGGAGCTGCCAAACATCAACGCTAAATGGCAGGCTGTGCTTGAAAAATATAACATCAAAAGCGAGTTTAAATTTTACTACACGCCGCGCCGTTTGGTCTTTTTCCATGAGAAATTCCCGCAAGCTCAGCCAGATAGCGTGGCTAGCTTCGTTGGCGCGCCAAAGCAAGTAGCGCTAAAAGACGGAGCTTTTACAAAGGCAGCGCTTAGCTTTGCAAATAAATGTGGCATAAGCGAGAGCGAGCTTAAATTTAAAGAGATAGACGGCAAAGAGGTGCTTTATCACGAAAAAGAGGTGAAGGGTGAGCCAGTCGCTAAGATAATGGGCGACATGGTTGAGGAGTTTTTAAAGAGCCTTAGCTTTGGCAAGTCTATGCGCTGGGGCAACGGCAAATTTGAGTTTATCCGCCCGATAAGATCGTTTTTATGCTTGCTTGGAGATGAGGTCATTAAATTTAACAAATTTGGCGTAGAGAGCAGTAACTCTACCTATCCTCACAGAAGCATTAGCTACGACAAGATAAAAATTTCAAATATAAAAGAGTATTTTGAAGGCTCAAAGAGCCGTGGCGTCGTGCTTGAAGCGGATGAGAGAGAGAAAATAATCCTTGATGAATTTGAAAAGATCAGTCAAAAAAGTGGGCTAAAGATCGAGATCGATAAAGAGCTGCTAGCTGAAGTGGTGGCGATCACAGAGTATCCAACAGCGCTTCTTGGCTCGTTTGAAGAGGAGTTTTTGGAGGTGCCAAGCGAGGTCATCATCACATCGATGAAAGAAAATCAGCGCTACTTCCCAGTCTTTAAAGATGGCAAGCTCGCAAATGGCTTCGTTGTCGTTAGTAACGCCATCACGCAAGACTACTCACTCATCATTAAGGGTAACGAAAAGGTGTTAAGAGCAAGGCTAAGCGACGCGATGTTCTTTTGGCAAAGCGACCTAGCGCACGAATTTGGCCCAGAAAAACTAAAAAATATAACCTATCTAAAAGAGCTTGGAAGTATCTATGAAAAGGAGCTTAGAGAGCTAAAAGTGGCTAAAAAACTAGCTTGCAACTATGATGAGCCACTTAAAAAAGAGGCTGGCGAGTATGAAGCGAAGCTAGAGCGAGCTGTAATGCTAAGCAAGGCTGACCTTACAACACAGATGGTTTATGAATTTACCGAGCTTCAAGGCGTCATGGGTGCTTACTACGCAAAGGCTAAAAATGAGGACGAAAATGTCGTTTTAGCTATAAAAGAGCAGTATCTGCCAGACGGCGAGGAGGCGCAGTGCCCAAGCAAGGTCTTTAGCTCGGTTGTGGCGCTTTCAAATAAGCTTGATACGCTAATGGGACTTTTTAGCATCGGCAAAATCCCAAGCGGCACGAAAGATCCATACGCTCTAAGGCGCGCAGCAAATGGTGTGATAAAGATCGTTTTGGCTCATAATTTGAAATTTAACGTAAAAGAAATTTTAGAAGATGTCGCAAAAGAGTATAAGAAATTTGACGTTGAGGTGCTTATAAATTTCATCCTTGATAGGCTCTACACCTTCTTTGACGCAAACGCTTCTATCGTAAAAGCGTGCATAAAAAGCGGCGAAAAGGACATCTTGGAGCTAACTAAGATGATAGAGGCGCTTGCTAAAATTTCAAGCGAGCCAAATTTTAGAGAGAATTTCTCGACATTTAAACGCCTTGCAAACATCATAAAAGATGATAAATTTAGCAAGGTCGATGAGAGCCTCTTTGAGATAGATGCTGAAAAGGCCTTAAATGAGGCGTTTAAAGCGGTTGATAAGAGCCTAGCCTACGAGCCAAGGCTAAAAGCGCTATTTGCACTAAAGCCGCAGATAGATGAGTTTTTTGACAAAGTTATGATAAACGTTAAAAACGAGAAAGTGCGAAATAACCGCGTCGCGATCATTGGTCAAATTTATAGCGAGATATTAAAAGTAGCTGATATAAAAGAGATCAGCTTTTAAATTTGCGCCAGCTTCGGGCTTTGCCTAGGCTGGCTTTTAAATTTACTGCCTAAAAATATCAAATTCTGGCTCATAAGCCTTAGTTTTCACCCCAAAATATCCAAGAACTGAGCTAAAGACAAAATCATGCGAAAGACTTTCGCCTTTTCTAGTTTTTAGCCTTTTTAAAAGCTCGCTATCGCTTGAAAAGATAATGGCTGGGATGTGTTTTTGCTCGTCTGGAGCGATGGAGTAAGGCAGTCCGTGTAAATATATACCATTTTCACCCAGGCTCTCTCCATGATCTGAGAAAAAGAACATAGTGACTTCAAATTTAGCTTTTTTTGCTTCAAGGGCGTTTATCAGCTCACTTTGTAGATAGTCCTCGTATAAAATGGTGTTGTCATAGGTGTTTGCTATCTCATCTGGCGTGCATTTGTTTAGCTCGGCAGTGTCGCAGGTTGGGGTGAATTCTTTAAATTTACTTGGATAGCCTTTGTAGTAGATAGGACCATGCGAGCCTTGCAAATGTAGCACGATAAAGGTAGTGGAGTTTGCATCTTTTATGACCTTTTTTGCCTCATCAAATATCACTTCATCAAAACCTTCTGCTTTGTGCTCTGAAGTGTGGTTTTGATCAAGGTTGTCGCAAACGCCCTTGCAGCCGCCACTATTATTGCCAAAAAAGTATGTTTTTATGCCAAGTTTATTGATGATATCAACTAAATTTTCACGAGCCTTAGCCTCACGGTTGCTAAAATTTTCTCGCTTTATCGTTAGTAAGCGTTGCGTCACCTGCCACGTAGGTAAAAGGCAGCGGTTTTTGCGCCAAAGACTTTGCTAGTCTTATACCAGAGTAGATAGGATAGTATGGGAGTAAAACGCTTGAGACGTTATGCTCTCTAAAAAATGGTATAAAAATTTTAGACATGAGTGCAAAGATTATAGCTGCACTTGCTAAAGTGCTAAGGGCTATTTTTACTCTTGATCTAAGCGCATTTTTAAAACTACCATAGCTAATCTTTACAAGCGCTACATATATGCAAGGCTTTAATAGCATGCCTTTATCTATAATGACGCCATAAGCTTGCATAAAGTAAGCAGATATGCTGCTAATCATGATGAGAAAGATAGCAAGAGGTTTTAACAAAAATGGCACAAGCAAAATGCAAAAAACTCCAGCAAAGAGTAAAAGAAAAAATATGCTAAGTAGAGCAAAAAGCAGTATAGAAAAAGATAAAGTGTCGCCCTATAAAACCCTAAAAACACGCCCTTAAATAAAAATATGTAGTTTATGAAAAACATATAAGCTACAAATAAAATTAAAAATTTTACAAAGCTTATATGTCTTATTTTGTCGATGTTTAGCACTCTAGCCACCTTCTTTCAGGGGCGTAATGATAGAGCTAAAATGTAAATGGCTAGAAATTTATAAAAGAAGAATTATTTTTTCTTTTTCTTGCTTTTTAGTTTTTTGCTTTTTGACTTCTTTTTGGGCTCAGCCTTTTTCGCCTTTTGGCTATCTTTTACACTAAGCTTTTCTTTGACATTTTGCATGTCGTTAAAGCCGATGCCCTGAACCTTCTCAAGCTCCTCGACACTTGTAAATTTATGAGCTTTTCTATACTTTATGACGTTTAGTGCCTGGCTTTTGTTTAGCCCAAGGCTCATTAGCTCGCTCTTACTAGCTGTGTTTAGATCAGCGCCGTATGCAAGGCCTGCAAGCGCTAGACAAAGTAAAATTTTTAAATTTTTCATCTTATCTCCTAAAATAATAATCCATCGTTTTCTTGATCTTGAATAATGTCATTTGTTGGCGTATTTTGCGGCAACGGTGAGTCGTTTGTGTAGTACTCATCAGCGCCGTTGTAGTATCCTTTATAGACACCATCAGGCTGTTCAAATGCACGTCTTAGGGTAGGGTAGAGCTTGATATAGCCCTCCATAAATTTCTTAAAGACAGGCGCCGCTGTTCTGCTGCCACCCTCGACCTTTTTCATAGGGCTGTTATCGTCGTTTCCGTACCAGATGATGGCCTCGATATCAGGCGAATAGCCACAAAACCAAGCATCGATGCTGTTGTTTGACGTGCCAGTCTTGCCAGCGATCTGGATGCCATTTACCTTTGCGTTGCGTCCGGTGCCGTTGTTTACGACGTTTTGAAGCAAGGTAGTCATCAAAAATGCCTGCTCAGGTTTTAGCACCTGCTTCTTTTGTGGCTCATAGTCCATCGACGCGCCAAAGCTATTTTCTATATGCTTAATGAGCGTAGGCTCGACCACTTCGCCATCGTTTGGAAACATCGAGTAAAATTTCGCAAAGTCAAGTGGCGAAATCCCAAAGCTACCAAGTGCGATTGATAAATTTTCAGGGATGTCGTTAAAGCCCATATCTGTAAGCTGTTTGCGAACCGAGCTAAGACCAAGATCGTTTAGTAAATCTATGGTTGCGAGGTTGCGAGACTGGGTTAAGGCTGATTTTATCGTGATGTAGCCTTGAAAGCCGCCACTATAGTTTTTTGGCGTCCACTCTTTGCCATTGCCCATGTCAAACGTCCTAGCGATGTCAGCTACCTGAGAGACGACAGAGTAGCCGCTATCAAGCGCTATTTGATAGATAAATGGCTTAATGCTTGATCCTGGCTGACGCTTGCTCTGGGTGGCGCGGTTGTAGCTACTTTTTGCGTAGTCGATGCCGCCAATCAGAGCTAAAATTTGTCCGCTTTGTGGATGAGTGACGACGATAGCGCCATTTAGCATCTCTGGATTTGCCTTTTTATCTCTTTTTAAAATTTCATTGTAGCCATAGACTAGAGCGTCTTGAGCGATCTTTTGCACGTTTAGATCGACGGTGCTTTGTATCTTGTAACCACCAGTTTTTATATCGTCAAATTTCTTTGAAGCCTCTTTTATGATCTCATCGACCACGTAAGGGGCTTTATTGCGTGTTAGCGTATCGTCAAAGACTGCTGGCTCTTCAAGCACGCCCTTGCGGTACTCATCTTCGTTTATCCAGCCGATGCTATACATCCTCTCAAGTACCCTGTTCGCGCGGCTAAGTGAGAGGTCAAGGTGCTTTGTAGGATCATAGGTGCTTGGCGCTTTTGGCATGCCAACTAGCATCGCTATCTCTTTTATGCTTAGCTCATTTAGTTCTTTTCTAAAGTATCCCTCCGCAGCTGTTTTGATGCCGTAGTAGCCGTGCCCGAAATATACGTGATTTAGGTATCTTTCGATGATGTCCTCTTTGCTAAGCTCGCTTTCAAGCTTCATAGCAAGCACGACCTCTTTTATCTTTCTTGTAAATTTCTTCTCGCGGCTTAGGGCTAGGTTTTTTATGAGCTGCTGAGTTAGCGTAGATGCGCCTTCTACTAGCTTTCTAGCTTTGATATCCTTTATCGCTGCTCTTGCCATGGCTTCTACGTTGATACCGCCGTGCTCAAAGTAGCTCGTGTCCTCGATAGCCACGAGCGCTTCGATGACACGTGGCGGGATGTCGTTATACTTTACGTAAATTCTGTTTTCTTCAAAGATATTTGCGATAAGCTCGTTGTTTCTATCAAAAATTTGTGTCGCAAGCTTTGGCTTGTAGTCGATGATGGTATAAGCGTCAAATCTCACCTGCGAATAAAAGTATAAAAACGCTCCGCCAAGTGCGATGGCAACTACAAAGATAAATGCCAAGATATATTTCATAAAAATGCCTTTAATATTTTTAAATTTAGCCCCATTGCTGTGCTTGTCTCGCCGTGCTGGGAGATGATGTATTTTTTATTAAAATTTTCTATCGTCATGGCTCCAGCTTTGCCTTGCCACTCGCCACTTTCTAGGTAGCTTTTTAGATCTTGCTCGCTAAATTTAGCAAATTTATATGTAGTCTTGCTTACATTTATAAGCTCAAATTCGCCTAAAAATATCATCGCCGTATAGACGCTACACTCATTGCCACTTTGTAAATTTAGCATAGCAAGTGCCTCGTTTTCATCCTTTGCCTTGCCTAAAATTTTATCCCCACAAGCCACACAGCTATCTGCAAAGAGTAAATTTAAAAGCTTGCCATTTGCCTTTAAAAACTGCTCTTTTTTAGCTTTTACGACGTTTTGGACGTAAATTTCTGGTCTTAGGCTCTTAGCTATCATGCTCTCATCAAAGCTGCAAGAAATTTGTTTAAATTCTATCCCAGTATCTTTTAGTAAATTTGCCCTTGTTGGCGAGCTAGAAGCAAGAGTGATCATCAAAAGCCCCTATAGCTCACGCCAAGATAGACAGCCGCAAGCGAGGCTAGTAAATTTAGCGGTGTGAAGTAGTAGATGATGACGATTAGGCTCTCGTTTAACTCGATCATCTCGTGCGATCTTAGAGTTTTTAAAGCCTTTTTGTATCTATAAAAGATATAGCTTAAATTTAAGAGTAAAAATAGCTCTATCGCCCATTTGGTCGCTACTATGGCACTTGCCATCGGATTTTGCATTTTGCCATCATCAAAGTAAAAGATCATTATTAAACTAGTTAGTGCGATGCCAAGAACTAGCGCAAAGATGGCTAGTCCAAAGCGTCTTATGATGTGAAGCAAGATGTGATAGCGCTCTTTATCTTCAAATTTATTTTTTATAAAATAGCTTCCAGTAAGCACCAAACCAGCTTGTAGTCCTATAAAAAGAGCTACGAAACTAATGTGCAAGAAGATGATTAGTTGATCAAATTTAAAAAAAGCGATCTCTTGATGAATCATTTTTCTAAAGCTTGCCTTGCATACTCAAGTGAGCTTTTTATGGCGTCTTCGATGGCTAGAGCGTTTTTGCCGCCAGCTGTTGCAAAGTCGTCTTTGCCGCCGCCATTACCGCCTAGAATTTGCGCTGCAAATTTAACCCAAGCGCCAGCTTTTAATGGAGCATTTTTCACGCCAGCTGCAAGAGAAATTTTACCCTCTTCATCTGTTTGGATCAGCAAAATAGCAGCCTTTTCGTGCCCATTTTTAAACTCATCTATCAAAGTTTTTATGTCGCCACCATCGATGTGTGCCACACAAAGTTTAGTTTCATTTACATTTGTAAAGGCTAACTCCTGAGAGCTTTTAGCGTTTTTTAGCTTATCTTTTAAGCCCTTTATCTCGCCTTTTAGTTTCTTAACGGCATTTAGTGGCTCTGTGCTTTTTAGCTCGTCTTTTAGCTCTTCAAGCTCAGCTCTAAACGACCTTGCTAAATTTAGCGCAGCCCTTGAGCAAACAGCCTCTATACGCCTAACACCAGCACTTACGCCGCTCTCTTTTGTGATGAAAAACGATCTGATCTCATCTATGTTTTTCACGTGTGTGCCGCCGCAAAGCTCTTTGCTGACATCGCCAAAGCTCACAACTCTTACTTTGTCGGCATATTTTTCGTTAAATAGCGCGATCGCTCCGCTTTTTTTAGCCTCTTCAAGCTCCATAACCTGTGTTTTTGCATTTGCGCCGTTTAAGATCCACTCATTTACAAGGTTTTCGACCTTTGAAATTTCTTCGCTAGTAAGCGCCTTTGGATGAGAGAAGTCAAATCTTAGCCTATCTGCCTCGACATTTGAGCCAGCTTGAGCGATGTGTGTGCCAAGCACGCTTCTAAGGGCTGCGTGAAGCAAGTGTGTAGCGCTGTGATGACGTGCAGTTTCTGCTCTATCGCTGCCCACTTCAAGCTCAACTTCGTCGCCAACTTTTAGCGCTGCGTTAGTTTTTACTAAAGATAAATTTAGTCCGTGGAATTTTTGCGTATCAAGCACATTTGCTTTGCCTACTATCTTACCGCTATCGCCGCACTGACCGCCACTTTGAGCGTAAAATGGAGTGACATCAAACATCACCCAGCCCTCTTTGCCAGCATCTAGGCTATCTACATTTTTAAATTCTTCATCAAGTAGGGCTAGAATTTTACTTTTACTCTTAAGCTCTTCGTAGCCTATAAATTTATTCTCGCCAAATTTCTCAAGTAGCTCTTTAAAATCGCCCTTCGCACTCTTGTCGCCACTGCCTTTCCAAGCAGCTTTTGCACGTGCTTTTTGCTCACTCATAAGCTCATCAAACCTTGCCTCATCGACCTTTAAGCCCTTTTCTCTAAGCATATCAGCCGTTAGATCAAGTGGGAAGCCAAATGTATCATAGAGCTTAAATGCAGCCTCTCCACTAAAAATCTCTTTTGTATTTTTAAGCTCACTCTCAAATAGCTCTAAACCACTAGCGATAGTCGCTAAAAATCTCTCTTCTTCAAGTTTGATCTGCTCTTTTACAGCCGCTTTTTTATCGTTTAGATAGGTGTAGTGTCCGCCCATAAGCTCACAAACTTTATCGACAAGCTTATACATAAATGGCTCTTTTATGCCTAGTAAGTATCCATGGCGGATTGCACGGCGTAAGATACGGCGAAGCACGTAGCCACGGCCCTCTTTATCAAATGTCGTGCCTTGAGCTAGCAAAAATGTGACTGAGCGGATGTGGTCGCTTATGACGCGGTAGCTAGCACCACTTTCATAGACGTATGGCTTGCCGCAAAGCTTTGCCACTTCATTGATAAGCGGCATAAAAAGTGTGCTGTCGTAGTTGCTAAATTTACCCTGCAAGATAGCAGTAACGCGCTCAAGCCCCATGCCTGTATCGATGCTTGGCTTTGGTAGCGGGCTTAGTTTGCCATCCGCACTTCTTTCATACTGCATGAAAACAAGGTTCCAGATCTCTAAAAATCTATCTCCATCGCCGCCCATGTAATCTTCTGGTGTGTTAAAGTGTTCAGCCCCTTGATCGTAAAAAATTTCACTGCAAGGGCCGCATGGTCCAGTATCACCCATTTGCCAGAAGTTATCGTGGTCGCCAAAGCGGTAAATTCTCTCTTTTGCGATGTGAGTGCTCCAAATTTCAAACGCCTCATCGTCGCTTTCGTGAACGGTTACATAAAGCTTATCTTTTGGTAGTTTTAGCACTTCTGTGACAAATTCCCAAGCGTAAGCGATCGCCTCTTTTTTGAAGTATTCGCCAAAGCTAAAGTTGCCAAGCATCTCAAAAAATGTGTGGTGGCGCGCTGTGTAGCCGACGTTATCAAGGTCGTTGTGCTTACCGCCAGCCCTTATGCAGGTCTGACAGCTAGTGCGGATAGGTGGTGTTGGGCGTGGCACTTCGCCTGTGAAAATGCTCTTAAATGGCACCATGCCAGCATTTGTAAAAAGCAGTGTTGCATCGTTTGGCACAAGTGGCGCAGAAGCTACTACTTCGTGACCTTTTGATTTAAAAAAATCAAGATATGCCTTTCTTATATCTAAATTTTGCATTTTTATCCTCGTTAGTTTTAAAATTTTGCTTGATTTTAGCCAAAATTCGTTTGCGAAATTCTAAAAAGAGAAAAAATAGTGATATTTTGAAAACTATCTCTTGTTTTATCTATTTAAAAGCGATTTGTAAATAAAATAATTAAAAATTTCTAAAGTTTTAAAGGGTGAATGTGAAGCTAAAAATCGGCATTATCGGCTATTGCAGCACAGGTAAAAAACATTATTTAGAGCTTAGACGCTCAAACGAGTTTGAAATTTGTGGCATTTTTGACAAAGACAATGTTGATGAGTTTTGCAGAGCTGATTTTTATACTGATTTTAAAGAATTTATAGAGGTTGCCCAGCCTCAAGCAGTCGTGCTTTGCTCGCCAAGAGAGGAGATGGTGGAGGCATTTTGCCAGTGTGCAAAATATTGTCAAAATATCCTCATCTCACGCCCAGTTTTTAAAAGTATCGCAGATCTTAAAGAGATAAAATATGCCGCCAAAACAAACAAAACTAGGGTTTGCACGGGAATTTCTGAGCGTTTTAATCCAACTATCTTGTCACTTAAAAAGGCACTTTTAAAAGAAGAGGAAATTTATAGCATTTCTATCGCTCATTTTAAGCCACTTTGCGACGGAAATATCATAAATGAGCTCTCAGTTTCAGACATCGATCTAGCAAAAAATATCATAAATTCTGAAGTCAGCGACTTTTACTACACTCAAACAAACAAGACAAATGCCAAAAGTGCCGATAACGTGGCGATAAGCTTTAAAAGTAAAAATCAAATTCTAGTGCATATCACTGACTCATTTTGTGGCTCACTAGAGCGCTTTAAGATAGAGGTAAATGCGAAAAATGGCGTCTATTTTGGCGATCTCATCGATCACAAGCTTCATCAAGTGAGCGAAAATGGACAGATGAATTTAAAGATAGATACAAATAATAGCGAGCTAAAAGCGCAATACGAGGCCTTTTACGATCTTTGCCAAAGTGGCGAGAGCAGCGAACTTTCAAACATCGATGACGCTATAAAAATAAGAGAACTATTTTGATGAAAAAAGCTCTTTTGCTTTTAAATATGGGCGGTGCAAACAGCCTAGATGATGTCGAAATTTTCTTAACAAATATGTTTAATGACCCATATATTTTGGGTATAAAAAATAAATTTTTAAGAAAATTTGTAGCTTTCATGATCACAAAAGGTAGGCTAAAAACTGCGAAGCACAACTACGAGCAAATAGGCGGAAAGTCGCCACTTTGCGAGCTTACAGCTAAGCTTTGTGAGAAAATTTCAAGCCTTAAAAGCGAATTTGACGCGGTTGATTTTGCGATGAACTACACTTCGCCATTTGTAAAAGATGTGCTTAAAAAGTATGAAAAATTTGATGAGATAGTTCTTTTGCCGCTCTATCCTCATCACTCACAAACTACGATAACTTCGAGCCTAGCTGATTTTAAAAAGGCAAAAGAGAAGCTTAAACTAAAAGCTAAAATTTCACTTTGCGAGCCATTTTATGATGATGACGCTTACAATAAGATCATTATTTCCCACATCCGTGAAGCGATAAAAGATACCGATATAAGCGATGTTAGCCTCATCTTTTCAGCTCACTCTTTACCTCGCAAGATCATTGAAAAGGGCGATATCTACGAAAAACATATAAACGAACATGTGCAAATTTTAAGCAAAATGCTAAAAGAGCAGGGGTTAAATTTTAAAGATGTAAGCCTTGCTTATCAGTCGCGTCTTGGCCCAGTTAAATGGCTAGAGCCATCTCTAAATGAGGCTTTAGCAAAGTGTGAAAATAAAAAAGTGCTTATCTATCCGCTCTCTTTTTGTATAGATAACTCTGAGACCATTTTTGAGCTAGTTATCGAGTACGCTAAGCTTGCAAAAGAGCTAAATTTTAGCTTTTATAAAGTGGTAGAGTGTCCAAATTTTAGTGATGAATTTGCTAGTTTTATCCTAGAAAAATCAAAAAACGCTAGAGAATTTAGCCTTTAGGAATAAATCTTGCTTATAAAAAGCATCTCAAATTTAAAAGGAGATGTATGAAGGTTCAAAATAACGATATTATCGATTATTTGTTGCAGTCAGGCTCAAGCAAAGCTAATGATAAAAAAAATAGTTTTGATGAAATTTTAAGTCTAACGCTTGATAAGATCACAAGCGAGGCAAAGGTTTCAGACAAGCTTGAGCAGTTTAAGAAAAGGCTTACAGAGATCGGTGCTGCTGGCTTTATAAATGAGCTAAATTCAAACAAGATAGAAGAGAAAATAGCTCAGAAAAAAGAGGAGCTAACCGAGCTTTTAAGCATAAATGATCCGACCAAAACGCAGGATCAAAAAAATGAGCTACTTAAAATAATGGATAAAATTTTAAGTGACTACCGCAAAGAGCTAAACATGGCACTTACTAGCCAAACACTGCTTGAGAAGCAAAATAGCCTTGGCAAAAATACAAATAATTCTGTAAATTTAAGCTCTGTCTTAAATGAACTTGGACTTGCATAAATTCTGGATTTAGGCCGCTTGCCTAGATCCAAATTTCTACTTTAAACTCTAAATTTGAAATTTAATATTTATATCTTAGAAGTTAAATTTAATCTAACGCTGGTTTTTGCTTTACTTTATCATTTTTAAGCTTATCTTTTTTAGCTTCAAACTCAGCTATGACATTAGGATCTGGAAACAAATAACCATCTTCAACCATTAGATCAACGGCCTTTTTAAATGTCGGCAACGCACTTTGCGCACCAAAGTAGTAGTAAGGCTTTTTAGGGTCTCTTGCTAAAACGCCTATCGTGTAGCTGTTACCTCTCGTGTCGTTTACGAAGCCAAAAAACGAGCCATTATAGGTGTTGCTATATCCGCCTTTGCCAGAAGCGATGTGTGCGGTGCCAGTTTTTCCGCCTATCTCAAGACCTGGTGTAAATGCCTTTAAGCCAGTGCCTTTTTCAACTGTTTTTATCAAAATTCTCTTCATTATCTTTGCGGTCTCTTGCGAAATGACCTGAGCTGGCTCTGCTTTTGGCAGATCGTAGCGCTTGCCATTTCGCTCAAGATATGCCACCATGTGCGGCGTCACCTCGATACCTTTGTTGTTAAAGGTGTTATAAGCTTTCAAAAGCTGCATGAATGTCGCTTGAAGGCCGTATCCGTAGCTAACTGTCGCTTTATAGGTCGATGAATTTAGTTTAGTAACCGTTGGCATCATACCCACTTGCTCGTATGGCAGGTCGATGCCAGTCTTTCTTGAAAAGCCAAAATTTAAAAGCCCTTGATAAATTTGTGGGCCATTTAGTCTATCTACTAGCTGGATCATACCGATGTTTGAGCTGTGCACGATGATGTCTTCAGCACTCATAAAAGGCTCTGGGTGGGTGTCCTTGATGATCCTTTTGCCTAGCTGATAGCGGCCGTTATAGGTATTTACTAGCTCAAAAGGATTTACCTTTTTTTCTTGAAGTAGTATGGAGAAGATAAAAGGCTTAAAAACCGATCCAACCTCGTATGCATACTCGCTTGCGCTCGAATTTAGCGCGCTGTAATCTTGCTTTCTTATGTTTGAAGGATCATACCTTGAGCTAGAAGCTAGGGCTAGAATTTCGCCATTTTTGCTATTCATTATGCAGATGATTAGCTCTTTTGCATCTAGAAATTCGCGCTTTTCATCTAAAATTTGCTCTAGCTTTGTTTGAAATTTAAGCGGTATAGAAAGCACTGCGTTATAGCCATCAACCCTTGTTGCTAAATTTGAATCACTGGTTAAAATTATGTTGTTGCCGATATCGCGCGGACCAAGGATTTTGGCGTTTTGTATCGGAGCTAGGTAGTCCTCGTAGTATCTCTCAAGCCCTTTTACACCTTTACTTTTAGTAAGTGCGTCGCTCTCTGTTTTACTCACGTAACCAATGGCTGGCGTAAGGGCGTCTTTAGACATAAATTTGCGGTTTTGACCGCTCTCCATCACGCGCATACCTTGAAATGAGGCAAGGCCAGTTTTTGGGTCAAGATAAGAGATTAAGATGCCCTTGCGGTTTAGCTTTCTGGAAAGCTCCTGAAGATAAGTAGCGCCCTTTGCGTCAATACTGTAAGAGAGCGTGACAAGGCCTTTTGTGCCGTTTATGATCTTTCTTACTTTGTTTGGATCATCACCGCTGTAAAGCGAGTAGAGCTTGATGAACATCTCTTTTTTATTTGGATCGATGTTTCTGGTGTCAAGCATCACTTTGTAGAGTTTTTGGCTTGATGAGATGCTAAAGCCGTCTTTAGTGACGATGTTGCCACGGATCGCGGTATTTACGTCGCTTGTTTGAAGCTTAGGAAGCTTTCGCTCGATGCTCGCTCTATAAAATATAACAAGCACAAAGATTGAAATTCCAAAAGTAATTAATAAAAAAAGTATGGTTATTTTTGATTTTCTGGAATTCATTCAATGGCTTAAATTTGCGTTCTTGAAATTTCTTTGTATGCGCTTAGTGCTTTGTTGCGAATTTCTAGCATAAGCTTCATGCTAGTCTCTGCTTTGCCTATGGCGATAGCTGCTTGGTGTAAGTCTTTTACTTCGCCAGTTGCAAGATCAGCTATGGCTTTATCGGCGTTTATTTGAACTTTGTTTAGCTCTTTTAAAGAGTCGTTTAGTGCATTTTCAAAGCCGCCTTCTTCGCCTGCTTTTGCTATTTTGCTTGAATTTTCGTTTTTGTTTAGCTTATCTAAATTTATACTATTTATCATTATGCTTGTCCTGAAATAAGTGATATCGCACTTTGTGCTATTGTTTTTGCGTTTTGAAATGACGCTACATTTGCTTGATAAGCCCTTGTCGCCTCAAGCAAGTCAGCCATCTCGATGACTGGGTTTATATTTGGAAATGCGACGTAGCCATTTGCATTTGCGTCTGGGTGGCTAGGGTCGTATTTTAGCTGAAAGTCCTTGTCGTCGCGCACCACTTTATCTACGATCACGCTAGTTAGGGCAGGGTGAGCGTTTTTGGGTGAGCTTGGGTCATCGAGTGGATTTTCATAATCAAGTAGGCTTTGTGAGTTTTTAAGTTGATCGTTTAAAATTTTATCAAAGTTCATCTCTTTAAAAATTACCTCTTGCCTTCTGTAAGGGCCGCCCTCAGCCGTTCTTGTGGTTTGAGCGTTTGCGATGTTTGAGCTGATGACGTTCATTCTGAAGCGTTGCGCGCTTAGTCCGTATCCGCTAATATCAAAATCATTTAAGTATGACATCATCTCTCCTAGTTCTTAGCACTTGCGTCTATTACGCTTTTAAAGATATTGCCCTGAGCCTTGTAGGCGCCATCAAGGGCGTTTATCATAACTGTGTTTTTGCCCATTTCTGTTGTTTCAACATCAAGATCAACCGTGTTTGCGTCATTTCTAGCCATGTGACCATCACGCAAGAAAATTTGAGCTGTGTCGCTTTTTGGAAAATCAACCGCAGCCATGTGCGCTTCGTTTGTTTTAGCTAAATTTAGTTTTTTGCTCTCTGAAACGTTATAAATTTCATTTGCTTTTTCTCTTAAAATATCTTCAAATCTTACATCTCTAGCCTTGTAAAATGGCGTATCAACATTTGCAAGGTTGCCAGAGATGAGCTTTTGGCGTAGTTCTCTGCCTGCAAGGGCTGATTCGACTAATGGGCTAGATTTTGATCTATCTAAAACAAACATTTAAAGTCCTTCTAAAATTTCACACATTTATAAGCAAATGATGTTCCATATATAAGGCAAATTTATTTTGTTCCATAAATTTTTGCCAAATCTTCTTTCATTTTTGTGACTTTTATGCCGCCAAGATAGTATTTTACTCCGTATTGTCCGCTATCTACGTCTGTTAAAATTTGATATTCGCCATTTTTTATCACCACCTTAAAAGGTAGTGCGATCTCATGTTTGTATTCAATATCTCTTACGATCTGCTCGGCAAGTCTGTCATTTATCTTTTGGTCGTTTGTTATGAAGTAGTAGGCATTAAATTTTTGCATAAATTCATGCAAAACATACTCATTTGTGACATTTTCAAAGTGGGTTAGTCCGATTAGTGTAAATTTATCTTTGTTTTCAAGCTGATATTTTGTAAGCTCAGCTGCCTCTTTTTGGCAAGGCGGGCAAAATGTGCCAAAAATATCGATCATTAAAACCTTATTTTCATCATTTTTGATAGCAAAGCCGTGATCTTTTCTAACCAAAGTAAGCTCCTTGCCGCTTACATCTACGAACTTAACCTCTTCACTTGGGCTAAATTCTTTAAAATTTACGCTGCTGCTCTCATCATCGCCGCAACCAAAAAAAGCAAATAAAGCGATTATTAAAACGAGTAAATTTTTCATCTTATCCCTTAAACATATCTTTTTATGGCAGCTCTTGCCTCTTTGTCCGCCTCGCGCCTTTTTAAAGCCTCGCGCTTGTCGTGTAAATTTTTACCTTTTGCAAGGGCTAACCTTGCTTTTACGATGTTTTTATCGCTTAGATAAAGTGCTAAAACAACTAGAGCAAGTCCATCTTGTGAGACTTGACCGAAAATTTTATCGATCTGCTTTCTGTGCATCAAAAGTTTTCTGGCTGCTCGTTCATTTGGACGAAATGCGCTGTGTGTAGTCTCAAGATAGCTGATATGAGCGTTTAGTAAGAAAAGCTCGCCTTTTATGACGCGCACAAAGCTATCTTTTAAATTTGCTCTGCCAGCCCTTAGAGCCTTGACCTCGCTACCTTTTAAAACGATGCCAGCTTCAAAGGTCTCAAGTATGCTAAAGTCGTGCAAAGCTTTTTTGTTTTTTGCTAGATCTTTTATCAAAATTTTACCTTTTAATTTACGCTAAATACGCTACTGCCGCTGCCGCTTAGAAATTTATCTCTAAACTCATTCATCTGTGGATAGAGCTTAAAGCATGGGGCAAAAAGATCGTTTAGCTCCTCGTTTTTATAAATTTCAAGTAGCTCTTTGCTCTTTAAATTTTGCATCTTTTTTGCAGCATTAATGTCTATGTATTGTAAGAAATTACTTCTAAATTCTTGATAAACCATCGGTGTGGAGCAAAAAACATTTGGCGTGAAAATATTTAAATTTGGCACTTCATCGTCAAATTCTTCTATGATCTCACCTATGCCGCTTACATTTGCTGCCTTGTAGCCACTCACAAAAAAGGCCACGTCTGCGCCGATTTTAGAGGCTATTTGCATCAAATTTTCGCGTTTTATATTTAAATTTAGCTCGTCATTTACCATTAGTAAAAAGGTGGCAGCGTTTGAACTGCCTCCTCCTAGACCAGCACCTATTGGGATTTGTTTGTTGATGATGATTTTGTGAGAGCTAAAAAACTCATCTAGCTCATTTGAAAAGCCAGCTTTTTTTAGCTCGTCTATCGCTTTTTGGATGATGTTCTCTTTTATCTCTTTGTTGTCGCATTCTATAGCAAAAGAATTTGACCTCTCAAAATAAATTTCATCAAAAAGCTGCTCGCAAAGAACAAAACGTGACAAAATTTCGTGGTAGTTGCCTCTGGTGCCAACTACCTTCAAAAAGACGTTGATCTTTGCAAAGCTTTTCATTTCTCGATTTTTTTCGCAAGCTCGTGGATATCGGCTTCGCTTGCTTTTTTAGTGGCGTGGATATTTTCGTTTTTGATATCGTTTGCCAGCTCGCTTCTTAGTATCATTGTGTTGCGCGGGGCCTCGATACCAAGCTTAACGGTGCTTTTTGAGATACTTACTACGACGACTTTTATGTCGTTACCTAGTAAAATTTCTTCGTTTTCTTTTCTTGCTAAGATTAACATTTTTCTACCTTGTTTAGAGTGTAATTTATAGTATCATCCATGATTTGGATTACGCTCATAAATTTATCATAATTTAGCAAATAAATTCCTTGTGTTTGTGTTTCAAAATCGTTAATTTTTAATTTCTTACCATCTAGTATGTTATTAATATCCCCAAAATACGTGTTTTGTTCAATATTTAAAAAATTGCAAAT
The DNA here is from genome assembly GCF_003048675.2 of Campylobacter concisus. Taxonomy (NCBI): domain Bacteria; kingdom Pseudomonadati; phylum Campylobacterota; class Epsilonproteobacteria; order Campylobacterales; family Campylobacteraceae; genus Campylobacter; species Campylobacter concisus. Next base: position 1,211,124 of record NZ_CP060707.1, on the reverse strand, counting down.
ATTTAAAAATTTTTCATTTTCATAGCGAAATTTACCCTCGCTTACCCTCTTTAATGAGCTTAAAGTTACATTATAACCAACTTTTTGTCCAAAAATTTCTGCATAAGAGCGGATGTAACTCCCCTCACTTACGCTTAAACGAAGCGTCAAAAAAGGGTGCGAATAATTTAAAATTTCACTCTCGTAAATTTCCATTGTCTCTGGCTTTAGCTCAAATTCTTCGCCGCTTCTTGCTAGCTTGTAAGCTCTTGTGCCATTTACATGTTTGGCGCTAAATTTTGGCGGGATATAGCTTATCTTGCCGATTAGCTCGCCTCTAATGGCTTCAAGTTTTTCTAAATTTAGCTCTTTTACATTTAAAATTTCAGTGATATTTTCATTATCCATGCTGGGACTGCTCGCCCCAAGCCAGATCGTCGCCTCATAGACCTTTGGGCTTTTGTCTAAAAATCTAAAAAATTTCGTATACGAGCCAAAAGCGACTATCAGGCAGCCACTCGCAAATGGATCAAGCGTGCCTGAAAATCCAGCCTTTTTAACGCCATACTTTCTCTTTAGTCGTCCTAAAAAGTGGTTTGAGCTCATGCCAGCAGGCTTGTTTGCCACGAAAATGGCGTTCATACGGCTTTTTCCACGAAGCTTGACATGATCTCTCTTACATTGCCACCAAAATTTATAGTCAGTTTAAACTCTTTTTTGATCTTGCTAACCGCACTCACCCTGCCGATACCAAAAATTTTATGTTTAACAAGGTCGCCTTTTTTAAATTCATTGCTCTGTTCGATAACTAGCGAGCCATGTGTGATACCACTCTCGCTTAAAAATCTACTCTTATTTAGCCTCGTGCGCTGACCTTTGTAAAAGCGCGAATTTGCAAAGCTTAGGCTAAGTGTCTTTTTAGCTCTTGTTATCGCTACATAAGCAAGCCTGCGCTCCTCCTCGATGTCGCTACCGTCGCCAATGAGCGGGAAAAATCCCTCTTCAAGGCCGATCACAAAAAGGTGCTCAAACTCAAGTCCCTTGCTCGCATGCACGCTCATGATACTAATAGCCTCGTCGCTAATGCCGTCTTGCTCGCTTGTTAGCGTGATCTCGTTTAAAAACTCCTCCAGATCAAAGCTTGGATTTTGCTTGATCTGATCTTTTAAAACAGCGTAAAACTCGTCGATGTTTGCCGCTCTTTCAGCGCCATCTGGCAAGCTCTCGTAGTATTTTTTCACGCCAAATTTAGCTTCAAATTTATCTATGAGGTCAAAAACCGAGCTGCTTTCTTGAAGCTCTTTTAGATTGTTTGCAAACTCAAGAAGGGCTGATTTTACCTTTTTACTAAAGGCTTCGTCGTTATCAGAGATGTTTGAGATCGCCTCGAAAATGGAAATTTTGCCCTCAAAAGCCATCTTTTCGAGCTTATCAAGGCTCACTTTACCAAGGCCGCGCTTTGGTCGGTTTATTATGCGTCTTATTGAAAAGTCATCATTTGGATTGTTTATCAGCCTTAGGTAGCTTATGATATCTTTGATCTCGGCTCTTTCATAAAATTTTACGCCACCAACCATTTTATAGGCGATCTGCTCTTTGTTTAGCCCATCTTCAAGTGAGCGAGAAAGCGCGTTTATGCGGTATAAGATCGCGATATCTTTTGCTTGCACGCCTTTGCTTAAAAGCTCTTTTATGTTTTTTGCGATCTTGCCAGCCTCTAAATTTTCATCAAAACTCTCTATCAAATTTACAGCTTCACCTTCGCCTTTTGTGCCTACAAGCTTCTTGCCAAGGCGGTTGCGGTTGTGATCTATTAGCTCGTTTGCAGCCTTTAGTATCGCTTCGCTCGAGCGGTAGTTTTTCTCAAGTCTGATGATCTTTACGTTGCTAAACTGATCTTTGAAATTTAAGATATTATCGATCTTTGCACCGCGCCAGCCATAAATACTTTGGTCATCATCGCCAACCACACAGATGTTTTCGTGGCATAGACAGAGCTTTTTTAGGAGCTTATACTGAAGGTCGTTTGTGTCTTGATACTCATCGACCATTATGTATTTGTAGCGGTTTGAAATTTCTCTAGCAAGATCTTCGTTTTCGTCTAAAATTTTATACGTAAGCCCTAGTAAATCGTCAAAATCAACAAGGTTGTTTGCCTTTAAATAGTCCTCGTACTTTTCATAAATTTGCGCTGCTTGCTTGTAAAAGTTATCCTTGCTCTTGTCAAATGAAGAGAAATTTGCATTTTTATAGACCTCTTCTACGCTTAAAAGCGAGTTTTTGTAGTTTGAAATTTCACTTGACAAAATAGCCGTGGCAACTGGACTTTCAAAACTTTTGATGATGCGCTTTTTATCGTCTGTGTCGATTATGACGAAGTTATTTTTTCTGCCAAGCTTTTCTATGTAGAGCTTTAAAAACAAAAGCCCAAATTTGTGAAATGTGCAAAGTAGCGGCGAGTAGTTTTTGCCGCTTTGGCTTAGCATCGCCATGGCTCTGCTGCGCATCTCGTTGGCGGCTTTGTTTGTAAAAGTAAGAGTTAGCGTGTTTGCCGCGTCTATGCCGACCTCGCCGATGAGATAGGCAAGCCTAGTCGTGATCGTCTTTGTCTTGCCACTGCCAGCACCTGCTAGTATGAGCATCGCACCGTCTATGTGGGTGGCCGCTTCGCGCTGGGCTTCGTTTAAATTTGATAGTAAATTTTCCATTTTTCGCTTTTTAAATTTTCTTTTGATTTTAGCCAAAAATGCTTAAAATTACTATTTTTTCTTAAATATATCTTTATTTTTTGGGTTTTGCAAAAAGACTGAGGCTGATTTTTTAGCGTGATCGACTTGCTTCTCTTTTGGCTTATAAATGGAGAAATTTACAAGGATCGGGCTATTTTCAACCAAAATTTGAACCACCGCTCCAAGTGGAAATGATACCACTGAGGCAAAATTCTCACTACCAAAGCCAGCCTCAAAGCTTAGCTCATCTTGCGTTAGCATGGTACTCTCAAGCGTGTAGCCACCAAGTGAGAACATAATGACTGGCATGCTAAAGCCACTGCTTATCTCATCTGGCAAGCTAGGCTCAAAGCTAACTAGCGGTAAATTTGCCATAACTGAGAAATTTAGCCCCTTTTCAAGCAAAAAGTCAATGCACTCATAGACGTGCATCTTCATCAAAAGTGCAAATTTCTCATCGTCTAAAATTTCGTCTAACATTTTATTCCTTTTGAAATTTCTAAAAACTCATCTACTAGATTTTTAACCTCGTTTATGCCGATCTGCCAGAAATTTTTATCATCTATGTCAAAGCCAAATTTACCAACAAGCTCCCTTGGGCTAAGGCTCCCACCAAGGCTCAAAAACTCGGTGTAAATTTCAACAAAATTTTCGCATTTACCGCTTTTGTAAAGCCCAAAAAGTGCAAGCACAAGAAGCTGTGCGTAAGAGTAGGCGTAGCAGTAAAATGGCGTGTGGATGAAGTGCGGAATGTAGCTCCACCAAATTTTATAGTAATCATTTAGCGTGACACTTTTGCCAAACATCTTTTTGCTCTCTTTTAGCCAAATTTTATTTAGCTCATCTAGGCTGATCTCGCCCTCGTGTGCGTGTACGGCGCGCTCGAAGGTGGTGAAATTTATCTGGCGGTAAAGCGTGGCAAATATATCCTCGATCTTGCCAGCAAGCAGTGAAATTTTCTCTTTTTTGCTAAGGCCGTCTTTTATGTGGTCAAAAACTAGCATCTCGCAAAAGACTGAAGCTGTCTCAGCCGTGGTTAGCGGTGTGTCTGAGTTTAGGTAGCTTACACTATAAGAGAGCTTTTGATGCACGGCATGGCCAAGCTCGTGGGCAAGCGTGAAAAGGTCTCTTCGCTGGTTTGTGTGATTTAGCAAAACATAAGGATGCGTGTCGCTTGATCCAGAGTGAGAAAATGCCCCGCCCCGCTTGTTTAGCGCTGGATAAACGTCGATCCAGCCATCACTAAAGGCGTTTTTGGCTATATCGCCAAATTTAGGTGAAAATGTCCCAAACGTCTTTAAAACTATCTTTTTACACTCATTAAATTTATACTCACCCTCGCTGCTAAGAGGCGCGTATCTATCGTAGTCATAAAGCTTTTTAAGGCCTAAAATTTCTTTTTTTCGCTCGTAAAATTTAGAAACTAGGTCAAAATTTTTCTCAGTTACAGCGATGAGCGAATCAACGCTTTTTTGACTAATCTGATTTTCAAGGTGTCTTGGCTCTTCAGGAAGCTTGAAATTTCGCAGCTCGCAGCTCGTTTTTAGATCAGTTTTTATCATATTATATATGTAGCCAAGAAGGTGCTGGTGCTTGCTAAGCTCGTTTGAAAGGCTTTTGGCGGCTAGTTTTCGCACGCTTTGGTCACTCTCATGAAGCTTGGCTAAAATCTCTTCTTCGCTTAAAAGCTCGCCTTTAAATTTAAACCTCATCTTGCTCATGCTCTCATCAAAAAGCCTTGAAAAGCCCTCAGCTCCGGTGCTTGCCGTGCGAAGTAGCACTCTCTCTTCGGCAACGCTAAGTTGGTGCGGTTTTGCTTTGGCGAGATTGCTTAAATAGTAGCCATATTTTTTAGAGCTTTTTATGATCTCTTCTTGTTTTTTAGGGGCAAATTCATTAAATTTGATCTCAAAAAATATCAAATTTTCATTTGCTTTTGTCGCTATTTCATCGATCTTTGCATAGAATGCACCCTTGCTTGTATCTTTGGCAAAATTTAAAAAAGCGTAGGTCATTAATTTTGAAATTTTGGCTACCAAATTTTCAAACTCAGCAAATGCCTTTAAAAACTGGTCTGTTTTTAAATTTTCATAATTTTCAAGGTATTTATCTTTAAATTTCTCGCACTCTTTTTGTAAATTTAGTGCGTTTTGCTCGCACTCTTTTTCGTTTGCAAAAAGTGCTTTTAGATCCCAAATTTGCATATTTATCCTTTAAATTTTTGGGATATTTTACAAAAAAATGGATAAAAGTAAAATTTCAGCCAAAATTTAGCTGAAATTTTATGAATGTTAGTTTGACGTCTCTGAAGCTACGGCTGTAAAAAGCACGTCTGATGAGCTATTTAGTGCAGTTTCAACTGAGTCTTGGATGACGCCTATAGTAAAGCCAACTGTGACAAACTGCATAGCGATGTCATTGCCGATGCCAAAAAGTCCGCACGCTAATGGCACTAGAAGTAGTGATCCGCCAGCCACGCCTGAAGCGCCGCATGCGCCAAGGGCTGAGATGAAGCATAGAAGTAGTGCATCGCCAAATGTAACCGTGATAGATGGGATAGAATTTACCGCAGTAAGTGCTAGGATGCTAATGGTAACTGCTGCACCACCCATGTTTATGGTGGCACCAAGTGGGATAGAGATAGAGTATAGCTCCTCTTTTAGTCCAAGCTTTTTGCAAAGCGCCATATTTACAGGGATGTTTGCAGCCGAGCTTCTTGTAAAAAACGCTGAGATCGCGCTCTCCTTTAAGCAGATCATCACAAGTGGATAAGGATTTTTCCTAGTTAGTGCAAAAACCATCGCTGGATAGACGATAAATGCCACTACAAGCATCGCTCCAACAAGAACCAAGATCAGTTTGAGATATCCTGCCAGTGCCTCAAATCCAGTGTCGTGAATGCTGATAGCAACCATACCAAAGATACCAAATGGAGCTAGTCTAATGATAAATTTAACGATATGAGTTACGCCGTCGCTTATATCTTTAAATACCTTTTTGGTCTCAGCTGTGGCGTATCTCATAGCGATACCACCGCCTATCGCCCATGTGATAATGCCTATATAGTTGCCATTTGCTAGGGCGGTTATCGGGTTTTCAACCATTTTATAAATAAGATCTTTTAGCACGTTTGTGATGCCTTGTGGAGCAGACATATCAGCGCTTTGCAGACCTTTTAGTGGTATCTCTATAGGAAATAAAAAGCTAGCAATGACTGCCACAACAGCTGCTAAAAAGGTACCAACGAGGTAGAGTGTGACGATCTTTTGCATACCTTTTGTATGACCAAAATCTTTTAAAATGATAGAGGTTGCAACTAAAACAAATACAAGAATAGGCGCGATCGCTTTTAGAGCGCCTTTAAACAAATCTCCTAAAACTGAGGCTGAAGCAGCGATAGAATCAGCCGAACTAGCCTTTTCTTTGGCCTCATCAAGCTGTTTTACTTCATCTTGGCTAAGACGAGTTTTTATGACTTCATCTGCGCTTAAGCCACTCTCTTTTTGGATGGTTTGAATTTTAGCTGAGATTTGGTTGTAAGGGGCTGCCTGATAGTGTGTGTAAAAGCCAACTAGGGCACCTAGGATGATACCAACTAAAATTTGAACGATCAAATTTCCGTCAGCGTATCTTCTTGCAATGTTTTTAAACATATTCATTTGACACCTTAATAAATTAGTTTTTTGTTGATTTTAGCTAAATGATTTTTAAATATAAAGAAATTTAAAAAGATTAATTAGCTTTTTATATAGATTTGTTACAATTGCACGAAAATTTAACCAAGGAAAAGGACTAAAATGTATCTATTTACTTCTGAAGTTGTAAGTCCAGGTCATCCAGATAAATGCGCTGATATTATCGCTGATAGCATTGTTGATACTATCTTAACGCAAGATCCAAATGGACGCGTTGCAAGCGAAGTTTTCGTAGCTGGAAAAAATATAGTAATAGGTGGAGAGATAAACTCAAAGGTAAAACTCTCTTATAAAGACTACGAAAAGATAGTAAAAGATGCTCTTGCACATATTGGATATGATGGAAAGAGTAACTTTACAAAAGAGCAGTGCTTGCACCCAGATGATATCGAGGTCAAAGTCTGCTTAAATCAACAAAGCCCAGATATAAATCAAGGCGTTGATCAAAGTGATGGCGAGATCGGAGCAGGTGATCAAGGTATCATGTTTGGTTTTGCAAGCTGCGAAGCGAAAGAATTTATGCCAGCAGCTATAACTTATGCAAGAATGCTTTGTGAAAAAGTCTATAAATTTGCCAAAGCAAACCCTGATAAGCTTGGTGTTGATATAAAAACTCAAGTTACGATTGATTACGGCAGCAAAGATAACTTTGAAAACTGCAAACCTCAAAGTATCCACACTATCGTTGTTTCAGCACCTTGCGTGGAAAGCATGAAGATAGAAGAGCTTCGCGCACTAATTCAAAATTTAATAGATGAAACTGGTCTTCCAAAAGAGCTATATAACAAAGAAAAAACGATCATCTATATAAACCCAACAGGCAGATATGTAAATCACAGCTCGCTTCACGATAGCGGTCTAACAGGCAGAAAACTAATCGTTGATAGCTTTGGCGGATATAGCCCAATAGGTGGTGGTGCTCAGTCAAGCAAGGACTACACAAAGGTTGATCGCAGCGGACTTTACGCAGCGCGCTGGATAGCTAAAAACATAGTCGCAGCTGGTCTTGCTAAAAAATGCATCGTTCAGATAAGCTACGCGATCGGCGTTGCAAAGCCAACTTCAGTTAGCGTTGATACTATGGGAACTCATGCAAACGGCGTAAATGACGATATGCTTTCAAATTTTGTAAGCGAGCATTTTTCTCTAACACCTCGCTGGATAACAAATAAATTTGGTCTTGATAAACCAAGCAAAGAGACATTTTTATATGCAAAAGTAGCTGCAAAAGGTCAAGTGGGAAATGCAAAATACCCTTGGGAAAAGCTTGATGCGGTTGATACTTTCAAGGCTTTACTAAAAAAATAATCAAAAAAGTGGCTTTATCTAAAAAGCCACTTTAAATTTCTTTTAAAACTCATCCCAAAATGCTTTTTTAGGCTTTATGATCTCGCTTTTTGAGCCATTTACGCTGTGATAGACCGCTTTATTATATTTTGTAGCAAGGTGCTTTATAAGCACTCTTTGAAGTACAGGTTCGCTACTTGGCACAAACCAGCCGTTGTTTGTGATAGCCACGACCACGTCAAATTCGCCCTTATAAAGCTCCTCTCTTGTCGCTTCATAGCAGATAGCATTTCTGATTTTAACCCCGTCTATCTCATAGTCACTAAAATTTTCAGCCTTTTTAAAGTCGCTAGCTCCGCCAAAAAATAGCTTATTTACCGCATCTTGCATAAATTTTGGCAAAGGAATTTCTTCTCCAAATGGCACTAAAAATTTCTTATCCATTCGTCTTAGAGTGCCGTCTTGAAACAAAAATGCAGAGTTATAAATTTGCTTATTTTCATAGGCAAGTGCGCCAGCTACGATGGTTATCTTTTTTGAAAGCTCTTTTAGCTCATCAACAAGCAGTGGCTCATTTGTCATAAATAATGGAAACGCACTCTCAGGCAGCACGATGAGTCGTTTTTGCTCGGCGATAGCACTATTGATGAGGTCTAAATTTTCATTTGTAAATTTCATACGCAAGCTTTTATCCCAGCGCACTCTTTGAGCGACATCGGTGTTTGTTAGTTCCACGTTAAATGGTAGAGTCTTTGCCTCGCTACTTTTAAACTGCAAAGCGGCGATGAGGCAGATAAAAGCTAGGATAAATTTTAAAATTTTACCTTTTAAACTCAAAGAAATAGCCGCTAAAAATATAAATATAAGCCCTCTAGTGCTTGGCTCAAAAGCCCCTAAAACAAGCGTTGCTTCAAGGTTAAACCAGTTAAAGCCAAATGGGTGCACGTAGCTTATTAAAAATAGTAAAACGGCTCTTAGTGCTATAAAGCTTGGGAAAGAGGCTATCCAAAATAAAAGTCCATAAACAAGGGCTACAAAGAGGATGACAAATGGTATAAGCCAGACAAGCTCGTAGTAGATAAAGCTAAAGCCGATCCAGTAAAACCACAAAATCCCAGTGAAAAATCCAGCTGCGAAAAAGCCAGCCCTGCTTAAATTTATGATGATGTAAATTCCAGCTAGCGTGAGAAAAGGTGAGATGAAATTTAAAATTTGATTTTCAGCCATAGCTAAAAAAATGAAATTAGAAAGCAAAAAAGCACCGACAAAGGCTTTTATTATAATTTTAGTGCTAAAATGTCCGTTTAAAAATCTTACAAATAAGGAAATCCATGCAAAACGCTGATTTTTTAACATCATTACTACCTCTTGTTGTGCTTTTCGCCATATTTTACTTTTTGGTTATCAGACCTCAACAAAAACAACAAAAAGCCCACGCAGCAATGCTTGCAGCTCTTGACAAAGGCGATAAGATAGTAACTAATGGCGGACTTATATGCGAAGTGATTAAAGCCGAAAATGATTTTATCAAAGTTAAACTTAACGATGATGTAATCGTTCGTATAGCACGCGAGTTTGTAGCTAAAAAGATCGAAGATAAATAATGCGTAACGCAAGAGTTACATATAGGCTGATTATATTAATATTAGCCTTGGTTTTTGGTTTTGGCTTTTCGGTGCCATCTTTTTTTCAGACTCAAAGCGGAGCTAAAATTTCTCTAGGACTTGACCTTCAAGGCGGTCTTCATATGCTTCTTGGTGTTGAAACTAACGAAGCTATCCACTCTAAGATCAAGTCAATCGCTGGAAGCATAAATTATTATGCCAAAAAAGAAGATGTGCTCATTGATAAATTTAAGATAAAAGAAGATAGTGTTGATTTTGCACTACTTGATAGTGACGAGGCTCCAAAAGTTGATAAAGCGCTTGCTGAGATAAAAGGGCTTGATATCAAAAAAGATGGTCTAAACTATCATATCACTCTTACAGAGCAAGAGAGGCTTGATACGATCGAGTATGCGATCTCGCAAGCTGTTGAGACCATTAGAAACAGGCTTGATCAGTTTGGTTTGGCTGAGCCAACAGTTGCTAGACAAGGTAAGGATAACATCCTAGTCGAGCTTCCTGGCATAAAAACTGAAGAGGACGAGCAAAGAGCGAGAGATCTTATCGCAAAGGCTGCTCACTTGCAGCTTATGGCAGTTGATGATAAAAGACAAGATCAAGCTAATACCATGAGCGAGGCCGAGGCTGAAAGCTATGGTGACGTGATCTTTAAAGATGCTAAAAATGACCGCGTAAAATATGTCGTTAAAAATATCCCTGTGCTTGATGGCTCGATGCTAACTGACGCAAAGGTCGCATTTTCTCAGCAAAATAACCTACCGATCATAAATTTCACACTAAATTCAGAAGGTGCTAGAATTTTTGGTGATTTTACTGGTGCAAATGTTGGTAAAAGGCTTGCTATCGTGCTTGATGGTAAGGTCTATTCAGCTCCAGTTATAAATGAAAGAATAGGTGGTGGCAGCGGCCAGATCAGCGGTGGCTTTACACTTGACGAGGCTCACGATGTAGCGATCGCGCTTAGAAGTGGCGCACTTTTAGCACCTGTTAAGATGCTAGAAAAAAGAAGTGTTGGTCCATCTTTAGGACAAGAGAGTATAAACCAAAGCATGGTAGCACTTGCTGCTGGATCTATTTTAGTCGTGCTATTTATGCTAGTTTATTACGGAATTTCTGGAATTTTTGCAAATATCGCGCTAGTTGCAGACGTTGTTATATTGGTCGCTGTCATGGCGCTTTTTGGAGCGACGCTTACTCTGCCTGGTATGGCTGGTATCGTGCTAACTATCGGTATGGCGGTTGATGCAAACGTCATCATAAACGAGCGTATACGCGAGCTTTTGCGTGAAGGCGTGGCGATAAGAACGGCCGTGCAAAAGGGTTATGAGCACGCCATGAGCGCTATCATCGACTCAAATTTAACTACTATCATCACAGTTGCAGTGCTTTATGCTTATGGTACTGGCCCAGTTAAAGGCTTTGCAGTAACAATGGCAATAGGTATCATGGCTTCGATGCTAACAGCTATACTTGGCACTCATGGTATGTTTGATGCCGCTATGGATAAGATAGAAAAAAGTGGAAATACCAGACTTTGGTTTGGTTATAAAAGGAGCTAGGGATGCAAATTTTTACTAAGGCAAAAGTTTATGATTTTATGCGGTTTAGATTTGCTTCATTGGCACTTTCTATATTTTTATTTGTTGGTTCGATCTTTTTACTTGCAACAAAGGGTCTAAACTACGGCATCGACTTCTCTGGTGGTACGCTTATCCAGCTAAAATACGATACCAAAGCGCCACTTGATAAAATTCGCGACGCTTTTGGCACAAATGAAGTGCTTAAAAACGCCTCTGTTACTGAGTTTGGAAGTGAAGATGAGGCTGTTATTAGATTTTCAGGATCAAGTTCAAATTTAACTGGTGACATCGGCACTGAGATAAAGCAAATTTTAAAAGATACTGGAAATTTTGAAGTAAGACGTGTTGATATCGTTGGTCCAAAGGTTGGTGACGAGCTTAGGCAAAAGGGCTTGATGGCTCTTGGAATTTCACTAATTGGCGTGCTTCTTTATATCACATTTAGATTTGAGTGGAGATTTGCGCTAGCTGCGATCGCAACTGAAATTCACGATATCGTTATAACAGTCGGTGCTATTTCGCTATTTGATATCGATGTAAATTTAGACACACTAGCTGCTGTTTTAACGGTGCTTGGCTACTCGCTAAACGATACGATCATCATTTTTGATAGGATCAGAGAAGGCATAAAAGAGAGCAAGAGGACTGATATCGAGGGCGTTATAAACGAGTCAGTCTCAGCTACACTTTCAAGAACCATCCTAACCTCAGCCACTACGATGATGACTGTTGTTGTGCTATTTTTGTTTGGCGGAGATATGATACATGGATTTTCATTTATTCTTATCGTTGGTATAGTTATAGGAACGATCAGCTCGATCTACATCTCATCACCATTTCTTATCTGGTTTAAATTTAGCATCGAGCATTTTAGAGCTAGAGAGGCTGAGAAGCAAAGGATCAAAAAAGAGCGTGATAAAGAGCGCGCTATGTTTGAAAAAGGCGTTGTGTAAGGAGGGATAATGAACTGGGGAAAAGTTATCTACATATTTTTTGCGCTGATGAGTCTTACGACTACGGCGGAGTTTTTATATGATAAAAATGAGATCGCCCTTTTTGTGGCAGCTAGTATAAATTTAGTTTCTACGCTACTTAAGATCGGTGTTAAAAATTTGCTTTCAGCTGAGCTTTTTGCTAGCTCTCTGGTTGCTGATTTGCACCTTATACCAGCTTTTGTCATTTTGCAAGTATCTGAAAATGCAACGCTTAGCTATTCATTAGCTATTGGCGCAGTCATTGCAAATATATTTTCACTAGCCTTGGTATTAATAGAATCAAGCAAATCACAAGAAGAATTTTAGGAGAAAAAATGGCTGAAAAGAGAAAATATGAGCCTTTAAAGATAGAAAAAAAGTGGCAAGAAATTTGGGATAAAAATGATGAATTTGAGCCAAAAGACGATCTAAGCTTGCCAAAAAAATATATCCTAAGCATGTTTCCATACCCAAGCGGACGCATACATATGGGGCATGTGAGAAACTACTCTATCGGCGATGCGCTGGCTAGATCATATAGAAAAAGCGGCTACAACGTGCTTCATCCTATCGGCTTTGATAGCTTTGGTATGCCAGCTGAAAACGCAGCCATAAAACATAAAATCCACCCTAAAATTTGGACTTATGAAAACATCGACTATATGAAAAAAGAGCTTGCAAGCCTTGGCTTTTCGTTTTCTAAAAAGAGAATTTTAGCCACATCTGACCCACTTTACACAAAGTGGGAGCAAAGCTTTTTTATAAAGATGTTTGAAAAAGGGCTTGTTTATAGAAAAAACGCCATCGTAAACTGGTGTGAATACGATCAAACCGTGCTTGCAAACGAGCAGGTTGAAGACGGCAAATGCTGGAGATGCGGTAATGATGTGGTGCAAAAAGAGCTTCCAGGATATTACTTCAACATCACAAAATACGCTAGCGAGCTACTTGATGATCTAAAGCTTCTTGAGGGCAAATGGCCAAATCAAGTCATCACAATGCAAGAAAACTGGATTGGTAGAAGCTATGGCTTGGAGTTTAAATTTAGCCTTGATGAGGTATCAAAAGAGACTTTGGGCGGTAAATTTGATGGTTTTGAGGTATTTACAACAAGACCTGATACGATTTATGGCGTTAGCTACACAGCCCTTGCGCCAGAGCATCCTATCGTAAAAGCACTTCTTGAAAGTGATAAATTTGATGAAAGCAAGAAGGCAAAGATAAAAACAATACTTAATCAAAGCCCAAGAGAGCGTCAAGCAAGCGATAAAGATGGAGAATTTTTAGGAATTTACGTCGTTCATCCACTTACAAATGAAAAGATCCCAGTTTGGGTTGCAAATTTCATCCTAGCTGACTATGGCAGTGGCGCTATCATGGCTGTCCCTGCGCACGATCAAAGAGATTTTGAGTTTGCAAGCAAATTTAATCTACCTATAAAACCTGTCGTAAAGCCACTTGAAGGTGAGAATAACGGCTCTAAGGCCTATTCGGAGTATGGAATTTCAATAAATTCTGAGCTTATAAACGGCCTTAGCTCAGAGGATGCCAAAAGCTTTATAATAGAGAAATTTGAAAAAGATGGCCTTGGCAAAAGGATCACAAACTACAAACTAAGAGACTGGGGAATTTCTCGCCAAAGATACTGGGGTGCGCCAATACCTGTCGTGCACTGCAAATGCTGCGGCGTAGTGCCTGAAAAAGAGGAAAATTTACCTATCGCGCTACCAGAAGATGTCGAAATCACAGGCGAGGGCAACCCTTTGGATAAACATCCAACTTGGAAATTTACAAAGTGTCCAAAATGCGGCAAAGACGCTATCAGAGAGACTGATACTATGGATACATTCGTAGAGAGTAGCTGGTATTTTGCTAGATTTGCAAGCGATGAGAAGAGTTGGGAGCAAAAAGCGCTTGATGAAAAGAGCGTGAATTATTGGATGAATGTAGATCAGTACATCGGCGGTATCGAGCATGCGATCTTGCACCTTTTATACGCTAGATTTTTCCAAAAGGTCTTAAGGGACCTTGGCTATCTAAGAGACGATGAGCCGTTTGAAAATTTACTAACTCAAGGCATGGTCTTAAAAGATGGCAAAAAGATGAGTAAAAGCAAGGGCAATGTCGTAGATCCTGATGATATCATAAATAGATACGGCGCCGATACGGCAAGGCTATTTATTCTTTTTGCTGCTCCTCCTCAAAAAGAGCTTGAGTGGAACGACAGCGCAGTTGAGGGAGCATTTAGGTTTTTAAATAGGCTTTGGGAGAAGGCACAAACTATTAAAAAAATAGATAAACTACCTGAGATAGATCATGAAAGTCTAAATAAAGATGAAAAATTTGCAAGGCTTAAAATTTATGAAGCGCTTAAAAAATCAACAGAGGTTTTTGGCGATACATTTGCTTTTAACACTTTAATCGCTGCTTGTATGGAGGCACTAAATGCCATAAATGCGCAGGATAATGACGATGTAAATGCTGAGGGCTTTTTCATCATCTTAAATTTACTAGAGCCTATCGTGCCGCATATCGCAAATGAGCTTAGCGAAGAGCTTTTTAGCAGAAAGAATTTCACAAAGATAGCTGTAAAAGAAGAGGTCTTTGTAAAAGATAGCATCGCTCTTGCAGTTACAGTCAATGGCAAGAAAAGGGCTGAGTTTGAAGTAGCAGCAAGCGAGAGTGAGAGTGAAATTTTAAAACAAGCTAAGCAAAATGTGGCTAAATGGCTTGAAGGAAAAGAAATTTTAAAAGAGATTTATATAAAAGGCAAATTAGTAAATTTTGTCATTAAAGGATAAATTTTGAGATATTTTTTAGCGTTTTTTATTGCTATATTTATCTGCGGATGTGGCTATAAACCAGTTTCAAAGATCTCGCAGGATTTGGTTGGAGATAGAGTTTATGTCGATGTTATCATCAGCAAAGAAGAGCCAAAAAATAGTGTCTGGATAAAAGATGCAGTAAAAGAGGGTATGGTCGCAAGGCTACATAAATCACTATCAAGCAAAGATAGCGCTGATACTTCGATAATAGTTTCGGTAAAAAGTTTAAATTACGAGGCAATAATCTATGATGAATATGGCTATATTACATCTTATAAAGCTCTTTTAACTCTAAACTATAAAACCAAATTTAAAGATGGTCGTGTCATAGATATACCTGCTACTGGCGAGTATGATTTTAGTGTGGCAAGACGTCAAAAGAGCGTAAGATACGCAGATAGTGTCATTAGCGATACTCAAAAGTATGAAGCTATAAAAGAGGCTTCAAAAGAGGCGTTTGATGAGTATATCGCAAATTTAGCTGTAAAAGGATATAAAAATGGCAGCAGTAACCGTTAGTCAAATAGTCAAGGAAGCCTTGAGCGAGATAAAAGATCGCCATTTGATGCTAACGCCAGAAAATTACACCGAAGTTTATAATGAAATTTCTAAAAAATATGGCTTTACTACCGAAGAGAGCAAAAAGATAGAAAAATATATCTCAAGGCTTGGTGATGACTATAAAGCGCAAGCTATAAGCCTTCATATAAAAACGGTTGATGAGTTTGTAGCTTTTATGACCGCTAGGCTCTCTCATGGTGCTAAAAATGGCGCAACCCAAGTGGTCGATGATAAAAAGTTAAAGTCACTAAACGCCTTTGCAAGAAGAATCCTTCAAGCCATCTCTATGCTTCATAACAAAGACGCAAAAGCTCTAGCGGAACAGGGCATGCAGCTACTTGCTAGAAGATATGATGAGAAAAATCTTGAAGAGATGTGCCTTAAATGGTTTGACTTTGTAAGCTCTTATGACACTGAATTTTTGGACTTTTTGAAATATTACGGCGTGAGAGACTTTGACGATCTAAAGACTATGAGCGCTGAGCTTGAGAAATTTCTCTCTCAAAAAAATGAGAGCGGTGAAGAAAACGCTTTAGTTGAGCTTTTAAATTTTGCGCTTGAGCCTTCTATCACAAAAGAGCTTGGCGAAGAGCTTAGCACCATTAGAAACGTTTTAAAACAAAATCCACAAAGCCTAAATAGCAAAGAATTTCAAGAGAAGATAAAAACCTTTGTCGATCGCAGGATCGAAGAAGATAGAACCGAGATCATCGAAAAGGTTGGCTCATTAAACAACATCTTACAAAGCATAGGCGATAGAATTTCTGACATCGCAGCTAGCTCAAAAAGTAGCTCTGCTAAGGTGCAAAGCATCAAAAATGATCTTAAAAATGTAAATTTAAATGCAAACAGCATCGATCATGTAAAGAGCATGCTTATCGAGATCGCGGGTGCGCTTGAGATCGAGAGCAAGGAGCTTGGCCTTGAGATGAATAGCAAGCAAGCGACCATTTCTGAGCTTCAAAACAGGGTCACAAGCTTAGAAAAAGAGCTTGAAGCTGCTAAGCTTGAGAGTAAAGAGGACTTTTTAACTAAAGTGGCCACAAAAAGAGCTTTGATGAGTGAAATTCAGCGTATTGAAGAAGCCTATAAGCGCTATGGCACGGACTATTCGATCTGCTTTGTTGATATCGACTTCTTTAAAAAGATAAACGATACTTACGGCCACGAAGCTGGCGATGTGATCCTTTCAGCCGTGGCTCAGGTGCTTAAGAAAAATGCTAGAAAGGTTGATTTTGTCGGTAGATATGGCGGCGAAGAATTTGTCATTTTGCTACCAAGTACGAGCCTAAAAGATGGCGTGAGATTTGGCGAGAAGCTAAGAAGTATGATAGAAAATTTCAAATTTATCTATAAAAACGAGCGCATCAAAGTTACCATTAGCTCTGGTGTGGCGACAAGAAGCGCAAATTTAAGCGACACGATGACACTTGAGGGCGCTGATAAGATGCTCTATCTTTCAAAAGAGGGTGGCAGAAACCAAGTAATGCCAAAGATAATCGAGGAAAAATGAGCCTAGCGAAATTTCTTGACGGCAAGCCACTTTACTACAAAGAGATCGACTATGGTAGGATCATAAGGGCTTATGATACGATCAAAGGTCATCTAAAACCTTTTAAGATAATCCACATCATCGGCACAAATGGCAAAGGTAGCACGGGCCGTTTTTTAGCACAAATTTTAAGCCAAAAAGGGGCAAAAGTAGGGCACTACACAAGCCCACATATATTTAAATTTAATGAGCGATTTTGGCTAAATGGCGAGGTCGCTAGCGATGAAATTTTAGAGAGAGCTCACGAGCGTTTGCAAGCTCTTTTGAGTGATGAGTACAAGGTAAAAACGAGCTATTTTGAGTATATGACGCTGCTTTCTGCAGTTCTTTTTGAGGGTTGCGACTACTTTGTCTGCGAGGCTGGCATGGGTGGCGTGCTAGATGCTACAAATGTCTTTGAAAAAAAGCTAAGCATCTTTACTCCGATCGGCTTTGATCACACGGCGATACTTGGAAATAGCATAGAAGAAATTTCACGCACCAAATTTGAAGCCATGGGCAAAAGAGCTATCTTAAATGATGAGATGAATGATATAAGCGTTGCTATCGCAAAAGAGATCGCAAGCGAAAAAGGCGCTACTTTAAGTTTTCCAAGAGAAATTTTGACCAAAGAGAATTTAAACGAGATCGCAAATTATGCAGATAAATTTAATCTACCAGAGTTTTTGCGCTCAAATTTAACTCTAGCTTACGCCGCGGCTAAAATTTTAGATAGCAGCATAGATATCAAAAAGCTTGGCGCTTTATCGCTTCGTGGCAGATGTGAAAAGATCGATTCAAATTTATATGTGGATGTCGGTCACAACGAGCTTGGCGCAAAGGCTGTGGCTAAGAAATTTAGCTCTGATGAATTTAACGGCAAGAAGATAACGCTAGTTTATAACTCATTTTTGGATAAAGATTTCAAGGCAGTCTTAGCAGCTCTAAAGCCAGTCATTGAGGGCGTGCTGCTTTATCACTACCACTGCGAGGGCAGGGAGCTTGGCGGAGAGCTCATAAGCAAAGCGCTAAACGAGCTTGAAATTTCGCATAGAGAGTTTGAGCCAAGCGATATGAACGATATAAAAGAGGCAAAAAACGGCAAAATTTACCTAGCATTTGGCTCGTTTCACTTGGCCGAAGCCTTTTTAAAAGAGTACTATGCAAGCAAAGGTCTATGAGTATCTTTTAACACACGCCCCACAAATTCTCATCTGCGAAGATGATAAAGAGGCGGCACTCTGCGCTGATGCGGCCAGTTTTGCTGGCTTTAGCGCCTTTAAATTACCTGATTTTAGGGCTAAAAAGGGCGATGATCTAAGAAGCTTTAACGAAGAGCTCTTTGAAATTTCATCCGTGCTTAGCAAATACTATAAATTTGATGGCAAAAAGATCATAATAAGCCCATTTAGTACGCTTTTAAACCCACTTCCAACGCAAAAAAACCTAGAAAGCTCAACGATCAAGCTAAAAGATAATCTAAATTTAAGCGAATTTGCCGACTTGCTCATACGATTTGGCTACGAGTGCGTCGATATCGTTGAGAGCGTTGGCGAGTTTAGCATACGCGGCGAAGTCGTGGACATTTACGGCGTAAATATGGATGATCCTGTTAGAATTTTGCTCTTTGGCGATGAGGTGGAGAGTATTAGAAACTACAACACCGCCACGCAAATTAGCAACAAAAATGAGCTAAGCGAAGCCGAGATCGTGCCATTTATCGCAAATCTTAGCAAAGATGAGTTTGAAAAAGTGAGCCAAAAGATCGAGGATATGCAAAGTGATGCCTTGGTGAGTGATCTAAATTCTCTTGGATTTTGGGCGATAGATAGCTTTAGCGACTACTTAAAAGAATTTGACTCAAAGCTGGTTAAGAAGATAGATTTTGAAATTTACGATACGCTTGAAGATAAATTTAAAGGCATTGAAATTTTGCCTGAGCCAAAGGTCTATAAAGACCTAGAAGTTACTTTAAATTTTGACTTTTTTGAGCTAAATAAGAGCAAAAGCATAACCGTTCTTTCAAGAAACGAGGGGCTTTTTAAGGGCTATGAGCTTGATGGCTTTGCCAACGTAAAGCTTGAAATTTCGCCCCTTGTAGTAAATTTAACCTCAAGCGACAAGATCGTAGTCTCACTAAATAAATTTGAGAAAAAAAGGCGAGTTAAACGCTCAAGCCTCGTGGTTGATGAGCTAAAAGTAAATGACTATGTCGTGCATGAAGAGTATGGCATAGGCCGTTTTTTGGGGCTTGAAAAGATCAAGGTTTTGGGTGCGACTAAAGAATTTGTGGTTATCGCCTATCAAAATGACGACAAGCTTCTTTTGCCGGTTGAACATCTAAATTTGATAGATCGCTACATCGCGCAAAATGGCTCTATGGCGGTGCTGGATCGCTTGGGCAAGGCAAATTTTGCCAAGATAAAAGAGAAGGTTAGAGAAAAACTCTTCGCGATCGCCTCAAAGATCGTGGCGATGGCAGCAAAAAGGGAGCTAATCGCAGGCAAAATTTTACAAAAAGAGGATATCTCTTATCTAAATTTCGTCCAAGACGCTGGCTTTTCATATACGAGTGATCAGCAAAAAGCGGTGAATGATATAAAAGATGAGCTAAAAAGCGGAAAAGTTATGGATAGGCTGCTTAGCGGAGATGTTGGCTTTGGTAAGACTGAAGTTGCGATGAATGCCATATTTACCTGCATAAAATCAGGCTTTAGCGCATTTTTCTTCGTGCCAACGACACTTCTTAGCTCGCAGCACTACAAGACGCTAAGCCAAAGATTTAGCAAATTTGGCATAAAGGTCTTTAGGCTGGATCGCTTCTCAAGTGCTAAAGAAAAATCAAGCTTGCAAAAAGCGCTAAAAGAAAGTGAGCCAATAGTTTGCGTGGGTACGCATGCGCTTCTTGGCGTAAAGGCTGAAAATTTAGGGCTTATCGTCGTTGATGAAGAGCATAAATTTGGCGTTAAGCAAAAAGAGCAGCTAAAAGAAATTTCTCAAAACTCACACATCTTAAGTATGAGCGCCACGCCGATACCAAGAAGCCTAAATATGGCGCTTAGTAAGATAAAAACATATAGCATTTTAGCCACTCCGCCAAGCTCTAGGCTGGATGTGAGAACAAGCGTGAGAGAGTGGGACGAAAAGGTTGTCAAAGAGGCGATCATGCGTGAGCTAAGACGTGGCGGACAGGTCTTTTACATCCACAACCACATCGCAGACATCGAGCAGACGGCAAATGATCTAAGAAAAATTTTGCCAAAGCTTAGAATTTTGATACTTCACTCAAAGGTAAATGCGAAAGTCACTGAAGATGAGATGATGAAATTTGAGCGGGGCGAGTATGACCTACTACTTTGCACCAGCATCGTTGAAAGCGGCATCCACCTGCCAAATGCAAACACTATAATTGTAGAAAATGCTAATAAATTTGGCATGGCTGACCTGCACCAGCTGCGCGGTCGCGTGGGTAGAAGCGACAAGCAGGCTTATTGCTACTTTTTGGTTGAGGATAAAGATGCCATTAGCAAGGACGCTCTAAAACGACTTGTCGCACTTGAGGGCAACTCATTTTTGGGCGCTGGCTCGGTGCTAGCCTATCACGACCTTGAGATAAGAGGTGGGGGTAACATCATCGGCGAGGCGCAAAGCGGTCACATCGAAGCTATCGGCTACTCGCTATATCTAAAGATGCTAGAAGATGAGATAAATAAGCTTCTTAATCAAGACTCTGCAAAGCTTGACAAGATCGATCTAAAACTTAGTGTGAGTGCCTTTTTAAATCAAGAATTTATAAGAGAAGATAGGCTAAGGCTTGAAATTTATAGACGCCTTAGCAAGTGCAAAGAGGTGGGCGAGGTCTATGAGATACAAAGCGAGCTTGAGGATAGATTTGGCAAGATAGATACCTTTACAAAGCAGTTTTTAGACGTCATCATCATCAAAATTTTAGCCCTAAAAGCTGGCATAAAGACGATCTCAAACAGCGAACAAAATATACTAATAACAAAAAATGACGACGAGAAGATCAGGCTAAAGTCACGCAGCAAGGACGACGACGATGTTTTGGCTGAAATTTTGGTCTATCTAAGAAAGGATAAGAAATGATAGATTGGGGTATGAAGTACGCAGCGATTTATAAGAGCACAAAAGGGATGTTAAAACCGGTTGAGGATATTGATTTTGTCGATATCGACTCACTTTATGGGCTAGAGAAACAAAAAGAAATTTTGCTAAAAAATACTAGAAATTTTATAGCTGGCGGCGAGGCAAATCACGTGCTTCTTTGGGGTGAGAGAGGATGTGGCAAGTCAAGCCTTGTAAGGGCTGTTTTTACTAAATTTTATAAAGAGGGACTTCGCATCATTGAGATCGGCTGCGAGGATCTAAAATATCTTGGCGACATCATCGATGAGATCAGAAAGAGCGAGTTTAAATTTATCATTTTCTGCGATGATCTAAGCTTTGAAAATGGCAGCAATGAGTATAAATTTCTAAAGCCTATTATGGACGGCTCTATCCAAAAGCCGCCTAAAAACGTCCTTTTATACGCCACATCAAACCGCAGACATCTAATAAGCGAGTTTAAAAGCGAAAATGAAAACTCAGAGCTAATAGACGGAGAAATCCACTACAGCGACGCAGCTCAGGAGAAAATTTCTCTCTCAGACCGCTTTGGTCTTTGGATCAGCTTTTATCAAGGCAACTACGACGAGTACCTAAAAATGGTTGATTTTTACTTTAAAGACTACACTGGCGACAAAGATGAGCTTCACACGCTTGCTAAAAATTTCGCCACTCTTAGGGCTAGCAGAAGTGGCAGGACTGCAAAGCAGTTTTATCTAACATTTAAAGAAAATTTAAAATGAGATCAACTGATCTATTTTTAGCTCTGCTAAATCACAAAAGTAGAAATTTAGACGAGCTAAAATGGCCGGGCGAGGGCACTTTTGAGGTTATTTTGGGTGCTATTTTGGTGCAAAATACCAACTGGAAAAATGTAGAAAAAGCGCTAGATAATCTAAAAAAAGCAGGCAAAGATAGCCTGCAAGGCATTTGCACGCTTGAAAACAGCGAACTTGCCACACTCATAAAGCCAAGTGGTTTTTACAACACAAAGGCAAAACGGCTAAAGACGCTTTGTCTAGCTATAAAAAATGAATTTGGTTACTTTGAAAATTTCAAAGAAAACGTAGGCCGCGAGTGGCTTATAAGTGTAAAAGGCGTTGGCGCTGAGACTTGCGACGCGATACTGGCATACGCCTGCGGCAAGCCTTACATGGTCGTTGATGCTTATGCGCTTAGGATAATGGCATATTTTGACTACATTTTTGAGAGCTACGACGAGGCGGCTGAGTGGTTTAGTTCGCTTGATTATGATGAAATTTATAAATTTCTTGATAGCGAGAAATTTGACGAGAGTGAGGTTTTGAAGCTTTATCATGCGCTTATTTTGGAGTTTTGCAAGGAAAATTTTAAAGGCAAAATTTTAAGCCAAAGCGGACAAGAGGTGCTTGATAGCATTAAAAACTAAATTTTTATTTTAAATTTAGCGCAAATTAGGACTTTTTATGTTTTATTTTAAATTCTATGCTAAATTTACGAGAAATTTATTTTAGGAGGAGTGATGATCTACGATAACATCGTAAAAACGATCGGTAATACACCTATCGTAAAGGTTAAAACAGGTGCTGACGAGGCTGAAATTTACGTAAAATTAGAGTTTTTTAACCCAGGCGGCTCTGTAAAAGATAGGATCGCGTTTAATATGATCACTAAAATGCTAGCTGATGGCACGCTAAAACATGGTGATACTATCGTTGAGCCAACAAGCGGTAATACAGGTATCGGCGTAGCTATGTGCGGTGCTGCACTTGGTTTTAAAGTGATCCTTTGCATGCCTGAGAGCATGAGCATCGAAAGACGCAAGATCGTTGCTGCATATGGCGCTCATCTTGAGCTAACTCCTGCAGCTGGTGGTATGAAAGCAGCGATCGCAAGAGCTACTGAGCTAGCTTCTCAGCCAAATCACGTAATGCTAAGCCAGTTTGAAAACAAGTATAACCCACAAGCTCACGAGCTAACAACAGCTGCTGAGATCGTGGCTGATTTTAGCAAGCTTGATGCCTTTGTAGCAGGCGTTGGCACAGGTGGCACGATAAGCGGCGTGGCAAAGGTTCTAAAAGAAAAAGGCTATGACACTAAGATCATCGCAGTAGAGCCTGAGGCGTCACCGGTTTTAAGTGGCGGCAACCCAGGACCACATAAAATTCAAGGCATCGGAGCTGGATTTTTACCAAATACAATGGATATGGGCCTAGTTAGCGAAGTAGAAAAAGTAAGCAACGATGACGCACTAAACGCAGCTAGAGCGATCGCAAAGAGCGATGGTTTGATGATAGGCATAAGCGGCGGCGCTTCTTACGTGGCTGCAAAAAGAGTGGCTAAAAGACTTGGCGCTGGCAAAAAAGTGCTTTTCATAGCTCCAGATAACGGCGAGAGATACCTAAGTACAGAGCTTTACGGAGCGTAAAATTATGTGGGAGAGTCTAAAAGAGCTAGTTCAAACCGTCCGTGAAAAAGACCCATCGGTGCATAGTTGTTGCTTTTTGGCGATACTTATAAACACTCCTGGCATCCATGCGGTTTTATTTCACAAAATTTCTCATTTTTTATATGAAAAAAAGTGGTTTTTTCTAGCTAGACTCATCTCGCAAATAGCAAGATTTCTAACAGGCATCGAGATCCACCCGGGCGCTAAGATCGGTAGGAGATTTTTCATAGATCACGGCATGGGCGTGGTTATCGGCGAGACAGCTGAGGTTGGGGATGATGTGATGATGTATCATCAAGTCACACTTGGTGGCACTGGCAAAGAGTGTGGCAAGCGCCATCCGACCATTAAAAATGGCGTGACTATCGCCGCTGGCTCAAAGATACTTGGGGCTATAACGATCGGCGAAAATGCCAAGATCGGCGCAAACTCAGTCGTGCTAAAAAACGTCCCAGCAAACGCAACCGTAGTTGGCATACCAGCAAGAGTTGTCAGGGTAAATGGGACAAAATTTGAGCCAGAATTTATCATTTAAAATTTAAATTTACTCTCACTACACCATAAAAATGCAAATTTTTGATACGGCAAATTTACTATCCACTATGCTGCCAGCGTTTTTTAGCTTTGCGCTGCCTATTATAATATTTGTCATTTTAGTAAATTTGATAACAAAATTTATCAGGCGAAAACTGCGCCAAAAAACTTATGTAAAATTTAATCAAAGAAATATAGCTGATACGTTTAGCGCAAAAGAGATAGCAAAAAAATTTGGCAAAAACGCAAAAGATGTAAATTTGGCTTTGCTAAATTTGGGCTTTATAAAAAAATGTGACAATGGCTACAACGTAACAGATGTTGGCAAATACTATGGTGGCATGCAAAACTACTGCATGGGTAGGGCTAGCGTTAGGTGGGATGAGAGGATAGTTTATAACGAAAATTTCGTAGATGAGATAATGAAAAATACCGCAAAAACGGCCAAAGAAGAGCAAAAAGAAGATTTTAGAGAGAAATTTAAGGCTGAATACCGAACTAACGACGGCCACTACGTAAAAAGCAGGGCCGAGCTAGCCATCGCAAACTGGCTTTTTGCTGAGGGCATAGCCTACGCTTATGAAAAAAGAGTGCCGATAAAAGAGAACATATATTGTGATTTTTACATACCAAAAGGCAAGGTCTATGTTGAATTTTGGGGCTTGGAAGATGACGAGGCGTATATAAAAAGAAAAGAGCAAAAGATAGAGCTTTATAAAAAATACAATCTAAATTTAATAGAAATAGACAACAATACAATCAACAACATCGATGACTATCTGCCAAAAGAGCTTTTGAAATTTGGTGTGAGTTTAAATTTATAGAAAAAGGGGCGAGCGCCCCTATAATTATTTTAGTGTTTGGATGTATTCTGCAACTGCTTTGATGTCGTCGTCGCTCATTGGAGTAGCGATAGGTTTCATCATAGCACCAAGACCAAATTTATTTGCTCCTGTTTTGTAGCCTTTTAGAGCTGCTTCGATAGCTGCTGCATCAAGTGATGTTAAAGCTGGAACTTTGTTATTGAAAACTTTTTCAGCTTTAGCGCCATGACAGGCAACGCATTTTTTATAGATAGTAGCGCCATCTGCAGCGAAAGCAGCAGTTGAAAGTAGTGCTGCAACACTTGAAACGATTAGTAGTTTTTTCATTTGTCATCCTTTTTAAAAAACGTGCTGGCATTATAATACAAAAATGTAAATTTGCAAGGGGTGGGTTAAAATATTTTGGCTATAATCACCAAATGATAAAAGAAACAGCCAACAAAGCACTTTTTTTAGACCGAGACGGCGTCATAAATGAAGACGCTGGATACGTTTGCGAGATCAAAGACTTTAAATTTATTGATGGCATTTTTGATGCGTTAAGAGAATTTGCTAAGGCTGGCTACAAGCTCTTTGTCGTGACAAATCAATCAGGCATCGGCAGGGGTTACTACACGCAGGAGCAGTTTGACGCTCTAAATAAATTTATGCTAGAAAGCTTTAAAAAAGAGCAAATTTTTATCACCAAAGTCTATTTTTGTCCGCACGCTCCAGAGCAAAAATGCACCTGCAGAAAACCAAATCCAAAAATGATACTTGATGCTTGCAAAGAGTTTAACATCGACCTTGAAAACTCGCTCATGATAGGCGATAAGCCAAGCGACGTCGAGGCTGGCAAAAGGGCAGGTGTGGGCAAAAATTTCTTGCTTGATGGCATAAATTTTAAAGATGTAAGAGATGTTTTAAATAAGCTAAAAAAGGAAAAATCACTATGAATTTAAACGGAAAAAAGATAGTTATAACTGGCGGCGCTGGCTTTATCGGCTCAGCCTTGGCGCACTATTTTGATGAAAACTATAAAGACGCTCACGTGCTTGTTGTGGATAAATTTAGAAACGACGAGACATTTAGCAACGGCAACCTAAAAAGCTTTGGACATTTTAAAAATTTACTTGGCTTTAAGGGTGAAATTTACGCTGGCGACATCAACGATCTTAGCACACTTGAAAAGATAAAAAGTTTTCGCCCAGACGTCATCTACCACGAAGCAGCGATCTCAGACACCACTGTAAAAGAGCAAGATGAGCTTATAAAAACAAATGTAAATGCCTTTGTAAATTTGCTTGATATCTGCGAGAGTTTGGGCGCAAAGATGATCTACGCTAGCTCAGGGGCGACTTATGGCAACGCAAAGAGCCCACAAACCGTCGGCGAATGCGAAGCGCCAAATAATGTCTATGGCTTTAGCAAGCTAAGCATGGATAATATCAATAAAATTTACGCAAAGCGCGGCGTGAGCGTGGTTG
The DNA here is from genome assembly GCF_003048675.2 of Campylobacter concisus. Classification (NCBI taxonomy): domain Bacteria; kingdom Pseudomonadati; phylum Campylobacterota; class Epsilonproteobacteria; order Campylobacterales; family Campylobacteraceae; genus Campylobacter; species Campylobacter concisus. The sequence continues at coordinate 1,184,961 of NZ_CP060707.1, read as the reverse complement.
GGCTGAGGTATTTTAATGTCTTTGGCAAGGGCGAGTTTTTTAAAAACAAAACCGCCTCGATGGTGCTTCAGTTTGGCCTGCAAATTTTAGCTGGCAAGACCCCAAGGCTCTTTGAGGGCAGCGACCAGATCAAACGCGACTTTGTCTATATAAAAGATATCATTGACGCAAATATAAAAGCGCTTGACGCACCAAGTGGCGTCTATAACGCAGCTACTGGCAAGGCTAGAAGCTTTCAAGATATCGCTGACATCTTGCAACGCGAGATCGGCGTAAATTTAGGCAATGAATATATCAAAAACCCATTTATTGGCTCATATCAGTTTCACACAGAGGCCGACGTAGCCCCAGCTAGAGAGGCATTTGGCTTTAGCGCGACTTGGAGCTTGGAAGAGGCGATAAAAGACTATTTGCCAGAGATAAAGAGAATTTACAAGGAAGAGCTAAATGGCTAAGAGAGTTAAAATTTTAGTCGTCGGTGATCTTATGCTGGATCACTACATCTGGGGCAGTTGCGAGCGCATCTCGCCTGAGGCGCCGGTGCAAGTTGTAAAGATAAATAACGAAACATACACGCTTGGTGGCGCTGGTAACGTGGTGAGAAATTTACTCTCTCTTGGCGCAAACGTAAGCGTGGCTAGCGTCTTAGGAGATGATGAGGCTGGCAAAAAGATAAAGGAGAGGCTTGCTGAGCTAAATGTAAAAGATGAGCTCATCCTTACTGAAAAAGGGCGTGAAAGCTCGATAAAAAGCCGCATCATGGCATCTCACCAGCAAGTTGTCAGGATCGATAAAGAGAGCGTTGTCAAGATAAATTTAGAAGATGAGCTAGTCTTAAAAGTCAAAGAAAATCTTGCAAATTTCAAGGCTGTCTTGCTAAGTGATTACGGCAAAGGCGTGCTTAGCGAGAAGGTCTGCCAAGAGATCATAAACGAGTGCGTGAGGCTAAAGATCCCAGTGCTCATAGACCCAAAAGGCAGCGACTACTCAAAGTATAAAAACGCAACCCTTCTAACGCCAAATAAAAAAGAGGCGAGCGAGGCTACAAATTTAAAGATAAAAGACAAGGCCGAGCTTGAAAAGGCGATAAAACAGCTAAAAGACGAGCTAAATTTGACCTATTCGATCATCACGATCTCAGAAGAGGGCATCGCGCTATATGATGATAAATTGCATATCTTTGCTGCCAAGGCAAAAGAGGTCTTTGATGTCACTGGCGCTGGAGATACGGTGCTTGCTACACTTGGCTACATGCTAGCAACTGGCGCTGATATAAAAGAGGCGATAAAGATAGCAAACCTCGCAGCAGCCGTCGTCGTGGCAAAGATAGGTAGCGCAACGGCTAGCTTTAGTGAGATCGAGCAGCTGCTAAATAGCTCGTTTGGGGCAAATTTCGAGCACAAGATTAAAAGCGTCGAGGAGTTAGAAGAAATTTTGAGCCAAAAGGACAAGAAAAAGATCGTTTTTACAAATGGCTGCTTTGATATCTTGCACGCTGGACACGTAAAATACCTAGCTCGTGCAAGGGAGCTTGGCGATCTTTTGGTTGTTGGGCTAAATTCAGACGCTTCAGTTAAGAGGCTAAAAGGCGAGGCTAGACCTATAAACTCGCAAGATGACAGAGCCTGCGTGCTAAGTGGGCTTGGATTTGTCGATTATGTCGTGATATTTGATGAGGATACGCCTTTAAATTTAATAACAAAGATAAAACCAGACGTGCTTGTAAAAGGGGCTGATTACAAGGGCAAAGAGGTCGTTGGCAGCGAGATCGTAAAAGAGGTCAGGCTAATTGACTTTGTCGAGGGCAAAAGCACAACAGGGATAATAAAAAGGATAAAAGATGCTAAAAACAATGATAAAAAATGAGCTCGAGGCTCACCAAAAGACCTTTAGCGAGCATGTAAATTTGCTGAGCAGCCTAGAGCGTGCTTGCCAGATGGTGGCTGATACGCTAAAAAATGGCAAAAAGGTGCTCATATGTGGCAACGGCGGCTCTGCGGCGGACGCTCAACACTTTGCAGCCGAGCTAACTGGCAGATATAAAAGCGAGCGCCAGCCACTACCTGGCATCGCGCTAACTACTGATACCTCGGCACTTACGGCCATTGGCAACGACTATGGCTTTGACTACATTTTCTCACGCCAGTTTGAGGCCTTAGCTCAGCCAGGCGACTTGCTCGTGGCGATCTCAACTAGTGGCAACAGCAAAAATGTCCTTGAGGCTATAAAAAGTGCCAAGAAAATGGGCGCATCAGTGCTTGGACTTAGCGGCAAAGGAGGTGGTGCGATGAATGAAGGTTGCGATCTAAATTTAGTCGTTAGCTCAAGCGATACGGCAAGAATTCAAGAGTCGCACATCTTTTTCATACACACGATCTGTCAAGCTGTAGATGAGGCTTTTAGGGGTTAAAATGCAAGAAGCGATGGATAAATTTTTAAGTGATCCTAGCGAGAAAAATGAGGTAAATTTGATATCGGCTTTAAAAAGGGCCAGCTTTTTCGCTCCGGTGCTTTTAAACCAAGCGCTCGCAAAGCCTGATGGTGGCGTAGTTTATGAGGAGGAGGGCTCAAATATCAAATTTATCCTACTTGAAGATGAGGGCGAGAAGCTTAGCTATTTTCCGGCATTTACAAGTAAAGAGGCGATGAAGCTTTGGCGAAACGACAGCGAGCAAGAAAGCATTGAGATAGGGCTAAAAGAGTATCTTGCGATGTTAAAAGAGAGCAGTTATGCTGGCATCGTGGTCGATGCTTTTAGCTATGACTTCGTGCTAAAAAGAGAGCTTATAGAGAAAATCCTCGCTTAGTGCGTAATAAAATTTATAAAATTTTACGCATTATTTTATGCAAATGGCTTTGATGAGGTAAATTTAAACTGCTGGCTTGTTTGATTTTGTTTTATGGGCTAGCTTTTTGTTATGTTAGACGCTTTTTTATAAATTTGACTTTTTGGATGCGTTTATTAAATTTGATGTTGTAGATGAGTTAAATTTAGTAAGCTACAAATTTCACCATCTCGTTTATAAAATTTGATTTCATATATCAAATTTATGCTTTTGTTATTGGTGGCAAAGTTAAATTTAATATACGATTTCAAAGCTACAAGACCGCCGTGAATTTTAAATTTAATTGAAGACGGCAGCTATCCTGCAACAAAGATATGCGGATCAATTTAAAGTTTTATTGCTTGAGAAATTTATATCGTAGATGAGTTTTTTGGCTGTTTTAAAGCAGCTGTGAAATTAAATTTACTTGATGATGCTTTAAATTTGGCTCTTGATAGATTAAATTTGACTTTTAGCATAGAAAATTTGCAAGTTTGGTGCCGCATTTGCCAAGATTAAAGCGGGCATTTACTTGAAAACCTGAGTAAATTTGCTGCTTAAGGCTTTAAATTTTACTTTTCAGATTAAATTTGTAGTTCTAGTTACCCTAACTTAAGCCCAAAAAAATAGTTGCAATAAACTAAAAATAAATAAATTTACCGATAGAAATTTTAAATTTTGCAGACTTAATGCTTTAGTGTTAATATCGTAAGGGTAAAATTTAGCGCTAGAAACTTTAAATTTGCTCTTTTGTGGGTCAAATTTGTTGCCTTTATGCTCTAAATTTAAATGCAAAAGCAATTTATGTTAGAGAAAAATAGCCAAAACTAATTTCGCAGTTTTTGCTCTAAATACCAATGTTAGTGGGTGCTCTAGTTTAAGGGTTGAAGCAAAATTTAGTTTTAAATTTGACCTTTGTATATTAAATTTACAGATAGAAATTTTAAATTTTTACAGACTTGTTAAGATTGTTGTAGAAAATTTGGTGATAAAAAGTTTTAAATTAACCTTTAGTAGATCAAAATTTACAGACTAAAAAGCTCTATTTACTAAAAAAATTTAGAAAGGTTTTCTATTTGAACGCCCTTTGTAAATAAGTAGCTCCTATTTATCGCTGGGAGCTTTAAAATTCTAGCCTTTTCTTTAAATATTTTTGGCATTACGGCTTTGCAAAATGGCGTTACTAAGATATATTTATTAGCGTAGCCAACGGCGATCTTGCCACTTAACACCACGCTTGTTTGCTTTGCTAAATTTGCACTTAGCTCATCTTTTTGAGCCTTGCTTAAAAGCACATTTAGCTCTTTTGCTGCCATATCGACGCCTCGCACAACGTTGCTATCATTTTTTACGACAAAAATTTCATCGCTCATTTTCGTGATCTTTGGCAACAAAATTTGCCTATCAGCCTCTAAAAACTCAAAGCTTTTTTTCACGCCGCTAAAATACTCGTCCAAAAATGGCTCGCTAAAATTTAATCTCACAAAGCTTCTTTTAAGCTTGCCTTCTAAATTTGTCTCATCGATAAAGTAGCGTAAGCTTCGTTCGTCAAGATAGTTTTGTAGCTCTTTTTTACGTAAATTTAAAAGCGGTCTAACGAGCCAAAAGTGCTTTCTTTTTTCAAGCTCGCTCATGCCAAAGAGCTCTTTTAGCCCAGCACCCTTGCCAAGCTGCATCAAAAACCACTCAAATTTATCGTCAAACTGGTGAGCTAGGATCAAATTTTCATAGCTATATTTTTGGCAAATTTCGCTAAAAAACTCATACCTTGCTTCGCGCGCATTTTTTTCAAAATTTGAACCAGCCAAATTTACACTTTTTACGTAGATCTCTTTGCCAAATTTGCTAGCAAGCTCTTTGGCGCTTTCAACTTCAAATTTACTCTGCTCTCTAACGTTGTGATCGACTATGGCTAGATCAAATTTGACCCCAGCTTTGTCTAAAATGTAAAAAAGTGCGGTGCTATCGACGCCATGCGAGAAGGCAAGCAGGTTTGCGCCTGAGCTTAGCCTACCAAGCACATTTTGGCTTATCATTTTGCTTTTTTGATGATGGTGGCGACTAGTTTTTGATCGACCGTGTCGCTGACCTCACAAAGGTAGAGTGAGCCGATCTCAAGCTCTTTTACATCGCTTTCATTGATCAAAATTTCGCCGTCTATATCTTTGTCCCAGATATCTTTTTTGGCAGCGTAAAACATCTCGCCCTCACTGCTTTCACCCTCAAGCGATGCGTAAATTTGCTTGCCAAGCTCTTTTTGCAAGCTCTCATTTATCGCTTTTTTAGTGATCTTTTCTATCTTGCTTAGCCTTTTTGAGATGATTTTAGCTGGGATTTGCTCCATTTCAAAAGAGGCTGTGTCTTCTTCTTTTGAGTAGGCAAAGGCGGAAATTCTATCAAATTTAAACTCTTCTAAAAACTCGCAAAGCTCGTCAAAATCCTCCTCGCTCTCGCCTGGGTGTCCCACGATGACGCCAGTCCGCAAGAATGAATTTTTGGCATTTCTCATCAAATTTAAAAGCTCTTTTATCTTTTTAGCGCCACTTCCGCGCTTCATTATCTTTAGCATATTTTCGCTGATGTGCTGGATCGGCATGTCAAAGTAGTTGTGAAAGATAGGCGAGGCGATGATACGCTCTATTAGCTCTTTGCTGGTCGTGCTTGGGTAGAGATAAAGTATCCTAGCGCTTCTTACGCCTTTTATCTTTTCTATCTCGTCTATTAAATTTATTAGTCCGTCGCTAACGCCGTGATCGCGCATATATGAGCTTGAGTCTTGGGATAAAAAGCTAAAGTCGTAGTAGCCTTTTTTGACTAGATTTTTGACCTCATTTACGATGTTTTCAAGCGAGCGCGATTTTAGCTTGCCTTTAAATGTCGGTATCGCGCAAAAGCTGCATTTTTGGTTACAGCCCTCTGAAATTTTGATGTAGGCGTGGTAGTTTGAGCCAGTTATGACGCGCTCTTCGTTTGCCTGCAAATAGGTCTGCGGGCTAAATAAATTTTGCCTTTTCAAGATGATCTCGTCGATCTTGTCATAATCAGCCACGCCGGTAAAGAGATCGACCTCTGGTAGCTCTTTTATGAGCTCATCTTTGTAGCGCTGCATAAGACAGCCAGTCACCACGAGCAAAGAGCCATTTTTACGAGCTTCGTGCATCTCAAGGATGGTTTGTATGCTCTCTTCTTTGGCAGATTTGATAAATCCACAAGTATTTACGATAATGACGTCTGCGTCGCTGATATCGTCCGTGATATCGTAGTTTTGCAAGCGTCCCAGCATGATCTCAGAATCAACTAAATTTTTATTACAACCAAGCGAGATTAGATGAAGTTTTGGCATTTTTAGATCCAGATGTTGTCTATTAGCCTAGTTTTGCCTACAAAGGCGGCTACTAAGATGATGGTGTTGCCTTTTTCTACCTTTGAAATTTCATTTAAATTTCTATCTGTAACCACGACATAATCAACTTTTAGCGGCTCAAGTACCTCAAGCATGTTTGCCTTGACCTCGCTCGCGTCTTCTTCGCCATTTTGGATCAAATTTTGTGCTTTATTTAGCGATCTTGAAAGCCTTAGCGCGTTGCACTTATCTTCGTCGCAGATATAGACGTTTCTGCTTGAAAGTGCTAGGCCGTCTGGCTCTCTAACGATATCGCAGGCAACTAGCTCGATGTTTAAGAAAAATGTCTTTATCATATTTTGCACGATGATGAGCTGTTGGGTGTCTTTTTTACCCATGTAGACGCTATTTGCACGAGTTAGGCGAAATAGCTTATTTAGCACTCTTAAGACGCCATCAAAGTGTCCTGGCCTAGTTTTGCCCTCTAAAATGGCTGAAAGCTTCTTTGGGGCAACGATGAGCGGCTCATCTTCAAAGTAAAGCTCATTTTCGTTTGGGATGAAGATAGCGCTAACGCCGTTTTGCTCGCAAATTTGGATGTCGCTTTGCTCTTTTCTTGGATATTTTTCTAGGTCTTCGCCTGGTAGAAATTGAGTTGGATTTACGAAAGTTGAGACGATACTTATCTCATTTTCGCTCACGCATTTTTTTATAAGGCTAACGTGTCCGTTGTGAAGTGCGCCCATTGTCGGGACAAAACCGATCTTACCACTTGCGTTTTGGACAAAATTTTCAAGCTCTTTTATAGTTCTTATGATCTGCATATTTGACTCTTTTTATCTAAATTTTAACTTGGCATTGTAACAAAAAAGGATTAAAAGGGCGTAAATTTAAAAATGTAAGCAACTTTTGGCTAAAATCGGCAAAAAATTATGGAGAAAAACTTGGATAGTTACGAATACAACGAGCTTTTAAAGAAGCTACAAACAAAAGTTGAAAATATAGGCTCTATCGTAAAGCCTGACGAGATAAAGGCTAGGCTAAAAGAGATCGAGGCTATAGAGCAAGACCCTGACTTTTGGCAAGATATCGCAAGAGCTGGGGCATTAAATAAAGAAAAGACAAAAATTTCAAACATGCTTGCTAAATTTAGTGACGCCAATCAAGCAGTTAGCGACGCAAAGGAGCTCTTTGAACTAGCAAATTCTGAAAATGACGAGGAGACTATAAATTCTTTATTTGAAGATGCTAAAAATTTAGATGAAAAGATAGTAAATTTAGAAATTTCTATGCTTTTAAGCGGCGAAGATGACGGCAAAAACGCGATCGTATCGATACACCCAGGAGCTGGCGGCACTGAGAGCAACGACTGGGCGAGCATGCTTTATAGGATGTATCTTAGATTTTGCGAGCGTGAGGGCTTTAAGGTCGAGACTCTGGACTTTCAAGAGGGCGAAGAGGCTGGACTAAAGGATGTGAGCTTTATCGTAAAAGGCGAAAATGCTTATGGATATTTCAAAGCAGAAAATGGCATCCATAGGCTCGTTCGCACAAGCCCATTTGATAGTGCAGGACGCCGCCACACGAGCTTTTCTAGTGTCATGGTAAGCCCTGAAGTAGATGATGATATAGAGATCGAGATAGAAGAAAAAGATCTAAAGATAGACACTTATAGAGCTAGTGGCGCAGGCGGTCAGCACGTAAATAAAACTGAGTCAGCCATCCGCATCACGCACATACCTACTGGCATCGTTGTGCAGTGTCAAAACGACCGCAGCCAGCATAAAAACAGAGCCACAGCGATGAAAATGCTAAAGTCTCGCCTTTACGAGCTTGAGCTGATGAAACAGCAAGAGGCGAGCAACAGCGTCGAAAAGAGCGAGATCGGCTGGGGGCACCAGATAAGATCGTATGTGCTTTTCCCATACCAGCAGGTAAAAGACAACCGCAGCGGCGAGGCATACTCACAAACTGACGCGATACTTGATGGGGATATCAAAAAGATGATAGAGGGCGTCTTGATCGCTCAAAAGGCTGAGGCGTAGTAAATTTAAAAGAGATGAGAGTTAAAATTTCATCTCTTTTAGCTTCATACATGCCTCTTCTTTGCCATGGTAGCAAGCCTCGTCAAGATAAATTCTCGCTTTCTTATAGTCGTTTTTACCTAGATATATAAGCCCTAGATCGTAGCTAGCTTCACTTGAGCCAAGGCTTGTGGCTTTTTCATAAAAATATATCGCTTTTTCTAAATTTTTATTGACCCCAAGGCCGTATTCGTAGATATATCCAGCACTTCTAAGACCATCTATGTTGCCGTATCTGCCAGCTGTCTCAAACCAAAAAAGTGCTCTTAAGATATCTTTGCTAAAGCCTTTGCCATCACGAAAACAAACGCCAGTTTGCTGCATGGCTAGGACATTGCCATCTTTTGCGTAGTCGTAAAATCTCTTGCAAGCTTTTGGGTAGTTGCCCTCGTTATATAAGTAGATGGCGTCTGCTATCTGCTCTACTTCAGGATCAAGTGGTGGCTCGCTAAGACCTAAATTTTGCGAAATTTGCTCTGCAGAACAGCCCCAAAATAGCAAAATACTAAATAGAAAAATGATAAATTTTTTCATATTTGTCCTTGAAAATTTAGGCGATTTTATCGAATTTTATCTTATAATGATCGCAAATTTTAAGCAAAAAGGAACGATATGGATCATAACGCACTTTTGACACAGCTTGGCTATAACATAGATGAAACGACCACTGAGCATATGCGTAGAATTTTAAATAACACTGACGGCCTTTTGCCAAAGAGTGTGATCGAGCTAAACGATCATCTAAAGCCACACCTTTGCTTCGTAGCGATGAGCGGGAGCGAGGATAGACTAAAGATAAAAAATGTCGCAACCGTCAAAGAGATAAAAGAGCGGGTTGATGAGATCATCAAAAGCTGGGCAAATAAATACAAAATGGATATCAAAAAAATAAACGAAACTACATACTACATAATAGGAAAAATTAAATGAAATATGACATTGTTATTATTGGATTTGGTAAGGCTGGCAAAACACTAGCTGTAAAGGCTGCTGCGCTTGGTAAAAAAGTCGCGCTAATCGAGAGATCGCCAAAGATGTATGGAGGCACTTGTATAAACGTAGGCTGCATACCGACAAAACGTCTAATCACAGCTGCAAAAGAGGCGATATATGCAGATAATAGCGTTGAAAACGAGTATTACACGCTTAGTATCGAAAACAAAAATAAGCTAATCTCAGCTTTAAATTCTAAAAACTATGCGATGTTAAATGATAAAGAAAATATCGACGTGATCGATGGCGTTGGCTCGTTTAAAGATAAAAATAGCGTCCTAGTTACGACATCAAATGGCGAGCAAAAAGTCGTTGAAGGCGAATTTATCATCATAAATACCGGCTCAAAAGAGGCGTATGCGCCATTTGAGATAACAAACTCAAATGTATTTTCAAGTAAAACCTTGCTCGATCTCAAAACTATGCCAAAACATCTTGTCATCGTTGGCAGCGGCTTCATCGGCATCGAGTTTGCATCGATGTTTGCAAATTTTGGCTCAAAAGTGACCATCGTCGGACGCTCACCACTTCTAAAAAATGAAGATGAAGACATAGCTAAAAGCGTAAAAGATGCGCTAAACGTGCAGGGCATCGAAATTTTAGAGGGCTGCGAGATAGAGAGCCTAAAAGACAATGCGCTAAATTTCAAACAAGACGGTGAAGACAGGATCATCAAGGCAGATGCGTTCTTGGTGGCGCTTGGTAGGGTGGCAAATTTAGATGATCTAAATTTAAAAGAAGCTGGCGTCGAGCTAAATGAAAAAGGCTTTATAAAGACAAATGAGCGCCTTCAAACAAATGTGTCAAACATCTACGCAGTGGGTGACGTGCGCGGCGGAGAGCTTTTTACCTACACTAGCTTGGATGATTTTAGGATAGTTTTCTCGCAAATTTTTGGCGATAAAAAACGCACCACACAAAACAGAAGCATCCACGCAAATGTGCTATTTACCGACACTCCGTTAGCAAGAGTTGGCGTAAATGCAAAAGAAGCTAGCAAGCTTGGGCTAAATTTCAAGGAGCTAAAGCTTAGCATGGCAGCAGTGCCAGGAGCAAAGGTGCTAAATCACGATGTGGGCATGCTAAAAGCGATCGTTGAAGCAAGTAGCGGCGAAATTTTGGGGGCGAGCTTTCACTGCATCTACGCAAATGAGATCATAAACGAGATCGCGATCGCTATGAATTTAAAAGCAAATGCAAATTTCTTTAAAAACCAAATTTTCACTCACCCAAGCATCAGCGAAGCCCTAAATGACTTGTTTGGACAATACTAAAAGGACAAAAATGAAAAAATATCTACTACTTTTAACTGCTCTATTTTTCACAGGCTGCTTAAATGTCATCGGCATCGGGGATACGCCAAAACAAGATGACTCATGGCAGCAGCCAAAGGACGAAAAAGTGGTGCAAAACAAAGAGCAAATTTCAAAAAATGCTATCGATCTTTTAACACCAAAGTGCGAGAGCGGCGATGCTGAAGCGTGCAACGACTTGGGTGTAAATTTTGAGCTTATGAAAGAGTATGACAACGCTTACGCAAACTATAAAAAGGCTTGCGATGCGAAAGTGCAGCTTGCTTGCTCAAACCTTGGCACGCTCTATGAAAACGGTCTTGGCGTAAAAAAAGATCCAAAAAAAGCGGTCGAAATTTACAAAGATAGCTGCAACAGTGGCGGTGTGCAAGCTTGCTACCACCTAGGCAACGCCTACCGCAAGGGCGAGATTGTCAAACAAGACTACTACCTAGCGATGGAGGCCTACACAAACGCTTGCAACGCTGGGGATCTGCCAAGCTGCGCAAATATCGGCGCTATGTATGAGCTAGGGCTTGGCATGAACAAGGATGAAAAAAGAGCTTATGGAATTTACAAAGTCGCTTGCTTTCGCGGTCTAAACAAGGCGTGCCCACAGATGAAAAGACTTGGCGCAAAGCTTGGCATGTAAGCAGGAAAATAAGTGAAAAAAGTTTTAAATTTTGGACTTATCGTAGCTGCTAGCTTTATGCTAAGTGGCTGCTGGTCGTGGCAAAAGATGGTGAGCTTTGGCTTTTGGCAAAGTGATGAGGAGGCTAGGGCGGAGCGTCTTGAGCTCGAAAAAGAGAAGATGGTGCAAAACTGCGAGAGCGGAAATAGCATCGACTGCAACAACCTAGCTGTAAATTTTAGCAACGAAAAGGACTTCGTAAAGGCAAAGGGCTACTATGAAAAGGCGTGCAACGCTGGGCTTGCGACTGCTTGCTCAAATTTAGGTCAAATTTACGAGCAAGGGCTAGTTGATGAGCAAAAAGATATCGAAAAGGCTCTAAAGCTTTATAAACTAGCTTGCGATAGTGGCGACGGCGTTGGCTGCTACAACGAGGCAATGGGACTAAAGTCATACATCGAAAGCGAAAATTTAAAAACTCATAAGATAGATAGAAACAAGGCTGAGGCTAGGGTGCTAAAGCTTTTGGTAAAGAGCTGCGAGCTTGAGTATGCGCAGTCTTGCTTCTTGCTTGCAAAGCTAAGCGGCGATGAAACAAAGGCAGACGCACTTTATAAAAGAGCCTGCCAACTTGGCAAATGCGTGGATAAAAAGTAAAAATTTGTGTAGCTTAAATTTATAAAAGCTACACAAAGTTAAATTTAATTTGCTCCGCTAAGTCTATATCCCACGCCTGAGATGTTTTTGATGAGGTCGGCGTCAGTTTTTGCCCTTATCTTTTTGATAGTCATTCTAAGCGCTTCGTTGCTCATCGATTTTTCACCCCAGACATAGGTTTCTATCACTTCGTAACTCACCACTTTTTCTATATTACTCACGAGCAAAAAGAAGAGTTTTGCCTCATTTTTTGGCATCTAAACCTCTTCACCATTTTTGAAAAGCTGCTTGCTCTTCATATCGTATTCGTAAATTTCTTTAAATTTGATCCTGCTTTCAAAAATATCTTTTGTCGCCATTATGATCGTGGTTTGAAGCTCTTTACATAGTTTTATAACCTCGCTTTGTGTGCCAGCATCTGCGTGTAAGAGCTTGTTTGACCTCTTGTAGCAGAGATGGCTCTAGCTTTTTTATATCCAAGTATTTGCTAAGAAGCGGTGCAGTTTTAAATTTTATGCGAAGAAATTTATTAAATTTGGTTACTTCAACCCAAAAACTTTTATGTTAAAGGTTGTGTGGATCTTGTCGTTTTCGCCCTTCATGACAATAGGAAATTCGGCTTTTATGATGCTGTCGTAGCTGCTAAGTGCATCTAAAAAGTCATAAAATTTTTGCGGGGTTTTAAGCGAGCTAGTGACATTTAGGCGGTATCTAAAAAACTTCTCAGTTGCGTTATTCTCGCCTTCTTCTATCTTGCTAAGGCTCACTTCGCTAAAAAATTGCGATGCGAAATTTATAAACTTATCCTTATCAAAAGCTGTATCATAAGCCAAGATAATAGCGCCATCTTTTTGTCTTGTCGCCTCAAGTGCTTTAAATTTAGCTTCAAATTCATTTTTTACCTTCGTGTATGATGAGGTTTGCGAGTAGTTTTGTCTTGAGAGGCTTTTAAATTCTTTTATGTTTGGCACGATAAAGCCAAATATCATAATGAAGCAAACTATGATAAAAGCAAATATAAAAAGTAAAAGCTTTACTGGGTCGATTTTTTCTAAGCTCGTATCTTTTTTACTCATTATATCCCTCAGAATTATCAATCTTATTTGTGCTTATAAAGCCGTACCAGCCGTTTTTGCTCTGATAAAAGCTAGTGTTTGACGTGGTGAAAATCGACCTTAGCGGCGAGGCTAAGAGCTGGTTAAAGACATCCTTTGTTGGCGTTATGCCACGGATGATGAGTGAATTTTTATCCATAAAGACCTCTTCAAGTGTGATGCTATCAGGCACAAGGTCAAAGAGGTTGTGCAGGCTTTGCTTTAGGATAGAATTTGACGTAAAGATGTCGTTTGCAGAGTCTATCTGCACAGCAAGCTTGGCTGAAATTTCATCCGTAGTGACTATCTTTTGGCTAAGCTCTTTTTGCTCGTTTGCTAGAAATTCTATATTTTTTTTGGTTGAGTAGTTTTTATAAACGATGAAGAAATTTGCCACCAAAAGCACCATAAAGACAAAGCCAATAAGGCTTAGCCAGAGCTTACTAAAGATAGATAGAAGCGGTCTTGGTTCTGGGGTGATGAAGCTAAATTTCATAGTGTTATCTCTTCTTGCATGATCTCATTCATTATGTGATTTGTATTGATCGGATAGCTTGATGTCTCCACAAATAGCTCTGATTGCAGGTATTGTAAAAATGTCGCACTTGTCTTTGTGTTTTCAAAAACGATGATCTGCTCGATAAAATCGCCGCCATAGATCGGATTTTCATAAAATTCTTTCATAGCCTTTGCGATGTAGTCAAACATCTTCATATCGCGCCCAAAGATCGCTACTGACTTCTCGACGTTTGTCGAAGTTGGCATGTTTAGCTCGTAGTTTAGATCTTCAAATTCTTTTGGCTTATCGTCGCTTAAGAAATCATCCAAACTCTTGAAATCATCAAGCGCCGTTGCGCCATCTTCTTCTTTGACGATAAGGTTGTCGATGTCTGTTATATCCTCTTCTTTTAGGCTTTCGATCTCTTCGTTGCCCTCTTCAGCGTCGTTCATATTTAAAAACGTCGAGAGCTTCATCTGCTTGTCTTTAAATATCGCAAGCGCAAAAGAGTGCGAGTGGATGTAGAGATATAGCGTAGTTTTTGGCGAAATTCCACGCTTTAAAAGCTCGTGAAAGAGCAGGGCGATAGGCGAGTAGATAAGATCGACACTACCTTGCCCAAAGAGGTTTTTATATCTTCTTATGGCGTTTAAATTTGCATATATGCTCCAGCTATCTTGCATCACAAGGCTGGTTAAATTTTGCGTGTTGATGTTAAATTTCTTGTACTCGTCAAAGTTAGCAGTAGGCAGCGCACCTTGTGAGTCGTCGTTAAAAAAGAGCGAAACATAGACGCCAAAATAGGCCTTTTCTTGCTCTTCTATGTATTTTAAAACTTTTTCATCGACACTATCGATACTTATGTCTGTAAATTTAGCATTTATGGTTTTTATAAGCTTGCCATTTCTAAAGACCTGACCGTAAAAAACGCACTCATTGCCCTCGATCACGGCGCTTAAGAAAAGGTTTGAAAAAAGCTTTTTGATGCTAAAAGACATAACTCTCCTAAATTTAGTGCATTATTTTTGGTATGTTAGCTAAAAAGGGATTAAATAAGTTTAAAACAGCTCGTTTTTTAGTTTTGCAAACGCCTCTTTCATCTGCAGAGCCTCGCTTTTTAGCTCATCATCAAGCAGCGCAGAATTTCTTAAGCTTTCAAAATCCTCTATCATCACATCACACATCATTTTGATGCGCTCATTATCAGCCTTGCTGACGCCACTTTGGCTCATTTTTTTGATGCGTTCAAGATACTCTTTGCCATTTTTTATGTATGAGTTAAATTTCATAGCTGCCTTGCTTTGATTAAGCGTGGTGGAGGCCATTTTGTTGTAGGCGTCAAGATCAAGGGCTTTTTGGCTTAAATTTATAGCCTTTTCATACTCTTTGCTCTCGTAGTAAAATTTCGCTTCAAGAGCGAGTTTATAGGAGTTATCGCTGTAAAAAAATAGCCAAAACAAAGCTATTATAAAAATGGCTATAAAGATAGAAAATTTATTTTTCATAAATTTCGTCCAAAATTTCTCTTATCTCGTCGCTTATTTGCGGATTTTTATGCGCATATTTTTTCCACCAAATTTTTAAATTTGACCTAAAGTCTTCTTTGTTTTGTAGCACGCTCTTGCCACCGTCATTTTGCGAAGCTTGCCAAAGCTCATTTTGTATCTTCTCTTTTGCCTCTTTTTGCTCTAAATTTGCCACGCTAAAAGGGGCTGAGAGGCTAAAATTTATAGTTGAAAATGGCTTTGGAAGTATCATCTTATCCCAGCTTTTAAACTCCAAAAACGAGTTTGCTTCGAAATTTAGAGCATAAATTTCGCAAGATGACTTTTGTGCGATTACCGCAGCTCCATCCGCTACGCTGTGTCTTGGTCCGCGTGGGCCA
Organism: Campylobacter concisus; assembly: GCF_003048675.2. Lineage (NCBI taxonomy): Bacteria > Pseudomonadati > Campylobacterota > Epsilonproteobacteria > Campylobacterales > Campylobacteraceae > Campylobacter > Campylobacter concisus. The sequence continues at coordinate 1,169,658 of NZ_CP060707.1, read as the reverse complement.
TCTGGTGTGATGATGACGTCGTGGCCTTGTTTTATCTCTCTTAGAGCCTCTATAAGCGCTCTTGCACCGCCTTTTGAGCTGCTGCCTCTAATGGTACCGATGCCAAAAAATTTGATTATTCTGGTGATAAGCTCGCCATCTTTGTGGTCGCTAATTATTACCTTGCCTTGTTTTCTGTTTTGCTTACTCCACCACTGCCTATAAGCAAAGCTCATAAAGCTAAGCCTGCCGTGCCAAAAGACGACGACGCAGCCATTTTGTGGTAAGAGATTTGGAGTGTAGTTCTTTTTGCAGGTTAGAAAAATGAGCCACATCAAAATGTAGATAAAAAAGACGCCAACATTTAGGGCGACCTTTTCAAGGGTGTTTTTAAATTTGCAGCTCGCCATACAAAACCATTCGTTTTGGGTTTGTGATCTTTACCTTTTGCGTAGTGCCAAGAAGCTCTTCGCTGCCATCAGCTTGAACTAAAAAGTTGTTAAAACTTCGCCCAGCAACGCCGCCATTTGCCCTTAGCTCTTCAAAATATACATCAAAAATTTTATCTTTTTGCGCCGCCACGATCTCGTCTAAAATTTCGCTATGGCGATTTTGCAGGCGCGTTAGCCTTTCTGAAGCGGTCTTGTCGTCTATTTGATTTGTAAAAGTAGCTGCTTTTGTAAGCGGACGAGGCGAATACTTAAAGCTAAAAATTTGCTCAAATCTAACTTGCTCAAGCACGTCCATCGTATCTTCAAACTCGCTATCACTTTCGCCCGGAAATGCGACGATGATATCAGTTGAGATGCTCACATCTGGGCACATCTTTCTAAGTCTTAGCGCGCGGTCTAAAAACCACTCTTTTGTATATCCGCGCTTCATCTCGCGCAAAACTTTTGTGTTTCCGCTTTGAAGCGGCATGTGCATCGACTTGCAAATTTTTGGATTATTTGTGAAAATTTCAAGAAATTTATCATCCATGTGAAGCGGGTGCGGACTTGTAAATCTTATCCTCTCAACGCCATCTACCTCGCTGATCTTTACTAGAAGGTCGCTAAAATCGATATTTTCTTGCGCGCCTGAAAATCTTTTGCCGTAGTTATTGACATTTTGCCCTAGTAAAAATATCTCTTTTGCGCCGCTGCTTGCGGCCTTTTCTACCTCTTTTAAGATGAGGCTTGAAGGGATAGAAATTTCATCGCCTCTGGTGTGTGGGACGATGCAGTAGGTGCATTTTTTATCGCAGCCGATTGAGATGTTGATGTGGCTTTTATATGGCGAGCCTCTAAATTCGCCAAATGCGTATTCGCTCTCGTCGTGGTTGATGTCGGTTGAGATAAATTTAGGCGTATTTACCGCCTTTGTGATCTTGCTAACGTTTCTTGCGCCAAGGACAAAATCAACATAAGGCGCACGTTTGAAAATTTCACTACCCAAATGGCTTGCAGTGCAGCCGCAAACGCCTATCTTTGCACCTCTTTTTTTGGCTTTTTCAAAGGCACCGACCTCGCTAAAGAGCTTATGCACTGGCTTTTCACGAACTGAGCAGGTATTTATAAGGATTAAATCAGCTTCTTCGATGTTTTGTGTTAAGGAGTAGTCTTCTTTTTGTGAGAGCTCGGCTATGATATGCTCGCTGTCACGAACATTCATAGCACAACCTAGAGTTTGGATAAAGAGTTTTTTACTCATTAAAGTATATGCACTTCATACATATAATCGCTATCATCAAGGCCGTATTTTACGGTTCTGTGATAAACGCTTAGCCCTTTTTCTTCAAAGTGCTCGACTAAGGCGATTAGCTGTTTGTGCGTGTTTTCTTTATCAAAATAGAAAATTTTCTGACCCTCTTTTTCGACAGCTGCCTCTATCTTTTCTAGTGAAATCGTTTTTGGTTTTGCGTCTAATTCGGCTCTTGCAAGTTTTAGCTCCATTTTTAATCCTTTCAAAATCTTAAATTTTAATCGGTCAATATACCCAAATCATCATAAAAAAAGGATTAAATAAAAGTTAATAACAAGCTTAAAGTTATTAAAAGTATGGCTTATGTATAATTTCAAAACTTCACGAAAAATCCCCGAAATTTATCGTCACAATGGAGAAAAAATGGAAAGAATATCAGACATTATAGAGTCAATTGCAAATGAAAAAAATTTAGAGATAGAAGATGTAAAAGAGCGTGTCATAAGGGCTTTGATAAACACTGCAAAAAGGGTTTATGGCGAAAATTATGAGTATGACGTGAGCATCGATGCTAATAAAAATTTAAAGCTTTATCAAAAAATTTCAATCGTAGCAAACGACGATGAGAGGCTTGCTGAAGACAATGAGCACTTTTTAAGCTTAAAAGAGGCTAAAAAGATAGATAGTGGCGTTGAGATCGGCGATGAGCTCACATACGAGCTAAGCCTTGATAACCTTGGCAGAACAGCTGCCCAAACGCTTCACAAGGAGCTTGAGTATCACATCCAGCGCCTAGTCGAAGAGAAAATTTTACAAAAATATAATGAGATGAGCGGCCACATGGTCTTTGGTCCGGTTGTTAGGGTTGATAACGACGAAAACACCTTTATCGAGATAGATGAGCTTCGTGCCATCTTACCACGTAAAAACCGCATAAAAGGTGAGAAATTTAAAGTGGGTGACGTGGTAAAAGCGGTCATTAGAAAAGTTTTTACAGATAAAAATTTAGGCATAAAGGTCGAACTTTCAAGGACTTCGCCTAAATTTCTTGAGGCGCTACTAACTTCAGAAGTACCAGAGATAAAAGATGGTGGTATCATCATTCAAGGCAGTGCGAGGATCCCTGGCGAAAGAGCCAAAGTAGCGCTCATCTCGACCACTCCAAACATCGATCCAGTAGGCGCAACCGTTGGCACAAAGGGCGTTAGGATAAATGCTGTAAGTAAAGAGCTTCATGGTGAGAGCATCGATGCGATCGAATACACCACTGAGCCAGCGATCTTGGTAGCTCGTGCTATGGCACCTGCGATCATCACATCTGTAAAGATCGAAGAAAATAAGGCGATCGTGACACTTGCGAGCGAACAAAAGAGCAAGGCGATCGGCAAAAATGGCATAAATATCCGCCTAGCAAGCATGCTAACTGGCTACGAGATCGAGCTAAACGAGCTTGGCTCTAAAACTGGTAGCGGCGATAGTGACGGCGGAATGGTCAAGGATCTAAAAGCACTCTTTGGTGACAACTAATGAAATTTCAAATAAGAAAAGCGACTAGAGGCGATATTGACGTGATCTGTGAGCTTGTAAGAGAGCTTGCTAGCTATGAAAAGATGAGTGATCAAGTCACTTTTACAAATGAAATTTTTGCAGACTCTATCTTTAATAAAAATCACGCAAAAGCTCTTATCTGCGAGAGTGAGGGCAGGGCGATCGGCTACGCTATCTATTTTTACACATTTTCTACATTTTTAGGGCTTGGCGGGATCTATCTTGAGGACATCTACGTCAAAAAAGAGTTTAGAAATCAAGGCATCGGTAAGGCATTTTTTAAATTTCTAGCTCAAATTTGCAAGGATGAAAATTTAAAGAGGCTTGAGTGGTGCTGCATAAACTGGAACGAGCCAAGCATCAAATTTTATGAAAGCATGGGCGCTAATAACCAATCTCTTGAGTGGAGAACCTACCGCTTAGACGGCGAAAATTTAGAAAAGCTGGTAAATTTATAGTTTCTAGTAAAGCTCAAATTTGCTTTGAAATTTGAGCTTGCAAATTATTAAAATTTATATGTATATCCCATATAAAGACCGACGTTTGTCTCTTTGGCATCAACCATGTCAAATTTACTGATCTTGCCGTAGTCAGCTCTATCAGCTTTTAGACCAAATTCAACTGCATTGTTTTCATTGATAGAGTACTCAGCGCCAACTCTTGCACCTAGTATCCAGCCGTTCGTGCTAGCGCTTTCCATCGGAGTTTCAGCATCGCCACCTCTTAGTTTAAGCTTTGAAAAACCAGTATAGCCACCAAGAACTAGTTTAAGATCTTTTGCTACGTTTGGAGTATAGTCAGCTCCAACTATAAATTTATGAGTTTTCCACTCAGCTACGCTTTTATCTTCGTCATTTGCTGTTTTCTTAACTTTAAAATCATATATGTAAGCACCATAAACTCTAGCCACATCAAAATCATAACCAGCTTTTATACCAAGACCTGGTTGAGCTTTTTTAAATTTGATCTTTGAGCCGTCATCGCCTTTTACAGTAAGCTTTGATCCAAAAGAGTAATCTCCCTCAACTCCTACAAAGGCTCCTTGCGCTAAAGCAGCGGCACTAGCTAGGCTTAAACCTAAAGCAACTTTTAAAACTACATTTTTCATTTTTACTCCTTATTTAAAAAATGTTACGTGGCTATTTTAAATTTTCTTATATTAAATAAAGTTTAAATATTCAATGAAATTAATAAAAAACATAAAATAATTCAATTGTTTTCTTATCAGAATAAAATTTATAAAATCACTCGAAAAAAGGAGTGTAAAGTGGCTAAGATGACAAAACGTGATATGGCTTATCATTTAGACGTTGATGTCGCAACGCTTTACAACTGGCGAAAACACAAGCCAAACCTTTATCGTATCGTGATGCTTGGATTTAAATTTGATGAGCTTATCGAGCAGAGCAAGAAGACTTGCAACGAGCTTTGCGAGTATGAAAATTTAATCAATCAAGACATAGAAAAATTTAGTAAATAATCGTTTAAAAATCGTAATCTCTTTTATAATAGCAAGAGCTAGAAAATTCAAAATTTCTAAGATATTTTTGGCTAGAAAGCTGGAGTTATATGTTTTAAATGAAGTGATTTGAGCTCAAAGCAAGCGCTTCAAGCTCAGTTAAATTTACTCGTTTAGGATAGAGAGAAGCTCTTTGTTATCTTTTGTTTTTAGCATTTTTGCGTATAAAAATTTAAGCGCTTCGACATCATCCATTGTCGCGATAGCAGAGCGAATAGCCCAAATTTTTTGAAGCTCATCAGGCTTTTGAAGTAGCTCTTCTTTTCTGGTGCCTGATTTTAGCACGTTGATAGCTGGGTAAATTCTGCGGTCTGAGATGTTGCGGTCAAGCACGATCTCGCTGTTTCCAGTGCCTTTAAACTCTTCAAATATCACTTCGTCCATACGTGAGCCAGTGTCGATAAGTGCGGTTGCGATGATGGTTAGAGAGCCGCCGTGTTCGATATTTCTAGCTGCGCCAAAGAAGCGTTTTGGCTTGTGAAGTGCATTTGCGTCTACGCCGCCAGTTAGTACCTTGCCGCTTGGCGGGGTCACTGTGTTGTAGGCACGTGCTAGACGGGTTATGCTATCAAGCAAGATGATGACATCTTTGCCCATCTCAACTAGACGTTTTGCCTTTTCGATGACTAGCTCTGCTACGCGGACGTGGTTAAGTGCTGGCAGGTCAAATGTCGAGCTAAATACCTCGCCTTTTACGCAGCGCTGCATATCGGTAACCTCTTCTGGTCTCTCATCGACTAGAAGCACCATTAGCTGGGCTTCTGGGTGGTTTTTGGCGATGCCGTGAGCTAGTTCTTTCATAAGCTCAGTTTTACCACTTCTTGGAGGTGCGACGATGAGGCCACGCTGACCCTTGCCAATAGGCGTGAAAAGGTCGAGCACACGGCCCGTTAGCTTCATCGGATCATACTCTAAATTTAGCTTTTCGGTTGGGAAAAGCGGGGTTAGGTTGTCAAAAAGCGGCCTCTCTTTTGCGTCTGCTAGAGGCATATAATTTACCGCTTCGATCTTTAAAAGAGCGTAGTATTTCTCCTGATCTTTTGGCTCTCTTACTTGGCCGGTGATGATGTCGCCCACACGAAGCGCAAATTTACGGATCTGAGAGTTTGAAACATAAGCGTCGTTTGAGCTGTCACTTAAATTTGCATCAACAGCTCTTAAAAAGCCGTAGCCCTCGTTTGTGATCTCTAAAATTCCAGTAAATAGTATAAAGCCGCCTTGTTTTGTCTGGGTTTTTAGTATCTCAAATATCAAATCCTGCCTGCGAAATTCGCGTGGATTTTCGACGCCAACGCCATTTGCGATCTGCACTAGCTCATCTAAGCTAAGCGTTCTTAGCTCTTCGATCTTGTGTCCGTCGACTGGTACGTGGGTTCTTGATGCTTGATGTTTTTTTGTAGTTTTTGCGCTTTGAGCAGCACTTTGCTCGGTTTGGTTATTGTTTTCCATTTTTCCTCTTTAAATGCGGGGATAAGATTGCAGAATTCTGGGCTTCAAAAGTTTTTTGAAAGTTTTGGCATTTTATAAAAATAAAACTTTGTTGTCAAGAAATGCCACAACCAAAGTCGCTAAAATAGGCAAATTTGCAGGCAAAATGACCTGCAAATTTATCTTAATGCTCGCTTTTTAGCCCAGCACCACACATCGAGATGATGCTTTTGCCCTCTATCTTGTGCGATTTTGCGTAGCTTGCGTAGGCGGCGTAGATGGCTGCTGTGGTGTGCTCGACGTAAAAGCCGCGGCTTGCTAGGAAATTTCTAGCTGGCATGATCTCATCTTCTTTTATCGTGATCACCTCGCGCTCGCCAGCGTAGTTGCTAGCTAAAATTTCGGCGCCACGAGCAGGTTTTGCGATCGCTATGCCCTCAGCCAAAGTTGGCTTAGCTTTTATCGCAACTGGCTCGCTTATCGCCCCAAGAAACGGCGCGCAATTTTCACTTTGGACTATAAAAATTTTAGGTAGCTTTTTGATCACTCCAGCCTCAAAAAGTTCTTTTAAAGCGATCTCGCAGCCTATTAGCAAGGTGCCGTTGCCAACTGGCAGAAATAAATTTTCAGGGACAAAGCCAAGCTGCTCGTAAATTTCATATATATATGTTTTAGTGCCTTGATAAAAAAGCGGGTTAAATACGTGGTTTGCGTAAAATATGCCCTCATCTTTTGCCCTTTTTCTACAAGCATCTGCCGTCTCGTCGCGCATGCCGTCAAAGACAACCGCCTTTGCGCCGTAGTACTCAAGCATCTTTATCTTTTTCTCGCTTGTGCCTTTTGGGACGTAAATTTCACACTCTATGCCAGCTCTTGCAGCGTAGGCAGCTACCGAGTTTCCAGCGTTTCCGCTGCTATCTTGCAAGATCTTTTTGATGCCATAAGTTTTACAAAACCAAATAAGCATCACAGCACCCCTATCTTTAAAGGAAAGCGTTGGCATCGCATAGTCCATTTTAAGGTAGAGTGAGCCATCAAATTTCACGCTCTTTGTTAGCCCTTCGCCAAGGCTGATGTCACGCCAGAGCTCATTTTTGATAGGGAAAAACTCGCGGTATCTAAAGAGGCTAAACTCGTGCTGGTCGATCAAATTTAGATCAAATTTGGCTGGCTTAAACTCCAGATCATAAAGCCCGCCACACTCGCACGCAAATATAGGTGTCTCAAAATCTGTGCTATTGCAGCACTTTGAGCAGATAAATTTAGGCATTTTCGCTCCTTTTAAATTTTTCTATCAAGTATCGCTGTGGCTTCGATCTCTAGCAGGCAGCCAAAGTGAAGTTTGTTTGTCGGCACTACGACGCGAGCTGGCTTGTGATCGCCAAAAAATAGCGCATACTCGTCGTCTATCTCGTCCCAAAAGTCGATATCTGGCGTATAGATGCGGCACATCAAGATATCATTTCTTGTCGCATTTGCCAGGTTTAGCACGTTATCAAGGTTTTTTAAAGCCTGCCTTGTTTGTGCCTTTAGCCCCTCTGGAATTTGCCTAGTCTCAGGGTCCATGCTAAGCTGACCTGAGATGTAGAGGATGCCGTTGTGTTCGGTAGCTAAAGAGTAGTGAGCCTTTTTTTCTTTTTGAAATTTCGGTTTCGTAAAATTTTTCATATTTTTCTCCCTTAAAAATTTAAAAATTATAGATAAAAAAATTATTATTTTTCACTTAAATTTTTACAAATTTTTCATAAAAAAATTATATTTTTTTATTATCGAAAAATTTAAAAAAATATTTTTGGCTAAACTTAAACAAAATCAAATGGCGCCTTATGCATCCTATATTAAAGGCATTTATCCCAACGGCAAATCTCATACAAAAAAGCTCGCCATTTGCCTGCGAAGTCGTGCTACACGATCTCTCAAACCCACAGCGCTCGGTCGTCTATGTAGCTGGCGACGTCACTGGCAGAAAGGTCGGACAAAGCTTTGACCACCTTGTAAGCGAGGTCTTAAACAGCAAAAATTTCAAAGACGACTACGTGGCAAACTACTTTTTTACAAAGGACGAAAAGCTGGTAAAGTCTTCAACCGCTTTTATCAGAGATGAAGCAGGCGAGATCATAGGGGCGATATGTGTAAATGTCGATGCGAGCGTAGCAAAGAGTCTTTTTGAAATGGCTGGGAATTTCTTAAAAACTGGTGAAAATGAGCCAGATGGCGAGCAAAACGACGACGTGACAAAGATCGTCCTAGGCTTAATCGACAAGATTATCGCCAAAAACGAGGGCAAGAAGCTTAAAAAAGAGCAAAAGCTTGAGCTTGTTGGCTTTATGAACGAAAAGGGCATTTTTAATATCAAGGGTGCTATCGAGGTCGTGGCAGCCAAGCTAAATGTCTCAAAGATCACGATATATGGCTATTTAGACCAGCTTAAAAAGAAGCGTCCGTGAAGTGTAGGTGCTCTCACTGCAAGCAAAGCTTTGATGAAAGCGCGATGATAGAGGCTAAGGGCGGGCTTAAATTTTGCTGTGTCGGCTGCAAAGGCGTCTATGAAATTTTAAATGAAAGTGGCCTTGGCGAGTTTTACGAGAGGCTTGGCAAAAACACGCTAATGCCTGCAAGTAGCGGTGCAAATGTCAAAAATTTAGCTGCAAATTTTAGCGAGCTAGTGACAAAAGAGGGCGAGTTTTCTAAAATTTCACTTCTGATTGACGGTATCACATGCTCAGCGTGCATCTGGCTGCTTGAAAAGGCACTTTTTAGCCTACCTGGCATCTTGGAGGTAAATATCAACTCGCTTAGCCAAAAGGCAGTCATCGTTTACGATGAGCAAGAGCTTTTGGTGGAGCAGATAATCGAGAAAATTTATGCCGTTGGCTACACTCCAAAGGCCTACGCGGCGAGCCAAAAAGAGGATGAGCTAGTCAAAAAAAGGCGAAATTTCTACGCAAAAGCGCTTGTTGGCGTCTTTGCCACGATGAATATCATGTGGCTGGCGATCGCGCAGTATGGCGGCTACTTTAGCGGTATAAGAAGCGACGTGAAGGACCTACTAAGCTTCGCGCAGTTTGTGCTGGCAACGCCTGTGCTTTTCTACACTGGTAGCGAGTTTTTCAAGGGGGCAAAAATCGCCATTAAAAACGCCTCGCCAAATATGGACCTGCTTGTCATCACGGGGGCTAGCATAACCTATATCTACTCGATATTTGCGATGCTTACAAGAAGCGGCGAGAGTTATTTTGACTCGGTTGCGATGATCATAACCTTTGTTTTTATCGGTAAATTTTTAGAAATTTTAGGCAAGAAAAAGGCACTTGAGACTTCAAATTTTTTAAGCGATATGTTGCTTGCAAAGGTGTGCGTTTTAGAGGACGGCAAGGACATTTTAAAAGAGCCAAAAGATGTAAATTTAGGCGAAAAGATAGTGCTAAGAGCTGGCGAGAGGGCGCTACTTGATGGCGTGGTGCTTAGTGGCGAGGCAAGCATCGATAGCTCAAGCTTAACAGGCGAAAGTTTGCCACTTTTGCTAAGCTCTGGTAGCGAGGTAAAAAGCGGCGTCGTTTGCTTAAACGGGCAGATCGTCTATGAAGCAAGGCAAATTTTTAAAAACTCATATCTTAATAAGCTTATAAATTTACTCCAAAACGCAGAGCTAAAAAAGCCAAATATCGAGCTAGCAGTCAATAAAATCGCCTCGAAATTCTCTCTTAGCGTGCTAACTCTGGCATTTTTTACATTTTGGTTTTGGTACTTTAAATTTAGCTTTTCAGAAGCGATAGTGACAGCTGTGAGCGTTATCGTGATCGCTTGTCCTTGCGCGCTTGCCCTTGCCACGCCAGTTAGCAGCGTTTGTGCCCTTGGAGTGGCCTTTAAAAACAAGGTGCTTTTTAAGGAGGCTAAATTTTTTGAAAGCCTTGCAAAGTGCGACGTGGCGGTCTTTGACAAGACTGGGACGCTTACAAGGGCTAAATTTGAAGTTGGCGAGTTTTTTATAAAAGAGGGCGTGAGTATCGATAAAATTTACTCGCTTTGCCTTATCTCAAACCACCAAATAAGCGTGGCGGTGGCTGAGTTTTTAAAGCAAAAAGGTGCAAAAAAAGTTGAGCTTGAAAATGCAAATTTAAGCGTAGCAAAGGGAGTTAGCGCTGATATCGCAGGTGAGCGTTTTGTGGCTGGGAGCAAGCGCTTTTTGGCTGAAAACGGGGTGAAATTTGAAGAGAGCGAAGAAAATGTGAGCTTTTTTGTTGGCAAGCATGGCGAGCTGGTGGCTAAATTCTACCTAAAAGATAGCGTAAAGCCCGAAGCAAAGGCGCTAATAGAGGAGCTAAAGATCGCTGGTATGAAGGTGTGTATCCTAAGTGGCGATGTGCAAAATGTGGTAAAAAACGTGGCAAGTGAGCTTGGCGTGAGCGAGTTTGGAGCTGGGATGCTGCCTGATGAAAAGGCTAAATTTATAGCTGGTCTTAAGCAGCATGGCAAAAACGTGCTGATGGTAGGAGACGGCATAAACGACGCAGCCGCGCTAAGCCTTGCCCACGTGGCTATTTGCATGGGAAGTGGCGCGGCCGTGAGCTTAGAAAAAAGCGACGTGGTGCTACTTGATGACAGCCTTCAAAGCCTTGCAAAAGCGGTGAAAATTTCAAAATTTACCTATAAAACGATAAAGCAAAATTTGCTATTTTGCCTGCTTTATAACGCCCTTAGCCTGCCATTTGCCGTCTGTGGCTACGTCATGCCGCTATTTGCCGCGCTTTTTATGTCGGCAAGCTCGCTTAGTGTGATACTAAACTCGCTTTTTATAGTTAGAAAATTTAAGGATAAATAGTGGATACAACGACTCTTGCGATGCTTGTTTTTATCTCTGTTTTGATGGGGGCGGCCCTGCTTTTTGGCGTGCTTTGGGGGATAAAAAATAGGCAGTTTGAAGACTACCGCAAATTTTTAGACGGAGCAAATTTAGATGGCGAAGACGCGCTAAATGAAGCCTACCAGCTCGAACTTCGCAAAAAAGAGGCGCTAAAAAAGAGGCTAGAAGCTAGCAAAAACGAGCATGAAAGCAAGGGCGAGCATGATGAGGCCGACAAAAAACTCTAAAATTTTCCAAGAGATAGGCCTTGCAAAGATGGGTGCTAAAAACCTAGCCAGATAGCCAAGTGCGAAGAAAAAGCAAAATGAAGCAAGGCTAGCACCCACGCCAAATATCAAATTTTCATCTTTAAATTTAGTCGAAACCGAGCCTATTAGTATCATCGTGTCAAGATAGACGTGAGGATTTAACCAAGTAAATGCGAGAGTTAAAAGGATATTTTTCTTTAAATTTGATCTGGCATAATCGCTGCTCGTATCCATGCGAAGATCCTTGAAAAAGCATGAGTGAAAGCTCTTTAGCGCGTAAAATAGCAAAAATAAGAAGCCGCCATATAGGGTTATTTGCTTGATGATGGGGAAGTTTTGCACGAGGCTGCCAAGCCCAAAAACTCCCGCAAAGATCAAGACAGCGTCGCTAATAGCGCAAATAAGGCAGATGATAAAGATATTTTCTCTTTTGATGCCCTGTTTTAGCACAAATGCGTTTTGCGCGCCAATGGCTAAAATGAGCGATAAAGAGGTGAAAAATCCAGATATAAATGCTTGCAAATTTATCCTTCTCGCTAAAGTTTGGCTTAAATTTAGCAAAATTTAACTTTATCATAACCATAAATTTATGCCTTTTTTTATAAAATCAGCAAATTAAAATTGCAAAAAGGAAAGCAGTTGCAAGCACTAGCCCTAAAATATCGACCAAAAAATTTTGACGAGCTCATCGGACAAGAAGCCGTAAGCAAGAGCCTAACCCACGCACTTGATGAGAACAGAGTGAGCCATGCTTATTTGTTTTCAGGCCTTAGGGGAAGCGGCAAGACATCGAGCGCTAGGATATTTGCAAAGGCTTTGGTCTGCGAGAAAGGGCCAACTTCTAGGCCTTGCGAGGTCTGCGCGCAGTGCGTGATGGCAAATGAGTCGCGCCACATGGACATCATCGAGATGGACGCAGCTAGCCACAGAAAGATCGACGACATAAGAGAACTCATCGAGCAGACAAAGTACGCTCCTACGGCTGCTAGATATAAAATTTTCATCATCGACGAAGTGCATATGCTAACAAAAGAGGCGTTTAATGCCCTCCTTAAAACGCTTGAAGAGCCGCCAAGCTACGTTAAATTTATCCTTGCAACTACCGACCCGCTTAAGCTTCCAACGACGGTGCTTTCAAGGACGCAGCATTTTAGATTTAAGCAGATAAGCAGATATGAGATCGTAAAACATCTTGAATTTATCCTTAGCAAAGAGGGCGTGAGCTACGAGAGGGAGGCGCTTGAGATACTAGCTAGAAGCGGCGGCGGCTCGCTAAGAGATACGCTAACGCTGCTTGATCAAGCTATCATTTATAGCGCTGGCAATATCACAAAATCAAGCGTGGCAGCGATGCTCGGACTTCTTGATCCAAGTAGGATCGAGCAGATCATCGAGCACGTCGCAAATGCCGATAAAAACGCCATTAGAGTGCTTGTGACCGAGCTTGAGACCTATGAGCCAGAGATGATCATAGATGAAATTTTGGCAAATTTAAAGCAGAGATTTTTAGACAACGACCCAAAATTTTCGCTTCTTATATATGAGAGATTTTTTAGGATTTTGGCGCAGGCAAAGTCGATGCTAAGCGTATCAAGTGACAACGGCTTTGTATTGATGCTTATGCTTTTTATGATGATAGAGGCGCTAAATCTGCAAGATATCGATGAAGCGATAAAGCTTGCTAAAAGCGAGCCTAGCGTGACCCTGGAGCCAAAAGCTGGTGTGAGTGAGCAAATTTTAGCCATAAAAGAGGCGCCAAAGACGCCATACGAGCAGTTTGTGGCAAAAATTTATGATAGAAGCTTTGAGCTTGGAGAAATTTTTAAAAATCACATAAGTTTTAGCTTTTTAAATGAAAATGAGCTTGGCTTGGTCGTCAATGCAACTGGCGATGAGCTCGCGTTTTTCAAAAAAAGCTGGGGCGTAATGCATGAAATTTTACATACAATTTTTGGTAAAAAGATCAAGATTGTAAATGCCAAAACACAAATTCCTGCCGCAAAGCCTGAGCCTCAAACTAAACCACAAGAGCCACAGGATAAATATAGCTACCTTGACGAGGAGATCGCCAAGATAAAGGCTAGGCAGAAAGACGAGCAAAAAGATGAGCCAGTAAAAGAGCCTGTTGTGGCACGACAAACCGAGGTAAATGCGCTATCTCAGCCACAAAATGACTTTGCAAAAGAGCTGATGTCGCTAAGTCAGAGCAAGAGCCCAGAAGAGCTTAAAAAGCAAAGAGAAGAGGGTGTGATAAAAGAGGCAAATAGGCTCTTTGGACAGCCTGAAGTGCAAAATAGCTAGGGGTTTGGCTGTTTTGTAAATTTGCTTTATTTAGCGCTTTAAATTTGACTTTTCTGGCGTAAATTTTTAAATAAAAGTGGTCAAATTTAGCTTTTTTAATAAATTTATCTGCTGTTGCTATCCTGACTAAATAAAAATCTCAAATTTATATTGCAAAAATTTAAAAAGAGCTAGAGCTTATTAATTTGAACTTTTTAATGAGGCAGATAAATTTAAAAATTATGGTAAATTATCCCCTGTTTGCAAAAATAAAAATTTAATTCAAATTTTTAACCGCCGTAGGATTTTTATATTTCTAATTTGAAGTTTAAGAATTTATCCGATGCGGTTTTTTTGGATATAAACTTAAATTTCTAAATTTGCATGAACTTAGGCTTATTAAATGTAACCTTTCTAAAGCAAAAATTTCTAAATAAAATTAGTCAAATTTAGCTTGTTGTTTTTGTTTTTGATGCTTAAATTTAAAGCCAAAAATTTATCTGCTATGACCATTTTTTTGCTAGGCAAAAATCTCTAAACTAAAAAAACAAATTTACAATGTCTATGACTTGTTAATTTTTTTAAATTATCCTTTTGGACAAAAATTTTCTAAACAAAAGTAGCCAAAATTTAGATAGGTGTTTTTGTTTTTTATATTTAAAGCTTGAAGTCTTAAATTTATCCGCCATGGCTTTTTTGGATATGAGCTTAAATTTCTAAATTTGCATGAGTTTGGGCTTATTAAATTTAAAATTTATTCTTATTCGTAAAGCCAAATTTAGACCAAAATTTAACTATATAGACTTTATATTTTTAAATTTAAAATTTATCTGTTGTAGTTAAAAAATTTCTAAGCGATAATGCTTATCGGATTTAGATTTAAATTTAATAGTCGCAGGATTTTATATTTTAAATTTGATTAAAAAAAATCTCCAAGCCCAAAAAAGCTTGGAGATTGCGTTTTAGCAAGAGAAGCAAGTCTTAAACTCATAAGCGGTTGGACGTGCTTCGTAAGGCCAAACCTGAGTTTCAAATTTCATGTGCTGATAAGTGTCGATGAAAAGATCGCTCATTATCGGTTTTAGGTATTCGTTATCGCGGATAAGCGCTTCAAGGCTACCACGAAGTGTGTGTGGGAGCTGCTCTATGCCGCGTTCTCTGATCTCATCGAGGTGAAGTTTAAATAAATTTTCATCCATCGGACCAACTGGCTCGTATTTGTGTTTAACGCCGTCAAGGCCTGCCATTAGCATCGCTGAGAAGGCTAGGTAAGGGTTTGCCGTGCTATCAGGGAATCTCATCTCAGCCCTAACTGACTTCTCGCCAGCGCCGTAAGGTATGCGGATGCTAGCCGAGCGGTTTTGGCTAGAGTAGGTGAGGATAGATGGCGCTTCAAAGCCCGGGATTAGACGTTTGTAGCTGTTTGTACTCGGGTTTGTGAAAGCTGCAACGCTTCTTGCGTGTTTTAAAACGCCGCCGATGTAGTGCCTTGCAAAGTCACTTAAATTTGCGTAGTTGCCCTCTTTATAAAATAAATTTTTACCATCTTTCCAGACTGATTGGTGCACGTGCATACCGCTGCCGTTGTCGCCATAAAGCGGTTTTGGCATAAATGTAACTGTTTTGCCGTTTAGGTGAGCGACCATGCGAACGACGTATTTGTAAATTTGAACGTTGTCAGCAGCCTCGACTAAGTTGCCAAATTTCACGCCGATCTCGCCTTGACCTTGTGCGACCTCGTGGTGTCCTAAAAATACTTCAAGACCAACTTGCTCTAAAACTTGCATCATTTCAGCCCTTAGATCGACCATGCTGTCGATTGGCTGAGTCATCAAGTAGCCGCCCTTTCTGCGTGGGCGGTGACCTGTGTTGTAGCTATCTTTGAAGTCTGCAGCGTCGTTCCACTCGCCTTCTTCACTATCTACTTGATACATCGCGCAGTTTGGGCTATCGATGATTTTGACGTTGTCAAATACAAAAAATTCATTCTCAGGGCCAAAATATGCCTCGTCGCCAAGTCCGCTATCTTTTACATATTGCATCGCTCTTTTTGCGATCGAGCGAGGGCATTTTTCATAAATTTGACCTTTGTAAATGTCGTAGATATCGCAAAAAACAACGACTGTGATATCAGAGGTAAATGGGTCCAAAAACGCCGATGTCGCTTCTGGCTTCATTATCATATCGCTCTTGTCGATAGGCTGCCAGCCGTTCATCGAGCTAGCGTCCATTGGGATGCCGTTTGTGAAATTCTCTTTTGTAACAGCTTTTATGTTGTAGCTTATGCTGTGCCAAGCGCCGTTTAGATCGGTAAATCTAAAATCTACAAATTTAACTTCATTTTCTTTGCAAAAATCAAAAAAATGATCGATGTTTTGGACAAATTTTCCCATTTTTTATCTCCTTCTGGTTTTTAATTTTCGTATTGTATCACAAAATTTTATATTTAAGATTATCTTTATATTTTATTTGACCCCAAACTAAAATTTTACTAATTCTCTATCTCTATTTTTAAATATCGCACACTTTGAATATCCCAAATTTCTAGCTATCTGCTCGCAAATTTCGCCGTTTTTGCCGATATCTTCTTTGGCGTGAGCGTCTGAGCCAAAGGTGATGGTTATGTCATTTTCGGCAATTAGCTCAAGTAAATTTACGCTTGGATATTGCTCGCCGATAGGCTTTCTAAAACCAGCTGCGTTTATCTCAACTACTAAATTTGCCTCTTTTATCGCTTTTATCGCGTTTTTGGCTAGGATCCTGACATCTTTTTTTGGTAAAAATTTAAATAGCTTTAAAAGATCGATGTGCCCCATGATGTCAAATTTACCAAGCCTAGCTGACCTTTCTATGTGGTCAAAATACTCTTGCCAAATTTGATCCAAGTCTTTGCCCTCGTAATCGCCGATAAATTCAGGGTTGTCAAACGCCCAGCCGTTAAAAAAATGCACAGAGCCTATTAGATAATCAACCTTTCTAGCAAAAACTCGCTCATCCATAAAGCCATCTAAAAAGTCCATCTCGTAGCCAAGTAAAATTTCTATCTCACCGCTAAATTCCTCTCTTAAACGTAAAATTTCGTCTTCGTAGCTTTGCATCTCTTCAAATTTCATTCTATAAGCTTCATCGTAGTTCATCGGTGCATGATCGCTAAAGCCAAAGTATCTTGTGCCAGCTTTTATGGCGCATCTCACAAATTCTAGCGGTTCGCCAACTGCGTGGTTGCAAAGCGGTGTGTGGTTGTGAAGATCGACGGTCATTTTTAGCCTTTTAAAGTCGTTTATTTTTCAAAAATGCTACCTAAAATTTGATAAATTTAAAGATAAACGCATACTTTTTAAACTTTCTTTTTATTTAAATCCTATATAATCAAGGCAAATTTTATTAGGAGCTTTTATGACCCAAGAGGAACTTGACGCGCTTATGGCGGGCGGATTAGAGGATGATTTAGGTGATACTAAAGATGCCAGCCAAGAGGTCGCGGACGTCAAAGAGGATATAGACGAGGTAGCAGAAGTTGCAGAGGCAATGAGTGCTAAAGCAGATGAGCCACAAGCAAAGTCAGAGAGTAGCTCAAAACAGAGCGAAAACTACAGAGTGAGTGCGGACGGCGTTTGGCCACCACCACCACCGACTGAAGACCATAAAATGGTACATCAGCTTGACGATGTGACAAGAGATAGCGAAGAGAAAGCTACTCAGATGTTTGACAAGCTTGAGACTATAAATAACTTTTTTATGGACGCTGAGAGCGACTCAAATAGCCTAAAAGACGCGATAAACTCAAACGTTGAGCTATTTACGACACTAAGTGAGAAATTTCCAAATATCGCTGCATTTAGCGAAGCTTTAGAGAAAAATAACTCGCTTCTTGGCACGATAGATAATATCATCTCAAATTTACAAATGGGACAAGATGAGATCATGATGGCTATGGATATGATGCAGTATCAAGACATCCACAGACAAAAGATAGAGCGTGTTATCAACGTTATGAGGGCGCTTAGCAAATATATGAATACATTGTTTGAAGGTCGTATCGATGATGATAAGCGCGTGGGATCTGCTGTTCATATCGCTGGTGATACAACGACTGAAAACCTTGTCAGCAACGATGACATCGAAGCCTTGATAGAAAGTCTAGGTAAAAAATAGTGCTAAAAAAGCCTGAGCTTTTATCTCCAGCTGGAAATTTAACAAAACTTAAAATCGCCCTTGAATACGGAGCCGACGCTGTTTATGGTTCGGTGGCTAGCTTTTCGCTAAGGACTAGATCGGCAAGGGAGTTTAACCTTGAAACATTCAAAGAGGCGATAGACTACACACACGAAAAGGGAAAGAAATTTTATGCGACCATAAATGCCTTTCCTTTCAACTCTCAGATAGAGCCGCTAAAAAGGCACCTGCAAACCATCTCGGCGATGAAGCCAGACGCCTTTATCATCGCAACTCCAGGTGTCATGAGCCTAGCAAAAGAGATCGCTCCAGATATCGAGATACACCTATCAACTCAGGCAAACGTTATGAACGTTTTGGACGCCAAAATTTATCACGACATGGGCGCAAAACGCATCGTCGTGGCACGCGAGATGAATTTAAAAGATGTTATAAAGATAAAAGAGGAAATTCCAACCCTTGACATTGAAATTTTCGTCCATGGCTCGATGTGCTTTGCCTACTCTGGCAGGTGCCTAGTAAGCTCAGTGCAAAGCGGACGTATGTCAAACCGCGGCAGCTGCGCAAATGACTGCAGATTTAAGTATGAACTCTACGCCAAAAATGAAGAGAGCGGCGTGCTTTTCCGCCTAGAAGAGGACGAAAACGGCACTCACATCATGAACTCAAAAGATCTTTGCCTCATCTCACACATCAAAGAGATCGTTGGTAGCGGTGTCATTGACAGCTTTAAGATAGAGGGCCGCACAAAGAGCGAGTACTACGCAGCCTGCACGGCAAGAGCCTATAAAATGGCGATAGATGATGCCATGGATGATAAATTTGACGCGCAAATTTATGAAAATGAGATAAATACGCTGAAAAATCGCGGTTTTACGGACGGCTACTTGGTGCATAGACCTTATGAGCGAACCGATACGCAAAATCACACGAGCAGCCTAGAAGAGGGCACTCATCAGGTAAATGCTATAAGTGAAGACGGTGAGTTTTTTAAGTGCAAGTATAAAATTTTCCCAGATAAGAGCTACGAGATCGTGGCGCCAACTGGCTCACACATAGATGATAGTGAAAATGAAATTTCAAAGGTCTATTCACAAGATGGCAAGAAATTTATCAAATTTAAACAGCTCATCACCAAAAAAGGCAAGGTCATGAGTGAAATTCATAGTGGCAATGAAAATGAGATAAATCTCAGCGTTAAGCTGCCAAAATTTAGTTTTTTAAGGGAGAAGATATGAAATTTGTTTCTATTATAATGGGAAGTAAAAGCGACTATGAGATCGTTAGCGAGGCGGCAAAGACTCTGGAGAAATTTGGCGTAAAATATGAGCTGATAATCAGCTCAGCCCACAGAAGCCCAAAAAGAACTAGCGAATACGTCGCAAATGCCGAGAAAAAGGGTGCAAAAGTATTCATCGCAGCTGCTGGCATGGCAGCTCACCTAGCTGGTGCGATCGCTGCAAATACAACAAAACCAGTGATCGGCATACCAATGGCTGGCTCAGCTCTAAGCGGCGTTGATGCACTTTACTCAACCGTGCAAATGCCAAGTGGCATGCCAGTGGCGACATTGGCTATCGGCAAGGCTGGTGCGATAAATGCAGCCTATCTTGCGGTGCAAATTTTAGCCATTGAAGATGAGGGGCTAGCAAGTGCGCTAAAGGCCGACAGAGAGGCAAAGATAAAGGCTTTAGAGGAAGACTCTTCAAAGGTTGAAGTGATACTATAAAAGGAGAAGCGGTGCAGACCTATCTTGGAGTTGATGAATTTTGCAAACTTGTGCACTTGGAGCGCGAAGTTATCGAGGATATGATAAATCGTGGCGTTTTGAAAACCAAAGAGGAAAATGGAGAAATTTTGATAGAAGCGAGCGAGGGAACGATGAGCGTGGTGCCTAGTGTTTCGCAAAATTTATCCTTGCAGCCGCAAAGCCAAGATGGTTTTACCTTTGTCGAAAAGACGATCGGCACGATACTAAATTTACACGAAAAGGTGCTTGACGCAAAAGATGAGACGCTTGAGACCTTAAGAAATGAGAATAAATTTTTAAAAGAGGCACTCATTTCGATGCAAGAGCTCTATGACGAGGATAGAAAAACGGTCGAAACACTTACAAAACAGCTTAAAATTTCACAAGATGAAGTTGAGTTTTTAAAACGAAAATACAAGCTCATGTGGAACCAAGCGGTTGAAAATTTTAACGGACAAAAGTAGTTTATGAAGATTATAAATTTAGATGATGGTTTTGAAATTTACGGAGTAAAAACTCGCACTAAAAATGAAGACGAGATAGGCGATGAGGGTAAAATCCCAGCTTTATGGTCTAAATTTATGAGTGAATACTATGATGGCAAGAGTGAAATTTATAGCGTTTACTGCAACTACGAAAGTGATCTTAATGGACATTATGATAACTTCATCGGCATAAGATCGCACCAAAAAGGTGATGAAAATTTAAAGATACAAAGTGGAAAATATGCTCTTTTTAGTTTTGCAAATGAGCCACAAAATGTTGCACAATTTTGGGGTGAAATTTGGAGATATTTTGAAAGTAGTGAGCTAGAAAGAGCCTATAAAACAGACTTTGAAAAATACCTAAAAAATAAAATAGAAATTTATATATCAATAAAATAAAAGGCAAAAAATGACATTTTCACAAATAATACTAACGCTTCAAAACTATTGGCAAGAGCAAGGCTGCGTCATACTTCAGCCATACGACATGCCAGCAGGTGCTGGCACATATCACCAAGCGACATTTTTAAGAAGCCTTGGACCAAAGCCCTGGGCGACTGCATACGTAGCTCCAAGCCGCCGTCCGACTGATGGCAGATACGGCGAAAACCCAAACCGCCTTGGCGCTTACTATCAGTTTCAAGTGCTTATAAAACCAAGCCCAGAGAACATCCAAGAGCTTTATCTAAAAAGCCTTGAAAGACTTGGTTTAAATTTGAAAAATCACGACATCCGCTTTGTCGAAGACAACTGGGAGAGCCCTACACTTGGCGCTTGGGGGCTTGGCTGGGAGGTCTGGCTAGATGGTATGGAGGTCACGCAATTTACCTATTTTCAACAAGTTGGCGGCATCGCCTGCGAGCTCATATCTGGCGAGATAACATACGGCCTTGAGCGCTTAGCTATGTATCTACAAGACGTAAATAGCGTCTATGACATCGTTTGGGACGACTCTAATGGCAACATCGTAACCTACGCTGATGTGCATAAACAAGGCGAATATGAGTGGAGTAAATATAACTTTGAAGTGGCAAACGTTGATATGCTTTTTAACCAGTTTGAAAACGCATTTAACGAGTGCAAACGCTGCTTGGAGGCTAAAATTTCACTGCCAGCCTACGACTACTGCATGCTTGCAGCTCATACATTTAACGTCCTTGACGCGCGCGGAGCGATCAGCGTGACGCAAAGACAAGACTACATCTTAAAAATTCGCGAGCTAGCCAAAGAGTGCGCGCTAACATATAAAGAGAGCTTAGAGCAAAAGTAAAATTTGATGAAAATAGCTGAAATTTATAAAAACTTAGATGAAATTTGCCCATTTGCGAGCCAAGAGGGCTGGGATAATAGCGGCCTGCAGGTTGGCTCATTTGACAGCAAATTTGAGCGAATTTATCTAAGCCTTGATCTTGATAGCGAGCTTTTGCAAAATGTCTTGCCAAACTCGCTCATCATCACCCATCATCCGCTCATTTTTAAGGGGTTAAAGCGCCTAGACTACAGCTTTTATCCAAGCTCGCTCATAAGAGAGATGATGATAAAAAATATCTCGCTCATCTCGCTTCACACAAACGCTGACCTTGCATTTTTAAATGAAAAATTTGTGACGCAGGTTTTGGGGCTTGAAATTTCAAGCAAAGAGGGCTTTTTGATCTACGCTGATGTGAATATGAAATTTAGCGAGCTTTGTAAATTTGTAAAAGAAAAACTTGGGTTAGAAAATTTAAGAGCCGTTCATGCAAAAGATGAAATTTCTAAAATTTGCATCTGCACTGGAAGCGGCGCAGATATCATCCAAGAGGTCAAAGCAGACGCCTTTTTAACGGGCGATCTAAAGTATCACCAAGCCCTTTATGCAAAGGAAAATGGACTAAATTTGATTGACATAAACCACTATGAAAGTGAGCGTTATTTTAGTGATTTTTTAGCAAAATATTTGCAAAATCTAAAAATTGAAGTTATAATAAGCAATTCTAAAAACCCATTTACATATTGCTAACAAAAAAGGAAACATTATGAATAAATATTTGCAACAATTAGTTGAATTATCTGATCTTGACAAACAAATAGACGGTTTCACACCGCGCATACAAGAAGTAGAAAAAGCCTATAAAAGCATAGAAGAAGAGTGTGAAACTATAGCGGTTAATGTAGAAAGACTTGACGAAGAGGTAAATGATCTAAAATCACAAAAATCAGGCACAAACGCTCACATCGCAGAATTTAGCGCAAAGATCAAAGATGTAGCTAAAAAAAGCTCAAGCGCAAAAAGCGAAAAAGAGATAAAAGCGCTAGGTCTTGAAGAAGATATCGCAAAAGAGCAACTTGAAGCAGCAAACGAAGAGATCGCTAGACTTGAAAAAATAATAGACAATAAAAATGCTCAAAAAGATGAGCTAAACGCTAAAAAAACAGAGCTTGAAGGAAATTTAGAAAAGATAAAAAGCGAGGTTTCATCTGAGCTTGAAAAGATCGAAAAAGAGCGCAAAGAGGTTTATGCTAAAAAAGATAAACTTGTCGCTGCGATGAACCAAAAAATCCTAGCATTTTATGAAAAAATCAGAAAATGGGCACACAACACAGCCGTTGTGCCAGTTAAAAAACAAGCTTGTTATGGCTGCTTTATGCAGATAAATGATAAAACTTTCTCTGCGGTTGTAAAAGGCGAAGATATCGTTACTTGCCCGCATTGTGGCAGAATTTTATATAAACAAGAGCAATAACACACTTTCGTGATAATAATATATTATTTTTTAGCCTCAATACTCTATTTTTTTGGGGCTATTTTTCTAGTTTTATTAAGTTTCAAAAAAAAATACCATAGATCGATCCCAGCACGTTTTTTTCTCTTTAATAATCCAAAATTTCAAGATGCAGATGTGCATTTTCACGCTTGCTCATTTGGCGAGGTGCAAGCGCTTAAGCCTTTAATGAAAAAATTTGACAGCAAAGCCATAAGCATTGTGACAAATACGGGCTTTGAAGCGGCAAGTAAAATTTGTGCTAACACAAGATTTTTGCCATTTGAAATTTTCTTGCCATTTTGGCTAAAAAAGAGCAAAATTTTAGTCATTTTTGAGGCTGAGCTTTGGCTTATGCTAGTTTTCATGGCAAAGCTAAAAGGCAGTCGCGTGATACTGATAAACGCTAGAATTTCAGATAGAAGCTACAAAAGCTACTTGAAATTTGGTTTTTTTTACAGATATCTTTTTAAATTTATAGATAAAATTTACGCCCAAAGCGAGCTTGATAAAGAGCGGCTAAAAACGCTAGGAGCAGGTGAAATAGAGGTTGTTGGCAACATAAAAGCTGCGTTTTTACCAAGTGTGAATAAATTTTATGAAAAGCCAAAAGCTAGAGTGATCGTGCTAGCAAGTACGCATACTGGCGAAGAAGAGATGATTTTAGATAATTTAAATTTAAATGAAAACGATCTTTTAATCATCGCACCACGCCATCCTGAGAGATTTGCAGAGGTTGAAAAGCTATCGAGCGAGTATGCTAAAAAGTATGACTTTAGCTTTGCTAAATTTAGCCAAAGGCATAAATTTGACGCTAAAGTAAATTTGCTTGATACTTTAGGCGAGCTTGTAAATGTCTATGCTATTAGCGATATAGTCGTGCTTGGTGGCAGTTTTGTGCCAAATATCGGCGGGCATAATCCAATCGAGTGCGCGCAATTTAACCCAGTGATAATTAGCGGTGAGTTTATATTTAATCAAAAGGCGCTATTTGGCCTAGTTGAAAACATCTACATCGCAAAGGCTAGCGAGATCGGCGGCATAATGGGTAGTGACGCCAAAAAGAGCAAGATCGCCGTGCAAGCAAGCGCTGATGCGATCATAGAAGATATAAGGAGCACTTTATGAGTGAAGAAAAAGCGTATAAAATTTTAGCCAAACAAAAAAATATCTCAAACAACGAGGCAAAGGAGCTAATCGACAGCGGACTAGTCTATGCTAAGGGGCAAAAGGTGATGATTGCTCGTGCACTGATGAGCGAAAATACTAAATTTAGCGTTGAAGAGATGCCAAAGCCAAGTGTTATCTTTGAAGATGAAAATTTAATAGCCATTAATAAGCCTGCTGCCATAACTAGCGAAAAAATCAGTCAAATTTATAAATTTCCACTCCTTCACAGGCTCGATAAAGATACAAGCGGCGTGCTGCTTCTTGTAAAAAATGACGAATTTGCGAGCCTTGCCATAAATGAGTTTAAAAAGATGAAGGTTGAGAAAATTTACGTGGCCGCAGTTAGGGGCATCATGAGCGAGGAGGTGGTCGTAAATGAGCCGATCTTAACGATAAAAAATAAAAATGGCGCCTTTTCTAAGATATCAAAAGATGGCAAAGAGGCGATCAGTGAAATTTCACCGCTCATGGTTGCGGGTAAAAAAACGCTTGTAAAAGTTGCCATAAAAACAGGCAGAACGCACCAGATAAGAGTGCATTTGGCTAGTTTAAATTTACCTATCGTTGGCGATGAGAAATACGGCAAAAATAGGGCAAATAGAATGTTTTTGCATGCTTATTCTATCGCTCTTTTAGACTATAAATTTAAGGCGCCGATCCCAAGAGAATTTAATTCTCTTGGATTTGAGCTATCTAATAAATTTGAAATTTAAAGAGCAATAAAGAAATTATTTAGTAATATACGCCCTTTAATAACAACTTAGAAAGGTGATTAGTGTTCGAACAAATTAGCGAGTCTTTTAGATTAGCCGTTAGCAAGATACGTTTTGTAGATGACGAAAAAGCTCTAAAAAACGCACTTGACGTGCTTAAAAAAGCTCTTTTAAAAGCTGATGTTCACCATAAAGTCACTAAAGATCTACTCGCATCTATCGAAAGCGAACTAAAGCAAACTGGAGTTGGTCAAAAGAATTTCTTAGATGCAATCAAGTCAAATTTAACGACTATCTTAACAGCTCCTGGTAATCAAGGCTTTGTCTATGCGCCAGTTGCACCGACTATCGTTTTGATGGCTGGTTTGCAAGGTAGCGGTAAAACTACGACAACTATCAAGCTTGCAAACTATCTAAAATTAAGAAAGAAAAAAGTTTTAGTTGCAGCTTGTGATTTGCAAAGATTAGCGGCCGTTGAGCAGCTAAGACAGCTCTGCGTTGCAAACGAGATCGATCTTTTCTATATAGAAAATGAAAACAACCCAATAAAAGTAGCAAAAGAAGCACTAGAAAAAGCAAAAAGCGGCCTTTATGACGTACTTTTGGTGGATACTGCTGGTCGTCTTGCGATCGATGAAAAGTTGATGCAAGAGATAAAAGATGTAAAAAATGCGATAAATCCACATGAAATTTTCTACGTAGCTGACGCTATGAGCGGACAAGACGCTGTAAAAACAGCTACAAGTTTTAATGAAGTTTTGGGAATTTCTGGAGTTATCCTTTCTAAATTCGACTCTGACTCAAAGGGTGGCGTAGCTATTAGTATCGCAAAACAGCTAAATATTCCACTTAGATTTGTCGGTACTGGCGAGAAAGTAGCTGATATCGAGAGCTTTATACCAGATCGTATCGTAAGCCGTATAATGGGCGAGGGTGACTTAGCTACTTTGGTCGAGAAAACATCGATTATTATAGATGAAAAAGAGGCAAAACGCCTAAATCAAAAGATAAAGAAAGGTCAGTTTAATTTTAATGACTTTTTAGATCAAATGGAAAGCGTTAAAAAGCTTGGTAGCATGAAGTCTTTGATGGGGATGATACCTGGACTTTCAGGTCTTGCAAATCAGATAAAAGATATAGACCTTGATAATTCAAAAGAAATTTTGCATATTAAGGCTATGATAAACTCTATGACGCAAAAAGAGCGTGAAAATCCAGATCTTTTAAACAATAGCAGAAAAAGGCGTTTGGCAGCTGGCTCTGGACTATCTCAAGTGGAGGTAAATCGCTTTTTGAAGCAGTTTGAAAACGCTTCAAAGCTTGCTAAGAAATTTTCAGGAAAAGGCGGAGCAAAAGGACTTGCAAATATGCTTTCACAAGCAAATTTAAAAAGACCTGTTTGAAAAAAGGGTTTAAATTTGGATATTTGTTATCTAAATTTAAGCTTTATTTAAAACAAGAGGAGAATATAATATGGCAACAGTAGTAAGACTAACAAGAATGGGACGTAAAAAAAGACCTTTTTATCGTATAGTTGTTACAGATAGCAGAAAAAGACGTGATAGCGGTTGGATAGAGAGCATTGGTTATTACAACCCTATGGTTGAGCCAAATGTTATAAATTTCAACAAAGAGAGATTGGATTACTGGAAAAGCGTCGGTGCTAAACTTAGCGACAGAGTTGCGCAAATTACAAAATAATGGTTGAAAATTTTTTATACGAATACGCCAAGCTGATAGCTGATTTTCCTGAAAAGGTAACTATCGAGCGTCAAGAGCTTGGTGAAAATTTTGTCGAGATTATTATAAGTGCCGATAAGGTTGATACTGGAAAACTTATCGGCAAAGACGGCAAAATGATAAATGCTATAAAGACCGTTATTATTGGCTGTAAAGCCAAAGACAATACAAGTTATAGAGTAACGGTAAAAGCTATTGAATAGTGATATTGTTGAAGTCGCTACCATCGGGAGATGTGTTGGTTTAAAGGGCTATTTAAAGCTTCACAACAAGAGCGACTTCCCAGAACAATTTAAAAAAGGCGCAACCTTTTTTGATAAAAACAATGATCAGCTCATCATAAAAGACTATAATAGACAAAAAGAGCTGGTTTTGTTTGAAAATTTTGATGACTTAGACCTTGCCAAAACACTTGTAAATAGAACCATCTACACTACAAAAGAGCTCACTAGAAAAAGCTGCAAGTTAAAAAAAGATGAATTTTTTCAGTTTGACATTATTGGATTAAAAGTAGTAGAAAATAGTGAAATTTTGGGTATTGTGGAAGATATCCAAGATAATTTTTCAAATTCACTTTTATACATAAAAACAGACGAAGAGCTTATCGTAGCCGGCAAACCAAAGAATTTCTACATTCCATACTTGGAGCAGTTTATCATAAGTGTAAATTTGGATAGTGGAGAGATTTTGGTAAAAGGCGCTAGAGACATCTTAGAAAATTCATGAAATTTACATTTATTACACTTTTTGAAAATTTAGTCAAACCTTACTTTTGTGATTCTATTTTAAAACGTGCGATTAGTAATAAATTTATTGAAATTGATTTTATAAATCCAAGAAATTTTACCAATGATAAGCATAATAAAGTTGATGATTATATGATCGGAGGCGGAGCAGGGCTTTTGATGTTTCCACGGCCTTTGGATGAATCTATCAAATTTCTAAAGCAAAAAGATAAAAATGCTCATGTGATATTTTTGACGCCAGCCGGTAAAAAATTTTGTCAAAATGACGCAAAAAGGCTTTCTCAAAAAGATCATATTTGTTTTGTTTGTAGTAGATACGAAGGGCTTGATGAGAGAGTTGTTGAGCTTTGGGCGGACGAAGTTTTTTGCATAGGTGATTTTATTTTAACTGGCGGAGAGCTGCCTGCACTTTGTATGAGTGACGCGATATCAAGAAACGTGCCTGGTGTTTTAGGAAACGACGTGAGCCTTGAAGTAGAGAGCTTTGAGGATAATCTGCTTGAAGCTCCAGCTTTTACAAAACCTGATAATTTTAAATCCATCTTTGTGGTTTCAGAGTTTTTAAAGGGTAATCATGCTAAAATCCACAACTTAAAAAACAAGATGGCTCACTGCAAAACAAGGTACTTTCGCCCTGATTTATATCAAAAGCTAAAGCCACATAAATAAGGAAAAACATGAGAAATAAATACATTGAAGCGTTTGAAAATGCTCAAATTGCTGGTAAGAATATCCCTGACTTCCGTGCAGGTGATACATTGCGTGTGGCTACTCGTATTCATGAGGGCGACAAAACAAGAATTCAAAATTTTGAAGGCATTTGTATAGCTAGACGTGGTAGCGGCACTGGCGAAACATTTATCATCAGAAAAATCGGTGCTAATAGTGTGGGTGTTGAGAGAATTTTCCCAATATTTAGCGACTCTATAGAAGAGATAAAGGTTCTTAGAAAAGGTCGTGTTAGAAGAGCTAAACTATTCTATCTACGCGAACTACGCGGTAAAGCAGCTAAGATTCGCGAACTTAGAAAATAAAACTTTTTCCCTGAAATTTTCAGGGATTTTCTCCTATAAACTATATTTAAAATCATTTTATATTACTCAATATTTATACTTCATTAATCACTCTTTGCTAGAATTTTACTTCAAATTTACTTTTAAGGAATAAAAATGAAAAAAATATTGGTTTCACTTGCAGCTATTGCGTCTTTGGCTATGGCAGCAATCAATCTAAACACAGCTACTAAAGAGGAGCTTATGAGTCTTGATGGCATTGGCAGTGCAAAAGCAGACGCGATCATCGAGTATAGAAAAGCAAATAAATTTAACTCAATCGACGATCTCAAAAATGTAAATGGCATCGGAGATAAAACTTTTGATAACCTAAAAGGTGAAATTTCTACTACTGGCAAGAGCGAAGTAAGCGAAAAAGCAAAAGCTAGTAAGAAGAAAATATATGAGGCAAAAGATGAGATGAAAGAAAAAATCTCTGATAAAAAAGATAAATTTAAAAAGAAAGCTTCTAAAACCAAAGAAGAGCTAACTTCTAACAAAGAAGATGAAACTAGCATAAGTGAAAAAGCAAAAGATGAAAAAGATAAGGTTGTTGATAAAATAAAAGAAAAGAAAGAAAAAGCCGCTTCAAAAGCTAAATCTAAAAAAGAAAAACTTAAAGAAAAACTAGAGAAATAAAAATATTTTAAAACCCGCTTGTGGTTTCAAGCGGGTTTTATAAAATCATATATTTTTTGTTTTAATTATAATTGACAAAAAATATTACAACTTTCTTCAAATTTTATTGATCCGATAATTTGCTTAATTTTCATCTTCAGCCAAGGTGTTTTTCTAAATTGTGTCAAAATAGCTGCCATCTAACTTTGCCAACTAAAAATTTATATGGAACTGCCCCAAAAAAACGACTATCAAAAGAGTGATTGCGGTTATCGCCAACCATGAAAAATGTATCTTTTTCTAACTTCCATATAAAAACATTTTGACAATCCGGAGTATCTAAATTTGATTTAGATGAAGCTATTTCTGAAGTATCCGTGCCATTAAGAGTTTCTTTTAACTCTTTTTGATACTCATGTTCTAAGGCATTAAATATCGTTGCACTATCTTCATCATAGTATATGCCTGCAAATTGTTCTTTATACGGATCAAAAATAAATTCTTTGTCTTGCGGACGTTTTAAATAAAGACCGTCACAAGTGAATTGAACCTCATCACCACCAATAGCAAAAACGCGTTTCATAAGGTGAGTTTTTGGACTTAGTGGATTTCTAAAAACTATCACATCTCCACGCTCCGGACGGGCAGTAGAATCTAATATGTGCCCACTATCGGCTTTTGATGAGATAAGAGGCGTTTGCGAGAAAGGACTATATGGGTTTAATATACCGTAGTCAAAAAGAGTTGCAACTATAACCGAATCAATCTTGTATGTTGGTTCCATTGATCTTGTGGGAACAAAGTATATCCTTAAAAAGAATACTTGCATTACGATAAATAATGCAATGATACCAAGTATAAATTTTATAAAAAATTTTTTCATAAAGAAAACATCCTTTATCTACTAAGTTGGTTGTAATTGTATAGTAATTTTGCTTAACATCTCAAGACGACCGTGTATAGGAGGATTTCTTTTTTTCTTGACATACAATAATGTTTTTTGTATAATCTCAATTCTTTTTTAAATAATCATGTCTTGCTAGCTCAGTCGGTAGAGCATCTCACTTTTAATGAGGGGGCCGTTGGTTCGAATCCAACGCAGGACACCATTTTTTTGGGTTTATGACCCTTTCGTCTAGTGGCTCAGGACTCTACTTTCTCTGTGTAGGAACAGAGGTTCAAATCCTCTAAGGGTCGCCAGATATTTTAAATTTTTAGGTCGCTTAGCTCAGTTGGTAGAGCGCCACCCTTACAAGGTGGATGTCATAAGTTCGAGTCTTATAGCGACCACCATTACTTTTAGGTGCAGCGGTAGTTCAGTTGGTTAGAATGCCGCCCTGTCACGGCGGAGGTCGCGGGTTCGAGCCCCGTCCGCTGCGCCATCTACTTTTTAAATTTTTTCATATTTTTATTTTTGTCTTTATTTTTAAATTTAATGCAATTTTATAAAATATTCTGTTAAATAATATGTAAAATAATACATAAAATATTGTCTTTAGAAAAATTTAAAATATATTTTTCTATTAAAATTTTTAGCTTTTTATAGTTAAGGCAACGATGACAGCATAAAATTTCACTCGATTTTTAAATTAATCAATATTTAAATTTAAAAATTACTTATTTTTGAATTTAATATAGAAATTCTCAATTATCTTTATAGTGCTATCAATAAGCTAAAATAACAATTTATTGTTGCCTAACGTTTAAGGCATATTTTAGTAATTCTAATTCAAAAATTTGTTTTTATCGCACAAACATACATTTAAATTTTATGCCTATATGAGATGAATTTATTCTGCCAAATGGCTAATATCAACCTCAAAAGCTTAAATTTTGGTGTAAATTCTTTTTTTTTCTCAAAAGTGATTACCGGCAAAGAAAAAATATGGTTTTTATCTTTTGATTATCAAAATATCAATATAATCGTAAAAATTTATAAAAGGATAATTATGGCACTTGAAAATGTATTAAGAGCGATTGAAGATATAAAAAATGGAAAAATGGTCGTCATGGTCGATGATGAGGACCGCGAAAACGAGGGCGATCTAGTCTTTTCGGCAGCTAGTAGCGACATGCAAAAGGTAAATTTTGCTATCACTCACGCAAAGGGCGTGCTCTGTCTTGCGATGGATGAGGCAAACGCTAAAAGGCTTGATCTGCCGCTAATGGTAGCCAAAAATACATCGAGCCATGAGACAGCTTTTACGGTTACGATCGACGCAAAGGATGCAACAACGGGTGTGAGCGCATACGAGCGCGATATGACGATCAGACTTGCGGCTGAGGCTAGCTCAAAGCCTGAAGACTTCGTGCGTCCAGGACACATTTTCCCGCTAATCGCTAAAAATGGCGGCGTGCTCGTTCGTACAGGCCACACCGAGGGCTCGGTCGATCTTTGCAAGCTTGCAGGTGTTGCTCCTATGGCATCGATATGCGAGATCGTAAAAGAAGATGGCACTATGGCAAGACGCGATTATTTAGAGGAGTTTTGTAAGAAATTTGGGCTAAATATGATCAGTGTTTCTGACTTGGTTGAGTATAGGCTAAGCCATGAAAGCCTCATAAAAGTTGGCGAAAAAAGTGACGTGATGATCGCAAACTGTGCCGCAGTAAGATACGATATCACCGATCACAAAGGTAAAATCCACTCAGCTTATATTTTTGGTGAGCCAAAGAGCAAGGCAAATGTCAAATTTCAAAAGATCCTCGCCGATCACGAGCTTTTGAGCAGTCCAAAATATGACGAGCTTTTAAAAACTATCAAATTTTTAAACCAAAATGGTGGAATTTTGATCTTTTTAGATAGTGACAACCAAAATTCGAGCAAAGACTACGGCATCGGAGCGCAAATTTTAAATCACTTTGGCGTAAAGGATATCGAGCTTCTAAGCTCAAATAAAAATAAAGAATTTGTAAGCTTAGCTGGTTTTGGGCTAAATATAGTCGGTTATAAGGAAATTTAAAGGAGATAAAATGAGCGAAGAGGCACAACGCAGAGCCTTACAAAATCAAATTTGGAGCATCGCAAATGAAGTAAGGGGTGCTGTTGATGGATGGGACTTTAAGCAGTATGTCCTCGGAACTTTGTTTTATAGATTTATCAGCGAAAATTTTACTGACTACATAGAGGCTGGAGACGAGAGCATCGACTACGCTAGCATGGGCGACGATGAGATAGATGACGAGCAAAAAAGGGTCATTATAGAAGAAAAGGGCTACTTTATATATCCTAGCCAGCTTTTTAAAAATGTCGTAAAAAATGCCTCAAATAATGAAAATTTAAATACCGATCTAGATCAAATTTTTAAAAGTATCGAAGGCTCAGCCGCTGGTTTTGAGTCAGAGCAGGATATCAAAGGTCTTTTTGCTGACTTTGATACGACAAGCAACAGGCTTGGCAATAGCGTCGCAGATAAAAATAGAAGGCTTGCTGCTGTTTTAAACGGAGTTGCTGGGCTTGACTTTGGTGACTTTAAAGATAACCACATTGATCTTTTCGGCGATGCTTATGAGTTTCTCATCTCAAACTACGCCGCAAATGCCGGTAAGTCAGGTGGTGAGTTTTTCACTCCGCAAAATGTATCAAAGCTCATCTCTGAGCTAGCCATGCACGGACAAGAAAGTGTAAATAAAATTTACGATCCAGCTTGTGGTTCTGGTTCGCTACTTTTGCAAGCTAAAAAGAGATTTGACAAGCATGAGGTAGAGCAGGGCTTTTTTGGACAAGAGATCAATCACACGACATTTAACCTTGCTCGCATGAATATGTTTTTACACAACATAAACTACTCTAAATTTCACATAGAGCTTGGCGATACGCTTTTAGACCCAAAGCTTCAGGATGATAAGCCATTTGACGCCATCGTCTCAAACCCTCCTTACTCTATAAACTGGATCGGCAGCGATGATCCCACACTTATAAATGATGCTAGATTTGCCCCAGCTGGTGTGCTAGCACCTAAAAGCAAGGCAGACTTTGCCTTTATCATGCATGCCCTTAGCTATCTTTCAGCCAAGGGGCGAGCCGCTATCGTTAGCTTTCCTGGCATTTTTTATAGAGGCGGCGCAGAAAAGAAGATACGTGAGTATCTAGTAAAAGAAAATTTCGTCGAAACCATCATTGCCCTAGCACCAAATCTCTTCTATGGCACATCGATCGCTGTAAATATCCTTGTGCTCTCAAAACACAAAAGTGAAAACAAAACGCAGTTTATAGACGCTAGTGAGTTTTTTGAGAAAAGAACGAACAATAACGTTTTAACAAATGAGCACATTAAAAAGATAGTAGAAATTTTTGCTAGCAAAGAAGAGATCGCTCACGTGGCTACATCGGTGGATAATGACACTATCGCCCAAAATGACTACAACCTAGCAGTTAGCTCCTACGTCGAGCCAAAAGATACACGCGAAAAGATAGATATAAATGAGCTAAATTTACAGATAAAAGAGACCGTGGCTAAGATATCAAATTTACGCTCGCAGATAGACGATATCATCGCGCAGATAGAGCTGGGCGGCGAGAGATGAGTAAAATTTTTGATCTGATAAATGAGCTTTGTCCGAATGGGGTTGAATTTAGAGAGCTTGGAGATGTCGTGGATTACACTCAGCCTACAGATTTTATAGTTGTTAATACAAATTATGATGATAAATTTGATACCCCAGTTTTGACGGCTGGTCAAAGTTTTATACTTGGCTATACAAACGAAGCTTTTGGAATTTATGAAGCATCTAAGACGGCAGCTATTATTTTTGATGATTTTACAACAGCATTTCGATGGGTAGATTTTGATTTTAAAGTTAAATCGTCGGCAATAAAAATTTTAAATAATAAAAATGATGATGAAACGAATTTTAAATTTGTTTATTATGCTATGAAGTGTATAAAATTTGAGCCAATAAATCATGAACGACATTGGATTAGTAAATATTCTAAATTTAAAATTCCTGTGCCTCCGATGGAAGTGCAGCGTGAAATAGTCCGTATCTTGGACTCTTTCACGCTTCTTGCAGCAGAGCTTGCAGCAGAGCTTGCAGCAGAGCTTACAGCTAGAAAAAAGCAGTATGAATTTTACCGCGACTTTCTTTTAAATTTTAACGAAGATCAAAGTGAAATTGAATGGGACATTATAGACAATATTTTTATTATGAAAAATGGCTATACACCTTCAAAAGCAAATAAAGATTTTTGGGAAAATGGAACTATATCTTGGTATAGAATGGAGGATATACGTGAAAATGGTAGAATTTTATCTGAGTCTATACAAAAAATAACACCTCAAGCTGTTAAGGGAGGTAAATTAATCCCTAAAAATTCAATTATTGTCGCGACTACCGCGACTATTGGCGAGCACGCGCTCGCAATCGCTGATTCATTTTTAATGAATCAGCAATTCACGTCTTTTACAATACGTGAATTGCTAAAAGACAAACTTGATACCAAGTTTGTCTTTTATTATTTCTTTAAAATTTGTGAATGGTGCAAACAAAATACAAATTCTAGTTCTTTTCCATCAGTTGATATGGCTAAACTTAAAAAAGTAAAATTTCCTATCCCATCACCTCAAACACAGCAAAAGGTTGTTGAGATATTGGATAAATTTGATACGCTTGTAAATTCTATAACTGAGGGTTTGCCACGAGAGATAGAGCTAAGGCACAAGCAGTATGAATACTACCGTGAAAAGCTTTTAAATTTTACAGAACTTAAAAAGGAGATATAAGCCTCATGACAACTCTTAATGAAGTAGCAAATGAGTTGAAGAAGTGGAACAAAAAAACACAGTT
This sequence comes from Campylobacter concisus, assembly GCF_003048675.2. NCBI lineage: Bacteria > Pseudomonadati > Campylobacterota > Epsilonproteobacteria > Campylobacterales > Campylobacteraceae > Campylobacter > Campylobacter concisus. Next base: position 1,135,131 of record NZ_CP060707.1, on the reverse strand, counting down.
AATCTATGCTTTTAATGGTACAGGCAAAACGCGGTTATCTGTGGAGTTTAAAAACTTAATAGATCCAAAAAGAGATGAAAATGATGATTTTAATCAAAAGAAGATCGTTTACTATAATGCTTTTACGCAGGATTTATTTTACTGGGATAATGATATAGAAAACGATATTGAACCAAAACTAAAAATACAGCCAAATGTTTTTACGGATTGGATATTTAAAGTGCATGGTCTAAGCGGAGAAGTTATTGATATTTTTCAACTTTATGTAAATAAAAAACTTGAGCCTAAATTTAATGAAGATTTTTCAGAAGTTTTATTTCATTTTGTGAGTGATAATACCCCTAATGATAATGTTAAAATTTCAAAAGGAGAAGAAAGTATTTTTATTTGGAGTATTTTTTATGTGTTAATGAAACAAATAATAAGCGAATTAAATATAACAGAGTCAGATAGTCGTTCAACGCATGAATTTGATAATTTGGAATATATTTTTATAGATGATCCAGTTAGTTCGCTGGATGAGAACAATTTAATAGAGATGGCTGTCAATTTGGCTAGGAGAATAAAGGAAAGTGAATCGGATTTAAAATTTATAATCACTACTCATAGTCCCCTTTTTTATAATGTTTTGCATAATAGTTTCAAGACTGACACAACTGCCAGAAGATTAATCTTAAAAAAAACGGAAGATGGAAATTATGACCTTAAAGATCAAAAAAATGATTCGCCTTTTGCTTATCATCTTTATTTAAAGTCTGAGATAGAAAGAGCTATCGAAAATAATCAGATAAAGAAGTACCATTTTAATTTTTTAAGAAATATTTTGGAAAAAACTTCTACTTTTCTCGGTTATGAAAAATGGGCTGATTTATTACCAAATACTTCAGGTGGTGATTCTAAACCATATGAAACAAGATTGATTAATATTTCAAGTCATTCTAAACATTCTGCTGAAGAGTATTCTGAACCAACAGATAATGATAAAAGGGTATTGAAATTTCTAATGCAAGAGATAAATACTATGTATCATTTTCAAGATAACAAGTTAAAGAGAACAAAATGATAGAAAATAAAGTTATATTGGAATCTGAAAATTTCATCGTTTTAGATAAATATGAGAGATTGCCTCAGTCTTCAAGCTACCAAAGCGAAGCGGATATGGAGCGTGAGCTTATAGATGATCTTGCAAAACAAGGCTATGAGTATAAAAAAGATATAAACTCTCAAACGGAACTTTTACGAAATTTAAAAGAGCAGCTAGAGAGGCTAAATAACGTTAAATTTAGCCCCTCAGAGTGGAAAAGGTTAGTCGAAGAGTATATCGACAAGCCAAACGATGGCATAGTGGAAAAGACCCGCAAGATACAAGATGATCACATATATGATTTTGTTTTTGATGATGGGCATATACAAAATATCTGCCTTATCGATAAAAAAGATATCGCTAAAAACAGCTTGCAGGTGATAAATCAATTTGAACAAACTGGCTCATCGCGCAACAGATATGATGTCACTATACTTGTTAATGGCTTGCCGCTCGTGCAAATAGAGCTTAAAAAGCGAGGCGTAGCGATAAGAGAAGCTTTTAATCAAATTCACCGCTACTCCAAAGAGAGCTTTAACTCATCAAATTCTCTCTTTAAATACTTGCAAATTTTTATCATCTCAAATGGCACAGATACAAGATACTTTGCAAACACAACCAAGCGGGATAAAACCAGCTTTGACTTTACTATAAACTGGGCAAATTCAAAAAACGAAGCCATAAAAGATATAAAGGACTTTACGGCTACATTTTTGGCGAAAAATACGCTTCTTAGCATACTTAGCAAATACTGCATCTTTGACACAAACAACACCTTGCTTATAATGCGTCCTTATCAGATAGCGGCGACTGAGCGCATACTTTGGAAGATAAATAGCTCGCATAATGCTAAATGCTACTCAAAGCCAGAGGGCGGCGGCTTTATATGGCATACGACAGGATCTGGCAAGACGCTAACTAGCTTTAAGGCAGCTAGGCTTGCTACGCAGCTTGATTTTATAGAAAAAGTCTTTTTTGTGGTTGATAGAAAAGACCTTGACTATCAGACTATGAAGGAGTATCAAAAATTTTCAAAAGATAGTGTAAATGGCTCAGCTAGCTCAGCAGAGCTAAAGCGAAATACTCAAAAAGATGACGGAAAGATAATCGTAACAACCATACAAAAGCTAAATAACCTGATGAAGAGCGAAGATGATCTAAGCATATATCAAAAAGAGGTTGTTTTTATATTTGACGAGTGCCACAGGTCTCAGTTTGGTGAAGCGCAGAAAAATTTAAAGAAGAAATTTAAGAAATTTTATCAGTTTGGCTTTACTGGAACGCCGATATTTCCTCAAAATGCCATCGGAGCAGAGACTACGCAAAGTGTCTTTGGAAGCTCACTTCATGAATATGTAATAGTCGATGCCATAAGAGATGAGAAGGTGCTTAAATTTAAGGTTGATTATAACAATGTCGTGCCTAAATTTAAGAGCATAGAGACGGAAAAAGACGAGCTAAAGCTAAGTGCAGCTGAAAACAAAAGTGCATTTTTGCACCCTGAGCGTATCAAAGAAATTTCAGAGTATGTGCTAGAGAAATTTCATCAAAAAACTCACCGCTTAAACGCAAGTGGCAAGGGCTTTAACGCTATGTTTGCGGTAAGCTCGGTAGATGCAGCGAAGCTTTATTATGAAGCGTTTAAAAATTTACAAAGTAATCAAAAGCGAGCTTTAAAGATAGCGACAATATTTTCTTTTTCACAAAACGAAGAGCAAGATATGGTTGGCGAGATAGCTGACGAGGGCTTTGAGCCAGAGGCGATGGACGTTAGCTCAAAAGAGTTTTTAAACAGCGCGATAAAAGACTACAATGCCTACTTTAAGACAAATTTTAGCGTTGATGGTGGGTCGTTTCAAGACTACTACCGAGATCTAAGCGAGCGCACAAAAAAGCAAGAGATCGATCTGCTCCTAGTTGTTGGCATGTTTTTAACTGGATTTGACGCGCCTTGTCTAAACACGCTCTTTGTGGATAAAAATTTACGCTATCACGGGCTCATACAAGCATACTCTAGGACAAATAGAATTTATGGTGCTACAAAAACTTTTGGCAATATCGTGACATTTAGAGACCTAGAAAAAGCGACAGAAGATGCTATAACTCTTTTTGGTAAAGGCAGCACCAAAAGCGTCATACTAGAAAAAAGCTATAAAGAGTATATGGATGGCTTTACAGATGCGGTATCTGGCGAGGCAAGAAGGGGCTTTGTAGATGTAGTAAGCGAGCTAGAGGCGAAATTCCCTGATCCTGCTAAGATAGAGACGCAAAAGGATAAGAAAGAATTTGTAAAGCTTTTTGGAGAGTATCTAAGGGTGGAAAATGCTTTGCAAAACTACGATGAATTTGTTGCTCTAAGGGCTTTGCAAGAGGTAAATTTAGACGATGAAAAAGCAGTTTGTGAGTTTAGGGATAAATTTGGCTTAAGTGATGAACAAATCAAAGAGATGCAAAGCATAAAAGTGCCAAATGCAAGGGCTTTGCAAGACTACCGCGGAACGTATAATGATATAAGAGAGTGGCTAAGAAAAGAAAAGGCTGGCGAAGAGAAGGAAAAAGAGAGGATAAACTGGGATGATGTGGTATTTGAGGTTGATCTACTAAAGTCTCAGGAGATAAATTTAGACTATATTTTGGGTTTGATATTTGAGCATAATAAAAAGATAAAAGATAAAGCAGCCCTTACTGATGAGGTGCGTCGCATCATCCGCTCGAGCTTGGAAAACCGCTCAAAAGAGGGGTTGATAGTTGATTTTATAAACCAAAGCGACTTGGATAAATTTAAAGACCGAGCCAGCGTGATAGAAGAGTTTTTTAAATTTGCAAAAGGTGTGATGAAAAAAGAGGCGGATGAGCTTATCACTTCTTTAAATTTAGACGAGACTGGAGCAAGAAGGTTTATAAGCTCGTCTTTAAAGAGTGGCTTTGTAAGTCAGAGCGGAACGCAAATAGGCGAGATACTGCCTAAGATCAGCCCTTTAAATAAAAACTATCCAATAATCAGGCAAAAAGTCATCGACGAGATATCGCATTTTGTTGATAAATTTAAAGAGGTTGGCTCGTCGGTTTAGGGGTGCTTTTAAGCAAAATTTATAGTTTTGCATTTGGCTTATTTATGCCTTGCTTCGTGTTCTAGTAGCCAAATTTTAGTTGGTAAGCCCTCGCCGCCTGAGTAGCCACCAAGCCCGCTGTGAGAGAGCACTCTGTGGCAAGGGACGATGATAGGCAGTGGGTTTTTGGCATTTGCTGAGCCTGCTGCTCGGTAAGCGTTTTTATGGCCTGCGGCAAGTGCTAGGGCTGCGTATGTGGTCGTTTCGCCGTATGGCACTTTTTGCAAAACGTCATAAATTTTAGCTCTAAATTTGGTCGTTTTTACATCAAGTCTAACGCTAAATTTTTTAAGCTTACCCTTAAAATAGGCCTCTAGCTCATTTAAGCAAAGCTTTAAAATTTCATCTTTTACCGCAACTTTTTCAAATTTATCTACAAAATTTATCTCACAAATTCCATTTTCACTAGCAACGATCTCTAAAATTCCAATGGGTGATTTTAGGTAGGCTTTTGACACATTTACTCCTTGAAATTTGAAATTTTGGGCAAATTTTACTTTAGATTGTTTTGCTTTTTGATAAAATGCAAGCAAAATCAGCGATTTTAGACTAAAAACGAGCAAAAATCACAAAGGAAATTTATGAGCTTTTTTACCGACTACGAAAAACACGTGAGTGAGCGAGAAAAAGAGGGCGTGCCTCCGCTTGCGCTAAACGCCAAGCAGACAAGCGAAATTTGCGAGCTTATAAAACTTGCTGGCAGCTCTAGTGGCGATGAAAAGGCGCAAAACGAGCTAAAATTTCTTATAAATTTACTTACAAATCGCGTAAATCCTGGCGTTGATGACGCGGCAAAGATAAAGGCAGAATTTCTTGGCGAGGTGATAGAAGGTCTTAAGATAGACGGACTTGATGCGGTTCGTGCCATTAAAATCTTAGGCAAGATGCTTGGCGGTTACAACGTAGAAATTTTGGTGCGAGCGTTAAAAAATAGCGATGATGTTATCGCGCAAGCTGCGGCAAATGAGCTAAAAAATATCATTTTGGTGCATGAGCATTTTGACGAGATCGCAAAGCTAGCAAACAGCAATAAATTTGCAAAAGAGGTGCTTGCTTCTTGGGCAAATGCGGAGTGGTTTACGCATAAAAAGCCACTTAGTGAGTGCATAAATGCAGTGGTTTTTAAGGTGCCTGGCGAGACAAATACAGATGATCTAAGCCCTGCAAGCGAGGCCTATACAAGGGCTGACATACCGCTTCACGCAAAGGCGATGCTGGTTAAAAAGATGCCTGAAGGGCTAGAAATCCTAAAAGAGCTAAAAAGCCTTGGCAAGAGTGTGGCGTATGTTGGCGACGTGGTTGGCACTGGCAGTAGTAGAAAGAGCGGTATAAACTCGATTCAGTGGCACCTTGGCGATGAGATAGAAGGCGTGCCAAACAAAAAAACCGGCGGCATCGTGATCGGCACGACCATAGCTCCGATATTTTTTAACACCGCTGAAGATAGTGGCGCGCTGCCGATAGTCGCAAACGTAAATGAGCTAGAAATGGGCGATGAGATAGAAATTTATCCATTTAAAGGCGAAATTTACAAGCTTGCAGGCAACGAAAAAAAGCTTGTGGCAAATTTTAAACTTAGTCCAAACACTCTAAGCAACGAGATAAGAGCAGGCGGCAGGATACCTTTGATGATAGGTAGGCAAGTGACCAAAAAGGCTAGAGAGGCCTTGGGGCTTGGCGAGGAGCAAATTTTCATAAAGCCAGATCAGCCAAAAGAGCTAGGCGGTGGCTATACGCTCGCTCAAAAGATGGTCGGCAAGGCTTGTGGCAAGGCTGGCGTGAGAGCTGGGGCATACGTGGAGCCTGAAATTTTGACCGTTGGCTCGCAAGATACCACAGGGCCCATGACTAGAGATGAGATAAAAGAGCTTGCTAGCCTTAGTTTTGGGGCGGATTTTGTCTTGCAAAGCTTTTGCCATACGGCTGCTTATCCAAAGCCAAGCGACCTTGTGATGCACGAGAGCCTGCCAAAATTTATAAATTTACGTGGTGGCGTGAGCCTAAAACCAGGCGACGGCGTCATCCACTCGTGGCTAAACCGCATGGTGCTGCCTGACAGCGTGGGTACTGGCGGCGATAGCCACACGAGATTTCCTATTGGCATTAGTTTCCCTGCTGGCAGTGGTCTGGTGGCCTTTGCAGCGGTGCTTGGCATGATGCCTCTAAATATGCCAGAGTCGGTTTTGATCAAATTTAAAGGCGAGCTAAAAGAGGGCGTGACACTTCGTGATCTAGTCAATGCGATACCTTATTTTGCTATCAAAAAAGGGCTTTTAAGCGTTGAAAAGAAGAATAAAAAGAACATTTTTGCAGGTAAAATTTTAGAGATCGAAGGGCTTGAGAGCCTAAAAGTGGAGCAGGCATTTGAGCTAAGTGACGCTTCGGCTGAGCGCTCGGCGGCGGCTTGCGTGGTAAATTTAAGCGTTGAAAGCGTTGCAGAGTACGTTCGCTCAAACGTTGCGCTAATTGAAGCGATGATAAAAGCAGGCTATGAGAGCCATGAAACGCTGCTTAGACGAAAAGAGAAGATGCAAAAATGGCTAGAAAACCCAACTCTTTTAAGAGCCGACGAGGACGCAAGATATGCTGAAATTTTAGAGATTGATTTATCCAAGATAGATGAGCCGATCCTCGCCTGTCCAAACGACCCAGACGACGTGGCGACGCTAAGTGAAATTTTAGCTGATAGTAAAAGAGCGCATAATATCGATGAGGTCTTTGTGGGTAGCTGTATGACAAATATCGGGCATTACAGGGCGCTTGCTAGAATTTTAGAGCGTGAGAGCAAGCTCACTACTAGGCTTTGGATCGCACCGCCAACAAAAATGGATAAAAAGACACTTGAAGATGAGGGCGTTTATGAGATATTTAAGAGGCTAAATGCTAGGACTGAGGTGCCTGGCTGCTCGCTTTGCATGGGTAATCAAGCAAGGGTGAACGACAACACCGTCGTATTTTCGACCTCGACTAGAAATTTTGACAACAGAATGGGCATGGGCGCAAAGGTCTATCTAGGAAGTGCTGAGCTGGCCGCTGTGTGCGCGCTGCTAGGGCGTTTGCCAAGCGTTAGTGAGTATAAAAAAATAGTAAGAGATAGCCTTAGTTTAAACAAAGGTCAAATTTATAAATACCTAAATTTTAATGAAATAAGCGAGTTTAGTATATAAATCTGTTACAATATCGCGAAATTTTAAGGAGCTTTGATGAGAAAGATAGTTTTTCCCTTCTTTTTTAGCGTTTGCCTTTTTGCAAATTTGCATGCACTAGAGTGCGAGGACCTTGCTAAAAAAGAGAGCTTTAAAACTACTCCAAAAGAGCTTGCTTACGTGAATGAGGGGCTATTTTATTGCGATGGCTCGCTTTTAAATTTAAAAGAGGTAAAAGAGCTTTTTGATGCGAGTGTGGCTGTTAGAAGCGAGTCTCAAAGCTGCGTTGGCGAGGGTGTTTATAGAGAAAATTTAAATAAATTTAGATGGATCTTGCTAAAAGCTTCGTTTGCCCCTGAAATCTATCAAAAAGAGCTTGCAAAGCCAGAGGTGGCTGAGGCTCAAAAAGACGCTCAAATGGAGTATTTTAGATATTGGGCGAATGAGAGCTTGTTTAACTTTTTAAAATATAAAAAATTCAGCGAAGCTTATAAAAATGCTCAAACTCCGCTGGTTAAATTTTATGAGGCTTTAGGCGTTGATAGTGCAAGTGCTGCCTACTACGCAACTAGCGTGATAAATGAGTTTTTAAGCTTTAGTGTCGGCAAAAATGTAAATAAAGCTAAAATTTTAACCCCGGAGCAAAAGATGATGGCTCAAAAGCTAAGCCAAGACGAGCTTGCGAATTTGCTTTATTCTAAAAATTTCACCACCGCAGAGCTTACAAATTTACTTGATATCGCACTGCTAAATGACAAAAGTAGCGAGATGATAGAAGAGATCATCAGGCGCGGGGCGGATCTAAATTTAGGCGATGAGACGCCGCTATTTTTTGCTCTTAAAAATTTAGAAAATGTAAAAATTTTGCTTAAAAATAGAGCCGATGTAAATCATAAAAATTTCTTTGGCAAAAGTGCGCTTTTTTATGCTGTGCAGTTTGAGGATGCACCTCTTTGTGAGCTTTTGCTAAAGAGCGGGGCAAACGCAAACGAGAGCTACATCGACGAGCAGTCTAAGATGAATATGATAAATTTAGGCATGATGCAAGTAGAGGATACATGCGGCCTAGAGCATACAAACAGAAGCGTTTTCATGCATGCAGCAGCTCACGCGACGCCTGAAATTTTAAAGCTTTTGATAGATAACGGCGCTGATATGAACGCCACTGATGATGCGGGATTTAACGCGCTTGATTATGCGATTAAAGATAAAAACGAAAAAAATATTAAATTTTTAGAAGAGCTTGGTTTAAAGCCAAATTTTAATTAGGAAGAGATATGAAAAAGACAGCTTTTGTGACAGGTGCGACATCTGGCTTTGGCGAGGCGATCGCTAGAAGACTCTCACAAGAGGGCTACAAGATAGTAGCTCTTGCAAGGCGCGAAGATAGGCTAAAAAAGCTAGCAAGTGAGCTTGGCAATACGCACATCATCGTAGCTGACATACGTGATAAAAAGGCTGTTTTTGACGCAGTTGATAGCCTGCCTGATAAATTTAAAGATATCGAAGTGCTTGTAAATAACGCTGGACTTGCCTTGGGACAAGAAAAGACGATAGACGCAAAGGTTGAGGACTTTGAGACGATGATAGACACCAACGTAAAGGGTCTCATCTACTCTACAAAGGCCGTTTTGCCGCTACTTTACAAGCAAGAAAAGGGCTATATCTTTAACCTAGGCTCAACAGCTGGCTCGTGGCCATATCCTGGCAGCAACGTTTATGGCGCTACAAAGGCCTTTGTAAAGCAGTTTAGTCTAAATTTAAGAAACGATCTAGTTGGCACAAATATCAGGGTGACAAACATAGAGCCAGGGCTTTGTAAGACTGAATTTAGCGAAGTTAGGTTTAAGGGGGATAAGGCAAAGGCTGATAGCATCTACGAGCATACAAATTTCATCACCGCTGAAGATATAGCGACCATTTTGCTTAATTGCCTAAATATGCCTGAGAGTGTAAATATAAATAGGGTCGAAGTCATGGCAAACACGCAGACTTGGGCTGGACTTGCGATAGAAAAATTTTAAGGAGTTTATGTGAGACAAATTTTATTGTTACTATTTTTTAGTGCCGTACTTTTTGGAGTTGATCCGGAAGTCGCCAAAAGAAACGCACAAATTTACGGCGTTTTCACGCTTATACCGCCAGTTGTGGCCATAGCGCTTGCTTTTATCACAAAAGATGTTATATTGTCGCTATTTATCGGTGTTTTTAGCGGAACTTTTCTTATAAATATCGTTAATGAAAATGTCTTTATGGGCATCATTAAAGGCTTTACAGGCATCGTTTCAAGAGTGGTTGAGTCGATGGCTGATAGCACCGATGCTGGCATCTTGCTTCAAGTGCTTTGTATAGGCGGCGTGGTCGCACTTATCACAAAGATGGGCGGCACAAAGGCGGTTGCTCTTTGGCTTAGCAAAAAGGCAAAAACTGGCGTCTCAGCTCAAATTTCAACTTGGCTTATGGGTATTTTTGTATTTTTCGATGACTACGCAAACGCCCTAATCGTTGGCCCTATCATGAGGCCAATAAGCGATAAATTTAAAATAAGCCGCGAAAAGCTAGCCTTCATCATCGACGCTACGGCTGCACCGATCGCTGGTATCGCTATCATCTCTACATGGGTCGGACTTGAGGTTTCGCTCATCGAAAAGGGCTACGAGCTTATCGGCGAGACAGGCATAAACGCTTATTCTATATTTATCGAGACCATTCCATATAGATTTTACAACCTCTTTATCTTGTTTTTCATCGTCTGCACAGCCTTGATGCAACGTGAGTATGGTCCTATGCTAGCAGCTGAAAGACGCGCTAGAAAGGGCGAGCTTCACTCAGGTAAAACTCAAATTCAAGACCTTGAAGATAAAACTCTTGAGCCAAAAGAGGGCGTAAAACTAAGCGCTTCAAATGCGATAGTGCCGCTTCTTGTGCTAGTTATCGGCGCATTTACTAGCTTTTATTTTAGCGGTCTTGCTGCACTTGAGGGCGATACTCTTAAAAATGCCCTTGCAAATCCACTTTCATTTTCAACATTTAAAGATACTTTTGGCGCAGCTGACTCTGCTACATCGCTATTTCAAGCAGCATTGCTCGCTAGTATAGTAGCTATCACGATGGGCGTTTGGCGCAAAATTTTTGATGTAAAAGAGGCTATTAGCACGTGGGTAAAGGGCTGGAAAACTATGATCATCACGGTCGTCATCTTGCTTCTTGCTTGGAGCCTTAGCGCGGTTATCAAAGAGCTTGGCACTTCAAGATATTTGGTTGATTTGCTAAGTGATTCAACGCCTAAATTTATCTTGCCAGTGGCTGTTTTCATCCTTGGCTCATTTATCAGTTTCTCAACTGGCACCAGCTACGGCACGATGGGCATTTTGATGCCTCTTGCTATCCCGCTAGCTTATGCAGTGGGCAAAAACTACGGCTTAGATGGCGATGCGATGCACGCTTATATGATCGTAAATATCTCAAGCGTTCTAACTGGCGCTATCTTTGGTGATCACTGCTCGCCGATCTCTGATACTACGATACTTTCATCAATGGGCGCAGGATGTAGCCACATCGATCACGTCTCAACACAGATGATCTACGCACTTAGCGTTTGTGCGGTTTGTGTGCTTGTTGGCTACTTGCCTGTCGCACTTGGTCTAAGCGTTTGGATCGCACTTCCTTGCGGATTTTTAGCGATCTGGGCTTTGGTTAGATTTGCCGGTAAAAAAGTCGAAGAGAAAGCGGCATAAATTTGGACTGTAAATACCTAAAAGAGTGCGGATCATGCACTCTTTTTACCCCTTATAGTGAGCAAATTTCATTTAAAACCGATCTTATCAAGCAAAATTTCTCCCAGTTTTATGAAGGTAAATTTGATCTTTTTAGCTCAAGCCCAAAGCACTACCGCACGAGGGCTGAGTTTGGCATCTGGCACGAGGGTAGCAAGCTTAGCTATACGATGCACGCAAGCCAAAAGGGCAAAAAGGTCTTCATAGATGAGTGCCCAAAGGTTTGCGAGCAAATTGGGACTCTCATGCCAAGGCTACTTGAGAGCTTGCAAGATGATGAAATTTTACGCACAAAGCTCTTTGGAGTGGAGTTTATCGCCTGTAAAAGCGGCACCTTAGTCACGCTTCTTTATCACAAAAAGCTTGATAGTGAGTTTGAAGCGGTGATGAAAATTCTAGCTAGTAAGCTTGATGTGATGATCCTAGCTAGGTCACGTGGTCAAAAGCTTCTTAGTGGTGAGCTAAATTTAGTTGATGAGCTAAATGTTGATGGGCAAATTTATAAATTTAGCCTAAGTGAAAATGCCTTTATCCAGCCAAATAAAGCGGTAAATGAGAAGATGATAGCTTGGGCAAAAGAGTGCGTGCAAGGTGGCGCTGACCTACTGGAGCTCTACTGCGGACATGGGAATTTTACCATCCCGCTTTCGTTTAAATTTAAAAACGTTCTCGCTACTGAAATTTCAAAAAGCTCGATCGCAAATGCCCTTAAAAACTGCGAGCTAAATGGGGCAGAAAATATCAAATTTTTGCGAATGGACGCTGATGAGCTGATGAGCGCATTTGCTGGCGTTAGGGAGTTTAATAGGCTAAAAGATATAAGCTTAAACGACTTTAACTTCTCTCACGTCCTTGTCGATCCACCTCGCGCAGGACTAAGTGAAAGCGTCATAAATTTCATTAGAAATTTCAAAAACATCATCTATATATCGTGCAACCCAGATACGTTAAAAGAAAATCTAAATGAGCTTACTAAAAGCCATAAAGTGATAAAATTTGCGCTCTTTGATCAGTTTGTCAACACTCATCACATCGAGTGTGGCGTGCTACTAGAGGCAAAAGATAAATTTTAAAAGGAAAGTTGAAAATGGTTTCATTAAACAAAATAATCCAAGCAAAGATAACGATCGGTCACTTTGTAAATAAAACTCCGTTTGCGCTAAGTGCAAAACTTAGCAAAATTTTAGGCGCAAATGTCTATCTAAAAGAGGAAAATTTACAACGAACTGGAGCTTACAAGATAAGAGGCGCTTACAATAAAATAGCTAGCCTAAGCGAGGAGGAGCGAAAACGTGGCGTCGTGGCTGCAAGCGCCGGCAATCACGCTCAAGGCGTGGCGATAAGTGCAAAAGAATTTGGCGTGCATGCTTGCATCGTCATGCCAGAATCAACCCCACTTCTAAAGGTGGCTGGCACAAAGGATCTTGGCGCTGAAGTGATCTTAAAAGGTGATAACTTTGATGAGGCGTATGAATTTGCAGTAAATTACGCCAAAGAAAAAGATATGACCTTTGTTCATCCATTTAACGATGAGTATGTCATGGCAGGGCAGGGCACTGTGGGTCTTGAGATGCTTGATGAGATAAGCGACCTTGATATGGTTGTAGTGCCAGTTGGTGGTGGTGGCTTAGCTAGTGGCGTGGCAAGCTGTATAAAACAAGTCAATCCAAAAACCAAAGTCGTTTGCGTCGGCGCAAAGGGCGCTCCAGCGATGTTTAACAGCTACGGCGCTAAAAAGAGCATAAACTCAAAGTCAGTTCGCACAATAGCCGATGGTATCGCTGTGCGTGATGCGAGTGAGATAACGCTTAAAAATATCGTTGAGTGCGTGGATGAGTTTGTGCAGGTCGATGATGAGGAGATCGCAACTGCGATTTTGTTCTTGCTAGAGACGCAAAAGATCGTGGTTGAGGGAGCTGGCGCAGCTGGTGTGGCAGCACTTATGCATGATAAGATCAAATTTAAAAAAGGCGCAAAGATAGGCGTGGTTCTAAGTGGTGGAAATATCGATGTTCAGGTGCTTTCTATCATCATCGAAAAGGGTCTTATCAAGTCTCACCGCAAGATGACCTTGCAAATCACGCTTGTGGATAAGCCAGGAGCGCTCATGAGCCTAACTGATAGCCTAAAATCAGCAAATGCAAACATAGTTAAGATCGACTACGACCGCTTCTCTACTAAGCTTGACTACGGCGATGCAAGCATCACTATCACGCTTGAGACAAAAGGGCTTGAGCATCAAGAAAAGATCAAAGATACGCTTAATAAAAACGGCTTTTCTTTCACTCAACTCTTTTAAATTCATAAGCTCGCTACCTTTTAAAGTAGCGAGCTTTTAATCAACTAAAACAATATCTCAAATTTAGCATTTACGCTGTTTGATCTTACATCTTTAGCAAAAGCTCCAGTGTAAGAAAGGCCTAAATTTACATTTTTATAGACATTTGCTTTTATGCCAAGGCTAGCTGTGCCAAGGTTTTTAACCTCTTTGCCCTCTAGCTCTAGGTATCCAGCATTTGCGACATTCACGCCGATAGTTGGTTTTGTGTCGCCAACTAGTCTGTTGTATGCTAGATCAGCTTCAAATTTCATCTTAGTGCTACCTAGACTAAAAGGTACGCTAGGGTTTAGACCAAGGCTAAAAATGCCTAAATTTCTAGTTTTTTCATCAACATCCATTTTGAAAATTCCTACATTTTGGCTTGTGCTATCAGTTTTCATGCGTAGATAGCTTGCACCCACATAAGGATTTAGTGAGAAATTTTCTGTATTAAAGCTAGTTAGGGCTAAATTTGCATAAGCATTAAGCGCTTTTTCTTTGCTTTTTATATGATCGTTTGAGTAAAAGCTTGCGATTGTTGCACCATTTTGAGTTTTGCGCTTAGCATCTGTGTATAGGACGCCAAGGTCTAGTTTCGTGCTAGCGATCTCACTTTTGCCGTAGATACCGATGCTTTTGCCTTTTGTCTTATAGGCATCATCGCCGTCTTCTTTTACTTTTTCTGTGCTAGCACCAAGAACACCGCCAAGTACAAATGCGTCATTTACACTGCCGTCAAATCCAAAAAGCTGTGTCATAGAGTTTGCTTTTATGTCATTAAATTTCATAGCGTCAAACATGGTATTTGACCAAAATTTCATACCATTTGAGTCGCTTGCTCTTATGCCAAATGGGTCAGATTCGTGGTTGATAACTGCATTTTTTAGCATGATGCTTTCTAGTAAAAATGCATTGTGCTGAGCTAAATTTGCCTCATTTGCAAATGTTTTTAGAGTTTGTTTTGCCTCTTTTGGTGTAGTGTAGATGAAGTGTCTATAAAGATCGCTTGTGATAACTGCTGGCCTGCTTCTAAATGGCGAAGGAAGTAGCGCTGGCTGGCTTGCTGTGCTTTCTATGAGCTGTGCAACTTTCTTTTGGTTGTCATTAGCTGCGATGCTTGTCATTGTATTTTTTGATTTTTTAAGAGTAAGCTCTAGCTTGTCATCACTATAGTTTTTGCCAAGATCAAAAAATGCATACTCTTTTGAAAGGGTATCATCATAGCCTTTGAAATTTCCAGTTGCTGTAAATGTCTTTGATTTTGTGCTGTCGTTATAGAGCCTTTGCATGACCTCTAAGCTTGGCTCACTTATGTTTATAAATGAGCTTTTTTCAAAGTTTAGATCCAAATTTGAAGCGCCGTTTGAGACGATGTAGCTACCGCCTGATTTGATAGTGGCTTTTACTACGTCATTTGAGCTTTTTTTGGTCACTTCTCCTAAAGATAGTTGCAAGGTAAATTTATTTCTACTAACCTTTGGCACGCTCATTTCTCTTACAATTTCTAGTGCGCCGCCATTTTCTACTATCACGTCGCTTGATTTTAGAGATTGATTAAGAGCTGTGATCTTGCCGCCTTTTATTATGGTCTTGCCAGTGTAAGAGTTATCTCCTGCTAGGCTTAGTGTGCCTTGACCTCTTTTTATAAGAGTACCTTCGTAGCCCTCACTTGCCCTTAGCTCTCTTGCTCTTTCTCTAGCGTTACCTATCTCAAGTTCGGCTTTTTGCTCTGGTGTTAAATTTGCTATTTTCTCTAGCTCAGCCTTGCGCTCGGTCCAAATTTTAGCCTCTGCATCATCTTCTGTTTTTCTAAATTTGATAGCCACATCGCTTATATTATTTGAGTAGATATCATCGCTATTTAAATTTACATCAAACACTCCTAGAAGCTGACCTGGTCCAAACATCGCCTTATATAGATCCACTACGCCCCAGCCCCAGCGCTCATCAGGCACTCCAAGCGCAGCACTAAAGCCTGAAATTTTTCTAGTATCGGCTGGCTCTTTGAAGTCATCATGAACTTGCCTTGCAGTAGTTAGTAGCACCTCTCTTATCTGAGCGTTATTCATATATGGGTATCTTTGCATGATGACACCAAGTGTGCCAGTGACGTGTGGAGCTGCCATTGATGTGCCGCCTTTTGTGCCGTAGTCTGCTTTGCCAGTTTTTAGATCAACGACGGTTGAGTATATAGGCTTTGCAGGTGCTGCCACGCTCCACCATTTTGAGTGACCAGGTGTGTTGTAGCGCTGTGTGTCGCCCTCTAGCTGACCAGTGACATTTAGCCAGTATTTCTCAGCATCAGGTCTAAAGTATGGGAGCATCGCTCTTGTATATGACTCTTTCATCCCGTCTCTGTTGCCAGCAGTAAAAATTTGGATGACGCCATATCTTGTAGCGACCTCATAGGCTGCATCTAAGAAATTTTTGCCATTTACTACAAATGGATAGTAGCTTTTATAGGCAGCATCAAGATCTTTTATATCTAGGTTGTTGCCACCATCATATCCAGTAGCACCTTCATAGGCTTTGTAAAATTTGCGGTTTGAACCCCAGCTGTTATTTATCGCTCTAGCTCCACTCTTTGCTAGTCCCTCGTAGGATTTTAAAAAGAAGTTGTAGTCTTGATTTGGACCATATGTCATACCGTCAGTGCCGCCAGTATTGCCCATTATAAGCCTTGAGTCAAATGCTACGCCGTGCATGCCCACACCATCTCTTGAAGCAGCTATGCTGCCAGCTACGTGAGTGCCGTGAGAGTCGTTTACTCCAGCTATCCAGTCACCATCTATGCTAAATTCCTCGCCTTTTTTAAAGTCACCAAAGTCTTTTTTATTTTTATCTCCGCTACCTTTTCCAACTAATGGCGAGTTGCCATACGCGGTGTCAGGGTATCTTTGACCATCTTTATAGTAGCTACCAGAGACTTTTAGCGCACTTACTCTGCCATCACTAAATTCTGGATGGCTAAGTAGCACTCCAGAGTCCATCACGCCAAGCGTTACGCCTTTGCCAGTTGCTCCAAGAGCATACGCAACGGCTGCGTTCATACTCACTAAACCCCAGTCAGCTTTGTACTCATCGCTCTGCCAGCTTTTTATATCGCCAAATTTGCCCCTGTTTTGCTCACTGGCACTTAGTTGATTAGCAAGCAAAAGAGTGCAGCAAGCAACGCTTAAAAGGATGCACTTTTTGCTTGAAACGGATCTTTTCATATCTCGTCCTTTGCATAAAATTTAAACTAATTCTAAAATTCTTAAAATAAATTATTAATTAAAATAATAATAATTTAATGAAAAATAGTAGGCTAAATTTACGAAAATATACGTTATTTACGCTATTTTTATATTTAGCAAGATATTTTTATAAAAAAGTTCATCTAAAATTAGTTATTTAAATATAATTTTTTTTATTGCCATTCTTAAAACTATTATTTATATATTTTTTAAAGGATTATTATTTTTCATTAAATTTACAGGACTAAAATTTCGCAAATTTATTCAAGGATGAGATATGAAAAAGAGTTTATTAAGTCTTGCGTTGTTTTGCACTTTGGCTTTTTGTGCCGATGATGAGGTGGTTGGCAAACAAAATGATCAAGTATGGATAGGAGCTATGGGCGGATGCAAGCTTTATGTATTTTCACTAAAGACGACTGACGCGCCAGTAGATAAGCTAATAGCCAAAGATGAGGCGCAAAAAGAGCTTGTGGCAAATACTAAAAATTTACCAAACAAACACAACGTAATGTTTGCAAAGTGCGAGGACTACACAGCGCTCATAGATAGCGGTTATGAAGATAGCTTGGAGGTTTTAAAGTATGATCTGCAAACTTTTGGCAATATAAAACCAGAGGATCTAA
This sequence comes from Campylobacter concisus, assembly GCF_003048675.2. Classification (NCBI taxonomy): domain Bacteria; kingdom Pseudomonadati; phylum Campylobacterota; class Epsilonproteobacteria; order Campylobacterales; family Campylobacteraceae; genus Campylobacter; species Campylobacter concisus. The sequence continues at coordinate 1,117,833 of NZ_CP060707.1, read as the reverse complement.
CCTACGTCATCATCACGCACGCTCATCCTGATCACATAGGCGGGCTCATAGATGGTGGCAAAAAGACATTTAAAAATGCCAAGCTTTTTATAGATGAAAAGGAGTGGGACTACTGGATGAAGGGTAAAGATGAGAGGACAAAGAAAATTTTATCGCTTTATAAGGATGATAAGAGCTTTTTTGACCATAAAAAGCCGCTATTTAACGGGGCACTAAAGATCATGGCTATCCCAGCCTATGGCCACACTCCAGGGCACAACTTGATAAGCTTTGAGACAGATAACGATAAGATCATCTTTATAGCCGACCTTCTTCACGTCCTAGCAGTGCAAGAGGTCGAGCCAAGCATATCTATAACTTATGATGTAGATCCAGCGCAAGCTGCTAAAACAAGAGAAAAGGTGCTTGATGGCTTGGAGGATGAGACTACAAAGATAGTGGGAGCTCACATGCCTTATAATAGCCCCATCACCTTGCCAGAGTGATAAATTTCTTTTGCTTTACAAATTTAGGATAAAATGCGGGCTTTAAAGGAGAAAATATGAGCGAATACGCAAATTTGATATTAGCTATCTTGCTAGCTATTTTGGCATTTGCATTTTATAGGTCAAACAAGGCGCTAAAAAAGGCAAAAGACGATAGCGAAAATGTCTCAGTCAGCACTGAAATTTCGCAGCTTAAAAGCATCGGCGAATTATCTGTTTTTCAAGTTTATAGCAAAGAGATCGTTACAAAGACAGATCATGCGTTTGGAAATTTTGGTAAAGAGTATCTAAGGTGGCTAGTGAGTGAAAAGAAGCTTTCGATGATATTTGAGTTTGAGATAAATTTCATCTACGATCTAACCAGCCCAAAACTTGAGATCATGCAGATCGCAAACTCTAGCTACAAGATAAAAATGCCCCCATGTAAGTATAAATTTTCAATCGCCGATATGAAATTTTATGATGAGAAAAACGGAAAATTTATACCATTTTTGCTGCCTGACTCGCTAAATGGCTTTTTTGGTAGCACATTTACTGAAGAAGATAAAAATAGACTAATCGAAGAGGCAAGAAACGAAGTGAAAAAGATGAGCGTTCGCCTTATCTCGCAGCTTCAAAGCAAAATCCACAAATCAGCTCGTGACACGCTTGAGGCGATAGCTAAGAGCTTTGGCGCAAATAAGGTCGAGTTCGTCTTTGACGATAGTGACGAGCAGATAAATGAGCAACTAAATTTAGAAAATATCGCATAAAAATTAAATTTAAAGGAGAAAAAATGAGTGTAAATTCACAAGAGGTCACACAAACACCTGGTAACAACACAGTCTTTCAAACATGGGTCTTAAAAGGCGACAAAAAGGCATGTAAAGAGGGCTTTGCTAAGCTTTGTGCTTTGGTTGTAAATTTAAATAAAACTGCCAAAGTTAGATTTGGCGCAAATGAAAATGTAAATTGCGTCCTTGGCGTGGGTCATGATGCTTGGAAAAAGCTTGAAATTTCAAAAGAATTGCCAAAAGAGCTTGTAAATTTTAAAGCGATCAAGGGCGATAAACACGAAGCTGTTAGCACAAAGGGCGATATACACATCCATATCCGCGCTCTAAATGCGGCTGACTGCTTTGACATGGCGCAAAATATCAAAGAAGTTTTGTTTAAATTTGCAGAGCTTACAGATGAGACTCAAGGCTTTAAGTACCACGACGGCAGAGCGATAATTGGCTTTGTCGATGGCACTGAAAATCCTGACGGCGAAGATAGAGACCACTTTGCAAAAGTTGGCAAAGAGGATGCTAAATTTAAAGGTGGTAGCTACGTTTTCGTGCAAAAATACTTCCATAAAATGCAAGAGTGGAACGCCACAAGCGTGAGCGAGCAAGAAAAAGTTATAGGCCGCTCAAAAGAGTATGACATCGAGATGGACGAGAGCGTAAAACCTACAAATTCACACTCAGCTGCAGCAAATGTAGGCGACGATAAAAAGGTCGTGCGTGGCAATATGCCATTTACTGAAGGTAGCAAAACAGGCACTTACTTCATCGCTTATGCGAGCACATTTTCAACGGTTGAGCTTATGCTTAAAAAGATGTTTATCGGCGAGCCAAAAGGCAACTCAGATAGGCTGCTTGACTTTAGTACGCCAGTAACTGGTACACTATTTTTTGCGCCGACAATTGATATGCTTGGCGATTACGAGGGATAAATTTAGCTTGGGGCGAAGCAAATTTGCCCCTTTAAATTTATAAGGATAAAGATGCCAGAGTGGTTTATTTACGCAGCTCTTTCGGCTGTTTTTGCTGCGCTTACAGCGATCTTTGCAAAGCTTGGTGTAAAGGACATAGACAGCGATTTTGCGACATTTATAAGAACGATCGTTGTCATTTTGATGCTTGTTTTGCTTTTAAGCGTGGCTAAAAAATGGCAACCGCTAAGCTCGCTAAGTCCCAAAAACTGGCTCTTTCTCATACTAAGTGGCATGGCAACTGGGCTTTCGTGGCTTATGTATTTTAAAGCGATGCAAGCGGGCAAGGTCTATCAAGTAGCACTGGTTGATAAATTTAGCGTTGTGCTAGCTGTCATTTTGGCTGTTATATTTCTTGGTGAGAGGCTAAATTTAAAAGAAATTTTAGCCGTCTGTCTTATCGTATCTGGCGTATTTCTACTCATTTTTAAATAAAATTTTCTGCGTTATTCTTAAATTGTATTTTTAATTTTAATTTGTAATTAATCAAAAAGCCTCTAGAATTTGACAATTTCATTTTGAAGGGAGAAATATGAAAAAAATTATTCTATCAGCCATCGTGGCTTGTGCTGCATTTGGTGCGGGTATGAACTACACAGATGTCGTAAAGGACGTATATGCTGACGCAAACTCAGCTAAGAGCATAGGCAGGCTGCTACCAACCAACGCAGTTGAAATTTTGCAAACTAGCGGCGACAGAGTGCAGATCAAAGTAAAAGGCTATCAAAACCCAGCCGTTAGCAACGTAGTTTATTTTGCTGATGGAGCGAGGATCATCTCAGTAGCATTTGCTAAAACTGCACCTTTTGATATCAAAGTGATAAAAGAGGGCAAAAACGGCAAATGGAACGAGGTAGAAACGACTGTTTTTGTTCAAAAAGATGGCTTTAGCACTGATGTAAATGCGATGTTTGCAAAAGCTGATAAGATGTATAAAGAGAGCTGTGGCGTTTGCCATGCGTTGCCTCAAACTACGCACTTTAACGCAAATCAATGGCCATCACTTCTAAAATCAATGATCGGCAGAACCGCAATAGAGAAAAAAGACGAGTGGCTAGTTATCGAATACCTACAAAAACACTCATCTGATGTGAATTTAGGCAAATAAGTAAAACATAGCAGGGCTAAATTTAATCAAATTTAGCAAGGCAAAGGGTTTAAATTTAATGGTTTTACTTAGATAGAAAACCAAATTTAGTCCGCGTAGTCGGACAAGTAACTTTAGGTGGGTGCAGGGAGTGCTTGCACTTCCGCTCGCAGCTTGGGCTTGCTCAAGCGAGAAGTAAAACCAAAATTTAGATCGCAGACTTGCGATCTTAGTCTTTAGAGTTGGTTCTTAGGCTTAGCTTTGCTAAGCTGCTAAAGAACATTAAAATAGATCGCAGATTTGCGATCTTAGTCTTTAGTGCGGGATCAAACCGATGGGGTTTGTCGCAGCTTGGGCTTGCTCAAGCGAGAAGTAATAAAGCAAAGTAAAAAAGGTATTTATTAATGCAAAGACGAAAATTTTTAAAAGGTAGTTTGGCTTTAGCTGCTACACCTTTTCTAGGCGGTTGCGCTTTTAGTGGAAATGGCAGTGTAAAACCAAGCTTAGTACAAAATGGTAGCGTTAGAACCTCGGCGTATTGGGGTATGATGGATGTTAGCGTAAAAGACGGTGTTGTGACTGGCTCAAAGCCACTTAGCGTTTTAAGCAGCATACCAAACCCATTAAGAGGCTACACTGCAGACATGATCTACAAGTGCCGCATCAAGCATACTATGGTGAGAAAGAGCTATCTTGAAAACCCAGATAGCCCAAAGCCAGAGCTACGCGGTCAAGATGAGTGGGTGCAGGTAAAGTATGAGGACGCTATCAAGCTAGTTGCAAGAGAGCTAAAAAAGACAAGAGCTCAAAGAGGCCTTGCTAGCGTTTATGCGAAGTCTCCAGCGTGGAAATCAAGTGGAAATTTCAATAGCTCGACCACGCTTTTGGCTAGATTTATGAACCTAACTGGCGGCTTTGTCGGCGGTCTTGGCGACTACTCGACAGGTGCAGGGCAGGTTATCATGCCTCACGTTATGGGCGGCATAGAGGTCTATGAGCAGCAAACTACATGGCCAGTGGTACTTGAAAACTCAAAAGTCGTAGTGATCTGGGGAAGTGACCCAGTAGCTACACTAAGAGTTGGCTGGACGGCGACTGATGAGCTGGGATACAAATACCTAGAAGATCTAAAAAATAGCGATAAAGAGATCATTATAATTGACCCTATCAAAAGTCTAACGGGTAATTACTTTGACGGTAAGGCAAAATGGATCGCTCCAGTGCCAAACACCGACACAGCTATGATGCTTGGCATGGCGTATCATCTATATAAGACCAAAAACTACGATAAAGAGTTTTTAGAGAACTACACAGTTGGCTTTGATAAATTCTTGCCATATCTACTTGGTAAAAAAGATGGCAAGCCAAAAACACCAAAATGGGCGAGCAAAATTTGTGGCGTCAGCGAAAAGGTGATAAAAGAGCTTGGTGTTAAAATGTACAAAAACCGCACGATGATAATGGGCGGCTGGGCTATGCAGCGTGCTCACCACGGAGAGCAGCCTTACTGGATGCTAGTCACACTTGCGGCGATGCTTGGTCAGATAGGCCTACCAGGCGGAGGCTTTGGCTTTAGCTATCATTACAGCGGCGGCGGCGTGCCAACTAGCACAGCAACGGTCGTTGGCGGTATCAACCCTGCAGATATCGGTGTCATCAAAGATGGTAAATTTAAAGGATATGCAAAAGACGTGGCTGATGAGAAGCTAAAAGCCGAGATAGAAGAGATGCAAGCAGCCTCTTTCCCAGTGGCTCGCATAGCTGACGTGCTTTTAAACCCTGGCAAGACGATAGATCATAACGGCAAAAAGATCACCTATCCAGATATCGACTTCATCTACTGGGCAGGGGGCAATCCATTTGGTCACCAGCAAAATTTAAATAAGCTAAAACGTGCATGGCAAAAGCCAAGAACGGTCGTGGTAAATGAAATTTACTGGACACCAACAGCAAAGATGGCTGATATTGTATTTCCAGTGACGACGCTTTATGAAAGAGATGATATCACTATGGTTGGCGACTACTCTAATCAATACATCATGCCAATGAAGCAAGTCGTAGCCAAACAAAACGAGGCAAAAGACGACTATCAAATTTTCTCTGATCTAAGCAAGGCCTATGCTGATGGTGTGGCTGAAATTTACACTGACGGGGCGAAAGAGCCGCTTGATTTCATCAAGTCATACTACGATAGTGCCGCTAAAGTCATCAATGAAAACAAAGCTCTTGGCGTTAAAATGCCTAAATTTAGCGAGTGGTGGGAGAAAAACGAGCCTACTAAATTTGACTCAACCACAGAGAACGAGGCTTGGGTAAGACACGCTGAGTTTAGAGAGGACCCTATCTTAAACGCTCTTTGCACGCCAAGTGGTCTTATAGAAATTTACTCAGAGACGATAGCAAATATGAACTACGACGACTGCAAGGGTCATGCTATGTGGATGGAGCCTGCTGAGTGGCTGGGTGCGAAGAAAAAATCAGCTAGCATTCACCTGCTAAACCCACACCCAAGCGTGCGTTTGCACTCTCAGCTAGGCATAACGTCGCTTAGAGATACGTACGCGGTAGCTGATCGTGAGCCGATCTTGATAAACACTAAAAATGCTAAAAAACTTGGCATCAAAACAGGCGACATCGTGCGTGTTTATAACAAGAGAGGTGAAATTTTAGCAGGCGCTGTGGTGAGCGATGATGTGAGCTACAACGTAGCAAGGCTTTGCGAGGGCGCATGGTACGACCCAGATGAGAAGGGCGTTTGCAAAAATGGCTGCATAAACGTTTTAACAAACGACATCCCAGCTAGCAAGCTCTCAAATGCAAATATCTCGCATACGACGCTTGTTAATATCAAAAAATTTAAAGGTGAGGCACCAGAGCTTAGCGCCTTTAAAGAGCCAAAATTTTCAGTCTGATCGGACTGTAAATTTGTAAGAGTGAGCGGAGCATATCGCTAGCGATGCGAGCGATGGGTAGCTACTCTAGGATAAAACCAAAATTTAGATCGCTTAATTGCGATCTTAGTCTTTAGTGCGGGATCAAACCGATGGGGTTTGTCGCAGCTTGGGCTTGCTCAAGCGAGAAGTAAAACCAAAATTTAGGATCAAAAACTAGGTCTTAAATTTAATGTGTTTTACTCGGGGAGAAAACCAAATTTAGTCCGCGTAGTCGGACGAGTAACTTTAGGTGGGTGCAGGGAGTGCTTGCACTTCCGCTCGCAGATTGGGCTTGCTCAAGTGAGAAGTTAAAGATAATAAAAGGAGAAAAAATGAACGAGAACAGACGAGATTTTCTAAAAAAAGGTGCAACAGCACTTGCAGCTACACCTTTGCTTTCAGGTGTAACAGCTTCAAATTTGTTTGCTGATGAGGTTAAAAAGGGCGTTGTAAAAAATGGCGAAACTCTTACAGCTGCTCACTGGGGCATGCTAAAAGTAACAACCAAAAACGGCATCGCTGTAAAGTCAGAGCCTATCCAAAAGACAAGTGAAATTTACAACCCACTTCAGCACTACACACCAGATATGATCTACAAAAGTCGTATCAAACGCCCAGTAGTTAGAAAGAGCTACCTTGAAAACCCAGATAGCCCAAAACCAGAGCTTCGCGGCATCGATGAGTGGGTCGAAGTGCCTTACGAAGAAGCGATCAAACTAGTTGCTAAGGAGCTTAAAAAAACAAGAGCTCAAAAAGGTTTAGAGAGCGTTTTTGCAGGTAGCTACGGCTGGAAATCAAGCGGCAATGTGCATAACTCAATAATTTTACTTCATAGATTTATGAACCTTAGTGGCGGCTTTGTTGGCTCGCTAGGCGACTACTCAACAGGCGCTAGTCAGATCATCATGCCTCACGTTGTAGGTAGTATCGAGGTTTATGAGCAGCAAACTAGCTGGCCAGTCGTGCTAGAAAACTCAAAAGTCGTAGTCATCTGGGGTGCAAACCCACTTGCGACACTTCGTATAGCTTGGACAGCGACTGATGAACAAGGCTTTAAATACTTTGAAGAGCTAAAAAACAAAAAAGATATCAAAGTGATCGTGATCGATCCTATCAGGTCTGAAACAGCACAATACTTTGACAAAGCTCAGTGGATCGCTCCAGTGCCAAACACCGACACAGCGATGATGCTAGGCATGATGCACTACCTATATGAAAGTGGCAAATACGATAAAGAATTTATCGAAAACTACACTTATGGCTTTGATAAATTCCTCCCATATCTACTTGGCAAGACAGACAACACTCCTAAAAATTTAGAGTGGGCGAGCAAAATTTGTGGCATCGACAAAGATACTTTAAAAGAGCTAGCTGATACATTTGTAAGCAACCGCACAATGCTAATGAGTGGCTGGGGTATGCAGCGCGCTCACCACGGCGAGCAACCACACTGGGCGATGGTGACACTTGCAGCTATGATCGGTCAGATAGGCCTACCAGGTGGAGGCTTTGGCTTAAGCTACCACTACTCAAATGGCGGCGCACCAACATGCAAAGGCGCAGTCATAGGCGGCGTAAATAGCGCAAGTGTGGGTAAATTTAACGAAAAAGGCGAGTTTATCGGCACTGATACGGGCGAATTTGACAAACACGGTCGCTTTGTCGCAAAAGCAGCCGCAGTAGCAGGCACAGGTCAAAGCTGGCTACAAAAAGCAACCAACTACGCTTTCCCAGTAGCTCGTATCGCTGATGCGTTGCTTCACCCTGGCAAAGTGATAGATCACGACGGCAAAAAGATCACCTATCCAGACATCGACTTTATCTACTGGGTCGGCGGCAACCCGCTTGTGCATCACCAAGATACTAATACAAATTTAAAAGCGTGGAGAAAGCCAAGAACGGTTGTCGTTCATGAAGCATACTGGACACCGACAGCAAAGATGGCTGATATCGTCTTTCCAGTCACAACAGAGTATGAGAGAAACGATATCACGATGACTGGGGACTACTCAAACATGAATATCGTGCCAATGAAACAAGTCGTTGAAAAATACCGCGAGGCAAAAGATGACTATCAAATTTTCACTGACCTTTGCAAGGCTTATGCTAAAAATTTAGTGATCGCCTACACAGATAACGGCAAAGACGAGTTTGACTGGATCAAAGAGTACTACGACGCAGCCTACGCTCAAGTAAAGGCCGTCCCTGAGCTTGCAAGCGACATGAAGCCATTTGAAGAGTTTTGGAATGAAAACAAACCAGTCACATTTGCCTCATCTCAAGATAGTGATAGTTGGGTAAGACTTGGTGAATTTAGAGAAGATCCTGTGCTAAACGCTCTTGGAACGCCTAGCGGTCTTATCGAAATTTACTCAGATACGATCGAGAAAATGGGCTATGACGACTGCAAGGCGCACCCAACTTGGTTTGAGCCGATCGAGTGGCTAGGCATGAAAGACAAACCTGCAAAATACCACATGATAAGCGCTCACCCAACTGACCGCTTGCACTCACAGCTAAGTCAAACTTCACTTCGTGACAAGTATGCTATCGCTAACCGCGAGCCAGTGTGGATAAACGAAAATGACGCAAAAGAGCTTGGCGTAAAAACAGGCGATTTGGTGTGTGTATTTAACGCTCGTGGCGAGGTACTAGCGGGTGCCTATGTGACTAAAAACATAAAAGAGGGCGTTGTAAAACTAGCTGAGGGCGCTTGGTATGACGGCTTTGATAGTGGCATCTGCAAAAACGGCTCTGCAAACGTGCTAACCATAGATATCCCAACAAGTAAGCTAGCAAACGGCAACATCAGCCATACAGCTCTTGTAAATATTAGAAAATATCAAGGCGATGAAGCACCAAAACTTACAGCGTTTTCTGAGCCAAAATTTTCTAAATAATCTCAAAGCAGGGGAGTGATCTCCTGCTTAAATTTATCTTTGCTTATAAAATATCTTTAACTACTTTTTCAAATTTATCTATTCATTTTCGTAAATTTTAGAGAAAATTTAAATATTTTTTATTAATTAATATTATTTATTTGTAATTAAAATTTTCTTAAATCACCTAAAATAGGCTATTTACTAAGTAAAGTAAATTTATTGTTGCTTAAATGTAATTTATATTTTCAAGTTATATTTAATTATTAAAGTAATAAAATCCGCCTTGTTTTTAGGAGAAACAGCCTATATATCGTATCTTATAATGCAAAGGAATGAAAAATGAATAATCTAAGTATAAAAATAAAGATCCTATTAATTGTAATTTTAAGTCTTATTTGTTTAAGTGCAACAAGTATTTATATTTTAAATGGTGTTTTTAAGACTAGAAGCCAAGCTGTATCAAGCCTTAATACAGCTGAAGATATCATAAAACAAAGTGAATTTATCCATGAACTTCAAAAAGAGCGTGGTTATAGCGCAGGCTTTATAGCTAATGGCAAAGATGCTGATAAAAATTTAAAAGAGCAAAGAGCTAAAGTTGATGGCGTTTTGTCTAAACTTTCTAACAAAGATGAACTCTCAAGCGAGCTTAATAACATAAGAGCAAAAGTAGATAACAAAGAAAGTTTTGCTCTCATAGCTCCTAAATTTCACGATATGATCGAAAATACACTTATATTTGAAAATTCCCTCGCAAGCAGCTCTGAGCCTGATATGAAAGACAACTTGGCTAGGATTTTTAGCATTTCAAAGATCAAAGAGTACTACGGCATCACAAGAGCGATAATGAACGTCGCCTTTATCAAAGACGAGATCGACAAAAACACTTATGTAAATTTGATCTCTCACGACGCAAACATCAAAAAGTTTTTAAACGACTATGTCAAATTTAATAGCGGCAAATACGCAGACAGCCTGCAAAAAGATATCTTGCAAAGCAATGAATTTAAGCAAATAGACGAGATCATCAAAGACGCTATCGCTACTCCAGAAGAGACAGCCAGAAAGATCGAGGCGGCTAGCTGGTTTAAAGGCATAACAAATTTGATCGATAGTCTCAGAAACTACGAGCTTTACTTGCTAAATGATATGAAAGAGCTAGCCACTCACGACAAAGATGAGGCCAGCAACCTTGTGCTATTTATGGCTATAATGCTTGCCTGTTTTATCGTCGCACTCGTCTTTATCTCGCTTGTCGTTGGTAAAAATATCATCTCAGGCATCGATAGCGTAAAGGGCGGTCTTGGCGAGTTTTTCTTGTATCTAAACAACAAGACAAATTCTGCCAAACTTCTAAGTTTAAAAGGCAAAGATGAAATTTGCATCATGTCATCGCTTATAAATGAAAATATAGAGGTTATCCAGACGGCAAAAGAGCATGAAAACACCTTCATCCAAAAAGCCAACACCTTTGTAAATGAGATAAAAGATGGCAACTATGAAGCAAGCTTAGAAGCAGATACTAATAACCCAGCTCTAAATCAACTAAAAAGCACATTTAAAGATCTACAACTTGCTCTTAAAGAAGCAATCTCAAGCAATGGTAAAGATGTATTAAATCTACTAAACACTTATAAAAACCAAGACTTTACAAAAAGACTTGATGATGATGGAAAGATAGCAAGTGGTATAAACTCTCTTGGCATTGAGATATCTAAAATGCTAAATGACAATCTAAACCAAGCTCAAGTACTAGAAGAAAAAGCTAAACTTTTAGCTAGCTCAGTTTCTAAAGTAGCAAGCTCAGCAAACACTCAAGCAAATAGCTTACAAGAATCAGCTGCTGCAGTTGAGCAAATGTCTAGCTCAATGAATGCCATCTCTCAAAAGACAGCTGATGTTATAAGACAAAGTGATGAAATTAAAAACATCATAACTATCATTAGAGATATAGCAGATCAAACAAATCTACTAGCTCTTAATGCTGCTATTGAAGCAGCACGTGCAGGAGAGCATGGCAGAGGCTTTGCCGTAGTTGCTGATGAAGTTAGAAAACTAGCTGAGAGAACTCAAAAATCACTTGGTGAGATAGAAGCAAATACAAATGTATTAGCTCAATCAATAAATGAGATGAGTGAATCAATCAAAGAGCAAAGTGAAGGCATAAACATGATCAATCAATCAGTTGCTCAAATAGATCACCTAACAAAAGAAAATGTAGTAATTGCTAACCAAGCAAATGAAGTAACATCAGAAGTAGATGAGATGGCTAAAGCTATAGTTGAAGAGGTTAGGAAGAAGAAATTCTAAAACATTTCTTGTTTAGGGTTTTAAATAAGCTCAAATTTGTTTAATGAAAAACTACTCAATAAATTCCAACCTGGTTTAAGCTGGGTTGGAATTTAATAAATTATCTTTTTAATTTTAATATTTTATTTAACTGCTTTAAAATTTTATATTGTTTTTTCTGCTCATACCTTTAGTATTTGCAAATTTTAAAATTCCATTCACTCGCAAGAATCGACTACTAAAATTTGACTTCGCTTACCGCTTAGCTCAAATTTTAGAGCCGAAATTACTCGCTCATGAAATTTTAAAATTTGATAGACGCTTACTAAAATAATTAGCAGAATAAGAGCTATTTATTATTTGATATATAAATTATATGTATTTTTATATGTAAAATTTTACAAAATTTCAAGTCTTGTGCTGATGTCAGCAACGCCTTTTGAATACATTGCAGAAGTTACTATCGCATCGGCAGCTGCAAATTCTTTTGCATTTGATAAATTTACGCCGCCAGCTGCTAGTATCATAGTATTTGGCGAAATTTCATCTCTTAAGGCTAGCACGTTTTTGATAAGCTCTGGGCTAAATTTATCACACTGCACGACGTCGCATTTTGCCTTTAAAAGCTTGCTCGCCTCATCTAAATTTTCAGCCTCGACGCAGATCTTTCGCTCGACCATTTTGGCTTTAAATTCTGGCAAATGTGAGATAAATTCATCAAAGCTAGCGTAGGCTTTTATGTGGTTTTTAAAGAAAAGAACGCTGTCGCTAAGTCCAAGTCTGTGCATACCGCCACCACCTTCAAGCACGGCTTTTACACAAAATTTCTTTGCAAATGGGAAGCTCTTTCTGGTTGCTAAGACCTCGCATTTTTCATTGACGCCTTTTGTAGCTTTTGACATTTTGTTTGTGTAGGTTGCGATGGCGCTGGCGTACTCTAGTGCAACTTGGGCTAGTTTCCAAGCCTTATGCACATCTTCGTAGCTGCCATAAATTTTTATGATCACATCGCCAGCCTTGCAAATTTGAGAGTTTTTAACAAAAATTTCGCTCTCGCAGCCAAGTAGCCTTGCTATGCTTGCTGCCACATCTACGCAGCTAACGCAAATTTCATCACGCGAGTAAATTTCAAGCGAGGCTTTTTTATCGATATCTTGAAGCGACGTTGTGAGGTCAAAGTAGGGTAGATCCTCATTTATGTAGTCTAAAATTTCAGCGTCGCTTATTCTCATTTTATGCCTTTTTTGAAGCGGTTTTTGCTTTTACGATCATCTTTTTAAAGATGCCATTGTCGTAAAGTCCAGCGTGGTAAAGTGCAAAGCATGTAAATGCGATGCCAGAAACTACGTGGAATTTTTTAACAGATCTATTTTTCATAAAAAGTGCGCTTAGGCAAACAGATGCCAAAGTGACGCTCATGCCGACCTTCGCTACTTGTCTATGCGTGTTTAGATCTAGTAGTTTGCCGCTTATCTTCATATCTTTTCCCAAATTTTCTCCTTTAGTTTTTGCCCCAGCAGCTTGTATTTTTGATGCCTAAACTCTCTGGGTCAAATTCTGGATTTTTACCAGCTTTTCTTTGCGCTTCGTAGTCTTTTATCGCTATTATCACCACTTTTGAGAGTAAGAAAATGGCGATAATGTTTATCGTAGCCATGGCTGCCATCGTGATATCAGCGATGTTCCAAGCGAGTTTTAAGTTCATCTGAGCACCTATAAATATCATAATCACTGCTGTGATCTTAAATGCTAGCGTTAAATTTTTACTTTTTGTCAGAAATTTCATATTTGCTTGTGCGTAGTAGTAGTTGCCGATGAGCGATGTGATGGCAAATAGCACTACTGCAAGGGTCGTAAAGTGTAGTCCAAAGTCGCCAAAATACTCTTTCATCGCTGCTTGAACAAGAGGTAGGGCGGTTAGCACTTCGCCACTTACGCCAGTTTGTTTTGTAAGATATGCTTGAGAAAAAAGCACGATCATACCAGAGGCGACGCATATCGTCATATCGATAAAGACAGCCATTGCTTGCACTAGCCCTTGTTTTACTGGGTGGCTTGTGTGCGCCGCAGCCGCTGCATTTGGCGCTGAGCCCATACCAGCCTCGTTTGAGAAAAGTCCTCTTTTTATGCCTATTACGATCACGCTTCCAGCAAATCCGCCAAAGATCGCTTTAAAATCAAAGGCACTTTCTATGATCATCTTGATGACGGCTGGAATTTCTTTGAAATTTAAAACGATCGCGATGATAGCTAGCAAGATGTAAGTAAGCGCCATGAAAGGCACGATATATGAGCTAACTTTGCCGATGATGTGGCTCTTGCTAAAAAACATCACAGCTGTAAATGCTGTAAGGATAAGTCCGATGCCAATAGGCAAGCCACTTTGCGCAAAGGTGATGTTGCTGCCTGCTTTGTCGTAGTAAATTTCAAAAGCAGAGGTCATGGTGTAGCTTTGAAGCCCGTTAAAACCATAAGCATAGGTGATGATGAGGATGATGGCAAACAAAGAGCCAAGCCACTTTATGCCAAGCCCATTTTTGATGTAATAAGCCGGTCCGCCTTTAAAGCCAAAGACATCTTTAGTTTTATAAATTTGAGCCAAAGTACTCTCTATAAAGGCTGAAGCTGAGCCTAAAAATGCCATCAAACACATCCAAAAAAGTGCTCCTGGACCACCTGCGACGATAGCCGCTGAAATTCCAGCGATGTTGCCGATGCCAACGCGCGAAGCAGTTGAGATCATCAGCGCTTGAAACGGCGTTAGATGGTGCTTGTTATACTTATCCTTTTTCTCTACCAGAACTCTGCAAGCTTCAAAGAACATCCTAAACTGCACAAAACGGGTAAGGTAGCTAAAGTAAATTCCTGAAGCTACAAGGATGATAACCAAAAAATATCCATATAAAAAGTCGTTGGCTACATCCATTTTGCCGTTTAAAAAGTTTAAGAAATTCTCAAACACCATCTATCCTTTCAAATTTATTTTGACTTGATCTTCACGCCCTTCATTGAGTTGAGCAGAAGCCAGATCGTCGTGCCATTGTGAAGCATGGCAGTTGCTATTGGATTTAGCATGCCAAGCGTTGCGGCACTTAGTATGGCTGTATTTACGCCAACGGTTGAGCGGAAATTTGAGCTAATTAACTTCATAGTTTTATTAGCAAGCTCTTTTGCAAGTGCTACGCTCATGATGTCATCTTTTAAAAGGCTTATATCAGCCGTTGCTTTAGCGATATCAGCACCTTTGTGCATGCTTATGCCAACATTTGCTTTTGTTAGGCTTGGCGCGTCATTTATGCCATCTCCGACAAAGGCGACCTTTTTGCCCTCACTCTTTAGCTCTTCTATGATCGCTGCTTTGTCCGTTGGCAAGCACTCAGCATAGACCCTATCAAGCCCAAGCTCGCGCGCTACCTCTTCAGCTTTGCTCTTTATGTCGCCACTTAGCATAACTATCTCTTTTACGCCAAGATTTCGTAGTTTTGCCACCATATCTTTAGCATTTGCTCTCATATCATCTTTCATAGCGATCACACCAACAAGCTCTTTGTCGTATCCTACGTAAAGCAGGGTTAGTCCGCTTTGCAAAGCCTTATTTATAAGCGTTTCGTGAGCTTTAAAGCTTATCATCTCATCATCTTCTAAAAAGTGCCTACTGCCGATGACCACCTCTTTGCCGTGCATCGCAGTTTTTACGCCGTGAGCTACAATAAATTCGACCTCGTCGTGGTGGATATGGCTAAATCCACGCTTGTTTGCAGCCTCAACTATCGCTTCAGCTACTGGGTGGAAGTAGTGCTCCTCAGCACTTGCGGTTAAATTTAAGATATCAGCCTCTGAAAATCCATCTTTAAAAGAGTAAATTTCAACCACGCTTAGGCGTCCGTGAGTTAGAGTGCCAGTTTTGTCAAAAACAAATGTATCAACCGAGCTTAGAGCCTCGATCGCCTTTGCGCCTTTTATGAGGATGCCGTTTCTGCCGGCTTTTGAGATGCTTGACTTAAACGCAACTGGCGTAGCAAGTTTAAGTGCGCAAGAGTAATCAGCCTGAAGCACGCTTGCAACGCTGTTCATATTTTTATTTATAACATACGAAAGCCCAGCAAGAGAGAGTGTGACTGGCACTAGTTTATCAGCTAGTTTTAGAGCTTTTACGCCGATGGCTGATTTTTCATTAAGTGAAGTTTGGATGTACTCTTTGATCCTTGCGGTTGCGGTGTCGCTACCTACGTTTTCAGCCCAAATTTTGATCCTGCCTTCATCTACAACAGTGCCACTTATGACGCGGTCGCCTCTAGCTTTTGCCACGGGTTCTGCTTCTCCAGTCATTGAGACTTGATTAACATCAGCATTACCCTCGACGATGTAGCCATCAACGCCTATCGTCTCGCCAGCTCCGACTACTACGATGTCGCCTTTTTTTAAATTTTCGGTTTTTACCTTTTCAAGCGTCTTTTCACCGTTTAAATTTCGCTCGACCCAGACCTCTTCGATGTTTGGTTTGGCTAGCTCTTTGATGAGATCATCGCTTCTGTGGCTAGCACTTTCTTCCATGTATTCGCCGATATTTATCATCAAATTTGTGCTATTTGCCGCCAAATGATCGCCCATTGCAAGGCTTGTGCCAATAGCAGTTGCTTCAAGCACTTTTGAGGTGATGCCATCGTACCTTAGCTCTTTTGCGCCTTCTATTAAATTTGGAGCTGTTGCGTAAAGAGTTACGGCTGATTTTAGAGTTTTGTTACTCATAAATGGCGTTACACCAAGTGCAGCAGCAGCTTTGTAGATATTTGCTTTGCTAGGTAGGCTCTCATCTTTTGGCTTGGTTGGAAAATCATAGCTTTTTATAAAATCTAAAATTTTCTCATAGCTCTTATCAAACTCAACAACGATGCTTTTTGCGTATTTATTTACACGCACGCTTTTTGCATCGGTTCGCTCTGAGATCGCAGCCTCGATGGCGCTGACATCGCTTCTAGCGTTTAGGCTCTCGCAAATAAACCTCGCTCTATTTTTGCTCTTGTGAGCTAGAGTGACCTTATTTTTGTGAGTCAAGTTCTGCTTTGACATCTTCAAAACGCTCTTTTAGTTCTTCTATGCCAGCGTTTATTAGCTCGCCACCTTTGATGATCGCTTTAAATACGCACTCTTGTGCTTTTGGATTAGTTAGCACATAAGCTGCTATGCCGCCTAAAAGTAGGCCTTTTACAAAGCCAGCTGCGTTAAAATTTTCAGGTACAAATGGTAAATTTTGAGCTGCATTATTTATCGCATTATCAACCGCACTTGGCTGAGTTGCTGCTGCGTCATTTGCTGCTATTTCGTTTGCATTTTCTTCATTGATATAAGGGTTATTCATTATTTACTCTCCAATTTTATTAGTTCTTCAGCTATCAAAAGACCGCCGATGCCAGCTGCAGTGAAAGCCGCTGCGTTTAGATATTTTTTTTGTGCTATCAAATTTGAAGCGTGAATGCCAACAGCACCTACAAAACCACCAGTTACGGCGTATTTTGCTATCTTTTTAGCGACGTCTTTTTTAGTTGCTCTGTTATTTAGATAGTCGCTAAAGCCAAGCGCAGCCGCACCCATACCAGCGATCAAGGCTCCACTGATGAAGTGATCAAATGGAAGTCTTGTATTTGAAAGTGTAAAAAGACTATTTTCTTGCATTCTCTATCCTTAAGCTATATCGTTTGGTGTGATAGCTTTTGGAGCTGCTGGCTTTTTAGCGCGTGGTTTTCTTGTTTTTTTAACCACTTTTTCAGCCTCTTTTTCTACTTTTTTAACGCCACGTTTTGCTTTTTTCTCTTCTTTAACCATGAAGTCTTTTGCATCTTTTGCGACATTTTTGCCTTTTTTGTAAAGATCTTTTGCAGCCTCTTTGCCTTTGTCTAAGCCGTCTTTTGCGCACTCTTTGATCTTATCTCTTTTACTCCAAGCAACTACTGCTAAACCGCCTACTGCTAAACCTGCTAAAAATGGTAATGCCATTTTAAATCCTTTCTTTGTTTGATTTTGTAAATTATTCATCTTCTTCATCCTTATTTAAATTTTTGCTAACTACTGAAATGCCTAATGCCCCAAGCGCAAGCCCGCTAAAAAACGAGAAATTTGGGTTGTTTGTGATCTTTGCCAACTCGCTTTTATCAGCCTTGCCACTTGCGATATTTTGCAAGCTTTTAGTTATCTCATTAAAGTCATTTTGATAGCTTTCTAAAATGTTTGTTATGCCATTTTGCTCAAAATTTTGTGAAATTTCATTTAAATTTAGCTCATTTTTTGCCTCACATCCGCTATAAATTTCTTTTAAGCAGTGCTTTAAAGAGGCGATATATTCGTTATTTGAAGTAGCCCAAAGTCTAAAAAATAGATCTTTTAGCTCCTCGTCATCTAAGCTTTCACAAAATTTTTCATACATTTTGTTTAGCTCATTTTCATAGTTTAGTGCCTCTATCAGTGCATCTTCTTTATTTTTTGCTGGCAAAAAGATAGCTTCATTTTCGCAAACAAGCTCATACTCATGCGCACTTGCAAATTTCTCTATCAAAACGATCGCATTTTTTCTCACGCTTGCGATTTGATCAAATACTTCGCCAAATGAAGCTAGGCTTTCATATAACCTAAGTGCGTTTTTTTCGCTCGTATAAGAGGCGTTTAAAAGCTCATTAAGCATATTTTACTTCTCTTGCTACTTCATTTACTTTAGCTGAAATTTCTTCTAAATTTTGCCCTTTTAAGAGATCCTCCCAGAGATTTTTAGGGAAAATTTCATGATCGTATTCGATCGTTACAGAGCCGATTATCTTGTTAAATTTAACATTTTTTATGCCATTTATTTGAGCTATCATGTCATCTAAACTAGCTAAATTTACGCTACTGCTTAGCTCTTTGATCTTTGGGCTAACCCTTACTCTTAGTCTGCCATTTGTGTGAGCTATCATCGAAAAATAGCTTGCAACTTGTGCTAAAGTTTGTGTTTTTATATCCATTTTCATCCTTTTATTTTGTCTGCGTATTATCTAATCTGTAACTTAAACAAATCTGAAATTTTTTTGTCTTTCATTATCAAAAAGTAAAATGAAATGATAAATTTAAATCCC
Organism: Campylobacter concisus; assembly: GCF_003048675.2. NCBI lineage: Bacteria > Pseudomonadati > Campylobacterota > Epsilonproteobacteria > Campylobacterales > Campylobacteraceae > Campylobacter > Campylobacter concisus. Next base: position 1,099,316 of record NZ_CP060707.1, on the reverse strand, counting down.
ATTTTTTGCTTGGCAATCACTGCAAATTCCATAAAGTATCATCTTATGAGACTCTGCACTAAATGATCTTTGATTACAAATTTGATCTTGTCTTTGCTCTATCATCTCATCTTCAAAATCAATCACTTTGCCGCAAATTTCACATATCAAGTGATCGTGAGAGGATTTTAAATTTAGCTCATAATTTTTAACACCATTTTGCTCAAAACTATTTGCCAAATGGTGCTCTTCAAGGAAATTTAAAAAGGTATATATCGAAGTCATTGAAATTTCATTTTTGTAAGTTTCATAAATTTTTTGGCAAATTTCTTGAGCATTTAGATGCGACTTGCTAACAAAAAGCACACGCAAAATTTGCTCTTTTATCTCAGAGCCTTTTTGACCAAAAGCTTTTAAAAACTCGTTAAAATGCTTGTAAAATAGTTCAAAGTCTTCCACAAAATCCCTATCAAATTGATAATGAAAGTAAAGATTTTACAACTTTGCTACTAAAAAATGCATAAAATTTCTTACGAATTTAAAGTAAAGTATTTTATAAGCTTCTTTTGGTATAGTTTCGCATTTTTTAAATCAGAATTAAGGAACGAAATGACTTACGACGAGCTAGAATTAGACGCCGTTTTGTTAGAGGTTTTGGAAAATAGAGGCAGCTTTGACTCGATGGATGACGAAGAGCTTTACGAGCTTATCGAGCAAGTCGCGCAATACACTGACGGCGACTACGAAGAGGCGTTTGAATATATGACTCAATTTTCTCCGATCCCTAAAAAACGCTTTGTATCACTATTTATGGTTTAGCAAAAAGGCTAAGCCATAATCTTGCTAATTTATAAACTAAATTTCAAAAATCTTTAAAATGCTAAAAAAGAGCTTGACTCTTTTAAAAGAGCCAAGATGTGAGGTTTTTATAAGAAGTATTTTGAGATTATCTCTTTAAATTTGATTGTGTATTTGCTAGCTTTTGGGCTGTTGTTGTAGATATCTTCGAATTCATAAATTCTATCGTAGTAGTCGTTTGTATCTTGCGCGTTTATCTTAAGTCTTGCCACGTCTAAGCTAACGCCAACAAAAGCTCCACTAGTCTTGCCACGCTCCACGACAAATGCTGAAATTTCAGGCAAATCGCTAGCTATCGCCACTTCGTTACCAACGCCGCCAGTCGCTTCTGCTTTTAGACTGATCGTATCTTTTGCGTTAAATAAGCTTGCGTAGGCTTCTGAGTTTTTAAACAAGATGATCATATCAGCTGAGCTATATCCTAGCTGAAGTCCGATGCTGCCAGATGTGTAATTTACAAAAAACGGGCTTGACCACTCGCCATCGTCGTTTTTAGCGATAAATACGCCTTTGCCTTTTGAGCCAGTGATGATCGCGCCTGCTTTTGTTACGTCTGGGATGATAGCGATGGCTTTGATGCCTGTAAATTTGGTATTTGGTTTTAAATTTCTAGTGCCAAAAGCGTTTAAAATGTTTATCGCGTTTTTTAGTTTTTGATTTTGGATCACGTCAGCGTTTAAATTTAACGCAAAAAATGAGCCGATCAAAAAGAGCAAAGTTAGAATTTTTTTCATCAAATTTCCTTATTTAAAATTTTTGTTATTATAGCCTAAAATAAACTATTATTTAAAAATTTATTAATGAAATTTTATGAGATTTCATTATAAAATGCCCATTTTTAAGGAAAAAATATGAGCTTAATACTTTTTGTCGAATACGTCGGTATCGCATCAGCTGCGCTTAGTGGCTTTTTGTTTGCAGTAAAAAGAGAGTGTGACTGGCTGGGCGTCTTTTTGTCTGCATTTTTAACTGCACTTGGAGGCGGTATCGTGCGTGATATGCTTGTTGGCAGGGCGGTTTATTCATTTACTCACTACATGCCAGTAAGCGTCGTCATCTTTATGCTTGTCGCATCCAGGATCACAAATTTGCATATAAAAAGAGATGGTTTGGAGAAGAAATTTGTCTTTATCTTTGCCGATGCGATCGATGTTATCTGCTTTTCTATCGTTGGAGCGATGGTTGCCATTGAGTATAGCTACAACATCTTTGGCGTCATGATGATCGCCTTTTTTAACGGCGTTGGTGGTGGTATCTTAAGAGATATCTTGCTAAATGAAGTCCCATGGTTTTTGCGCACCGGACTTTACGGCACGATAAGCCTTGGCGTGGGGCTTGCCTACTTTATCCTATATCATCTAGGCCTTACCAACATATTTTTTACCATGCTCTTGCTTGCTGCTGGCATAACGGTCAGGATGTTTGCATTTTATAGAGGCTGGAAGCTGCCTGACCTATGAAATTTAGCGAGTTTTTTGATATCTGGGTCAATGAAAACTACTATAAATTTGGCGTGGATATCGGTAAAAAGGGTGATTTTTACACAAATGTAAGTGTTGGCTACCTCTTTGGTGCCTGCCTTGCAAACTACTTTTTAAAGCTACTTAAAAACGGCGAAATTTCTAGCTCTTGCAAGGTCGTGGAGATCGGCGCAAACTCGGGCGATATGCTGGCTGATTTTGCACAGGGCATCTTTACACTTGAGCCAGAAATTTTGTCAAATTTAGAGCTTATTATCATAGAACCTCATGAAATTTTACGCAAAAAACAGCTTGAGACATTTAAAAATCGCTTTGGTGACGAGGTTAGAGTAGGGCACTATGAAAATTTGGGCGAGTGCTCGTTTGATGAAATTTTTGTCATCTCAAATGAGCTACTTGACGCATTTAGCTGTGAGGTGATAGACGCAGATAATATGCTTTTTGTGGATAGCGATCTAAAATTTCACTGGCAAAAAGCTGATCAAAATTTACTAGCCCTTGCAAAGAAATTTGGCATAAAAAAGGGCGAGATATCAACTAGCTACGCTAAATTTGCGCTCCAGCTTGCAAATGCGGCAAAAAAGGTGAGATTTTTAAGCTTTGACTATGGCGAATTTGAACCAAAAAATGAGTTTAGCCTAAGAGTTTTTAAGGATCATCAAGTTTTTTCTTTGTTTGAAATTTCAAACCTTGCGCCATATTTTAAAAGCTCAGATCTAACTTATAGCCTTTGTTTTAAGCAGGTAAAAGAGGCTTTCTCTCTGGCTGGCTTTTTGATGCTTAAATTTAAAAAACAAAATGATGCTTTGGTTTGCGACTTTGGCGTGGATGAAATTTTATCTTTGGTGCTTGAAAAAGGCAGCAAGCAAGCCTACGAAAACGCCGCAAAACAGGCAAAATTTCTACTCTCGCCCGAGTTTTTAGGCGAGAAGTTTAAATTTATAGAGTTTTTAAAGAGCTAGCCTGGCGATATCAGCGTAACCCGCTTCGCAAGCCTTCAAAAGGTCATTTGGAGCTATCTTTATCTGCTTGCCTCTTACTCCAGCGCTTACTAGCACGTACTCTTGCTCTTTTGCTCTCTCATCGATGAAGGTCGCAAAGTGCTTTTTCATAGCAAGTGGCGAGCAGCCGCCTCTGATGTAGCCGGTGATCTTCTCTAGGTCTTTTAAATTTATAAGCTCGCAGCGTTTGGCACCGCACGCATAAGCAAGTGCTTTTAGATCAAGCTCCAGATCGCCTTGCAAGCAAGCAACGACAAAATTTTTAGGCTCGCACTGACAGACGATCGTCTTATAAATTTGCTTTATATCTTGCTTAGTGCTAGCTGCTACGTGAACGGCTGAAAGATCGTTTAGATTGACTTCGTATTCAAGTATATCATACTCTATTTTTAGCTTGTCTAAAAGCCTGGCGGCGTTGGTTTTATGTATCATCTTTTCTCATTTTTGTGAATTTTTTGTATAATTATAGCCAAAACTTAAAGGAGGAAAGATGGCTGAAGAAGTTGAAGAGAAAAAAGCAAAAAAAGGTGGCAATGGCGCTTTGATGATAATCATCATCGCGATATTTGTTTTATTGCTAGTTATCGGAGGGCTAGTGGCGTTTTTGATGCTTAGTTCTGACGAGCCAAAAGAGGCAAATATGGCGCAAACACCAGCTCAGACTCAAACTCAACCAGCACCCGCTCAAAACAAAGCAAAACGCGGTGGCAACGACTATTCAAACATGGGACCGATATATCCGCTCGATCAGTTTGTCGTAAATTTACTTAGTGAAAATGGATCAAGATTTCTTAAAACTAAGATAGATCTAGAGCAAAGCGACGAGCTACTAACTGCCGAGCTTGATAAGAAAAAGGCACTTTTAAGAGATATCATCATAAGAACGCTCTCTTCTAAAACTTACGAAGAAGTAAGCACTGCAAAGGGCAAAGATAGGCTAAAAGACGAGATCGTAGGCAAGCTAAATGAAGTGCTAAATGATGGCTACATCAAAAACATATTTTTTACTGATTTCGTGGTGCAATGATAGGCATCGATATCGTTAAGATAGATAGGATTTCAAGACTTAAGGCTCGTCACGGCGAGCTTTTTTTAAAGAGATTTTTAAGTGATAATGAGATCGCGCTAGCAAAAAATGATGCGACTTTGGCTGGATTTTGGGCAGCCAAAGAAGCAGCTAGCAAAGCCCTTGGTGTGGGCATCAGCAAAGAGTGTGGCTTTTTAGACATTATGCTCAGCAAAGACGCAAGAAACGCACCAAAGATAAAATTTAGCCCAAGAATTTATACAAGCTTTAATATCAAAGAAGCAAGCCTTAGCATAACTCACGACGGCGGATTTGCCGTAGCTGCAGTGATGATAGTCTGAAATTTATTTGCTTTAAGAATGATTTAATTTTATATATTTAATGGCAATATAATAAAAAGCGACAAACCGTCGGCATCTTTTGAAAGTCATATAGAATTGGAAAATTTTGACTTAAATATACTTAATAAGATTATGGAACAATAAATATGGCAGATTTAAATATTGAGAAAAAAATTTTACCATGGATTTATTATTGGATAAAAGAAGCTTCTGATATAAAACAACAAAAAATGCATTGGCTAAATGAGAACAATATTGATGGCGGAGTATCGTCTTATGTTGAATTGGTGTGCTCACTTTTTGATGATTTAAAATTTGATGACTTTGTGGAAAATACGGCATCCACTTTAGGTCTTTCAGATAAACTCATAAATTTATTGCGTGATTTTAGAGATGAACTAAGAAATTATATTGCAGAAGATGATAATGATGATGAAGCGATTATTAAAGACCCAAATTGGCAGATTGTTATTAAAAAAGCACAAAAAGTTATAGTTGCTTGGAGTAAATATAAACAAGTATCTAAAAATGACCAAAATTTACAATAACATCTTTAATATTTTTAGGAATAATAAATTTTGAAATACTTGGAGTGCGAAGCTCTTAGATGCTGGAGAACAAGATGGCACATATAATATTGGTACCATTATTGTTAAATAAAGACTGAATAATGAAAGAGATTTATGTATATAATAAAAAATTACGAGTTAGACATATAACTATGCAAATTAGACAAATGGTGGAAATTTTAATTAAAAATTCACAGAGTGAGAATAAAGAGTATAAATTTTCAGATGAAATTTTTTATTTTGAAGATGGTAAGATGGGAAGCTTTGGCTTTGTTTATGAAAGCAATGAGTATATTAGTGGCGGTAAGCATATTTCGGACGTAGAGTTTTATGATATTGATGGAATACTTTGTGTGGCTACCATGTTTGCATACGATAATAATTTTGTTGATAGTGTTGATATTTGGAAAGTTGATTTTTCTCCACTTATAAAGATACCAACAAATGAGAATGATTTTTTTATACCAAATGAAAAATCAAAAATAACTACCAGGTAAAAGATTTAGATATTTAATATTATATAAAAGAAGATGTAAATCCAAGAATATGGTGTGTGGTGTTAAAAAATATTTATCAGCTTGGTGATGTTAGAGTAGTAACTGAAAATAATGATAATATTATAATTAGTTTTATAAGAGCTAGCCAATGAAATGGATATATCCACAATTAATTGATGATTTGAAGTATTATTGTAATAGATTTATTAATGGCGATATTGATATTCAAACTATTCAAAATAAGATATATAAAACAGAAATGCAAATAGTTGCTATAGAGGAGCAATGGCTAAGAAAGATATTATCAATATAGAAAATAAAAATTGAATTATCTATGTTTACATTAGAAGATGCTGAATTAAAAAGAATGTACGTGAAAAATAGATAATTTATTAGACATATTGTATAAATTTGAAAAATGATATGAACTAGACAATATTATAAAAGGTGAAAAAAACAAATAAACCGTCTATGTATGCCCTGATAAAACAATAAATTCTTAAAGTTGGTTGGAGAATTTACAAAAACTAGAGGGAGCAACGGTAGATGAAATTATTTCAAGAGTTCCAAAAAGATTGGAAAAATGTTAGCGCAAAAAAATGGAAATGGTATAAGATTTATTGACGAGGCTGGCATTGAAAGAATTAAAGATCACGGACCTGATCCAAAAGCCCCAATTGGGACAAATTCAAATTCTAGTTGGATTTTAAGAATACAAGATAAAAATAAAAATTACTTAGATAATTTTTGGAAATAGTGGTGGCTATAAGGCCAATGAGACGCACATACCAATTTATGGAAATCCTATTTTGGAGAAATAAAATGCTAGTAGAAAAGGGATATTTTTTATTAAATTTATGCAGAATAGCTTCTTTATGGCATCAAGATAAGTATTTGGTTGATCCATCTGCGGATAAATATGAAACAGTAGAGGACTTGGTACAAGATATATATAACGCTTGCGAATATGCGTTATATCCTAGAAATAAAATATATTTTTCAAAGCGAGAGCTAGAAATCATAAGCCACTTCAAATCATTTATGGATAAGAATTTTGGAATAGATTTTTGGAATGAAATAGAAAAAATAGATAATAAAACCTTGGTTTATTCAAATAAAACTTGGATAAAAACAAGAGAATTTGCCGGTGCAATCATAAAAAGATTTGGTTTTAGTATAGAAAATTTTAATTATGAAAACTTTTAACCAGTTTTACAATAAATATTTGAAGATGATCTAAATTTTAGAGAGAAAGAGAAGAGGTATTGTTTTGCTTTTAGAAATTATCTGCTTGAATTTGCTGGTTTTATTGATTTTAAAATTTACAAAAGTGATTTTAGAAAAATCTTTAATGACTATCAAGACCCAAGTATCAAAGCTACAGGAGTAGATACACAAGCAGATGGCTATGTGGTTTGTCCGCATTGCTATAACGCTGAGCAGGTAAGCGCAGAACTAGGCGTCATAAAGTGCGAAAAATGCCACCAAGAATATAACAACCCACTTGCAAAAATTTGTCCAAGTGGGATATCTGTGCTTGATGATTAAAATTAAATGTTTTTATAAAAGCTCATATGCCCAAAAATTCTATTAGCTCATTTGCAATCAATAAAGTTTCTTTGCCAAAATACTTCTCAATTTTCTTATATTGTTCTTTGCTTGAAACATTTTGTATCGTCTCAATAAAGCCAATTAAAAATGCTGTGCTAATATAGTCATCGTTCTTAATATTTTTCTCAACTAAGTTAAAAATTTCTAGCTTATCTTGCTCACTTAGTTGATAAAAATTTTCCACCAAAATAACCGCAAAATCGACAAGCAATAGCTCTAAGCTAGGATAAAGTGGTAAATTTCGCATGAACTCTTTTTGATATTGGCTAAAAAATCTTTTATCTTTTGACACAAAATCATAAATTATCTCTTTATGGCTTTATAGTTCATTGCCATTTTGCGTAAAAATCATCTTTAAATTCTCTACATCCACTCAAGCACTTGCGTGATATCTTTGGCGTAAAAGCACTTTAGACCTTGCGTGTCAAGCGGTTTGTTTGGGATGATCGCATTTTTAAATTTCTGCGTTTTTGCCTCTTTTAGTCGCTGATCGAGGTTAAAAATTTCTCTTATCTCGCCGTTTAGGCTTAGCTCGCCGATGAAGACGCTGTCCTTGCTGATAGGGCGGTTTTTGAAGCTGCTGATTATCGCTGCGATGACGGCTAGATCGGCCGCAGTCTCGCTTATCTTAACGCCACCTGAAACATTTATGAAGACGTCGTAGTGCCCAAGTGGAATTTCAAGCTTTCGCTCAAGTAGAGCTAGCAGCATATCTAGGCGGTTTCTCTCAAAGCCAGTCGAGCTTCGCTTTGGATAGGCGCTCTCGCAAACAAGTGCTTGAATTTCGATGCTAAGTGCCCTTGAGCCTTCCATTATGATAGTGATCGCGCTACCACTCATCGCCCCGCCACGTGTGAAAAATTTACTCGATATCTCATTTGCGCTCACAAGTCCGTGCTGGCTCATCTCAAATATACCAACCTCGCTTGTCGAGCCAAAGCGGTTTTTAAACCCACGCAAAATTCTCAGCTCTCTGCTCGCATCACCTTCGAAATAAAGCACCACATCGACCATGTGCTCAAGCACTCTAGGACCTGCGATCGAGCCCTCTTTGGTGATGTGTCCGATGATGAAAACGCAGATATTTTGGCTCTTTGCAAGCCTCATAAGCTCAAATGTGATCTCGCGAACCTGCGTGATCGAGCCTGGCGCGGAGGTTATGTTTTGGCTATAAAGCGTTTGTATAGAGTCTATCACAAGCACCTTGTAGTCGCTTTTTTGCACTTCTAGCAGGATATCTTCTAGGCAAATTTCAGTTAGCAGGTATAAATTTTTATCCACCGCATTTAGCCTGTCAGCTCTCATTTTTATCTGGCTTTGGCTCTCTTCGCCGCTTACATAGAGTGTTTTTTTGCCGTCTTTTGCTAAATTTGAGCCGATTTTTAGAAGCAGGGTTGATTTGCCGATACCCGGACTGCCGCCTATAAGCACAAGTGAGCCCTCGACCACGCCACCACCAAGAACAAGGTCTAGCTCGCTATCTTTGGTGCTAAATCTCGTGAAATTTTGAATTTCAACTTCGTCTATACTTATGGCTTTGCTTGCTTTGCCGCTGCTTTTGGCTATCTCTTTACTTATCTTTATCTCTTGCTGGCTAAGCTCGACAAAGCTATCCCAAGCCCCACATTGTGGGCATTTACCCAGCCACTTTGCCTGCTGGTTTCCGCAGGCTTGACACTCAAAAACTGGCTTTGCTTTTGCCATAATATATCCTTTTTAAAATTTCAACTACCATCACTCCAAAGGCCGCTCCGATCGTATCTGCTACGATGTCAAACAGGCTAAAGCTCCTATTTGGCAAAAATGCCTGAACGAGCTCTATTTGCACTCCAAAGGCTAAAAGTAGGGCTAAATTCTTTAAAATTTTAAACTCATAGCCAAGGTAGAGCAGTATATAAAGGACGAAAAAGGCTAAAAAATGGTTTGCTTTGTCCCACGAATTTTCAATTATCGCAGGACTTTTTGGAGTAAATGCAAGAAAATCAATCGCCAAAAGAGCGACGAAAAAGCAAAATTTGGAGAGATTTTTTACCCTACTCAAAAATGGCGTCCATCAGCTCGTCTAAAAACTCGTCTGGGTTAAATTTGATGATATCGTCCATGCTCTCGCCAACGCCTATATAAAATATAGGTAGCTCAAGCTCCCTTGCCACGCCAAATAGCGCTCCGCCCTTTGCGGTGCCATCAAGCTTTGTGATGATGACGCCATCAAGCGAGACGATCTCGTTAAATGCCTTTGCCTGTGCGACACCAGCGTTGCCCTGCGTGCCATCAAGGATGAGGATCTTGCGGTGAGGCGCCTTTTCGTAGGCTTTTTTGCTGATACGAACGATCTTATCAAGCTCGTTGGCTAAATTTGTCTGGTTTTGAAGCCTGCCAGCCGTGTCTAAGATGACGCGGTCGATGCCTTTTGCAATGGCCGAGCTGATCGTGTCGTAGGCCACAGCTGAAGGGTCGTGGCCTTGCTGGGTGGCGACTATTGGCACATTTAGCCTGATTGACCACTGGCGCAGCTGCTCGATCGCTCCAGCTCTAAATGTATCACAAGCGCCTAAAATGACGCTTTTGCCGTTATTTTTATATAAATTTGCCAGCTTTGCGATGGTCGTCGTCTTTCCAGCGCCATTTACGCCAAGGATGAGATCGACAAATGGCTTGTCAGGCTCGATCACACGCTCTTTTTCGTAGATAAAATAGCTGCTCATAACGCGTCTTAGATCGGCTCTGCTCACTTCATCTTGTGGCGGCAAGTAGTATAAAATCTCCTCCACGATCTCGTAAGCCACGTCAGCCTCTAGTAAAATTTCCTCTAAACTCTCTTTGTCGATCTTTTTTGACTTCTTCGCCGAGCTTATCGCTCCAAAGGTCTTTTCAAAGCCTCTTTTTAAAAACTCAAGCATTATTTTATGGCCCTATTTATGTCAGTTTCAAGCATCTCTTCAGGCACAAGACCGATATAACCTTGAGCGTAGTCGCCATTTGCTTTAAAGAGCGCAGATGCAGGGAGTCCTTTGATGCCGCCCATCGCCTTTTCAAATAAGAAATTTCCCTCGCCAACTGCGATGTCGTATTTGATCTTATACTTTTGAGCAAATTCTTTGACTTCGTCCTCGCTCTTGTCTTCAAGCAAGATGGCAACGATGTTTAGCTCGTTTTTAAATTTCTCACTTAGGTTGTTTAAAGATGGGATCTCAGCCTTGCATGGTGGGCACCAAGTAGCGAAAAATACGTAAAGTGTCGCTTTTTTGCCATCTTTTACGTCAAAGCCGTTGCTTCTTTTTGTGATCTGCATAGTTGTGCCGTTAAGCAGTTTTAGGCTTATCTCTTTTATTTCGTCGCTTTGTGCGCTCTCATTCATTTTTGGAGTGAGCGTATCTTTGCTTAAATTTTCATCTTTGCTGGCATTTTCTTCTAAATTTTTACTTTGCACAGCTGGTTCGCTAGTGTTTTGCTCGCTCTTTTTGTTAGAGTCGTCACCGCATCCGAAAAATGCAAAAAGACAAAGTGATGTTATAATTACGCGTTTTAGTGTCATAAATTTCCTTTTGAAAAATGTTTCAGGATTATACAAGAAAGAGCATAAAATGAGCGTTAATTTAGAAAAAAATGAATTTAGAAAAAATGCAAGAGCAAATTTGATAAAGCTTACTAAATTTAGAGCAAAATGCACGCATTATAAGGCGGCAAAAACACTTTTAAATTTGATAAATTACACAAATTCTAAAAAGGTACTCTTTTACCTACCGCTTAACTACGAAGTCGATGTGCTTAAAATAAGACGAAATTTATCACATAAATGTGAAATTTTTGCCCCTTTTATGGTAGGTCTTAGCTTAGAGATGGTAAGATTGCGACTGCCATTTCTAACTTATAAATTTAATGTCAGACAGCCATCTGGCAAAAAAATGAATAATGTTAAACTCGATATGGCGGTAGTTCCAGCGATTGGGGTTGATGGAGCTATGGCAAGGATAGGGCACGGAAAAGGATTTTACGATAGATTTTTTGACACTTTGCCCATTAAGCCAAAACTGATAGTTTTCTTAGAGGTAAAAGACTTCTACACCAAAGATGTGCTCTCGCAGGCGCACGATGCGGTAGCAGACTTTTATATAACCCCAAGCAAAAATTATATAAAAAGAGGAATAAATGATAGAGGTTTTAATAGGCTTAGGGGCCGGTGTGGTGGGCGTTGGAGCAGGGTATCTCTACGCCAAAAAGATAAATGATGCAAACTACAACATATTTTTAGAGCAGGCAAAAGCAAAGGCAAAAGCTATCGAGTATGAAGCTGAGCTAACGCTTAAAAACTCTAAAATTTCAGTACAAGAGGCTGAATTTGAGGCTAAAAAAAGATACGACGACAAGACGACAAAGCTTCAAAAAGAGTATGCAAGTAAATTTGATGAGCTGACCAAAAAAGAGAAAATTTTGCTAAATGAGCAAGAGCTTTTAAACGAGAGTAAAGAGCTTTTTGAAAAAGATAAGCAAGATGCGAAGGTCACTTACGAAGAGGGTTTAAATTTAAAAGCGACTTATCAAAACAAAGTAGAAGAGGCGATAAGAGTGCTTGAACACGCTGCTGGCTTAACGGAGGAAGAGGCAAAAGAGGTCGTGCTTAAAAAGGTCGAAGAGAAGTCACGCGCCGACATCGCTCATATCGTTAGAAAATACGAAGAAGAGGCAAAAAGAGAGGCTAAAAAGAGGGTTAATTATATCTTGGCGCAGGCTACGTCAAGATTTGCCGGAGAATTTGCGGCTGAGCGACTAATAAATGTCGTAAATATCAAAAACGATGAGCTAAAAGGTAGGATCATCGGCAAAGAGGGACGTAACATCAAAACCCTTGAAATGGTGCTTGGCGTTGATATCATCATCGATGATACCCCGCATGCGATTATCTTAAGCAGCTTTAACCTTTACAGACGTGCGATCGCAACAAGAGTGATCGAGCTTTTGGTGGAGGATGGCAGAATTCAGCCAGCAAGGATAGAAGATCTTCATAAAAAAGTGACTGAAGAATTTGAGCAAAGCATACAAGAAGAGGGCGAAAACATCGTCATGGACCTTGGTTTAAATAAAATTCATCCAGAGATAGTAAAACTAATAGGCAAGCTTAAATTTAGAGCAAGCTACGGTCAAAATGCCCTTGCTCACAGCCTCGAAGTAGCTCACCTTGCTGGCATCATCGCAGCTGAGTGTGGCGGAGATGAGAAGCTAGCAAAAAGAGCTGGCATACTTCATGACATCGGCAAAGCGCTAACTCACGAGTACGAGGGCAGCCACGTCGATCTTGGAGCTGAAATTTGCAAACGCTATAAAGAGCATCCAGTCGTCATCAACGCGATCTATGCTCACCATGGCCACGAAGAGGCGACAAGTATAGAAAGTGCTGCTGTTTGCGCAGCTGATGCACTAAGCGCAGCTCGTCCAGGAGCAAGACGTGAGGTGCTTGAGAGCTTCCTAAAACGTGTCGAAGAGATCGAAAACATCGCAAAAAGCAAAGAGGGCATTAAACAAGCTTATGCGATCAACGCTGGCCGTGAGATCCGCGTCATCGCAAATGCTAAACTCATAAACGACGATGAGGCCGTGCTTGTGGCAAAAGAGATCGCTCAAGAGATCGAGAGCAAGGTGCAGTATCCTGGTGAGATCAAAGTGAGCGTCATCAGAGAAACTCGCGCTGTTGATTTTGCGAAATAACGGCAAGATATGAAATTTCTTTTATCATTAATAATATTTTTCTCGCTTGGCTTTGCCAGCGAGGAGCTCGTGCTAGACTCGGCAAATTCGTTTATAACGACGATGAGAGGCGCTAGAAACGCCCCTATAAAAGAGCTCATCGAACAGTCAAAAGCGACGATCATCTTTCCAAGTGTAAAAAAAGTCGGTTTTGTGGTCGGTGGCATGGGCGGAGATGGCATCATGGTCGTTGGCAACATCAACTCGCCAAGTGAAATTTTGCCAGTTAGTATAAGTGGCGGCAGTATCGGCATACAGCTTGGCTATGAAGATAGCTCGCTTGTGCTATTTATATTTAAAGATAGTATTATCTACGACATAAAAGACGCCAAGATCACGCTTGATACGAAGCTTTCAGTGGCATTTGGCGATATCGGGCGCAATTATAATAAAATAAGCGACTTTAAATTTTCAAGCGACATCTACGCATACGCTGCAAATGATGGATTTTTCGCAGGAGCAAGCTTTGGCGGAGCAGTGATTAGCGCAAAGGATGAAATTTTAAAACAAAGTGGCTACGCATACGAGCAACTAATATCTTCAGCTTCTAAACTTTTGGGGCAATGATGCAAGATATTATAAACTCAATTTCGACTTACGGCTACATCGTGCTATTTTTTTACAGCCTTGGTGGTGGCATGGTAGCACTTATCGCCGCTGGGATATTAAGCTTTGCAGGCAAAATGGACATCACTCTTAGCATAATCGTCGCTGCCGTGGCAAATACGATCGGCGATACTTTGATCTTTTACGTCGCAAGGTTTAATAAAAGTTCGCTTATGCCTTATGTGAAAAATCACAAAAGAAAGCTTGCCTACGCTGGAATTTTGGCAAAAAAGCATGGCGATAAGATAATATTTATCAAAAAATTTATCTACGGCGTCAAAACTTTGGTGCCTATCGCACTTGGACTTACAAAATACTCTTTTTATAAATTTAGTGTTATAAATTTGATCTCTTCAGTGCTTTGGGCAGTGATCGTCGGTCTTGCAAGCTATAAAGCAGGGGATTATTTTATGAGTGTGAGCAATTATCTTGGCGAGCATGGCTATATCATGCCACTTGCCATGGTAGGCTTGTTATTAGGTATCTGGTTATTTTTACAACACATTACAAAAAGGAGAAAAGCATGAAAAAGGTGATATCTGCTCTAATCGTAGTTATCGTGATCGTTGCAGGCGCTGTTTATTTCGCCTCAAACAAGGTCGAGGAGAACTATCAAAGGATAGTTGATAGACTAAATGATGTGAATGGCTTTAAAGTTTCAGAAAATAGCTATCAAAAAGGCTTTTTTGGCTCAAAAGGATCGTTTGATCTTATCGTTTCAAAAGATCTTTTGAAAAATTTAGCCGGCAAAGATGTAGATGAGGATCTAAATTTCAAGGTAGAAAATGAAATTTCTCACTCAGTGCTTGCATTTGTAAATGGCTTTGATATTGACTCAAAAATTTCTATACAAAATGAGGCGATAAAAAATATCGTAGCTTCATTTCTTGGGTCAAACGTCGTCGCAACGGCTAAAACAAAGGCTAGCGTGAGTGGTGATAAAGACGTAAATGTTAAATTTAGTGATATTGACTTTAGTGACAAGCAAACTATGAATGTTCATACAAAGGATGTGAAATTTGGTTTGAAACTGGACGCAAAAGATAATGTAAATAGCGCAAACTTGGGTCTTAAGAAAGTTTCATTAAAAGACCTTAATGAAGAAAATAAAGCAGAAGTTAATCTTGAAGGCGTCGATATAGATACAAGCTACACTGTGCCAGTTGAAATTTCAAAGATATTTGAGAGCAAACTAGCTCCTTACGTAGCAAAAGCTAAGATTAAAAAACTAGCATTATTAGATGAAAAAGATGGTAATGTTGCTTTAGACGATCTTGAGTATAGCTCGAAATTTGAAGTCTCAAATGATCTTGGTAGCTCAAATGACGTGGTGAAGATAGGTGCAGTTGCTGTTAATAAAGTGAAATTTACAGATTTTATCTTAGATAGCAAAATAGCAAATATCAACGTGCCAACTATAAATAATATACTTGATAGACTAAGTAATGTAAATGTTGATACAAATGAGAGTATCTTTGCTGGGTTAAATTTGGACGAAGTAATAGGTCAAATTTTAGAGAAAAATCCAAGTGTGAAAGTGGATACATTAAGCTTTAAAAATGGCAATAATGCGATAAATTTAAAATTAGATGCTGCTATCAATGGCTTTAAAAGCGGAGAAAGTCAGCTTGCGATCTTTGATAAGCTATCACTTAATGGCGAGCTAAGTGTGGATGAGACTTTGGCTAAATTTTTTGATACACTTCTCCCAGAGATGACTCTTATCGAGCCAACACTTATATCTGCTGGATATTTAAAAGAAGATGGCAAAAAAGTAGTAAGTAAATTTAAGTACGACCCAAATAAAAAAGATATTATTTTTAATGAAAAGGTTGGACTTCAAAATTTATTCATGGGCTTTTAAAAAATAGCCTGATTTTTATCTACTTTTAAGCATCACTTCTATATACTTCACTTTCTGTTTTGCAGAACGCAGAGCAGAAAGTTCTTTTAACTTACAATTGTTAAACTATTAGTCAATCTTTGAAATCTAAACAAGTGATCGATTGAGCCAGTCTATTATGATTAAATAATAGATTAGACAAACTAATATAAAAACTAAAAGTTTTTTTGATTAAAAACTTCATAATAAATACTAAAAGCAATTTTAGTAAAAACATTATTACTAGATTGCATTAGCAATCTTAGTCTTTAGTGTTGCTTCTTAGTAAAGCTCTGCTTTACGCTAAAGAATGTTAATATGGAGAGTTTGATCCTGGCTCAGAGTGAACGCTGGCGGCGTGCCTAATACATGCAAGTCGAACGGACAAGTAAGAGCTTGCTCTTATGAGTTAGTGGCGCACGGGTGAGTAATGTATAGCTAATCTGCCCTACACTAGAGGACAACAGTTGGAAACGACTGCTAATACTCTATACTCCTGTCTGACATAAGTTAGATAGGGAAAGTTTTTCGGTGTAGGATGAGGCTATATTGTATCAGCTAGTTGGTGAGGTAATGGCTCACCAAGGCTATGACGCATAACTGGTCTGAGAGGATGATCAGTCACACTGGAACTGAGACACGGTCCAGACTCCTACGGGAGGCAGCAGTAGGGAATATTGCTCAATGGGGGAAACCCTGAAGCAGCAACGCCGCGTGGAGGATGACACTTTTCGGAGCGTAAACTCCTTTTGTTAGGGAAGAACAATGACGGTACCTAACGAATAAGCACCGGCTAACTCCGTGCCAGCAGCCGCGGTAATACGGAGGGTGCAAGCGTTACTCGGAATCACTGGGCGTAAAGGACGCGTAGGCGGATTATCAAGTCTCTTGTGAAATCCTATGGCTTAACCATAGAACTGCTTGGGAAACTGATAATCTAGAGTGAGGGAGAGGCAGATGGAATTGGTGGTGTAGGGGTAAAATCCGTAGAGATCACCAGGAATACCCATTGCGAAGGCGATCTGCTGGAACTCAACTGACGCTAATGCGTGAAAGCGTGGGGAGCAAACAGGATTAGATACCCTGGTAGTCCACGCCCTAAACGATGTATACTAGTTGTTGCTAAGCTAGTCTTGGCAGTAATGCACCTAACGGATTAAGTATACCGCCTGGGGAGTACGGTCGCAAGATTAAAACTCAAAGGAATAGACGGGGACCCGCACAAGCGGTGGAGCATGTGGTTTAATTCGAAGATACGCGAAGAACCTTACCCGGACTTGATATCTAACAAATCATCTAGAGATAGAAGAGTGTCTGCTTGCAGAAATGTTAAGACAGGTGCTGCACGGCTGTCGTCAGCTCGTGTCGTGAGATGTTGGGTTAAGTCCCGCAACGAGCGCAACCCACGTCATTAGTTGCTAACAGTTCGGCTGAGCACTCTAATGAGACTGCCTTCGTAAGGAGGAGGAAGGTGTGGACGACGTCAAGTCATCATGGCCCTTATGTCCGGGGCGACACACGTGCTACAATGGCATATACAATGAGAAGCAATATCGCGAGATGGAGCAAATCTATAAAATATGTCCCAGTTCGGATTGGAGTCTGCAACTCGACTCCATGAAGCCGGAATCGCTAGTAATCGTAGATCAGCCATGCTACGGTGAATACGTTCCCGGGTCTTGTACTCACCGCCCGTCACACCATGGGAGTTGATTTCACTCGAAGCCGGAATACTAAATTAGTTACCGTCCACAGTGGAATCAGCGACTGGGGTGAAGTCGTAACAAGGTAACCGTAGGAGAACCTGCGGTTGGATCACCTCCTTTCTAGAGTACATATAGATATTCTCTCACAAGATATCTATAAGAAAGATATTCTCAATCATCCTTGTTTAGTTTTGAAAGATTGATAGACCTATAGGGGCCTATAGCTCAGCTGGTTAGAGTGCACCCCTGATAAGGGTGAGGTCACAAGTTCAAGTCTTGTTAGGCCCACCAGAGAATTTAATTGGGGAATTAGCTCAGCTGGGAGAGCGCCTGCTTTGCACGCAGGAGGTCAGCGGTTCGATCCCGCTATTCTCCACCATAAAATAGTTTAACAGTAAAAGTCTATATTAAGTGTTTTTAGAAACATTTACTTTAGACTTTTAAGCGTACTTAATCTTTATTGATGACAAAGTTGCCGAAAGCAACTTTGTGCTTTAGGGGTTTCTAAAGGGTGTAACTCTTTGGTCGTAAAGACTAGCTTGCTAGTCTGCGAAGTCTAAATGTTCTTTTAATTAATATTGTTAATAGTCACAAGCAAGTTTTAAAAACAATTTTACAGGACTTGTTAAAGATTTAAATTTCTATCATCTTTGCATTTAATGCAAAAGTTTGACATCACAATCTATTTAGGATTTAAAACTTATCTAAATAGTAGTCAATGCTTTCCGTCTTGAGAGCTAGAATTTAAATGTAGTAACATAAAGTTATCTTTAACAAGGAAGTGATGCGAATTAGAATAATCTAATATAGAAAAGGTAAGCTACAAAGAGCAAGTGGTGGATGCCTTGGCTAGTAGAGGCGATGAAAGACGTGCCAGGCTGCGATAAGTCTCGGGGAGCCGTCAAGGGGCTTTGATCCGGGAATTTCTGAATGGGGCAACCCAACTAATAGAGATATTAGTTACCGTATAACGGAGCAAACGAGGGGAATTGAAACATCTTAGTACCCTCAGGAAAAGAAATCAAAAGAGATTACGCTAGTAGCGGCGAGCGAACGCGTAAGAGGGCAAACCACTAGTTTACTAGTGGGGTTGTAGGACTGCAATATAGACTAAACTTAGCTAATAGAACGACCTGGAAAGGTTAGGCACAGAGGGTGATACCCCCGTATATGAAAGCTTTGTTTTACTTAGCAGTATCCTGAGTAGGGCGGAACACGTGATATTCTGTCTGAAGCTGGGTAGACCACTATCCAACCCTAAATACTACTACTAGACCGATAGTGCACAAGTACCGTGAGGGAAAGGTGAAAAGAACTGAGGTGATCAGAGTGAAATAGAACCTGAAACCATTTGCTTACAATCATTCAGAGCCCTATGATTTATCAGGGTGATGGACTGCCTTTTGCATAATGAGCCTGCGAGTTGTGATGTCTGGCAAGGTTAAGGAAACCCGGAGCCGTAGCGAAAGCGAGTCTTAATAGGGCGTTTAGTCAGACGTTGCAGACCCGAAACGATGTGATCTATCCATGAGCAGGTTGAAACCGGTGTAAGAGCCGGTGGAGGACCGAACCCGCTAGCGTTGAAAAGCTATGGGATGACTTGTGGATAGGGGTGAAAGGCCAATCAAACATCGTGATAGCTGGTTCTCTCCGAAATATATTTAGGTATAGCGTCATGTAGTAACACTAGGGGGTAGAGCACTGAATGGGCTAGGGCATACACCAATGTACCAAACCCTATCAAACTCCGAATACCTAGTGTGTAATCATGGCAGTCAGGCGGCGAGTGATAAAATCCGTCGTCGAGAGGGGAACAACCCAGACTAACAGCTAAGGTCCCTAAATCTCATTTAAGTGGAAAACGATGTGGAGTTACTTAAACAACCAGGAGGTTGGCTTAGAAGCAGCCATCCTTTAAAGAAAGCGTAATAGCTCACTGGTCTAGTGATTCTGCGCGGAAAATATAACGGGGCTAAAATGAGTACCGAAGCTTTAGACTTAGTTTTACTAAGTGGTAGGAGAGCGTTGTATTTGCGTTGAAGGTATACCGGTAAGGAGTGCTGGAGCGAATACAAGTGAGCATGCAGGCATGAGTAGCGATAATTGGGGTGAGAATCCCCAACGCCGTAAACCCAAGGTTTCCTACGCGATGCTCGTCATCGTAGGGTTAGCCGGGTCCTAAGCAAAGTCCGAAAGGGGTATGCGATGGAAAATTGGTTAATATTCCAATGCCAACTATAATGTGCGATGGAAGGACGCTTAGAGTTAGAGGAGCCAGCGGATGGAATAGCTGGTCTAAGAGTGTAGGTTGGAGTTCAGGCAAATCCGAATTCCTTTAAGCCGAGACTACGAAAGGTGCGTGAAGTTCTTCGGAATGAATCGTAATTCCTTAATACTGTCGAGCCAAGAAAAGTTTCTAAGTTTAGTTATAGTTGCCCGTACCGTAAACCGACACAGGTGGGTGGGATGAGTATTCTAAGGCGCGTGGAAGAACTCTCTTCAAGGAACTCTGCAAAATAGCACCGTATCTTCGGTATAAGGTGTGCCTAACTTTGTGAAGGATTTACTCCGTAAGCATTGAAGGTTACAACAAAGAGTCCCTCCCGACTGTTTACCAAAAACACAGCACTCTGCTAACTCGTAAGAGGATGTATAGGGTGTGACGCCTGCCCGGTGCTCGAAGGTTAATTGATGACGTTAGCTCTGCGAAGCGTTTGATCGAAGCCCGAGTAAACGGCGGCCGTAACTATAACGGTCCTAAGGTAGCGAAATTCCTTGTCGATTAAATATCGACCTGCATGAATGGCGTAACGAGATGGGAGCTGTCTCGAAGAGGGATCCAGTGAAATTGTAGTGGAGGTGAAAATTCCTCCTACCCGCGGCAAGACGGAAAGACCCCGTGGACCTTTACTACAGCTTGACACTGCTATTGGGATAAAAATGTGCAGGATAGGCGGGAGGCTTTGATCCATAGACGCCAGTTTATGGTGAGCCATTGTTGAGATACCGCTCTTTTTTATTCTGATAGCTAACTAGCTTGAGTTATCCTCAAGTAGGACAATGTCTGGTGGGTAGTTTGACTGGGGCGGTCGCCTCCCAAAATGTAACGGAGGCTTACAAAGGTTGGCTCAGAACGGTTGGAAATCGTTCGTAGAGTATAAAGGCATAAGCCAGCTTAACTGCGAGACATACACGTCAAGCAGAGACGAAAGTCGGTCTTAGTGATCCGGTGGTTCTGTGTGGAAGGGCCATCGCTCAAAGGATAAAAGGTACCCCGGGGATAACAGGCTGATCTCCCCCAAGAGCTCACATCGACGGGGAGGTTTGGCACCTCGATGTCGGCTCATCGCATCCTGGGGCTGGAGCAGGTCCCAAGGGTATGGCTGTTCGCCATTTAAAGCGGTACGCGAGCTGGGTTCAGAACGTCGTGAGACAGTTCGGTCCCTATCTGCCGTGGGCGTAAGAAGATTGAGGAGAGTTGACCCTAGTACGAGAGGACCGGGTCGAACCAACCACTGGTGTACGAGTTGTCCTGCCAAGGGCACCGCTCGGTAGCTATGTTGGGATGTGATAACTGCTGAAAGCATCTAAGCAGGAAGCCAACTCCAAGATGAATCTTCTTTTAAGAGCTCATATAGACTATGTGTTTGATAGGCTGGGTGTGTAATGGATGAAAGTCCTTTAGCTGACCAGTACTAATAGCTCGTCTGCTTATCTTTTAATAAGCATCACTTCCTTGTTAAGGATAAAAACTTAATAAGATATGTTTTTACAAAACTTTGTTTATGACTTTTAACTTTATTTAGTAGTGTTAAATAAGAGATTTAGCTAATATATCTTTTATTTAACACTGCCCGTGACTATACAGACGAGGAAACGCCTTGCTCCATCTCGAACCAAGAAGCTAAGCTCGTCCTGGCTGATGATACTCTCCCTTACTGGGATGTTGGAAAAGTAGGTCGTTGCGGGCTTTGTTGTTTATCTGCTTTAATTCTTATATTATTAATTCTGGTTTTTATTAGTGATACTTTCTATTTAAGTATAAAATATTGGTTTGTACTTTTTTAATTAGTTTTTATTGATTAAATGTAGTAAGGTCTTTATGTTTGTTCTTGTATTATTAGGTTATTCATTTTCATGTAGTGCTTATTTTTATAATTTTTATTTGAAATATATTATTTATCTAATGTTTACTTTATTACTTTTTAGTTGGTGTGGTTAAAAATGTAATACGTATAGTTGTTTTATAGTTTTAAATAAAAATGTATTTATTAAATAGTAAAGATATAGGTATAGTAAATTTATGCTTCAAGGTTAAAACTCTACAAAAAGCGCTATTTGATGACGCAAAATTTTAATCCAATACAAAAGACATAATAGATGCATGACTAAAAACACAAAAGCAGGTGGTGGTATAGCTATAAGTATTGGTGACAAGAGCTAGAGCGCGAGACAGCCAAAAGAGCATAAGCTTGGTATACTATCTTTAGTCTTGGCCGTGACGCCTGATGTTAAAAACCTCTCTGATAATTTTACAAGCAAATTCCTAATCGGACTTGAAAACGGCAAAAGCATCACCACCAAAGAAATTTATAACATCACCTACCTTGAAAACGACCTCAAATTTAAAGAACTATCTAGCAAAGATAGGCTTTATAAAAAGGTAGATACGAGAGTTTAGGAGTAAATTTATGCATACTAAAAACCCTTGGCAAAATAAAACTTTTCACAAAAAAGACGATATCTTTAGCATGAAGCCAAAAGGATATTAGATGATAAACGCACTTAGTAGTTACGCCTTAAATTTAGAGCAGAACATAAAGGTATCAACCAAAGTTTCTACCAACCAAACAAGCTCAGAGGTTTTAGGCTACAAGGTAGATAAAGATGGCTACTTTACAGATGAGTTTAATAAACAAGCTGGCATACCAAGTGATTATAAAATTCACTCAAGCACGCTGGAGTCATTAGTCAGGATAGAGACGCAGTCTGACTATATGCAAAGGGCTTTTGACAGCATCGATATACTAAAAACCGTAAATAATGCCTACAAAGTCCTCTCCCAAGTAGTTGGCGAAGACACACTAAACTCAAAAGATAGCTTTAGCTTAGATGAGATAAGAAATTTCCCTCAAGGCTTTTCTTATAACCGCCAAAGTATGCAAGTAACAAAAATTCATAACTCCATTCATGAATTTGGCTCGGCTGCGGCTGATTTTAACGGCAAAGAGTCAAATAAGCAGATGATAAGCACGCTTTTTTTCAACCCAAGCTTTAAAGGAGGAGACGGCAGACAGCCATTAAAACCAACAACTGATATCTTTAATAACAACAATGGCGGCAAAGAAAACACGGTCATTGGTATATTTATGGATCCGCATGGAGAGAAATACACTAATAAAGACGGCTCAATAACTAAAGGCGGACTTATAGCAGCCGTTATAAACAACAACCTTGATGTAAGAGAGGGCGAGACAACAGCACAAGGCAAAAGAGAAGGCTATGACAAAAGCATAGATAGTAAAGAATTTAATAGGGCATTTGAGCTGTTTGATCTAATGGGTGAGATGAAATTTGGACCTGGCTTTATAAATGCTACTGATAATGACATAGCTGGCATGCCTAAATATATGCAAGATCACATCAGATCTAAAAGAGACTTTGTCTATATCGACTTAGAAAGTGGCTTTGTCAGCACTCCTGAAGATAGACGTAGGGGATATGAAGAAGACGAACTCTCATTTAAAAAGATGATGGAGCATAATCTAAAAATGCTAAAGCTACTCTTTGGTGAGATAGACAAAGACGGCAAAAAAAGCAAAGACTTTATGGATAGCTTTTTAAAATTTAGCATGCCACCTTTAAATTTAGTAAAAGAGCTAAACGAAAACCCAGCTGGAAAATATCTAGTAGATATGCTTGGCATAAAAAAAGATGTTGATATAAAGGCGTAAGGGGAACTTGAAGTGATAACTAGCATAAACGGACTTAGCAATACACCAATACAAGATAACACTATCCAAAAAGAAAATATCCCTAAAGATACCAAAGATGATGAAAAGGCCAAAATAGAAGCTTTATGGTATGGTCCAGTTGGAAAGAGCATAAAAGAGATTATTGACATAGACGAAAATGAAGATAATTGGGTTGCAAAAACGATAAGCAAAATAGATAATATGCTTTCTAAGCGTTACAATACCGAACAAGATCGCAACGCCATGTCGATGAAACAGCCAAAAACTTTAGAAGAAGCAAAAGATCAAGTCCTTATAATGTATTCTGATATATTAAAGGAAAACTCTGTTGATGGCAAGCCAACCATGATGGGCAAACTAATAGGTCTTGGCACAAAAGAAGAGGAGGCTGACCTAAGAGCTTTTATGGATAGCATGTCTTCTCTTTATCCAAATGAAAACAAGGAGTCGCTTAGTCTTTTAGATAGAACCGACCTAAGCATAGATGAATTTAAAACATTATTTGCCAAAGCAAGAGAAAAAGCAACAAAGGATGTTGAAGAGCAAAGAAAGCAGATAATCAAAGAAGAACAAGAATACAATGCAAATTTTGCCAAAGAGCAAAATGAGAAGAAATTTAAACCTATGCAGGTTAAGAAGAAGTATGAGACTTATGATATAAACAAGGATCAAAAATTCCTCTATGCAAGAGAGCTTTTAAATTTCAAAGAAAAAAGAGGCATAGACGTCTTAGAGCTTATGCAAAAGATAGATAAGAAGCAAATTTTAAATAAGATGGCTTGATAAATAAAGCAGAACGAGGATCATCCTCTATCTTGTCATAGGATAACTTAGTGGCGGCTTGCGCTAAATACAAAGATAAATTTAAACCTTTTTATCGACAATTTTTTTACCATTTTCTTCAAGCTTTTGCATAATGCGAAGCACATCGATGCCTCGTTCTCTCTCAAGCTCTTGAAGCTTGAGTAAATATGAAAATTTCTCATCCTTAGTAATGTCATAAGTTTCAGTGTTTTTGCTTTCAGCTTGGATAGGAGTAAATTTTTTCTCTTTGGTGTCGTCTTTTTCTTCTTCAACGCTCTCTATATCCTGAATGCCCTTTTCATTCATCTCTTTTAGTATATTGACAGCATTTTTAGCATCTTCGCCAGATAAAGTTATATTAAACCGCTCTTTTAATGTATATTTAGCCCACTCCTCTTTAAACTCATCAACGCTCATATCGCTATCAAGCAGATCAACAGTCCTTGAGTTTTGCATAAATAGCAGCTGGCGATTGCCACGATACTCATTTAAAAATTCATTTACAGTGTATGGGGTATCTCTTAAAATTTTTGGCTTATCATTGTCTGGTTTTGCTTGCTGACCTTGTATGTATTCTACAAATAAACCTTTGCTTTCATTTATGAAATTTTTAAGATCTGATAACTGCTCGCTTGTAAAGTCAGGATCATAGCCTCTAAGCCTTCCTATGATAGTGACTTTTGCTTCATCGCCTTTTGTAAAGCCAGATAGCGGATATATGTGCCTATCATAAGCCGCAGCTTAAGCTTTTCTATCAAGCCTTGCGTATTTAGGAAAGCTCATACCATATCCCATATTGTTATCAAGGATCTCGTTTATATCGTTAAATTTAAACCCCATCTCACTAGCTATGTGCTCTCTAGACAGATAAGGATACGGCGAGCTAGAAATTTGCATTTTACTATCCTTAGTAAGTTTTAAACTACTCAACTATTTTTCAAAATTTGTTTGAGTGAAAATTTCTTAATTGGTAAATCGACCTTTTAACAATTTAGTTTATATATGACTTATCTCTACACAAAACTCTTACTAATAGAACTTATCCTCTCACTCCAAGATTTTGCTAGAGAATTTATATCCTCTCTAGTTGGCTTAAATTTCTCATATTCGTTTGAGGCAATACTTTCTGTGCTAATGTTCTTTGATCTTGCATACATTAAAAGGGTTAGCTCTTTAAGCCTTTCTTTTATGAGCGCCTTTATACTCTCATTGTCCTTACCCATTTTTTCAAAATCCACAAAGTACTCTTTATGTTCTCCAGTGCTTGAGATATTATTTAGCGCAGCGCTACTTAGCTTAGTCTTTGCACTATTATCACTAGGTAGCGGCCTAGAACTACGTAAAAATCCCATAAAAAGAGCCTCTTTACTATAACCTTCATCTAACTTATAAAAAGAGATATCAGGATTAAAACTAAACTCGTCACCTGCCTCGCTCATCGTAAAATCAATCTCTTTTACTATGAGCCTAACGCCTGTACTTGAAAGCTCTTTGCTAAGAGTTTTGGCGCTATTTAGCTCATCGGTGCTAGAGTAGATGATTGAGATAGTAGAGTTTGATAGATCTTTTAGTAAGTGTCCTTTGGCATCATAGTGAGTGCCTTTTGTGCTGTAGCCTTTTGGTAGTTTGCCTATATCTGCAAGGGTGTAGCTCTTTTTATCATCACCTAAAGCGCTAGACGTCATTTGGTCAAATAGTCTGTAGTAGTGCTTGATAGTGTCGGCCATATCGATGTTATCAAAGATCTTTATCTGCTCGTCTTTGCTCTTGATGCGGTTTAGCACATGGTTGCGCTCGGCAAATCGACTAAGCTCATCAAGTGTGCTTTTGTGGATTTTAAAGTCTTGCGGCAAGTCTGCAGCTTTGTTAAAGTCAGCTCCCATAAAGCCAGCTTTATCCACTGTGTAGCCATAAGCTTGAAGATCACTGAAATTTAAAGAGATAAGGCTGTTTTGCGAAGAAGTGGTATAAGTAAATTTAGCAGGCTCTTGGCTTGGCTTACTACTCTCTTCTTTGGTCTTTTGGTTAAAGATATCACTAAAATTTGCAGACCTGCCTTGTTTGTGTTGTTGCTTGGTGTATGAATTTACATTTGTGCTTAAGATGCTAATATCATTCATGGCTTGATCTCCTAGCTTCTTTTATAGTTTAAAGCAAAAGGTGTTCCAGTAAAATTTGAGTTTAAGAAAATGTGGGGAGATATGTCCCCACAAAAAATGTTATTTATTTTTTATCTTCGCCTACTTCTTCGCAAGCTACTTTATAGCGGTATTTGCACGCTAGCTCTAGGTAACTTTTTTGAGTGGCTGCATCGTTTTTTTCGCCGTAAAAGTCAGCTAGTTTATAGCAAGCAAGACCAAATCTTTGTTCGCATGATTTTGCAAATAGCTCATTTGCTTTGCCTTGCATTTTTGGGTCATCTTCGTAGTATTCGCCAAGTTCAAAGCAAGCTTTTGGTGTGCCAAGATCGCATGATTTGGTTAATGATTTTACGATCGTTTCATTATCTTTTTTTGAGTTGATTGATTTTGAGTTTAGTAAAACCGCAAGTCTATAGCAACCCCTTTTATCGCCTAGATCGCAAGCTTTTTGATAGTACATGACACTTTTGTTGATGTCTCTTCTGGCATATGTTTTACCAAGCTTTAAACACCAAACAGCTTCATTATTTGCACATTTTTGCTCGATCCTAGCTATCTTTTCAGCTCTACCGCAACCAGAGATAAACAAGATCGCAACAGCAGTTAGAATAAAATTTTTAAACACATTTACTCCTTTATCGTTAAAAATTTATTTAACTGCATTATAAAATCATATAACTTAGATTAAAATTTAAAAAAGGAGTAGAAGGGTAAATTTGCCCAAAAATGGACAAATTTATAGATATAGCATTGTTCCAAGGCGGATCATATTTGAGCCGCATTTTATCGCTAGTTCGAAGTCGCTACTCATGCCCATCGAGCAGATAGTTGCGCCTTTTGGCTTTAGGCTCTCATAAATTTTATATGTTAGCTCAAAGCTCTTTTGCACCTCTTTTGGCTCATCCACATGCGCTCCGATGCTCATCACGCCTTTTAAATTTATATTTTTGCACTCGCTTTGGATGCGCTCATAAATTTCAGCCGCATTTGCGACGCTCACACCTTGCTTTGTATCTTCATCGGCCGAGTTTATCTGAAGTAAAGTGTCTAGTTTGTAGCTAAGCCTTTTATCGACCTCTAGGGCTCTTTCGAAGCTATCACAGCTTTGCCAAAGCACTGGTTTTAGGCTTATCATTTGATTGATTTTATTATTTTGCAGGCGGCCGATCATGTGCCATTTGATGTCAGTGAAATCTTGCAGCTCTAGCTCTTTTTTGGCTAGCTCCTGGACTCTATTTTCACCAAAATTTCTCTGCCCTTGTGCGTAAAGCTCCCTTACTTCAGTACATGTCACATTTTTGCTAACGGCTATCAGCGTCACATCTTTGCTTAAATTTTCTATCTTTTCAAGTAGATCTTTTAAAACTATCATCATAAACCTCCGCTTAATCTCATAATGTCATTAAAGGTCGCGAGCACCATGATGCCAAGCAGCAGCGCCCAGCCGCAGTAGGTGAGTACGACAAGCACCCGCTCATTTACCTCGCGTCTAAAAATTAGTTCGTAAATGTTAAATAAAATGTGTCCGCCATCAAGCGCAGGGATCGGAAAAAGGTTTAGCACGCCTAAATTTACAGAGATGAGCGCTACGATGGTTAAAAGCACGCTAAGGCTGATCTTAGCGGCCTTTGAAGTGACATCAGCGATCTGCACGATACCGCCGACCTCTTTTAGTGGCACGGCTCCAACGACTAGCTTTTCAAAGCTTTTAAAGATGAGTTTTGAAGCCTCGATCGTCTCACTAAAGGCAAATTTTAGGCTCTCTAAACCTGTGTGATAAATTTTCACCACTTCGCCATTTGGCTGGATGCCGATCAATGGGCGCTGCACATTTTCATTAAATAAATTTACCGTTTCGCCTATCTTTGGTGTTAAATTTATAGTCATTTGCGAGCCGTTGCGGTCTATCAAAATGGCGCTAGGTTCAAGCTTTACGTTCTTGCTGATCTCATCCCACTCGTTTATTTTTACGCCATTTATCGCTAAAATTTTATCGTTTTTAACTAGTCCAGCGCTCGCAGCTGCCGAGCCCTCAGTTATGTGGCCGACACTTGGCGCAAGCCTCTCAACGCCGATAAATCCAAGCAAAAGGTATATAAAAAACGTCAAGATAAAGTTAAAAAATGGCCCTGCAAAAAGGATGTAAATGCGCTTTATGGGACTTAGCACGTTGTAGCTGTCGGCGTCGTAGTTTTTAGCCTTTGGGTCAGTGTCGTCTTGCCCTTTTAGCTGCACGTATCCGCCAAGTGGGATAGCGCTTAGGCAGTAGTCGGTGCCGCCAACGTTTTTGGTGTAAATTTTCTCGCCAAAGCCGATGCTAAAGGTATTTACCTTTACTCCAAGCGATCTTGCTGCCAAAAAGTGGCCAAGCTCGTGAAAAAATATGAGAAAACTAATGGCTAAAACGGTCACTAAAAAATAAAACGAATACGCATAGAGCCCAAGGCAAAGCAGGGCTAGCGTGAAGAGAATACCTTTCAAAACTTACCTTTTTTTGAAAAAATTGATGAGATTTTAGCCAAAGTTTATAAATTTACTCTCAAATTTGCCTTACCATTTAGGCGAAAATTTCTCTTAGCCAAGAGAGTATTTTGGCTCTATTTAGCCCTTTGCTGACGCTAAAATAACTTTTGTCTTTATCGTCTAGATCAAATTTCACATTAAAACGTGACTTCACTTGACCAACAAATGGCTGTAAATTTAGTATATCAGGGCAGGGCAAAACGTCATTTGGCAGCTCTTGCAAAAAGCTCAAGCCACCATCGTTAAAATTTATTCTAGCCTTTGGCACAGCGTCGTTTCTAAGCTCTATCTCAAATGTGTGATCATACACAAATGGTGCAAAAAGGCGAATTTCTAAGTGAAATTTGCTAGCTAGCTCCTCATCGCTTAAGCCTTGGTTGCTAAACCAGTAACCAAAATTTACAGCATTTAGCGATATATTAAAATCATAAGGATCAGCAGGGCTCACGCCTATACGGCACAAAAGCTCATATATAGGCAGTTTTGCTTGCAAGTCATCATAATAGTCATAAAGCTTTGCAAGTAGTGGATGCGAACGGCCAGCCTTCTCTTGCAAGCGTAAAATTTCAAAGATATATCTGTGGGCAAACGAGCGGTGCGATACCGAGCGAGTTGCTTGCATGCTCAGATAGTCTAAAATGTCAGGGCTTTTTGAAAAGCTCATCGCACTCCAAATGCCACGCAAAGTCTCAACGTCGTTATCAAACGTATCAAATTTATCTGCATGGGCTTTGTCGTATTCTAAAGCGCAGCTTAGTAAAAACTCATTTAGCTCAGGGCTTATCACGCTGCCGATCTTTTCTAAATTTTTGGCATTATGATAAAAAGATGTATTGATGATCTTTTGATTTAGTTTTTTGGCTTGTTTTTGCAGCGCTGGCTCTAAATTTGCAGTGCGTTTTAAAATAATCTCTTGCAGGTCACAGCTCAAATTTAACTCTTTTTCATCGCTTTTACGTAGGCAAAAATGTACTCAAACCCAGAATAAAGCGTGAGCGCAACAGCGATCCAGAGCAAAAGCTCGCCACCAGGCCAGCTCATCAGTAAAAATCCAACCGCAAACATCTGCGAAACGGTTTTAACCTTGCCAGCCATCGAAGCTGCAACCTCTACGCCGTCACTTGCCATCACGACACGAAAGCCAGTTATAAAAAACTCTCTTACCAAGATAAGATAAACAGCCCAAGCGCTCGCTCTGCCAAGCATCATGAGACCCAAAAATGCCGCAAGTATCAGCATCTTATCAGCTAGTGGGTCGAGGATAGCGCCAAGCTTGGTCTTTTGATCCCAGCACCTTGCGATATATCCGTCAAAAAAGTCAGTGACCGAGGCGATCACAAAGATGAGAGCCGCGAAGTAGTTTATCCAGCTTATATGAATTTGCGCAAAAATTTCTGGTGCATTTACGAGCATAAAAAACATAAGTGGAGCTAGCAATATCCTAAAAAATGCCAGTGTATTTGGTAAATTTAAACTCACAAATATGCCTTTATGCCTATAAATTTCAAATTTCTCATTTAAAAGTCGTGCCACCATCTATTATAAATGTATGTCCAGTCACCCAGCTAGCCTTAGACGAGCATAAAAATAGACATGCTCCTGCTAGATCAGTCGGCTGTCCCATGCGGTTTAGAGGGCTAAGCTTTGCCGTCATATCGCGTACCTCTTCGTAGTTTGTAAAGGCTCTTAGCGCGTCTGTCTCGATAGGGCCGCCACTTACGACATTGACGCGGATGTTTTTATCACCAAGCTCGGTCGCAGCGTATCTTGCCATCGCCTCAACAGCTGCTTTTGCTGTGCCGTGGCCTGCGTAGTTTTCGATATAGACCAAATTTCCAGTTGAGCTTAGGCTGATTATGCTACCGCCACCCACTTTTTCCATGCGTTTTGCAGCTTCTTGTGCGCCTACGACAAAGGCATTTACGGTTGCTGTGAAGATATTGTTTATACCTCTTGGCTTTAGCTTCATAAATTTAGTGTATCCACCAGCTACTGCGCGGCCTGAGATGATAGCATTTGAGATGAAAAAATCAACCCTGTCAAAGTCCTCATCTATCTTTAAAAATAGCTCCTTATAGGTTTCTGGCTCAAGGATGTTTAGCGCGTAGGCTCTAGCTTTTATCTTGTAAGTAGCCTCAAGCTCTTTTGCCTGCTCTTTGGCAAGCTCTTCGTTTGAGTTATAGGTAAATGCTATATTTACGCCAGCTTTTGCAAATTCTTCGACTATGGCTCTGCCGATGCCTCTAGTGCCGCCGCTAATAACTAGCGTTTTACCTTTAAATTCGTTTAGTGTGTCCTTCATTAAAATCCCTTTATTTCGTAATTTTTAATAACATCTTCGATCTTTTTGAAATTTTCTTTGCTCGGTTTGCAAAGTGGCAAGCGGTACTCCAAAGAGTCGATGAGCCCAGCTAGATACATCGCCGCTTTGATCGGTATCGGGTTGCTTTCGCAAAAGAGCGTTTTATTGATCGTGTAGAGGTTGTCATTTATCAGTTTTGCTTTTTTGTACTCTTCGTTCATCGCAAGGTGCGTAAGCTGTGAAATTTGATCTGGTAAGAGGTTTGCAGTGACTGAGATGACGCCCTTTCCGCCATTTGAGAGGATAGGGTAGTTTATAGCATCTTCGCCGCTGATGACTACTAAATCAGGCTCGTGAGCTAGTAGATCGACACATCTATCGATACTTCCTGTCGCCTCTTTGATGCCGTAAATGTTTTGGCAATATTTAAAAAGTCTAAAAACGGTCGCTGGCAAGATATCTACGCCAACTCTGCCTGGGACGTTGTAAAGAAGCACCGGAATTTCTATGCTATTTGCGATGGCCTTGTAGTGCTCGTAAAGCCCCTCTTGAGTTGGTTTGTTGTAGTAAGGAGCGACTGATAGGATGCCGTGAGCGCCGTGAGCTTGGGCAAATTTAGCGATACCTATGGCCTCGTGAGTGGCGTTGCTACCAGCTCCAGCGAGCACCTTGACATTTGTGCCTTTACATGCATCTACTGCGATCTCGATGCAAATTCTATGCTCATCATGTGTTAGTGTCGCGCTCTCGCCAGTAGTTCCCACTGGTACAACGACGTCTATGCCGTGTTTTATCTGTCTTTTTATCAGTTTTTCAAAACTGGCTTCGTCTAATTTTTGATTTTTAAATGGCGTAATTAGTGCTGTCATCGCACCTTGAAGCGAATTTTTCACGTCTATTCCTTTTTTAAGATTATTGTCGTGCTAGTTTTTTCATTGAAATATCTGTTTGCTATCTCTTTTAAAAGCTTGGCATCTATCTTATCTATGTTTTTTTCAAGCTCGTAAAGTGGCTTTATGTCGCCTCTAGCAAGGTATGAGCCGTATAAATTCGCCACCTTGCTTGCGCTCTCAAATGAGTAGATAAAATCAGTTTTTATCAAATTTTTAACTCTTAAAACATCCTCTTTGTCGATCGGCTTTCTCTTTAGATCATCTATGATCTTTAAAATTTCAGCCTCAACCGCGCTCGCCTCGACATCTGGGTTGCAAACTGCTAAAAATATAAATAAATTTTCATCAACGCAGCTCATATTGTAAGCATAAATTTGATTTACAAGCATGAGCTCATCGACAAGCCGTTGCTGTAAAATGGAGCTTTTGCCAGTGGCTAGATATTCGCTTATCGCATTTAGCCCCACTTGATCAGCATGCCTAAAGTCTGGAATTTTATAAGCGATAGCTAGCATTTGCGTTTGGCTATCTTTGTAGATGATAGCCCTTCTTGCGCCGTCTTGCTCAGGCTCTTTGCAGTGTAGTTTTGGGATAGCTCTTTTGTTTTTTACGCCGCCAAAGTTTTTCTTAGCTAGCCTAAATGCCTCGTCTTTGCCGATGTCGCCACTTATCATCAAAATGGCGTTTTTTGGCTGATAATATGTAGCGTGAAATTCTTTTATATCAGCGATCTTCCAGTTTTCGATATCTTTTATAAATCCTATCGGCGTCCAGTGGTATGGGTGGTAGATAAATGCGTGGTTGTAGAGCCTAAAGTAGAGATATCCCATAGGGTTGTTGTCTGTTCGCCACCTGCGCTCCTCATGCACCACCTCGCGCTCTGGCTGAAATTCTTTATCTTTTAGGCTTAAATTTTTCATAAGCTCGGCAAAAAGACCAAGCGTTTTGTCTAAATTTTCATTTGAGGCTTTTATGAAGTAGTGAGTGTAGTCAAAGCCCGTGCTTGCGTTATTTACGCCGCCAAAGCCCTTTACTATCTCATCAAACTCGCCTGCACGTAAATTTTTGGTTGATTTGAAATTTAGATGCTCTAGCATGTGAGCGATGCCGCTTTTACCCATCACTTCGTTTCTGGAGCCAACTTTATAAAAAACATCGACGCTTATCACCTTCGAGCCAGGATTTACTGGCACGTGATAAATTTCAAGTCCGTTGTCTAGTTTAAATTTATTAAATTTTATCAATCTCTTGCCCTCTATTTTTTAACGTTTGCGCCGACTGCTTCGCTGATAGAGGCAAAGCCATCTCTTTTTAAAAGCTCTAAAATTTCTAAATTTATATCTCTTGCGATCATCGGCCCTTTAAAGATAAAGCTTGTAAAAATTTGGACCAAATTTGCCCCCATTTTTATGCGCTCATAGGCGTCAGCTCCGCTATCTATGCCGCCACATGCGATAAGTGTCGTCTTGCCATAAAGCTCGTCTGCCACGGCTTTAAATATCTCTTTTGACTTTTGAGCGATCACCTTGCCACTTAGTCCGCCAAAATCTTTTAAATTTGACGAGTGAGAGAGTGAGTAATCAACGCTTGTATTTGAAACAAGCACGCCGCTAGCGCCGTTTTCTACCGCGCAGCTACAAAGCCTGATCGCATCTTCGTGGCTCATATCGGGAGCTATTTTAAAGATGATCGGCTTTTTAGTAAGTGGCAAAATGACGCTAAAAAGCTCTTTTATAAAGCTCTCATCTTGCAAAGCTCTTAAATTTGGCGTGTTTGGCGACGAAACATTTATGACAAATGTATCGCAAATTTCGCTAAATTCTCTTACTAAAATTTCATAGTCTTTTATCGCATCCTCATTTGGCGTAACCTTGTTTTTACCGATGTTTGCCCAGATCGGTATGGTAAAAGGATATATCTTTTTTACTCTATTTTTGATAGCTTCGCAACCTTCATTGTTAAAGCCCATTGCATTTTGAATGCTCTCTTCGTCTATGAGCCTAAAAAGCCTAGGCTTTGCGTTGCCGGGTTGTGGTTTTGGCGTAAATGTGCCAAATTCTAAATGCCCAAAGCCAAGAGCCGTTAGCGCCTCAAACATCGTGGCGTTTTTATCAAAGCCGCCAGCTATGCCAACTGGGTTGTGGTAGGTGCTTGAGAATAAATTTTGTTTTAGCGCATTGTCATCGACCACGCATTTGTGCGCTAAAAAGCTTAGCGAGCCAGGGAATATTTTATTTGCTCCGACCATCGCGACTTCAGCGATCTTGTGGGCAGTTTCAGGATCAAATTTGAAAAATATAGATTTTAAAGTATCGTAGTTTAAGCTCATTTTAACCTCTTTAAAATGCCTAAAAATTTACGCAAATCTTAGCAAAAATCGCCTTAAACTAAGGCTTTGCCCTTAAGTTTTGCATAAATTTCATTTCTCTTACTAAGCTCCTCGTCGCTTCCGCTATCAATGATCTTGCCATCACTTAAAACTGCGATTTTATCGGCATTTTCAACTGTGCTTAGGCGGTGAGCGATGACAAAGATGATCTTTTTGCTTCTAAGGTTGTTTATGGCCTTTGTGATCTCTTTTTCACTCTCGTTATCAAGTGCTGATGTAGCCTCGTCAAAGATGAGGATTTGCGGGTTTTGATAGAGTGCTCTTGCTATGGCGATACGCTGTCTTTGACCGCCTGAGAGGTTGGTGCCAAATTCATTTAAGATAGTGTTTATGCCATCATCAAGCTTGCTTACAAATTCGTAAGCATTTGCTAGTTTTAGTGCGTTTATCACGGCATCTTCATTAAATTCTCTGCCGTAAGCCACGTTTTTAGCAACTGTGTCGTTAAAGATATAGACGCGTTGGGTTACAAGTCCGATATTTTGGCGAAGTGAGTGAATTTTGATATCTTTTAAATTTGTGCCGTTTATCAAAATTTCTCCGCCATTTACATCGTAAAATCTCATAAGCAAATTCATAAGCGAGCTTTTTCCGCCACCACTTGAGCCAACAAGGGCTATAAATTCTGACTTATTTGCCTCTAAATTTATCCCTTTTAAGACCTCTTTGTCGCCGTAGCTTAGGCGGACGTCGTTAAATTTGATCAAATTTATCTCTTCGTTTAGCTCATTTTGGCCATCTTTTATCTGGCTTACCTTATCCATCAAGAAAAACGTCCTCTCGCTCGCTGCGATGGCATCTTGCATCTTATTATAGATATTTACGATGCGTTTTAGCGGGGTGTAGAGCATGAAAAGCGCTGTTAGAAATGAAAAGAATGCGCCCATGTTTATATGCCCGTCTATGACGTCTTTGCCGCCTATGATGATTACTGCTGCCACGCCTATTGAGCCTATGGTCTCCATTAGCGGGCTTACTAGCTGCTCGATCTTGACGCTTTTTAAATTTAGCCTAAAAAATTTGTTATTTTCATCAACAAAGCGTGAATGCTCGTATTCTTGGGCGTTATTTGCTTTGATTATCTCGATATTTGTAAAAATTTCACTAAGCGCAGAGGTGATGTCTGATGTTTTTTCTTGCGACTGCTTTGAAATTTTCTTCATCCTTTTAGCAAGGCGCGAGATCGGATAGATCGCCACTGGCATGACGACAAGGGCGAAAAACGCCAGCTTTGGACTTTGATAGATAACGACGCAAAGAAGCCCAATGATGGTGACTGACTCTCTTGTTAGCTCAGGTATGATGCTTGATACTATCGATCTTATGCGGTCGATGTCGTTTGTTGTTCTGCTGATTAGCTCGCCAGTTCTAAATTCATTGAAAAAATCCATATCTAAATTTAAAAGGTTTGCAACCATCTTTTCGCGAAATCTTCTAATCGTATCTTGCCCGATATATGCCGTAAAATAGGCCTGCATAAAGGTTCCGATGTTTTTTATCACGTAGATTGCGATGATGGCGCAAGGCAAGATGTAAAGTAGCTTTTCGTTTTTCTCAACGAAAATTTTATTTAGCACAGGCTCCACAAGATAGGCACTTACCGCCGTTCCGCCACTGGCAAGCCCCATGCCGATGATGGCAAAGATGAAGTGTGGGATGTAGTCTTTAAAATAAGGACCAAAGCGCTTTAGCACATCTTTTAAGCCAAAATTATTCATTATTTCTCTCCCAAACTGCGCCATTTGGCGTATCCATGATAGAGATATTCATTTTTGCTAGCTCGTCTCTTATCTCATCAGCCCTTGCGAAATTTCTCTCTTTTTTAGCTACCGCGCGCTCATCAAGAAGCCTCTTTATCTGCTCTTTTTGCTCGTCACTTACGCCAAACTGAAAATACTCCAAATAGTTTGTGACAGCAATGCCTAAAATTTCACCTATAAGACCCAAATTTGCCACCACTTCGGCCTTATATGCTTTATCTTTTGGGTTGTTATCAAGTCTTTCATTTGCCGTTTTTACAAACTCATCGACGCTTGCAAGCGCTTTTGAAGCGTTTAGATCATCGCTTAGCGCTTCAAGTAGCTCGCTTTTAAAGCTCTCATTTGCCATGCCAGCCTGCACGCCATCAACTCTTTTTTTGAGGCGATAAATTTTATCAAGTCTCTTTTTTGAAGCTACTAGATCTTCATCTGAATAGTTAAAATGAGCCCTATAATGGCTCGTAAGCAAGTAATATCTAAGCACTTCGCCATGAACGTTTTTTAGGGCATCCTTTACGAAAAAGCTGTTGTTTAGGCTCTTGCTCATCTTTTCGTTATTTACTTTTATAAATCCGTTGTGCATCCAGTATTTGCTCAAATTTTTATGATAGGCACATCTGCACTGGCTTGCCTCATTTTCGTGGTGCGGAAAGAGCAGGTCGATACCGCCAGCGTGGATGTCGATCTCAAATTCCTCGTTCTCTTTATCGCTTAAAAACTCCCTTATCATCGCCACGCACTCAGTGTGCCAGCCAGGGCGACCCTTGCCAAATGGGCTCTCGTACCATTTCTCGTCAAATTTCCAAAGCACAAAGTCTTTTTCATCTCTTTTCTCGCAAAAACATACTACGCGTGCGATTAGATCGGTGTTGTTATCCTTGCCACTAATACTAAAATAGCCACTATCCTTGCTCGTGTCAAAGTAAATTCCATCGCTCGTTTTATACGCCACACCTCTATCCATAAGCACTTTGATGTAGTTAATGATCGCCTCCAAGCACTGCGTAGCCTTTGGTTTAAAGTCTGGATCAAGCACGTTTAAAGCGCCCATGTCGCTCTCATAGTGCGCTATATATTTGTTTGTGATCTCCTCTAGGCTTTGTCCGGTTTGCGCCATTTTATTTAAAATTTTATCGTCGATGTCGGTGTAGTTTCTTGCAAATTTGACCTTGTAGCCAAGCGCTTTTAAGACCCTTCTTAAAAGATCAAAGCTAACGGCTGACTTTGCGTGCCCCAAATGCGCGTCGTCATAGACTGTTGGACCGCACAAATAGATGCTAACTTCGCCATCTTTAATAGGGCTAAACTCAACCTTTTCTCTTTTAGAAGTATCAAAAATTCGCATTAAATATATCCTTTAAAAATGTTAAACCAAAATAGAGCAAAACCGCCGCAACAGCGATAGCGGCTATAAATTTAGGCTCGATTATAGCTAAAAATCGCTTAGCTCCAAAGGCTCTTATATATAAAATAAGCTGCAAAAATCCCCCAAGCGAGCTTGCAAATGCAAGGCCAGCTGCTCCAAATTTCTGCATCAAAATGACAGCTAGGATCAAATTTATCACAAGGCAGATGATAGAAATTTTGGCTGCCTCTTTTTGCTTCATATTTGCGTAGAGCCAAAGTGAGAAAATTTTAGCCAGTCCAAATGGCGTGAGCCCCACCAAATAAGCGCTTAGCACCTTGGCGCACTCAATGGTATTTGCCTTTACGAAATTTCCTCTTTCAAACAAGAGCCAGATGATAAACTCGCTTAGCACAACGCCTACGATCGTGGCTGCTAGCAGGGCGCAAAGTAGCAGGTAAAAGCTCTTTTTTGTCCAAACTAGGGCGTTGGCTTCGTCTTTTTGCTTTAAAAGTCTGGTGATCTTTGGAAAGAGTGCCTGAGAGAGCGCGATAGCAAAGATAGCAAGTGGGAGCTGAAAAATTCTATTTGCATAAAAAAGGTAGCTTATCGAGCCACTTACCAAAAAGCTAGCTAGCCAAGTATCCATAAATGCGCTTATTTGCATCGCACTTGAGCCAAGTAAGCCATGGTAGAAATTTATAAAAAAGCCTTTGCTCTGCGCTCTTTTGCCTTTAAAATATCCGCTTAGACCACCCCAAAAAATTTTATTTAAGGCGTTAAATTTCATAGCGATTAGATGCACTAAAACCTGCAAAATGCCGCCTGCAACGACGCCAAAGCTAAGATAAAGTGCGACCACGCTCTCGCTCTTGCCACGAGCCAAAAGTAGTGAAGCTATCATGGCTAAATTTAGTAGCGCAGTAGAAAATGCAGTTGTGGCAAAGTGCCCTTTATACTGAAGTAGCGCACCCATGAAAGTTACGATATAAACAAGTGCTAGATAGTAGAAATTTATACGCACAAGTGGCACTGCGTCTGTGATATTTTGCTCGCTCAAGCCGCTTGCGATGATCTTTATAAAGTAGGGCGTAAATAAATTTACAAGAAGCGTCAAAACGCCTATAAAAAGTAGAAATTTGATAAAAATTTCAGCTTGAAAGATCGCTTTTTTCTTGTTATTTGCAAAATTTGGCAAAAACGCCTGCGTAAAAGCCCCCTCGCCAAAGATGCGGCGAAATAAATTTGGTATCTTAAATGCTATAAAAAAGAGGTCGCTAAATATGCCAGCACCAAGAATAGAAGCCGTTAAAAGATCTCTTATAAGCCCTAAAATCCTTGAAGTCATGATGCCAACTGAGTTTGAAAAAAAGCCTTTTATAAACATCGCCCACCTAGTAAATTTAAAAACGCAATAGTAACAAAAGATGCTTTAAAGCTTACATAACCCAAATTTAATAAAGTTTTAGAGATAATAAGAGCCAAAATTTTATGTGAAATGGATCAAATTTGAGCGAAAACGTGCAAGAAAACGAGAGATTTTTACCGCCAACGCAAATTCAAACTTCAACACCTTATCTATCGCTTAAAGAGCTAAGCAAACAATACAGCGTGCCGGTAGAATTTATAGATTTTAAACTCTCAAATATCTTAACTTACTATAAAAATAAAGATAACGTCGAGCCAGTTTTTGTCCCTGAAGAAAATTTAAGCTTTTTTGATGACAACACATTTTATCTTGACGAGACGCTAGAGATCGAGCAGGTCTATGACGTGGAGTTTTTTGACGTGAGGCTAAATGCCACGCCAAAGCTACCAAAGATTGATATAGGCGTAAATTCAACCATCACAAAGGTTATCGCAAAGGTTAGAGCGAGCAAAGAGTGCGAATATGAGCAGCACTACGAAGATAAGCTTTATGAATACATCGCCAAACAGCTTATGAAGGCTCAAATTTTAATAGGCATAAGGATCGGCAAGCTAAAAGAGGAGCTAAAGCAAATCGCCTCGATAATCCACGTAAAAGGCGAGCTTGACAAGGACTACACGCTAAATTTAACCCAAGGCATCAACCCTAAAAAGGCGATCGATGCTAAGATCATCTACTACTACAAAGATAAACTTGATGATATAAAAGAAGAAGATAAGGTTGATTACGCTGATAGGGGCTTTGTCTTTGGCGTGGCAAAAGATGAAGTGATAATGGAGGAGAAAAAGTCTCACGAGGGGGCAAATGGACGCGACGTAAGAGGCAAGCTCATAGAGGTGCCAAAACCACAAGAAGATAGCGGAAAAGAGATCAGTATAAGCGAAAACATAGAGCGTGTTGAAAACGACGAAAGTGTGAAATACATCGCTAAAAAAGCAGGCTACGTGGTCGAGAAAAACGGCTCTTTTGACATCGAAGAGCGCATAGAGATAAATGAAGCAAATTTTAAAACGACTGGCTCTATCCAAGCAGGCACCGACACAAACGTCACATTAGTAGTTCGTGAGACTGACACGATAAAAGACGCTATCGGCACTGGCATCATCGTTGAGGCTGATGAGATCGAAGTAAAGGGAAATGTCGGCGCAAATGCGATGGTCAAGGCAAACGATGTAAATATCGGCGGTCAAACTCACCAAAAGGCTAAAATTTACGCCAAACACGCCAAAATTTCTATCCATATAGGCAAGGTTGAGGCTGAAAGCGTCGAGATAGATAGGCTAGAAGGTGGCACGGTCATAGCAAAAAGAGTAAAGATAAATAGCGTAGTTGGTGGCTCGATAACGGCTCAAAACATCCAGATAGACACGCTTGGCTCAAACTGCACCATCACAGCCTCGCACCTAATCGACGTTAGATATCTAAAAGGCACTGATAATAAATTTATCATCGACGCTAGTAAGATGCCTGAGAGTGCGGAGGCTACGCAAGATCAGCTAAGCAAGATAGAGAGCACCAAGCTTGAACTCTCAACACTTCTTAAAAATATAGAGAGCAAGAAAAATGTCATCAACGAGAACAAAGACTCGATATATACGATAAAAGCTAAGATCGAAGAGCTCTCAAAAGCCAAAGTGATACCGCCAGTTACATTTATGAAAAAGTTAAAAGAGTATCAAGGGCTCGTTAATGAATACAACACCTTGCTTAGAATTTTTAAAGAGAAAAAAGAGCTGCTTTCTGATCTAAAAGATGAGCTTGAGATGATGCAAAATGGCATATTCTCAGCCAAAGTGATAAACAGAGGCAACTGGATCGAGCTAAATGAGATAAGATTTGTCATCGTCGATCCTCCACAAAACGTCACCTACGTCTCGAAGCAAAACGAGACCGCTCACGTCATCACGCTAGATAAATTTGATAACGGCGGCGAGGTCGAATACAAGATCAAAAAGTCAAACAAACTTGAAGACTACGCGGATATAAATTTCATGGAACAAAAGGTTAAATGATGATAAAAGCAATCGAAGGCGTCGTTACAAAAAAAGAGCCTGCATTTGCCATACTTAAGACAAATAGCGGCGTAAGTTATGGGATTTTCATCTCGCTTTTTTGCTCAGCAAAACTTAGTAAAGGCGAAAAAGTCGAGCTTGCCATAACGCAGATCATAAGAGAGGACGCAAATTTACTCTACGGCTTTTTAGACGCAAACGAGCAAAAGATGTTTGAGATGCTTATCAAGCTAAATGGGATAGGGGCTAGCACAGCGATGGCGGTTTGCTCAAGCCTTAGCTCGCAGGCATTTACAAACGCCATAATAAGCGGCGACGCAGACACTTTTAAAAGCGTGCCAGGCATCGGACCAAAGACAGCTAGGCGCATAATAGCCGAGCTAAGTGATGCAAAACTAATAAGCGACGAGAGCGTGCCAAGCTACCAAAATGAGGCACTTTTGGCACTTGAGGCGCTTGGCTTTAAGCGTGAGAAGATAGTAAAAATTTTGCCTGATTGTAAGAGTGAAAACACGAGCGATCTTATAAAAGAGGCACTTAAAAAACTAGGATAAGGATAAAAAAGATGAATTTAGGCGTGATATTTGGGGCAAAGAGTTTTGAGCATGAGATAAGCATAGTAAGCGCGATAGTTTTAAAAAACGTCCTAAAACAGGAGCTGAAATTTATATTTTGCGATGCAAACAGGGACTTTTACCTGATCGAGCAAAAAGATATGAGGGCAAATTTCTTTAGCTCTGGCAAATACAAAAGCTCAAAGAAGCTATCTTTAGCAAAGGGCGGCTTTTATGCGCACTCACTTTTTGGCGCAAATAAAGTTGAATGTGATGTCGTTATAAATTTGATCCACGGCATGGACGGAGAAGATGGCAAGATAGCGGCACTTTTTGACTTTTACGGGGTCAAATATATAGGTCCAAGGCTTGAAGCAAGCGCGCTTAGCTACAACAAAGAGCTTACTAAATTTCTAGCACAAAAGGCTGGTGTAAAGGCGCTTGACTATGAGATGCTAACTCGTCAAAGTGAGCCAAAATTTCACTATCCTATTATATTAAAGCCAGCAAGGCTAGGCAGCAGCATCGGCGTGAGCGTCGTGCATGATGATAGTGAGCTTGCCTACGCAAAAGACGTGGCGTTTGAATTTGACAAAGATGTTTTAGTAGAGCCCTTTATAAAAGGCGTCAAAGAGTATAACTTAGCTGGCTGCAGGATCGATGGAAAGATCAAATTTTCTATCGT
Organism: Campylobacter concisus; assembly: GCF_003048675.2. Classification (NCBI taxonomy): domain Bacteria; kingdom Pseudomonadati; phylum Campylobacterota; class Epsilonproteobacteria; order Campylobacterales; family Campylobacteraceae; genus Campylobacter; species Campylobacter concisus. The sequence goes on along the minus strand of NZ_CP060707.1, from coordinate 1,057,204 downwards.
CGAAGAGCCAAAAAAGAAAGAATTTCTTGACTACGAGCAAAAATATCTAAGTTTTTCAAATGAAAACAAGGTAAAAGAGGCAGAAATTTCTGAAGAGCTAAAACAAAAGCTTAAATTTAACTTTTCTAAAATTTATGATTGTGGATTTGACGGAGCGATCATTAGATGCGACTTTTTCGTGATAGATGACGAGGTCTATCTAAATGAGATCAATCCAAACCCAGGCAGCCTTGCAAACTATCTATTTGAGGACTTTGAGAGCACGCTAAATGCCCTTGCAAACTCACTTCCAAAAGAGCGTGAGATAAAGATTGATTATAAATTTATAAACTCTATCACTTCGGTAAAAGGTAGCGGCAAGCTCTAGTATTTAGCGATATATAAAGTAGTTTGTGATATTTTACGTAAAATTTTACATAAAGAGTGACAATGGTAACTTTTACAAAAGATGAAATTTATACAGCAACCGAGGTTGTTAGAAATTTTAGCTCAGTGCTTTCACGTGTGGGAGCTAGCGAGCTAAAGCGCGCTGTCATCGTTAAAAACAATAAATTTGAAGCAGTCCTTTTAAATATGGAGGAGTATGAGCGCCTTTGCGAAGCTGTAAGCGTGCTTGAGAGCATTTACGCTGCTAAAAAGAGAGAAAACGATGGCGAGTAGGGCAGTCAAATACGGCTCAGACGAGTACGAGATCAGCTACGAAGTAGTAAATCCAAAATGCAAAAAAGTAGTGCTCTTCTTGCACGGCTGGGGCGCAAACAAAGAGATAATGAAAAAGGCTTTTGGCTCATATCTAAGCGAGTTTTGTCACGTATATATCGACATGCCAGGCTTTGGCAAAAGCTCCATTTTTAAGCCTTTAAAAACAAGTGACTACGCAAAAATCATTGCAAATTTCTGTGACGAGCTTGGCATAAAACCAGACATCATCGCAGGACACAGCTTTGGTGGTAAGGTCGCAACACTTCTAAAACCACCATATCTAGTGCTTTTAAGCTCTGCTGGTATAGTCGTCAAAAAGCCATTTATCGTGCGAGCAAAGATAGCAATTTTTAAAATTTTAAAGATATTTGGCTTTGGTAAATTTTATAAACTCTTTGCCACAAAAGATGTGAGCGGTATGAGTAGAGTTATGTATGAAACCCTAAAAAACGTCGTTGATGAGGATTTTACAAAGCATTTTGCTGACTTTGGGGGCAGGGCTTTTATATTTTGGGGAGAAAATGACAAGGCAACGCCTGTAACAAGCGGCGAGAGCATAGATAGGCTTATCAAAAATAGCTCATTTTTCCCACTTAGTGGCGATCATTTTTTCTTTTTGCTCCACGCTAAATTTATAAGTGATGAGATAGAAAAAGGGATAAATTTTGAGCCAAATGAAGCAAAAAATGTCGTGCTAGATGACGATGAGAGCGGGATCGAGGAGATAAGATGAGTATATTTTTAAGTCTAAGCACAGTTTTATTTATCTTTGCACTTGCTTTTTATGTGATCACTTGCTTTCAGTGGTTTTCATATAGGCCTGAGCGCGTGCTCTTTCACTTCACAAAGCCCGCTTGGCATGTCTTTTTCTTCATCGTGCCGCTGGTGCTATTTTACACGACTGGCAAGTGGTTTTTTATCTACTTTTACTTTGCGCTTTTGCCAGCTCTTTATCTGTGGCATAAAAAACTTGATAAAAAGCTAGTCTTTACTGGTAGGATCAAGCACTTTTTTGTGATCCTTGCTTGCGCCATCATCTTAAATTACGCTTTAAATTTCATCATCCACAAGGCGTTTTTGGCTCCTATGCCGCTTTTTGTCTTGGTCGTGAGCCTATTTTTTAGTGAAATTTTAGAAAAAATCAAATTTCAAGGCTTTAAAAACAAGGCGCTTAAAAAACTAGGCGCAAACAAAGAGCTAAAGATCATTTTGATCACAGCAAGCTACGGCAAAACGAGCATCAAAAATTTCTTATTTGAAATTTTAAAAGATAGCTTTGCCTGTTATAAAACGCCTCGCAGCGTAAATACAATGGCTGGTATCATCAAAGATATCAATGAAAATTTAAGCGAGCAAACGCAAATTTACATCGCAGAAGCAGGCGCTAGGCTAAAGGGCGACATCCTAGAGATCACTAAATTTCTAAATCCGCAAATCGTCATCGTTGGCGAGATCGGCGCTCAGCACATAGAGTACTTTAAAACGCTTGATAATATCCGCGCGACAAAGCTCGAGGCGTTGCAAAGCGCTCGCTTACAAATGGCATTTTTACATAGCTCGACAAAAAAAGAGGCAAGCGAAAATGTGGAAATTTACGATGAAAGTCTAAAAGAAATAAATGCAAATTTAGATGGAATTTCATTTACGCTTGATGGCAAGAGCTACGCTTCGCCGCTTCTTGGCAAATTTAACGCTACAAATTTAGCCGTCTGCGTCAAAGTCGCAAGATACCTAAAAATGAGCGATGAAGCGATAAATAGTGCGCTATCTAAGATGAAAAACGTCGAGCACCGCCTAAGCAAGATCGAGGCTGGCGGCAAGCTGATAATCGATGATAGCTTTAATGGAAATTTCTCAGGAATGAGCGCAAGCTACGAGCTAGTAAGTACTTACGCTGGCAGAAAAGTGCTGCTAACGCCTGGTATCGTCGAGAGCGATGCAGAGCAAAATGCAAATTTAGCCAAGGTGATAAATGAAATTTTCGACCTTGTCATCATCACAAGCTCACTAAACGCCGAAGTCTTGTTAAAACACATCGTAAAACCAAAGATCATCATCCTAAAGGACAAGAATAAAATGCAAGAAATTTTAGCCCAAAACACGCACGCTGGCGATCTTATACTATTTTCAAATGACGCACCGAGTTTTATATGAAAAAGATAGTTTTTTTAGCTCTAATCTTAAGCTTAGCCTCAGGCTTTGACATCGACGACTATGACAGGGGCAACGAAGCCCTAAACACCGGAGACTACGCAACTGCGTATGAAATTTTTTATGATGGTTGCGAGCAAAAAGATGTTCTTTCTTGCGAGGCTTTGGGTGATATGTTTGTAAATGAAGAGATAAACGAGCAGATGGATAATGATCTAAAAAAGCACTCAAATATCGAGCTTGGAGTGAGTTATTTTATGAAAAGCTGCGATCTTGGCTATCAAAACGCCTGCGATGACGTACTAAGCCTAAAGGACGATCTAAACATCACTCTGCCTTCTGGCGTCTATGAAAATGCCAAGGCTAGATATGATGAGCTTTTTGAAGAGTTTAAAGAGCAAGAAGCGAATAAGACAGTAGAAGATGAAGAGCCAGCTAAAAAGTAAATTTGAGCTTGCGAGATTAAATTTAAACTAATTTTTTCGTGGCATAGAAATTGATCTATTTGCAATAAATTTAATCGATAAATTTACTTGAATGCTAGAGCAAAGTTATTTTGCGTTGCGAACATCTACCGCAAATTTGGCTTTGCTCTAACGATTAGTCAAACAAGCATAAAAACGAAAATTTTACTGCTTTCTTCATGATAAATTTCACTCGTCTATCGCCTTTGATATCTTTTCTAAATTTTGCTTTCTTACGCTCTTATCAGTGATAAAAAGATCGATGACCCACCATATGATTATAATAATTTCAAAAATGCTGATAATCTTAGAATATGTTTTAGCCAAATCCATTAAATATAGCATTTCTTCAGGGGTTATCCATTCGTCTACAGAAATTATTACCTTAGAAAATAAGAAAATAAAAACTATATATAAAATAAAAAGAGCAAGCTTTGCTAGACCAAGGGCAGTTTGTCCTATCATAAAGCGATTTACGCCAAGCACTCCAAAGACGAAGCTACCCACCCAAAAGACAATCGTAGGTGATTTTAAGTTAAGCTGTGGGATTTTTGAAACCAGATCATTTATTTTTGTTTCATCAAAAGAGTTGAGCTTGTCTTCTAATGTTTTTAGCTGAGCATGATTTTTTGGTAGCTTGTCTTGCAGCATTGCTATAACAGAACTTGCGTTCATTCTCTCTCTTTTTTGTAAATTTTACTCGCCAGCCAAGTCTTCAGCCACTTTTGCAGCAAGTTTTAGCTTATCACTATCAAAGTGCGTGTAAATTCTTGAGGTATTTAGGCTTGCATGTCCAAGAGCTTCTTGCACTAGCACAAGGTCTTTTTGCTTTTTATAAAGCATCGTTGCAAAGGTGTGGCGCAGCATATGAGCGCCGTTTTTCTCTTTTCTGATACCTGCTTTAAATAAAATTTGCTCCACTATGCGGCTAACATAAGCCTGCGTGAGCCTCGTGCCTTTTTTATTTATAAAAAGGTAGCCCTCTTTATTGATGTAGTTTATGGCGATTGCGTTTAGGTGAGCTTCGATTAGGTGGCGCTTTATCATAACGATGCGGTATTTGTTGCCTTTGCCACGAATTCTAATGATAAAAAGATCGCCATCTTCGGTGATATCTTTTCTCTTTAAATTTAGTGCCTCGCTCACACGAATGCCAGTAAAGATAATGACCTTGATGATGAGCTTGTTGCGGTTTGAGTTTTGCTTAAAGTCGCTCTCCTCGATTGCATCAAGAAATTTCTTAACCTCCTCTTCGCCCATAAACTCAGGCAGCTTTTGCCCTTTGTTACCACTAACGCCGCCCCAGTTTTTTAAATTTATATCAAAAACATGAGCCTTGCCGTCTTCTTCGTTTTGCTTGTCTAAAAAGGCAAAGAAATTTATCACTGAAATTCTGTAGTTTTTCTTGCTCGCATCGCTTAGTCCGCCAGTTGTGCTTGCTAAAATTTCACTTAACAGCTCTTCATCTATCTGTTTTAGGCTGCCAAGCTCATAAAATTTCATCGTCTCGTATATCTTTTTAAGCGGATTAAAGTAGGTATTTATGCCAGTTAGTCCTGCATTTCTAGCGCTTTTTACCAGCCCATCAAGCTGCTCTATGTTTTTTATCTCGCGGCTTAGGGCGAAATTTACACTTGCAAGCGCTTTTGGGTCCCTTAGCTCCTTGTTTGAAAGCGAGCTAAGCTTAAATTTGACATAGCGAGTTAGCCAAAATATAAATGAGCTCTCAAAACTATCTTTGCAGTCAAGTGGAAATTTCATGCTTAAAGCGTTCTCTCTTTTATCACTCTGGCTGTCTCTATGGCGATCTCAAGCTCTTCGTTGGTTGGGATGATGAGCGTTTTTATCTTAGCGCCTTCTTCATCTATGCACCTCTCGCCTCGCTCGTTTGAGAAATTTAGCTCGTGGTTGATGTGGATGCCAAGATGCTTTAGATCGTCACAAATTTTTTGCCTTGTATTTGGCGCATTTTCGCCGATGCCGCCAGTAAATATAAGCGCATCAACGCGCCCCAAAATGGCGTAGTATGAGCCGATATACTTTTTCACTCGGTAGCAAAACATATCAAATGCAAGCTTTGCGCGCTCGTCGTTTTGCATCTTAGCTACGACCTCTCTCATGTCGCTTGAGCCACAAATTCCAAAAAGTCCGCTCTTTTTATTTAAGAAGTTATCGATCTCGTTCCACTTTAAAACGCCGATATTTAGTAGGTAGATGACTACGGCTGGGTCCATATCGCCGCTTCTTGTGCCCATTATGAGACCTTCAAGTGGACTAAGACCCATCGAGGTGTCGATGCTTTTGCCATTTTGCACAGCACAAGCTGAGGCGCCGTTGCCTAAGTGAAGCGAGATAGCGTTAAATTTATCAAACTCTATGCCAAGCATTTTTGCCGCTTGCTTACAGACATATCTGTGCGATGTGCCGTGAAAGCCATATTTTCTGATGTGATGAGCCTTGCAAACATCGTAGGGTAGGGCGTAGCGGTAGGCGTACTCTGGCATGCTTTGATGAAAAACTGTGTCAAAAACGACCACGTGAGGGACATTTTTACTCTCTTTCATCGCATTTTTGATGCCAGCAAGGTGACCTGGGTTGTGAAGTGGGGCAAGAGGGCTTATCTCCTCGATCTTTTTGATGACGCTCTCATCAACTATCATCGAGCTAAAAAAGCTCTCGCCGCCGTGCACTATCCTGTGTCCGATGCCGTCAAGCTCACTTAGATCGTGCAAGGTGTTTGAAGTGACAAATAGCTCGTTCATCGCTTCAAGTCCGTCGTGGTGGTCTTTTATAAAGCGTTTTATCTCATAAACTTCGCCATTTGCTTTTAGCACTGCCCTTGAGCTAGAGCTGCCGATTTGCTCGACTAGACCGCTTGCTAGGCTTGTTTTTGTCTGCATTTCAAAAAGTTGAAATTTTATCGAGCTGCTACCTGAGTTTAAAACTAAAATTCTCATATCACTCTCCTGCTTGTATCGCGCTTATTAAGATGGTATTTACCACGTCTTCGACGAGACAGCCGCGGCTTAGGTCATTTACTGGTTTTTTTAGCCCTTGAAGGATTGGGCCCACAGCTAGGGCGTTTGCGCTTCGTTGGACTGCTTTGTAGCAGATGTTTCCGCAGTTTAAATTTGGAAATATAAATACATTTGCCTGCCCAGCGACATCGGAATTTGGCATCTTTTTACTAGCCACGCTTAGATCAACCGCCGCGTCAAACTGAATTGGCGCTGCGATCTTTAAATTCGCATCAAGCTCGCTCGCCTTTTTGGCAGCCTCTTTTACAAACTCCACGTCAGCCCCACTGCCACTATCAGCTGTTGAGTAGCTTAGCATAGCAATCTTTGGGCTAAGACCAAAGGCACTTGCCGTTTGAGCGCTACTTAGCGTGATGCTAGCTAGCTCATCGCTGCTTGGATTTGGCGTGACGGCGCAGTCTGCAAAGAGTAAAATCTCCTCTTCAAGCGCCATGAAAAATGCCCCGCTTACCACACTTACATTTGGCTTTGTTTTTATGATCTGAAGGGCTGGGCGGATAGTATCAGCCGTGCTCATCGTAGCGCCACTTACAAGCGCGTCTGCTATGCCTTCATGTATGAGCATAGTGCCAAAGTAAATTTTGTCTTTCGCAAGCGCGTTTGCCTTGGCTTCATCGACACCTTTATGCTTTCTTAGCTCATAAATTTTCTTTGCAAACTCTTTGTTCAGCTCATTTTGCGCAGGCTCTATCACCTTTGCTTTGCTTAAATTTAGCCCCAAAGTGGCTGCCTTTTTTGAAATTTCGCTCTCAAGCCCTAGCAAGATGATATTTGCCGCACCTTTTTCTAGCACGATGTGGGTTGCTTTTAAAATTCTCTCATCATCACTCTCTGGCAAAACGACGGTCTTGTTTGCCATTTTGGCTCTTTTTAGAAGCAAGCTTTGAAATTTAAATGGCGTGATGATCTCGTGCTCATAGCTTAAAATTTCATCAAATTTATTAGTTACTAGAAGTTTTGAGTTTAAATTTAGCGCCCTTAGCTCGTTTGCGTTTTCATCAAAGATTGGAGCGTTTAAATTTCTAGCTAGCTTTAAATTTAGCTCGCTCTTGCCAAAGACGCTAAAGCCCTCACAGCCAACGACTACGACAAAGTCGCTCTTGGCCTTTAACTCTTCAAATTTATCTATAAATTTTAAAAAAAACTCTTTTTCATTTAAATTTATTAGATTTTTTTTGTCATTTTCGTCTGGAGTTATCTTAAAGATCTCAACTTTTTTGAATTTTGTAGCTATAATTTCCTGCAAATATGCTAGATTTTTGTCTGAAAAAATGTAACAACTTTTCATTTGTGACCTTTTTGGGAACTTAAATTGCTTAATCTTAGCACAAAGATACTTATTTTAAGGCATTTTATGAACTATAAAAAGATTTGGCTCGTCACATTTGCGGGCATTTTTTACACAGGTTGCACCCCAAGTGCAGATCCTCACATCAATATGAAACCTCCAGTGTATGTCGAGCAACTCCCTTCAAAAGACAGTGGTAGCGGTCAAAGTAATGCTGGTAGCCTCTTTGGCAAGGGCGACAACCCTCTATTTTCAGATAGAAAGGCGATGAATGTAAATGACATCGTAACCATCGTCATCTCAGAAAATGCAAGTCAAATTTCAAGCGGTAGTAAAAGCACCAACAAAGATAGCACCATTTCGCTTGGTGGCGGCGTTTTCACAGCTGGAGCCGCGCCGCTCTCAACCGTGGCTGAAAATCTGAACAAATACGGCGACATCGGCTTTAAAGCAGGTGGCGGCAATAAATTTACAGGTAGTGGCACGAGCAACAGAAGCGAGAAATTTACCGCGACCATCTCAGCTAGGATCATCAAGATCCTAAATAACGGCAACTACTTCATCGAGGGCAGCCGCGAGCTACTTATAAACGGCGAAAAGCAGATCATGCAAGTAAGTGGCGTCATCAGACCTTACGACATCTCGCAAAACAACGAGATCGACTCAAAATACATAGCTGATGCCAAAATTTTGTATAAAACTGAGGGCGAGCTAGACAAATCAACCAAAAAACCTTGGGGCACAAGGCTTATGGAGGCTATCTGGCCATTTTAATGTAAATTTAAAAGCCTAAATTTAACCAATTTAGGCTTTTGTAATTTTTACCTTAAATTTCACTCTTCTTAAAAACACTAAATTATTTTTAAAATTATTAAAAATTTAATTGATATTTACTTTCAGAAAAATAGAATTTTTGCCATATCATTTCTCAAAATAGGATAAATTCTCACTAAATATTATTTTTTAACATATTTTAAGATTATTGATTTCAAGGCATTTAAAATTTTATTTTAAAATTTATTTAAATATAACTACTAATATCATAAAATAATTTTACTCTTTTTAAAACAAAGATACTATACATATAAAACAAATTTCTAACGAAGGAGCTTATATGAATAATGACTTGCGTCAAAAGATAGATAGACGCTTAAGCGAACTTAGTGCATTGCCTAAGATGAAAAATGACACTAGTATTGCGCAGCTTTTAAAAGATAAGGGCTTTACTAGGCGTGATTTTATGAAGTGGGCTGGTGCGATGACAGCCTTTATGGCATTGCCAAGTGCGATGACGCCGATAGTTGCTCGCGCTGCTGAGCTAAGCGATAGGCTCCCAGTGATATGGCTTCACATGGCAGAATGCACTGGCTGTAGCGAGGGCTTGCTAAGAACTGACGCTCCAAGCATAGATAGCCTTATATTTGACTACATAAGCCTTGAATACCACGAAACTATTATGGCGGCTGCTGGCTGGCAGGCTGAAGAAAATTTAGAGCATGCGATAGAAAAATATAAGGGCAGATACATCCTGCTAGTTGAAGGTGGCGTCCCAACGGGAGCTACTGAGCACTTTTTAACAGTAGGACCTCACGGCACAAGCGGCAAAACTCACGCCGTAAATGCCTCTGCTAACGCTGCTGCTATCTTTGCCATTGGCACCTGTTCTAGCTTTGGCGGTATCCAAGCAGCTAAGCCAAATCCAACAAATTCAGTCGGCCTTTCAAAGGTGACTGATAAGCCAGTCATAAACGTGCCAGGCTGTCCTCCAAGCGAGAAAAACATCGTTGGCAACGTGCTTCACTTCTTACTTTTTGGCACTTTGCCTGCACTTGATGTTTATAACAGACCAAAATGGGCTTATGGCTTAAGAATTCACGATCTTTGCGAGAGACGTGGTCACTTTGATGCAGGCGAGTTTGTCCAAAGCTTTGGTGACGAGGGCGCAAAAAATGGCTACTGCTTATACAAAGTAGGCTGTAAAGGTCCATATACATTTAATAACTGCTCGCGCGAGAGATTTAATCAACACACATCATGGCCAGTTCAAGCAGGTCACGGCTGTATAGGTTGCTCAGAGCCAGACTTCTGGGATACGATGGGGCCGTTTGAAGAGCCGATGGCTGATAGGCTATTTGACACTGTTTTGGGGCTTGGCGCTGATAATGTAAGTGATAAGATCGGCATTGGAATTTTAGCACTTGCTGGTGTTGGCATAGCGGCTCACGCTGCACTAGCTTGTATGAGTAAAGATAAAGAATAAGGCGAAAAAATGAGTGAAAAAAGAATAGTAATAGACCCTATAACACGTATCGAAGGGCACTTAAGAATAGAAGTCGTAGTCGATGAAAACAACGTTGTAAAAGAGGCTTACTCTGGCTCAACTCTTTGGAGGGGCTTAGAGCAGATAGTAAAAAACAGAGACCCAAGAGATGCTGGCTTTTTCATGCAAAGAATTTGTGGCGTTTGCACATACTCACACTACCGAGCAGGCATAGTCGCAGTTGAAAATGCCCTTGGTATCAAGCCTCCGCTAAATGCAGAGCTAACTAGAACGCTCATGAATGCAGCTTTATATCTTCACGATCACATCGTGCACTTTTATCAGCTTCACGGCATGGACTGGGCGGACGTCGTCTCTGCACTAAGCGCAGATGTGCATAAAGCTAGCGAAGAGGCGTTTAAATACACAAGCACGCCATTTGCAACGGGAGCTGACAAGCTAAAAGAGGTAAAAGAGAGGGTTGAAGCCTTTGTTAAAAAGGGCAACCTTGGACCATTTGCCAACGCATACTGGGGACATAGCACATATAAATTTACTCCAGAGCAAAATTTAATCGTCCTCTCACACTACTTAGAGTGCCTTAGAATCCAAAGAACAGCAGCTCAGATGATGGCTATCTTTGGCGCGAAAAACCCACATCCACAAAGCCTAACAGTTGGTGGCGTGACCTGCGTGATGGATCTTATGGATCCAGCTAGAATGGGCGAATATATGAGTAAATTTGCCGAGATAAAAGAATTTGTCGATAGAGCTTACTATCCAGATATTTTGATGGCGGCTAAAGCTTATGCAAACGAGCCAAGCGTTCTAAACGACGTTGGCGTATCAAATTTATTCTGCTACGATGAGTTTTTGATCGGCAAAAATGACCATCTATTTAAAGGTGGCATCATCTTAAATGGCGATCTTAGCAAAGTCTATGACATCGATGAAGAGAAGATCACAGAAGAGGCGACAAGATCTTGGTATAAAAATGACAAAGCGCTTCATCCATATGATGGCGAGACAGAGGCAAACTACACTGGCCTTGTTGATGGTGAGAGCATAGACGGCGAGGGCAAGCTAGCTCACAGCAAGCTTTTTGACACAAAGGGTAAATATAGCTGGATCAAAGCGCCAAGATATGATGGCATGCCTATGCAAGTAGGACCGATCGCAAGCATCGTCATAAACTACGCTAAAGGCAACGAGAGAGTTAAAAAGGTAGTCGATGAGTTTTTAGCAAAGAGTGGCTTGCCGCTAAGTGCAGTCTTTTCAACTCTAGGCAGAACCGCCGCTCGTATGCTTGAAGCAAAGGTGGTAGCAGAGCACACAATGGACGCATTTAATGCCTTGATCGAAAATTTAAAGACAGATCAAGAGACCTGCACAAAATATGTAATAGATAACAAAAAAGAATATAAAGGAAATTTTCAAGGCAACGCTCCAAGAGGCGCGCTAAGCCACTGGTGCCGCATAAAAGATGGCGTCATCTCAAACTGGCAAGCAGTCGTGCCAAGTACCTGGAATGCCTCGCCAAAAGATGCTAAAGGTCAAATGGGAAGCTATGAAGCATGTCTGGTTGGTATGAAGATAGCTGATCTTTCAAAACCACTTGAGATAATACGAAAAATTCACTCTTACGACCCTTGCATCGCGTGTGCCGTGCATGTTATGGATACGAAGGGAAATGATTTGAGTACTTATAAGATAAATCCAAATTTGTAAGGAGAAAAGATGTCACATAAAAATCCTGACAGGATCAGCGAATACGAATTCTCCATCGGCGTTAGGCTGACACACTGGATTAGATTTATAGCTATCACGCTTTTGGTTGTGAGCGGCTACTACATCTCTTATGTCTTTATGAGTCCAGAGATCACAAGCGAGCCTACAAATTTCATGCAAGCAAAGTGGCGTTTGGCGCACCAGGTCGCTGGCTTTGTGCTAATAGCGGTATTTATCTTTAAATTCTATCTATTTGTCTTTGATAAACACAGCAAAAAAGAGTGGATGAGCGTGCTTGACTTTTTAAGTCCAAAAGTTTGGATAGCGCAGATAAAATACTACATCTTTATGGGACCGCACCCGCATTTAAGGGGCGTTTATAACCCATTGCAGTTTGCCTCATACTTCTTCTTTTACGTCATCTTAGCGCTCATCTGCCTAACTGGCCTTATCCTTTACGCTCACGTTTATCACGAGGGGCTTGGCGGAGCGATCTATGAGCCAGCGAGATACTTTGAAGAGCTTATGGGCGGACTAGCAAATGTTAGAACGATACATAGAATTTGCATGTGGATCATCATTATATTTGTGCCAATTCACGTTTATATGGCGATATTTAACGCCGTTAAAGGCAAAAATGGAGCGATGGACGCCATCGTTAGTGGCTATAAATTTGTAAAAGAACATTGATGAGAGTGCTAGTTCTTGGCATCGGCAACGTTATGTTTGCTGATGAGGGCATAGGTGTTCATTTTGTAAATTTGATGGCCAAAAACTATAAATTTACAAGCTCTAAAAACGAGCTTACTCTAATGGACGGGGGCACTTTAGCCCTCGCTCTAACTCATATAATAAGCGAATTTGACTATCTTATCGTCGTTGATTGCATTAGCGCAAATGGCGCAAGCGTGGGCGATGTTTATTTTTTTGATTTTCTAAACGTGCCAAATTTTATCAGCTGGGACGGCTCGGCTCACGAGATCGAGATGCTTCAAACCCTTCATCTAATGGAGCTTGCAGGCGATAGACCGACAACCAAAATTTTAGGCATCGTGCCTAGCCGCATAGAGTCATCAAATTTTAGCCTCTCAGATGAAGTGATAAAAGCTTCTAACATCCTAGAAAAAACGCTACTTGATCACTTAAAAGAACTTGATTTTAAGTGTGAAAAGGTAGCAAATTTCACCTTAAATGACACCCTCGATGACTACGCCAAAAAAGGTTTAAAATGATACTTGCTTTTAAATTTGACTGCTTTAAAGACCCAGCATTTTTGGCGCCATTTTTACGCTCATTAGCTGGGGAGCTTAAGCACTCTATAAGCTGTAAAAATGATCAAATTTGCCTAAAAGTAAGTGGCTCAAATGGGGAGCTTAGCGCCCTAGCAGACAGAGCAAGCGCCATTTTGCCTTATAGCCTTTTTATAAAGCATAGTGAGGTTGATGTGGCAGATGAGCTTGACGAGGCAGATGAGATTAAAAAGATAAAATTTGGTACGCTTAGCCCGTCTCAAGCGGCGGCATTTTTGGCTAACGGCAAGGCTATCTTAAATGAAAATGGCGTGCTTGCTTGGAGTAAATTTGATGGCGAGATAACGCTTGAAAATTTTAATGAAAAGCTAAAAACCTGCCTAAATTTATTAAAAAACGGCAAGGGCATTTGCGTAGAGCAAGATGAAAATTTATATGATATTTCTCTTGGGGTGAAATTTGATGCAAATTTCTTGATGCCTGTAAATTTAAAACAGCTACCAAAAATTTTCATAGCCGATGATAGGGTGCAGATCGCGCTTGCTAGCTTTGAAAAGCCACTTTTGGCACTAAAGACGACAGCCATTTATAGGCAAAACCACGAGAGCGCACCGCTATTTTTTGACGTAATGGCGCCAAATGATCTTTTTCTTTACGCCCTTTGCGAGCAGCTAAACAAAGAGGACTTTAGCTTTTTAAGCGTTACTGTAAAGGAGCAAAATAGCGCCCTTTCAAGGCTAATTTTGCTTGAAAGTAGCGCACTTTTAAGCCCATTTTTTTATACAAAAGATGAGGAATTTGAGCTTGAGAGTTTGGGCGAAGTGGCTTTGGGGCTTAAATTTAGCAAATTTAGCGATGATGAAATTTGTCTGCTTTCAAAATCAAGTAAAACACAGCTTCTATTTTTGCCAAAATTTAGCAGCTTTGAAGAAATTTATGAGCTCATAAGAGCTGATGAGAGCGGCGAAAGACTACTTGAAAACTTTAGTAAAGAGCGCGCCCTGCCAAGCGGTAAATTGAGCTCAAACGCTAGCTTTTTCTCGCTATTTTGCATAGCTGGACGCTTGCTTGGCTTAAGTGATGAGTTTAAAAAAGCAGGGGAGAATTTACTCCTTATGGCAAGCGATTTTAGCGGTCAAAAGGGCGTTAGGATCGATTATAAAATGAAAGATGACTTTGGTTTAGACGGGGTTAAGTTTGTAAAAAGTATCATTTCATTTATCCTTGCTGGCGCTGGAGAGAAGAATATCAGCTTTGGTTGCACCGAGTCTTTGGCGCATTTTTTGAGCGATTTTAGCTATGAAAAACGAGATAAATTTAACATCAAAAATGTTACTTTAAGCGGGGATTTATTTTATAATAAGGTAGTTAGTAACTTGATAAAAAAGCACCTAAACCCAAATATAAAAACAAATTTTGACCCCGGATTTGGCGTTGAGATCAAGCTTTAGATATGAGATCAAAGGCTTAGTTCAAGGCGTTGGTTTTAGACCCTTTGTCTATACTTTAGCGGACAAATTTAAGCTAGTTGGTGAAATTTACAACGATGATGAGGGAGTGAAGCTAAATTTTAGCGGCGAAGAGGCCAGCTTTTTGGCTTTTGAAAAAGAGCTTTATGAGAAGCTACCAGCCCTTGCTAGGATCGATGAGCTAAAGAAGATTAAGATAGATCAAATTTATGAAAAGCTTGAGATCATCGCCTCAAAATCAGCCACCAAACAAGCGCCTATCTTGCCTGATTACGCACTTTGCGATGACTGCTTGCGTGAGTTTTATGACCCCACAAATCCACGCTACAAATACCCATTTATAAACTGCACCAACTGCGGGCCGAGATTTTCCATCATCAAAGCATTGCCCTATGACAGGGTAAATACGACGATGAGCGAGTTTAAGATGTGCGAGTTTTGTGAGAGCGAGTACAAAGACCCGCTTAATCGCCGCTACCACGCAGAGCCGATCTCTTGCCCAAACTGCGGGCCAAAACTCTATCTAAAAGATAAATTTGGCAAAGTCTTGGCTAGTAAAAATGAAGCAGCCAAAGAGGCGGCTAGGCTCATAAACGAGGGCAAAATTTTAGCCATTAAGGGGCTTGGTGGCTTTCATCTGGTTTGCGACGCGACAAATGAAGACGCAGTTTGCGAGCTAAGAGCTAGAAAACACCGCCCAAGCAAGCCCTTTGCTCTGATGAGTAAAAATTTACAAAACGCTAGAAAAATAGCACAAATTTCAGAGGCGGAGGCCAGGCTTCTTAGCTCAAATTTAAAGCCGATCGTCCTACTAGAGGCAAAAAACGGCTCAAATATCGCAAAAAGTGTCGCTCCAAATTTAAATAAGCTTGGCGTTATGCTCGCATTTAGCGGCATACATCTTTTGCTATTTGATTATTTAGAGCATGACATCATCGCAACTAGCGCAAATATCTCAGGCGAGGTTGTGATAAAGGACGAGAGCGAGCTAAGAGAGAAACTAGGTGAAGTTATAGACTTTTACCTTGATCACGACCGAGAAATTTACTCACCAAGTGACGATAGTATCGCATTTTGCGTTGGCGATGAAGTGATTTTTACAAGGACAAGCCGTGGGCTAAATCCAAATTTCATCCATACAAATTTCAAGCAAAAAGGGACGTTTTTGGCCCTTGGAGCGGAGCTAAAGAGCTCATTTTGTATCTACAAAGACGGACTTTTGATGATCAGCCCATATATCGGTGACCTAAAAAACGTGGCGACTTTTGATAGGTTTAAGGACATTTTCACCCTTTTTGAAACGACTTATGATCTAAAAATAGACAAGGTCATAGCCGATCTGCATCCAAATTTTTTAAATACAAAATGGGCGAAAGATCAGGGCTTTGAGCTAGTTCATCTGCAGCATCACTACGCGCATTTGCTAAGTGTCATCTTTGAAAATGAGCTAGCAGACAAAGAGTATCTTGGTTTTTGCTTTGACGGTACTGGATATGCAGAGGATGGCAAAATTTGGGGTGGCGAGGTTTTTAGGCTAGATAAAAAAAGCTACAAAAGAGTTTATCACTTTGATGAATTTAGCTTATTTGGCGGCGAAAATAGCATAAAAAATATCTATCTCATCGCTTATTCTATTATTTTGAAGTATGAGCTTGAGGACGAGGGGCGTAAATTTTTAGTAAATTTTGATGAAAAGGTGCTTCGAAATTTCAAGATAATGGAGCAAAAGGGGCTAAATTTAGTAAAAACTAGCTCGGTTGGTAGGATATTTGACGCATTTGGTGCGATAATATGTGGCATATCTCACTCTAGTTTTGAGGGCGAAAGCGGCATGAGGCTTGAGGCGCTTTATGATAAAAATTTAGATGCGTGTTACAAATTTAGCCTAAATGACGGAGTTATCGGCTTTAAAGAGGCCTTTAAAAGTGCTTTAAAAGATGAGCCAAGAGTGGCTGCAACGGCATTTATAAATGGCATGGCTGATATTATTTTTGAAATTTCTAAAAATGAGAAAAAAGAGATTTTGCTAAGCGGTGGAGTTTTTCAAAATAAGACTTTGCTTGAGCTTATTTACAAAAAATTTACTGAAGCAAATTTGAAATTTCATATCAATAAGAAATTCTGCAGTAACGATTCTAACGTAAATTTAGGGCAAATTTATTATTATTTATCCACATTTTCTAATAAGTGATGTATAATTATTTTAAACGGTAATCAAACGAGAAAGGAGCAAAAAATGGATAGTGTTATACGTTTTAGTGTTTCTTTGCCTAGTCAATTACTAGACGAACTGGATAGAAAAGTTAGCGAACAAGGCTACGCTTCTAGGAGTGAATTTACAAGGGATTTGATCCGTGAAAAGATCGTAAGCGACAGCTGGAAGGACGCTAACGAGGAGTTGATTGGGGTTTTGACGCTCATTTATGTGCATCATCACAACGATTTGGTGAATAAAAAAATGGATATCGAGCATGACTCTGATGTGAAGATCATCTGCACAAATCACGTCCATGTCGATCACCACAACTGCTTAGAAACAATCTCTATAAGGGGCGAAGCGGAGAAGATAGAGCGCTTTGCTGACAGGATTGCTGGCTTAAAGGGTGTTAAGTTTTCTAAACTTACAAAGGCTGCTGTGCCTAAATTTTAAGCTAAAAGCTTTTTTGGCTGTTAATTTAGGATTTTTATAAATAGCTAGCAGTGCTCTTGGCTGCGGAGCTTGTCTTATTTTGTCTTTTTGTTAGTTTTTTAGCAGTTTTTGTGATCCATTTTTGCAAATTTATAGCAGGGTTTTGCTGCATTTTTTTGCGCATGCCATGTATCTTTTTGGTAAAAATAGTTTGATGACCGTTTGTTTTTTGCTTGGGCTTTGGCTAAAGCTAAATTTGCAAAAGCCCGCCCAAGTTCTTTTTTGGCTTTTTAAGTTTCTCTCTTTTTTGCTTCATTTTATTCTGGCATTTTTGGCGCTTGTATGCTATCATTAGCCACAAAAAATGTCATTTAAAGAGAATGAAAGATGAATTTTTACAATAGAAATTTTCTGGCCAAAGAGCTAGATCGCTGGCAAAAAGAGGATGTGGTCGATAAGGCCACCGCTTTAAAGATAGCAAATTTATATGAAATAGATCTAAACGCTCATAGCGAAAAGACTAGCTTTATCTTAAAGTTGGTTGCTTATCTCTTTTTCGCGCTGGCATTTTTTACCCTAGTTGGAGCCTACTGGGAGGAGATACCAAGGATGGGGCGCCTTGTCATCATCTTTGGAGTGCTTGCTCTTTTAAATTTTGGAGGAGTTTATTATCTCAAAAAAGGCAAAGATAAGCTTGGCACGGCTACGCTCTTTTTGGGAAATTTCTGCTACGGCGCAGCCATAGCGCTTATCGCTCAAATTTATAATATTAGCGACGAGCCAAGTGGCGGAGTTTTGCTCTGGAGCATTGGAGCGTTTGTGCTCTCTTTTGCTAGCAAAAAGGCCTTGCTAGTGGCTCAAAGCCTCGTTTTTGCTACGATCTGGTTTATTTTAAAGGGCATGGGCGGCGAGTTTGCTTATGAATTTATCGTCTTTATAGCCCTTGGTGCCTACACGCTTTATAAAAACGACTCAGTATTTCTTGCGATTGTGCTTTTAGCGGATATATTTTTCTACATCGTTTCACTTTGCGCTAGGATCAGTGGGTTTAACGAATTTTATGGCTATGATCTTATGTTTAGAGCGCCGATGGCTGCTACTTTATCGCTCTCATACGCGCTTTTACTTGTCGCGCTCTTTAGCACATTAGCTAGCTTTAGAGATAGGCTAGCACACCTTGTAAAAGGCTTTGGCAAGTATCTTGGCATCGTTATCTTAATCGTTTGCCTGATAGCTTATGCAAATGGCGATATCTACGAGCTAGAAGAAGATAAATTTTGGTTTGCAAAAGCATTTTTTTATAGTAGCTTTGGCAAGGTTTTTGCCGTATTTAGCATCGCTAGCATTGCGCTATTTTTCAAAGAGAAAAACAAAAGTGGCTTGTTTCTTGGCTTGATACTCTTTGCGTTGCCATTTGTCTTTAGTCTGGGTGTGGGATATGCAAATATATTCTTCTCGCTAGCAAACATCATCGTTGCAGCCGTGCTTATCAAAAATGGTGAGCTTGCACTTGGACTATGCATGATATTCTTAGTTGCGGTGGTTAGATACTTTGAGCTAATAGGCGATTATTTAGGGGCTACGGCGCTATTTATCATCTTTGCCTTCGTCGTGCTCGCAGTTGCTGCTAAAAAAGGAGGCAAAAAATGAAGATAAGATCACTAATACTAGCCATAATTTTTCAAATTTTACTAATAATTGCGATGCTCGCATACGCACTCATGCCACTTTATCTTGGAAAAGAGATAAAAGTGAGGGTAAATCTTTACGATCCAAGGGATCTCTTTCGTGGAAACTACGTGAGCTTGAGCTATGATTTTTCAAATCTGCAGCAGTCTAAATTTGATGAAAAAACTGGCGCTGAGATATATATATATGATAGAAATTTCTCAAAAAATGATGAAATTTACGCCGTTTTGAAGCAAGATGCTAATGCCACTTACGCTTTTGATAAATTTAGCTTTACTAAGCCAAAAGATGTGCTTTTTCTAGCTGGTAAATTTGATGGATATTCATTTGTAAAATACGGCATCGAAGAGTTTTATATGCCAACTAAAAAGGCTCAGCAAACCGAGCGAGAGATGATGGATCAAGATGTGGATGCTGTTGCTGTTTTGATGGTGATGGATGATGGTAGGGCAAGGCTAAAAGATCTCATCATCACGCCAAATGGCAAAAAAAGAAATAGCGATGAAAATTTTGATGAAAATAGCTACACAGATGATAACGAGAGCCTTGAAGAGCTAGATAAAAACATTCGTTTGCAAGATCAAAGGTAAATTTAAAGGATGATTAAAAAATGGGTTAATTTATCTCATTTGCATAAAATGCCCTTAAATTTTAATTTTATTTTTAAATTTAAGCGTTAAAATCTCTGGAAATTAATAAAAAAGGATAAAAAAATGTGTAAAGACTGCGGTTGTTCAATGGGTAATCACGCCCACGCCCACACTCACGCTGATGGCACTACTCACTCACACCCACACACCCACGATGGGCATATAGACCACGCTCATGACGCACACGAGCATAGCCACGAGGCTCACGCACACCCTGTGCTAAACGAGAGCAAAACCATAGACGTGATAGAGAAAATTCTATCTGAAAACGACAAAGAGGCCGCTCACAACAGAGCGCATCTTGATGAGAAAAAGATACTTTGTGTAAATTTGATGAGTAGTCCCGGCGCTGGCAAGACTACGCTTTTAGAAGCTACGATAAAGGCTGGCAAATTTAAAATAGGTGTTGTCGAGGGCGATTTAGAGACCAATCAAGATGCCGACCGCATAGTAAAAGCTGGCGCAAAAGCTCATCAGATAAGCACAGGTCAGACCTGCCATTTAGACGCTTTTATGGTGCATGAGGGGCTTCATCATCTGCCACTGAACGAGCTTGATCTAGTCTTTATAGAAAATGTTGGAAATTTAGTCTGCCCTGCAAGCTACGACGTTGGCTCGCACTTTAACGCTGTGCTTCTTTCAGTACCAGAGGGCGATGACAAGGTTAGCAAATATCCAGTGATGTTTAGGGCTGCTGACGTGCTTTTGATCACAAAAGCTTCGCTTGCGCCGCACTTTGACTTTGATATCGAACGAGTGAAAAACGACGCTAGAAAGCTAAATCCAAAGGTTGATATCTTTGTAGTAGATAGCAAAACAGGCGAGGGCATCGATAAGTGGATAAGTTATTTGGAATTTAAAAAAGAGCTAAGATAATGTGCCTCTCGATCCCTTCAAAAGTAATAGAAATAGACGAAAACAACGTTGCTACCGTTGAGACTCTGGGCGTTACTAGAAAGGTAAGCCTAGATCTCATCTCTGAAGAGGTGAAAGTTGGCGAATACGTGCTAATCCACGTTGGATACGCGATGCAAAAGATCGATACGCAGTTTGCGCTGGAGAGCTTGGAGGTCTATAAAAAGATCGCTGAGGATATGGATGCGGGGAAAATTTGATGGATCTTATCAATGACTTTCGCGATAAAAATTTAATCCTAGCCCTTTCAAAACTGATACAAAAAGAGAGCGTAAAACCGCTAAATATCATGGAAATTTGCGGTGGCCACACGCACAGTATTATGAAATTTGCACTGCCAAGCTTGGTTGGAGAGCATATAAATTTCGTCCACGGCCCAGGCTGTCCGGTCTGCGTGATGCCAAAGAGCCGCATAGATGAGGCCTGTAAGCTTGCTAGCATGGATAATGTGATCTTTTGCACGCTAGCTGACATGCTAAGAGTGCCTGGCTCAAAGACAAGCTTGCAAAAGCTTCGCGGCGAGGGACACGACATAAGGGCACTTTACACGCCACTTGATGCGCTAAATATCGCTAAGCAAAATCCAGACAAAAAAGTCATATTTTTTGCCATTGGTTTTGAGACGACGACGCCGATGAGTGCAAATTTAGTTGAAAAAGTGGTGCAAGAGGGCATTAAAAATTTATATTTTCATATAAATCACGTAACCGTCCCAGCTCCAGTTAGAGCTATAATGAGCGATGAAAATGTAAGGATAGATGCATTTTTGGGACCAAGCCACGTGAGCGTCATCACTGGAAGTAAAATTTACAAAGAACTAGCAGATGAGTTTAAAAGACCGATCGCCATTAGCGGTTTTGAGCCGCTTGACATCATGGCAAGTGTGCTAAATTTAGTCCGTCAGCAAAACGCAGGCACCTATGAAGTCTATAACGAGTACGCAAGGGCGGTCAAAGAAGAGGGCAACTTAAGAGCAAAAGAGCTCATAGCTAAGTACTTTGAGCCGTGCGACTTTGTCTGGAGAGGCCTTGGCGAGATAGCACAAAGCGGCATGAAACTAAGAGACGAGTTTGCCTATCTTGATGCTAGAGTGCAGTTTGACTGCAGCGTAGAGAGCGCTGGCGAGAGCAAGGCTTGCATTTGCGGGCAAATTTTAAGAGGACTGGCAAAGCCGACTGATTGTAAGGTCTTTGGCAAGGTCTGCAACCCGCAAAACCCGTTAGGATCGTGCATGGTTTCAAGCGAGGGCGCTTGTGCGGCATATTTTAAATACGCAAGAGTTGGTTAAGGAATTTAATGAAAAAGATAATGCTAAGCCACGGCGGTGGCGGCGAGGAGATGAACTCGCTTATAAACGAGACGATATTTAAAATTTTTGATAATGAAATTTTAAGGCAGAGCAACGACTCAGCGATATTAAATTTAAACGGCAAGATCGCATTTAGCTCCGATAGCTTTGTGGTAACTCCCATTTTTTTTAATGGCGGTGACATCGGCAAGATCGCAGCTTGTGGCACGATAAACGACCTTGCGATGGTTGGAGCAAGCGCAAAATACCTAAGCTGCTCGCTCATCATCGAAGAGGGGCTTAGCATAGAAGAGCTCGAAAAGGTGCTTGGCTCGCTTGCAAAAACATGCAAAGATAGCGGTGTGAGCGTAGTTTGTGGCGATACCAAGGTCGTGCCAAAGGGCAAATGCGATAAAATTTTCATAAACACAGCAGGCATCGGCGAGATAGTTTGCGAAGGCGTGGAGCTTAAAAATTTAAAAGTAGGGGCTAAAATCTTAATCTCTGGAGATGTTGGCAGACACGGCGGCGTGGTGCTAGCAGCAAGAGAGGAATTTGAGCTTGGGCTTGATCTAAAAAGTGACTGCAAGAGCCTAAAAGAGGTTGTCTTAAAGTTACTTAGCTCTGGCATAAAGCCGCAGTGCATGCGTGATGCGACAAGAGGCGGACTAAGTGCGGTGCTAAATGAGTGGGCTAAATTTAGCAAATTTGACATCTTGGTCTTTGAAGAAAATATCAAGGTCGCAGACGAAGTGATGGGCGTTTGCGAGCTATTTGGTTTTGAGCCTTACGAGCTTGCAAATGAGGGCACTTTTGTGATGGCTGTCGATGAGAGCCAGGCTGAAAAGGCACTTAAAATTTTAAGAGAATTTGATAAAAACGCGATGATAATAGGCGAAGTATTGGAGGCTAAAAACGAGCGTGTCATCATCGAAAACGCCTATAAATCAAGAAGATTTCTCGAGCCGCCAAAGGGCGAGCTACTACCAAGGATCTGCTAATGCACGAGCTTAGTATCGTTCAAAATTTAGTCAGCCTTTGCGAGAAAAATGCTGCCAAAGAAAACTCCAAAGAGATAAGTAAGATCGAGATAAAAGTTGGCCGCTTAAGCGGAGTGGAGCCACACTATCTGGAGAGCGCCTTTGATGTTTATAAGGCTGGCACGATCTGCGAAAACGCCGAGCTTGTCATAAATTTACAAGGCATTGTCGTAGAGTGTTTGGATTGTGGATTTGGCGGGGAGCTTAGTGAAAATGACTTCACCTGCCCAAAGTGCAAAAGCCAAAATTTAAAGGTGACTGACGGCGAGGATATGTATCTCATGCGCCTTGAGATGAAGTAAAATTTTACGTATTATAATGCGTAAAATTTTATGAATTTATTGATTTTTTATGGGTAACATTAAAATTTCAGCCACATGCCCAAGTAGTTACAAAAACGAGCAAGAGCATAAAAGAAATTTTGCTAGTACAGGCTGGCTTAAAAGCTTAGTATTTTAGAAATTGCCACTAGAAATTTATCTTTTAAGGCTTTAGTGGATAATAACAAGGTAGATATTTTAAGCTCTTTTGGCGGCTACTTCAAGCTAGATGATCTCTTTGTCTCAAAGCAAACTTTTGGATTTTGGGCAAAAATCATCGATGAAGCCAAAATCCACAATGATATCGTCAATCTTGATAAGCTTGATTTTAAAAAGTATTCTAAATTTAACCGCAAAAATAAACTTTTAAACTATCAAAAAGTAAAGATTTTATATGACCTTGCTGTTAAAATTCGAAACCGAGCATTTCATTTTGAAAATCTTTATAAGCTAAATGACGATCAAACGCCGAGAATTTCAACTCGTGTTGGTAAAACTTTAGTAGGCATTGACCCGCAAATGTTAGAATATTTTATTAATGATGCGTTGTTTTGTTTTGATGAGTATCTGGCAAGATACTTAGAATGAGTGGCGGATAATAAGCTCCGCCGTAAAATTCGCAAAAGTTTATACTAAGCAATATTTTTGCGTAATACTTTACTCAAATATCAAAAACGGAGCTTGCAGGACGTTTCTTATTATCTTTAGTGGCGAGAGCAGGGCATCTTGCAAGATCTGCGTCGAATACTCTGGCTTTTCAGTCGTGCCACGTATAGCGATGACGGTTGAGAGCGAGCGGTCTTTGCCAAGGATGATTTGGTTGATAAGTGGGATCTTGTCGATGATGCCGCTTGCGTCTTTTAGTATCTTTAGCTCAAGGTCGATGTTTATCTTTTTGCTCTTTAGATCGATCGTGCCGCGTCCGCCGATATCTGCGCTCGTGCCTATCATCTCAATCGCTAAAAACTCGATCACGTCGCCCTTTCTTGTAAGTAAAATTTTGCCGTTTTTAACAGTAAAACCCTTGTCGTTAAAGTCAGGCGTTTTAAAGCTAAGAAGCGATGGCACCGAGTTTAAAAAGCTTAAAAGCCTTTGATAAAAGATGTAGTCTTTTAGATACGTGCCAAAAAATCTGACCTCAGCCTTGAAATTTTTCGAGCTCTCTCCAAGCATTTTTAGGCGAAATTTACCGCCCTCAAAGCTCTTGGTGCCTAAAAGACCATTTATAAACTCGCCACTTATATCAGTTGCGTCTAAATTTATGCTTTTCTCATCGCTAAAATATCCAACTCTGCCTTGCTTTGCTAGTCCATTTAGCGAGGTGCTTTTGCCTTTTTTCTCGGCGCTAAAGCTGGTAAATGGCAAGGTTTTGTTAAGGTCTTGCAAAATGATGTCGCCATTTTTTGCAAAAAGCTCAAGTGGCGTGCTTTGCTCTTTTGTGCTGTTATCATCAAGCACTAACAAATTTAGGTCGTTGCTCTTAGCTTCTATACCTTTTTCGGTGATATTTAAAGAGAGTTTTTTGCTCGCACTTTGCACTTTTACGCCAGCCTTTGAGACCGTGATCAAAAAGTCGTCACTATCATATTTTGAGCCATTTTTATCCAAAAACGGCATGTCAAATTTAAGCCCTTTTGCCAAAATTTCAAGATTAGTAAAGTCCTTGCTCTTTATGCTCACATCATCAAAGCCAAGCATGCCATTTTGCTTTAAAAGTGGGGAGTTTTGCATGATGAAGTTGCTATTTTTCGTAGCTATCACGCTCTCATCGCCAAAGCTTAAATTTATCCCAAAAGGCTCAATGCTAAGCGTGGTCTTATCTGGCTTACTAAAGTCAAGAAGTGCAGTAAATGGCTCATTTTTAAAGGCTAAAATTTCATCATTTTTCTCTTTTAGATCAAAGCTTTCTATGACGCCTTTTATCTCGCCGGTGCTTTTTTGTAAATTTATATCTACTTTTGCATTTGCTCTGAAAAAATCAAGCCCAAAGCCGCTTGCATCGATGTTTAGCACAGAAGTATTTATGAGCTTTACAAGGGCGCTTTTAGCGTTAAATTTACTCCCAGCGATATCTAAAACCGCATCACTTATCTTAAAATCGCCATTTGCGATAACGCTTTTTTCATCAAAATTTTCTAAGCTCTTCTCATCAAGCTTTATCAAAATTTTTAGGCTAGCGTCCATTTTGCCGCTTAACTGCTTAACTGGCACGATGATCTTATAAGCTCTTAATATATCATTTATCGCCTCATCGTAAATAGAATTTGTCTTTATAAATAGCTCTAAATTTGCGCTCTTTTCATCAAAGATATTATTTATCGCGACATTTGAACCATCAAGCTTTTTGCCCTTATAAATGGGAGCTGTAAGGTCAAATTTAAGCGTTGAGTTATTAAGCGTGATGTTTGCCTCAGCTACATTTATGGCTGGTAAGCCTTTATCAAATTTAACAAGTAAATTTTTGGCATTTGCAGTCGCATTTAGGTCGTTTAGATAAAAGTCGTTTTTAGCTAGATCGACCTTGCCGTTTATCTCATTTAGGTGATAGTCATCGGCCACGATGTAGCCATATATCCAGTTTTTAACCTCGCTGTTTAGGTGTATGCGGCTATCAAGCTCAGCGATGAAGTCCTTTATGCTGCCAGCATTTACGTCATAGGCTTTGTAGGTTAAAAGCGTATCTTTTAAGGCAAAGCTAAGCTTGCCATTTAGCTCGTGCGAGGTGAAATTTCCATCAAATTTATAATCATCCTTGTCAAAATTTGCACTGCCCTCGCCGCTAATGCTTACATTAAAATCTTTAAGGCTTAAATTTCTTACTATGAAGCGGTCTACGCCATTTTGTTGCTCGTTTTGAAATTTGATATCGATGTTTAGATAAGGGCTATCAACGAAAAATATATCGTCTAAAAATAAAATTTTGATCTTAAAATCATCGCCGATTTGCACGCTCTCAAGCGAAATTTCTTGAAAAAAGGTCTCAAGATAATCAACGCCTTGACTAAGGTTTAAAAGCTGCTTGTCGCTGGCTTTTTGCTCTGCGTTTTGTTTAAATTTAGGTAGCTTGATCTGCTTTGCTCTTACAATTATTTTTTTATCTAACTTTATATATAATTGCTCCAATTTTACGCCGTAAAGCTCGAAATCGTTAATTTTTATGCCGTATTTTAAAAGCAAAAGAAGCGAAAGAATCAAAATGATAAAAAATTTTATAAAAAAGCCGTATCTGGATATTTTCTTTGATATCGTACTCATCGTTGTCCTAAGTGTATTTGTTTATTTGGCACGCCCCATAAACACGAGCAAGGTCGTCTTTGTGCCAAAGGGAAGTGTGGGCGAAATTATATCTTATTTAGCTAATCGCAACTTTAACTTAAGTGCGATCGACAAATACGCCATGCGCTTTATCGGCTCGCCTCAGTCTGGCTGGATCGAGATAGGCAAAGATAAAATTTCAAGGATTGATTTTTTAAAAAAACTTGCCAAGGCAAAGGCAGCGATGACCGAGATCACGCTCATCCCTGGCGAAACTACGATCGTTTTTTTAAACCAGATAGCAGCCCAGCTAGGACTTGACGGAGCTAAACTAAATAGCGAGTATAACGCCCTTGCGCCAGTTAGCGACGGCTTTTTGATGCCAAATACTTATAAGATCCCAGTTGGCATCAGCGAAAGACATCTGGCATATTACCTCGTAAATTCATCTAAAAAGGCGCAAAGCGAGATCAGCAGAAAAATTTTTGGCGAATACAACGAGAAAAAGTGGTTTAAAATTTTAACCATCGCTTCAATCATCCAAAAAGAGGCCGCAAACGACGCTGAGATGCCACTTGTCGCTTCAGTCATCTATAACCGCTTAGATAAGGGCATGAGGCTGCAGATGGACGGCACGCTAAACTATGGCATCTACTCGCACGATGTGATCACGGCTGAGCGCATAAGAAGCGACATGAGCGAGTTTAACACATATCTAAACGACGGCATACCGCCAAGTCCAGTCTGCTGCGTCTCTATAAGTGCGATAAAAGCGGCGATAAACCCTGCAAAGAGCGATTATCTATACTTTGTGCTTGATAAAAAGGCGAAAAAACACATTTTTTCAAAAACATTAAGCGAGCACAATCAAAATATCGCAAAATAGGGCTAAAATACAACTAGCTTTAATAAAAAACGTGATAAATTTCAAAAAATCAAAAGGGCTAAAATGAGTGACATTATCTGGACTAAAACCGACGAAGCACCGCTATTTGCAAGCTACTCTCTCTTTCCTATCGTTAAGAGCTTTTTATCACGCGCTGGCATTAGTATAACTAGGGCTGATATAAGCCTAGCAGGGCGAATTTTATCTCTTTTTAGCAAAGAGCTTGGGCTAAACAAGGCCGATGAGCTAGAGCTTTTGGGTGAGCTAACCGCGCACAAAGAGGCAAATATCATAAAACTGCCAAACATCTCAGCCACGCTTGTTCAGCTAAAAGCAGCTATTGAGGAGCTAAGAAGCAAGGGCATAAACGTGCCATTTTACCCAGACGAGATCATCACAGACTACGACGAAGAGATCGCTAAAAAATATGCAAAAGTGCTTGGTAGCGCTGTTAATCCAGTGCTAAGACAAGGAAACTCAGATAGAAGAGTTTTGCCGCCGGTTAAAGAATTTGCCAAAAAACATCCTCATAGCAACGGCAACTGGGACAAGGCAAATAAAACTAAAATTTGCTACATGAAAAAGGGCGATTTTTATGAAAATGAGCGCTCAATCATCGCTAGCAAAGATGAGAAATTTTATATAAATTTCATAAGTTTAGATGGCAAAAAAGAGCTTTTAAAAGAGCTTAATGTTCAAAGCGGCGAGATCGTAGATGCTACCTTTTTAAGCGCAGATGAACTGAATAAATTTTATGAAAGCTGTTTTGACGAGGCAAAAAAAGAGAATTTGACCTTGAGTTTGCATCTAAAATGCACGATGATGAAGGTTAGCGACCCAGTCATCTTTGCTCACGCGATAAAGAGCTATTTTAAAGAGGTTTTTGAGCTATTTGGTGAAGAGTTTAAAACTCACGGCGTTGAGGCAAAAAATGGCTTAAAAGATATGTTTTCTAAAATTTCTCAGCTTAAAAATAAAGATGAAATTTTGGCTAAATTTGATGAAATTTTGAGCAAAAAGGCAAAAATTTGGGCACTAAATGAAAGTGCCAGCAACTTTGACGTGCCAAATGACGTCATCATCGACGCCTCAGTGCCTGCGCTCATTAGAAACTCTGGCAAGGTAAAAGATAAGGACGGCGAGCTAAATTTCTCACTTTGCATGATCCCAGATAGGACCTACGCTAGGGTTTATGAGGCCTGCGTGGCGGACTTTAAGGAGCATGGCGCGCTTGATGTGAGCAACATTGGCAGCGTGGCAAATGTGGGGCTTATGGCTAAAAAGGCCGAGGAGTACGGCAGCCACGATAAGACTTTCATCGCAAAAGAGGACGGAGAATTTGTTGTTTGCAACGAAGCTGGCGAGAACATCTTTAAATTTAGCGTTAAAAGTGGCGACATTTTTCGGATGACGCAGGCTAAAGAAGATGCGATAAATGCGTGGTTTGAGCTTGCTTTAAAAAGAGGCGAAATTTCAAAAGATGAGCTTATATTTTGGCTAGATAGTAGCCGCGCTCATGATAGAAATTTGATAGCTAAATTTGAAAAATTTAGAGATAAATTTACTAGTGCTGGCGTGAAATTTGAAATTTTAAACTACGAGCAAGCAACTAAAAAATCACTTGAAGCAATAAGAGCTGGCAAAGACGTCATAGGCGTCACTGGCAACGTTTTAAGAGACTATCTAACCGATCTTTTCCCGATATTTGAGCTAGGTGGCAGCTCAAAAATGCTCTCAGTTGTGCCACTACTTGCTGGTGGAGCGATGTTTGAGACTGGTGCTGGTGGAACGGCTCCAACACTTGTAAAAGAGCTAAAGGAGAAAAATCACCTGCTTTGGGATAGCTTGGGTGAGTTTTTGGCACTTAGTGCATCGCTTGAACATCTAGCATTTTTTAGGCAAAAAAAAGAGGCAAAAGAGCTAAGTGATGCGCTAAATAGAGCTGTTGCTAGCTATTTGGACGAAAACAAAACGCCAAATGCCACTCTTGATACCAGAGAGTCGCACTTTTATCTGGCACTTTTTTGGGCGAGAGAGATGGCAAAAAGTGGCGGGGTTTTAAGCAAAATTTTTGAAAATTTAGCCCAAGAGCTAGAAAAAAATGAGAGTGAAATTTTAAAGCAGATCAGAGAAAAAGATGGTGCAAGCGTGGAATTTGGCGGATACTACCTGCTAGATGAAGCAAGAGCTAATGAGGTCATGAGACCAAGTGAAATTTTAAATCAAATAATAGGATAAGAGATGAAAATAAGTGTAGTTGGAGCTGGAAACGTCGGTGCTAGCATAGCTTATGCGCTTTGTATGAGAGAGCTTTGCGATGAGATAGCGCTTGTAGATATCTTTGGAGACGTGGCGCGCGCAAAAGCGATCGATCTAGCGCAGTCAAGCTGCGTCTTTAACGCAAAAACTAGCGTTTGTGGTGGCGATGATTTTGTGCTAATTGAAGGCAGTGACATCGTCATAGTCACTGCTGGAAGCCCAAGAAAAGAGGGTCAAACCAGAGAAGATCTGCTACTTAAAAACGCCGTTGTCGTAAAACAAACTGCGCAAAATATCGCTAAATTTGCACCAAATGCAGTGATAATCGTAGTCACAAATCCGCTCGACGTGATGGTCTGGACGGCACATAAATTTAGCGGTTTTAGCAAAAACAAAGTGATCGGCATGGCTGGTGAGCTAGATAGCGCAAGGTGCAGATATGAGCTAGCGCTTTTAAAAGATAAGGACGCCAGTAAGCTAAGAGCAAAGATCGTCGGCGCTCACAATGACGAGATGATCGTATCAGCCAGCAATATCAGTGAAAATTTAAATGAAAATGAGCTAGCAATCCTTAAAAAAGAGACAAGCACTGGCGGCGCAAAGATCGTTAAACTGCTTGGCACTTCGGCTTACTACGCACCAGCGGCTGCAGCTGTGAAGATGTGCGAGATGATCGTTGGTAAGAGTGATGAGATAATAAGCGCTAGCGTGCTAATCGATGATGAGCTAAGCTGTGGCAGGCTAGTAAGGCTCGGACGTGATGGCTTAAAAGAAATTTTAGAGCTAAATTTAGACGAAGACGAGCAAGAGCAACTAAACAAAAGTGAAGCTGAAATTAGAAAAAATATCAAATTTTTAAAAGAAAACTTAGAGTAGGAAGATATATGATCGTAAAAGAAAATGTCCCAGTTTGGGTCGATGAGAGCAGGTGTAAGGCCTGTGATGTCTGCGTGAGCTACTGCCCAGCAGGCGTGCTAGGTATGAGGCTTGAGCCAAAGGCGGTGCTTGGCAAGATGATAGAAGTGGTCTATGCTGACTCATGCATAGGATGCCGTGACTGCGAGCTTCACTGTCCTGATTTTGCCATCTATGTGGCTGATAAAGGCTTTAAATTTGCAAAGCTAACGCCTGAGAGCAAAGAGCGAGCTGCGGCTGTAAAGGCAAATAAATTTGCCAAGCTTGGAGAGAGCGCATGAGAGAGGTAGTATCAACTGGAAATGCCCTAGTAGCAAGGGCTGCGGTCGAGTGTGGCTGTAACTTCTTTGGCGGATATCCTATCACTCCAAGCAGCGAGATCGCCCACGAGCTAAGCGTGCTTTTGCCAAAACATGGCGGCACATTTATACAAATGGAAGATGAGATAGCTGGAATTTCAGTAGCTCTTGGCGCAAGTGCGAGTGGCGCTAAAGCGATGACTGCTAGCTCTGGTCCAGGAATTTCACTAAAGGCTGAGCAAATAGGGCTTGGCTTTATCGCTGAGATACCGCTTGTCATCGTAAACGTCATGCGTGGCGGCCCTTCAACTGGCCTGCCAACCAGAGTCGCACAAGGCGATATCTTGCAGGCTAAAAACCCAACTCACGGCGATGTAAATATGATCGTCCTTGCGCCAAGCAGCCTAGAGGAGTGCTACACGCAGACGGTGCGTGCCTTTAACCTCGCAGCTAGGTTTATGACGCCGATTATGCTGCTGCTTGATGAGACGATAGGTCACATGCAAGCTAGAGTGCGCCTGCCAGAGATTAGCGAGCTTGAAATTTATAAAAGAAAAGAGTTTAGCGGCGAGCCAAAAGAGTATAAGCCTTACGAGGCAGCCCACGACGAGCCAGCCACGCTAAATCCTTTCTTTAAAGGCTACCACTACCATATAACAGGGCTTCATCACGGTGCTACTGGTTTTCCAACAGAAGATGGCAAGATCGTTGAAAACTCGATGAATAGGCTGTTTGATAAGATAAATTTACACACTGACGAGTGCGAGAAATTTGAAGAGTTTATGCTAAATGATGCTGAAATTTGTATCATCGCCTTTGGAAGTGTCGCTCTTTCAGCCAAGCAAGCGATCTTAAATTTACGTGAAAAAGGGCTAAAAGTAGGGCTATTTAAGCCACTCACACTCTTTCCAGCTCCAGCTAAAAAACTAAAAGAGATATCAAATAAATTTAATAAAATTTTAGTCTGCGAGCTAAATTTAGGTCAGTATAGCGGCGAAATTTCAAAGATCATCTTAAGAGATGACTTTGCAAAACTGCTAAAAGCAAACGGCAGACCGATAAGCCCAAGCGAGATCGAGGCGAAGATAGGAGAAATTTATGGCTTTTAATTATGATAAATATTTACGAACAGATAAAATGCCTACTCTTTGGTGCTGGGGCTGTGGCGACGGCGTCATACTAAAGGCGCTCATCCGCGCTATCGACACGATGGGCTGGGACATGAACGACGTTTGCGTGGTCTCAGGCATAGGCTGCTCTGGCCGCTTTAGCGGATATCTAGACTGCAACACCATTCACACGACGCACGGCAGAGCCATAGCCTACGCCACTGGCGTAAAGATGGCAAACCCAGACAAGCATGTCATCGTAGTAACTGGCGATGGCGACGGACTGGCGATCGGAGGCAACCACACGATACACGGATGCCGCCGAAATATCGGGCTAAATCACATCTTAATAAACAACTTCATCTACGCACTAACAAACTCGCAAACCAGCCCAACAACGCCAAAGGGCATGTGGACGGTCACGGCACAGTATGGCAATATCGATCCTAGCTTTGACGCCTGTAAGCTCGCAACCGCCGCAGGCGCTAGCTTTGTCGCACGTGGTAGCGTCATCGAGCCTGAGAAGCTCACAAAGCTCTTTGTAGAGGGCTTTAGCCACGATGGATACAGCTTTTTTGATGTATTTTCAAACTGCCACATAAATTTAGGCCGCAAGAACAAAATGGGTGAGGCGGTGAAAAATTTAGAGTGGATAAAGGGTCGCACGACGAGCAAGGTCAAATTTGACATGCTAAGCGACGAGGAGAAAAATGGCATTTTCCCACTTGGTGTGCTTCATAAAGATGAAGAAAAGATCGAATACACCAAGGCTTACGACATGGTAAGAAAGGCTGCTATGAGCGGCGAGGCGATAAATTTTGAGGAGCTAGCATGAAGTCACAGCTAAGATTTGTCGGCGTTGGCGGACAGGGCGTCATACTAGCAGGCGAGATCCTCTCAGCTGCTAAGATAAAGGCGGGCGGATACGGCGTCAAGGCCTCTACCTACACATCTCAGGTGCGTGGGGGTCCAACGAAGGTCGATATCATACTTGATGAGAAAGAAATTTTATATCCTTATGCAAACGATGGCGAGATAGATTTCATGCTTGCCACTGCGCAGATAAGCTACGATGCCTTTAAAAATGGCGTGAAAGAGGGCGGCGCGATCGTTATTGAGCCAAATTTGGTAAAAGTAAGCGATGAAGATAAAAAGCGCTGGAAAATTTATGAAATTCCTATCATCTCTATCGCAAAAGACGAAGTCGGAAACGTCATCACTCAAAGCGTCGTGGCTCTTGGTGTGGCTGTGGCGATGAGTGGCTGCATGGATGAAAATTTAGTGCGCGAAGAGATGCTAGCAAGCGTGCCAGCTAAGGTCAAAGAGGCAAATGCTAAAGCTTACGAGCTAGGTCTAAAATATGCAAAAGAGCTTTTGAAATAAATTTTTTGGCTAAATTTGATTTAGCCAAAACCTCACAATATGGATCAGATAAAACTAGAAAATTTCCGCAAAGAATATGGCTTTAAGATGCCTATTATTAGGAGCTTGCCATACGATGAGTGCTTAAAGATAAGAGAGAATTTACTTCATAAATTTAGCCTAGATGATGTAGATGAGTTTTTTAAGATAGATAAATTTAGCAGGCTTGATGGCTTTAATGCGGACGAAGAAAATTTTGATCTCAAGGCTGTTTTTGGAAAGCTTAACATCGCCACGCCAAATGAAATTTGCATAAATTTTAATAAATTTGAGAGCATTGATATTTTGCATTTTGATGATCTATCTAAATTTTTTAGCGATGTCTGGTATCCGTCACTTGATGATATTGAGATATTTGATATAAATTTAAGTTTTATTATTTCAGTCAGACACTATGGTGCTATCTATCATTTTACTTTCTAGCTATCAAAAATTTACAAATTTATATGATTTTTGATAATCATACGATTTTTATCTCATTTAAATTTATTAGTTTTTAATTATTTATTTAGTTTTAAGAAATATCCTCAAAAGATACGTAAAATTGGCTATTTTTATAACATTTTTATCTATTTTCATTAATATATTGCGAGATAATATTATTTTTTTATCTTTTATCAAAATAATAAAATTTATAAGTAGTAGCCACAAATACGATAAAATGGTCTTTTTGCCAAATGATTTTAGCTATCAAATCTCACTATACAACCTAAAAATAAATTCTTATGTTTCTTTTTAAGTAAATTTTATGTAAAGTTACATCATTAATTTTTAATTAATCTACTTATTTTTAAAAATATTAAGAAATAAACTTGCGGTGCGTCTTAACGCTAATAAACTTATTAAAAAAATAGGAAGTTATCAATGAGTGAAAAATTTACCAGAAGAGAATTTCTACAAAGCGCCTGTATCAGCGTAGGTGCGCTAGCCACAACAGCTGGTGCGACCAATGTTTTTGCTGGCGAGTTTCCAAAGGGCAATGAAAATGGCTTGCCATCTGTTGATGTGCTAATAATCGGCTCTGGCGGTGCTGGACTTCGTGCAGCAACAGCCGTTCGCAAGCAATATCCAAACTCAACCGTCGTTGTCGCTACAAAGATGATGCCATCACGTAACGCGACTTGTATGGCAGAGGGCGGTATAAACGGCGTTACTGACTTTAGTAACGGTGACAGCTTCAAGCTTCACGCGTATGACACAGTTAAAGGTGCGGCTTATCTTGCTGATCAAGATGCAGTTGTGAAATTTTGCGAGGCAGCAGGCGCAGTCATCCACGAGCTAGATTACAACGGCATGCTCTTTTCTCGTATAGACAATGGCGACGTGTCCCGTAAAGATAATGGCGATGTTGCATTTCGCTTCATGGGTGGCGCTAGCAAAAAACGCTGTAACTACGCAGCTGATAAAACCGGTCACGTTTTGATGCACGCCTGTCTTGACGACGCTATCACAGCTGGCGTTAAATTTCTAATGGATCACGAGCTACTTGAGATCGGTCTTGAGGACGGCAAGGTCGAAGGCGTCGTTCTTCGCAACATTCAAGATGGTCAAATTTACCCAGTTCTTTGCAAATCTCTAGTCATTGCAACTGGCGGATACACTAGAATTTTCTATAACCGCACATCAGTTCCATTTATAGCAACAGGCGATGGCATCGCTGCTGCGCTTAAAGTAGGTCTTGGTTTTGAAGACCCTGAGATGCTTCAGTTTCACCCAACTGGCGTTCAAAATGGTGGCACGCTAATCACAGAAGCCGCTCGTGGCGAGGGCGGATACTTGTTAAACAACAAGGGCGAGCGCTTTATGAAAAACTATCACGAAAAGATGGAGCTAGCTCCACGTGACGTCGTCGCTCGTGCGATCGAGACAGAAATTCGCGAGGGTAGAGGCTTTGGCGAGGGTATGAGCGCTTATGTACTTTGCGATGTTCGTCACCTTGGCAAAGATACTATCATGAAAAAGCTTCCAAAAATTCGCCACACAGCTATGCTTTTTCAAGACATCGACCTTATCGAACAACCAGTGCCTATCCGCCCAACAGCTCACTACTCAATGGGTGGTATAGAGGTAGCTAAATTTGATGATATGAGCACAAAAATCCCTGGAATTTATGTAGGTGGCGAGGCCTCATGCGTATCTATCCACGGTGCAAACCGCCTTGGTGGTAACAGCTTAACTGACGCAGTTGTAACTGGCGATCTAGCTGGCAAAGGTGCTGGTGCTTACGCTCAAAATGCAAAATTTGCAAGCGGCAAGAAAACTTCTGAGCTAGCAAAAATGTGGCAAGATAAATTTAAAGCCATAGCAACAGGCGAGGGTGGCGTAAATGATATGTACGCACTTCGTGAAGAGCTTGGTAAAAACAACTGGGATCTAATGGGTATCTTTAGAACTGGTGCAAAACTAGATCAACTCTCTAAAAACCTAGAAGCTATCCAAGCAAAATATGACACCCTTAAAGTGCCAAATCAAAACCCAGTCATGAACACAGCATTTACTGACTATGTCGAGCTTGGCAACCTTATACTTCTTTCTCGTGCAGCATGTCTTGCAGCGCAAAATCGTCTTGAGAGCCGTGGCGCTCACACAAGAGAGGACTATCCAAAAAGAGATGATGTAAATTTCTTAAAACACAGCATAGTCACACTAAAAGACGGCAAGCTTGAACTTAGCTACAAAGACGTTGTGACAGGCATATTTTCACTTGACGGCAAGAAGCCAGAGTAAGGAGCTAGGATGAAAATTATTATCGACCGTTTTGACGGAACTAAAAAATATGAATCAACTTATGAGCTAACAAATGAAGAGATCAAAGGCAAAACTCTTTTAACAGTGCTTTTTGACATCAAACAAAAAAAGGATGCGACGTTAAATTTCACAGCATCTTGTCGCTCAGCGATATGCGGTGCGTGCGCTGTTAGAGTAAATGGTCACTCATATCTAGCTTGCGATACAAAGATGAACGAGCTTTTGGCTGAGTTTGGCAACCCAGATACTATTAGAATTTCACCACTTGGAAATTTCAAGGTTATCTCAGACCTTATGGTCGATTGGGAGCCAAGTATAGAAAATTTACGCAAGATCAGACCAAGCATCACTGCTAAGTCAGAATTTAGCGCTGCAAAAGGCTGTAAGCAAAGTCAAAAAGAGTACGACAAAGTTGCACTTGAATGGGACTGCATACTTTGTGGTGCGTGTGCTAGCGAGTGTAATAAGCTTGAAGCAGATGCGAGCGACTATATGCAGCCATTTGTATTTGTTCATGCTTATAGAGCCGCTTTTGACTCACGTAGCAAAGATCCTATGCCACACCTAAAACCAGCTATCGACAACGGACTTTGGATGTGTGTAAAGTGCCAAGAGTGTGCTGACCGCTGTCCAAAGGGCATAAGCGCATGCGGTGACATAACTGATCTTCGTATCATGGCTATACAAAAAGGCTTTAATGAGGGCATGGGGCCAGATCACGCTGAGGCATTCTTAACTGATCTGGTTGATGGCTCAGGCAGACTAAATGAAATTAAGCTTGCACTTCGTTCAGAAGGCGTTATCAAAAATATGGGCAAAATGGATATCGCGGCAAATTTAATGCTTGCTGGTAAGATGAATCCGCTTCATATTTTTGGTGAAGAGGATATTGAAGGACATGATGATCTAGTAAAAATGATAAATGCGGCTCGCAAAGCTGCTAGTAAGGAGTAACTATGCAAAACGAATTCGCTTTTTTCCCAGGATGCGTACTCTCTCAAGCAGCTAAAGAGGCTAAGATGTCGCTTGAGGCTATCGCTCCAGTACTTGGATGGAAGCTTCACGAGATAAAGGGCTGGAGCTGCTGTGGTGCTCAACAAGCACAAGACGTCGATCCTATGGCAGCACTTGTGGCAAATGCTAGAAATATAGCGCTTGCAGAGCAGATGAATATGCCGATGCTTACGACATGCTCAACTTGTATGCTAACTCTAACAAGAGCTAAAAGCACGCTTGATAAGGGCGCAAAAGATCGTATAAATACCTTTTTAGCTGAAGGCAATATGAAATATAACGGTTCAACCGAGATCACAAGCCTTCTTTGGGAGCTTTATCAAAATGTCGATACGCTAAAAGCAAAGGTTGTTAAACCACTTAGCGGCCTAAAAGTAGCGCTATTTTACGGCTGCCACAGCCTAAGACCTGAAAAAGATCTGCACAATAGAGAAAGTTCAGTCAATCCAAAGAGTTTTGAAACCGTCGTAAGCGCACTTGGCGCTACTATCGTACCATTTGAGAAAAGACTTGACTGCTGCGGCTTCCACGCTAGCTATCCAGCTGGAAAATCAGTAAGAAAAATGTCAAGCCAGATCGTAAATAACGCTGATCAAAATGGTGCAGACGTAGTTGTAACTCCGTGCCCACTTTGCCAAATGCAACTTGACATCTATCAAGAGAGATATCAAGATGAGAACCACTCAGATGTTAGAAAGCCTATCATCCACCTATCTCAGCTTGTAGGTCTTGCACTTGGTCTATCTGTTGAAGAACTAGGTCTTGATCTAAACATCATCGACGCTAGCAAGATAGCGTAAATTTTATCCCACGTCTTTTGGCGTGGGAGATTTCAAACATAAATTTTTCAAAATAAATAAAATTTGATAACAAAATAGTTTTAAAATTTACTTTGTGACATAGAAATTTGCCTGCAGCTAAAATTTATTTAAATTTGCTCTTTTATATCATCGCAAAAATAGCGTTATATCAGGTAATTACAATAAATTTTAAATATAAAAAAGAGCGGCAAAATGACAATTTTTTATATAAAATCACTTTATTTATTTTGTAATACTTTTGGCTATAATCGCGTGAAAATTTAAATGGATGTTTTAGTTTTAAATTTAAAGGAAGAAAGATGCAAAGCGTTGGTGTCGTCGCAAAGATAAGTGGAAAAGTTTTTGTAAAACGAAACGGAAAGTTGATCTTGCTAAAGCAGGGCGACGAGATATTTTTGGGCGATGAGATCATCACGCAAAGCGGCAACGACACTATCGTTATAAATTTCGACCACGCTGCACCTATCACGCTACTTGAACCACAAACTATCATCATCACAAAAGAGCTATCAAATGCAAAATTTGACACCCAAGGCAATGAAGCGCAGGTAGAAGAGGACAAGAGAAGGATTTTTGGCGAGAGCGAAGAGTCTAGTAGCAAAAGTAGCGACGAAAATGCTCAAGGCTCTAGCCACCACTCTCACGGTTCAAGTCATGGTAGCGACGCAGCAAGCATAAATGGGTCAAATTTTGACACGCAAGGGCACATCTCAAACGTAGTTTGGTTTGACGGCGGTACGCTAGAACTGCCAGCTATCATCTCAAGCGAGCCAACAATGCCGGTTAGCTCTATTAGCGGTGCAGCGCCAGTGGTGGCAGAGCAAAAAGAGAGCGCTCCAGCTATCCTAGCACCAAGCATTGCGCTTTTAAAAGACCTTGATGGCGATGGCTATATCAATATCGCAGAAGCAGGCGGCGATCCTAATCACACAAGCATGGCTGTTGCTTTTAACAACGACTTTAGGCCAGGCGACAAAGTGACGCTAGAAGTTGTAAATAACGGCACAAAGACCACGCTTTCTTACAAAGTAGATCCTGCAGGCACAAGCGTGATAAATGAAAACAATCCAAGCGAAATTTTGCCTATCACACCAAGTGCAATAAATCCAGAACAAAAAGAATTTATCATCCCAAGCGTTGCTATCACGCCAAATGCCCCGTTTAATGTAAGCTCCAGCATCACACTAGCAAATGGCGCTAGTTCAGCTCCAGCAAAGGCGGCCGCGAGCGTTGATACTATTACGCCAGCTCTTAGCTTTACAAAGGTGATTTTAGGCAAAGACCTAAACGGAGACGGCGTGATAGATGCTAGCGAAAATGGCTTTAATCCAGCCAGCAGTACGCCAAGCGACGATGCGAAGATCGTTTTATCACCAAATATGAAAATAGGCGACAAGATAAAGCTCACTACAACTGATCCTGACGGCACTTTGCATGAAAAGACGCTCGTTAAAACATCTAGTGGCACGCTTGTGGATAAAGATAGTGGCGAGAGCTATCCACTCACAAGTGAGAGCGGCGGAAATGTCGGCTTTAACGTGGCAAGCGCTGTTAAAATTTCATCATCAACGCCAACAAATGTAAATATCCAAATGATAAGCAAGTCAGGCAACCCAGGTGCGACAGATACGGTAACTATAGCAAATAATAACGATCCGATCGCCGTTTTTACCCTTGATGAGAACAAAGACGGCATTATAAATGCAGCCGAACTAGCTAAAAGTGGTGGCACGGCGTCGCTTATAGATATCTACGTGCCAAACAACGCCGCAGTTGGCGACAAGATCCGCATAAAGGTCGATGACCCAGCTAGCACACCAACAAGTGTCACAAAGACCTATACTATCGCACCTGACGGACTTACTGCCACGCTTGATGGAGGTAGCGAGACTATCTCTATCCAAAATGGTAAGATCACAGTTACTGACCCTACAAGCTCAACTGATCCAAGCAGAAAAAAGCTAAGCACGACGATCATTGACGGCACGACTGGAGCTTTAAAAGCTTCAAGTGTGAGTGAAATTTCAAGCGATACGGTCGCACCTGTTAGGTCTCCGCACGTGCAGTTTGCAAAAGATAGCGATAAAGACGGCGTGCTAACTAGTAAAGAGAGTGGCTTTAGCCCTGATGGTGCGAAGACCTCTATAAAGATGAAAATTCCAAACGACGCAAGAGATGGCGATAAATTTGAGATAGATATCGCAGGAAGCGACGGCAAAACAGATAAGATAACCATTAAAATTTCTCAAAACGCATCCGGCACATATAGTGCCACAAGAGATGATGGCGTAGCCATTAGTGTAAATAATGGCACCATAGAGACCACTACAAAACTTTATGGCGTTACGACAAATTTCACGACCACATTTACCGACAAAGCTGGCAACAAAGCAGACCCAGTCACAGACGAGATCACCGTAGATAACAGCATAAAGGTGCAGTTTGCAAGGGATAATGACGGAGACGGGCTAATAGATAGCATCACCACCCCTTCTGGCTCACCTTCAACCCAAAGCGACCTTGATATCTACGTACCTAGCAACGCAAAACCAGGAAGCAACGTAAGCGTCACTATCTCAACTCCGACCATACCAGCTGTAACCACAACGGTCAAATACACAATAAGCGACGATGGACTAACTGCCTTGCCAAGCGACGGCTCGGCGCCACTTCCTATAGTAGATGGCAAATTTAGCATACCAAATGTCCCTATCTCGGTCGATCACTCTACGCCTGTTAGAGCCACTATCACTACACCAAACGAGGTCACCACAACTGATGGCGTTCGCGGTAGGCTCTTTGACTTTGGAATTTTAAGCTACATAGATGACGTCAAGCTTGCCACGCAGATAGATGGAGGAGCTATAAATATCGCTAAATACCTTAGGGTAGAGGACTATGAGAAGGTTATCCAGAAAAACAACTTTGACGATGAGACAAAAACTATAAAAGAGTACAACATCTCACTTACTAATGACGAACAGCCAAATATTGTATTTGGCGTGGACCGCGACCCTGGCACAAAGCTTCGTTTAGCACTTGAGGATGATCATGGTAATACCAAAATTTTACCAAGCGGGCAAACATATATAGATCTAACAGTCGGCGCAGATAAACGTGTAAATATGGACTTTGAGGCCCTTGGTATAAAGCTAGATGAGAGATACTCAAACATAAGAGCGACCGTTTTAAAGAGTGATGACACAAAGGATGATGATCTGATGGTTCACGTAGATCTAGACGCCACCCCTGATGCGATCGGCACTCCAACGGCAACTTCACATGTAACTAGCGTAGATATCTCAGGCAGTGTTGGCACCGATGCTAGTGGCAACAACACGCTAAATAAAAACACCATAAACAAAGTAGATCTTTATGATCTGCTAAATTCCGTCCATAAAAGCTCAGCTCTTGATGATACGCACAGCTACTCTGAAAATTTTGCCCTGCCAGCAAACAGCACCGGAGCAAATTTCATGATAAAAAATGCCGACACCGCAGGAAACGTCTCTGTTAGCACGGTGACATTTATCGGTAACAGCGGCCTTGATGCTGATATGTGGTTTTATAACTATGTAGATCCATCTTGGACGGCTAGGGTAGGCAGTAACAACTCTGGTGTTTACTCGCAGCGAGGGGGCAAATCCATCTATAAAGACTATATCAAAATTTACTCTCCAAGCGCCTCTACTACATATGACGTTGTGCAGTTTGCCTCTGGGACGCACTATAAGACCCTACGTGACCAAGGCAATATGCATGCAGAAGATCTAGCAAGAGTGGGTAGATATGGCAGTGATGCCTTGTATAACGCATCTAATCCATACGCACCAAAGAAATTTAGAAACGGCGTAGATACGACTGCTGGTACGGGAGAAAATATAGGCTTTGCAAATGGCATACTAAAAGGCAAGCCTGGCAACTACACGCTTGGAGAGTCAAACCCTGTTGGCTCTGACCTTGTCATGAAAATGGATGGTTGGATATATGTAAATGCTCCTGGAAAATACTCTATAAGAGCAGCAGATCTACACAACTACGCAGAGCTAACCATAAATGGTAATACGCTAAAATTTGGAAGTGCAACAACATTTATACAACCATCTACAGAGGTATCATATGGCAAAAATGGTCAATGGTATAGCACTGATTATACTTTTAATAAGGCTGGCTTTTATAAATTTGATTTAGAGTATATGGACGGAACTGGCGAGATGAATTTATCTTTGTATATAATGCAAAAAAATAGTGCACCAGCTAGTGGACCATATCCATCAGATACTTTGGTGGGGTCAGAACATAGTGGTACTCGCCTCTTTAGTAACAACTACGTTGAAGCGCTCATTCAAAATGATTTTATAAAAAAGATAGGCACTACAAATTCTTACGAGATAAATACGAGCAAATATAGCGAGGCAAATTTTGGAGACCCAATCTATCTAAAACAAGAAGGCGACGTAAAAGGCGGTAACCTAGATGATGCTTTTGTTTATAGTAAGGGCAGGGCGATAGATGGCAAAGGTGGTGTAGATACGCTTATAGTGGTTGATGATGTGGATTTTTCAAATTTAGACAATGTTAAAAAGATAAATAACTTTGAAAAAGTACAACTTGGCAGCGCAGATCAGGCTGTTTCTATAAAATTTAGCCCAAATGGTATCTTTGATATCGTAGATAGTAGAAATACAAGAGATGCGAGCAATAGTGCGGCCAGCGAGAGCGTAAATACCGTGCTAAAAGTTATAGGCGATAGTAAAGACCTGGTACAGCTTACACATGATTTTGTAAAAGCCACAAAAGCAGATATCACCACGCTAAATAATAAACATAGCGTCGTTGGCGATACTTATAACAAAGTAGATGTCACAAGTGATGGTGATGCGGTAAATCAAGTCTATAAAGCGACCTTTAATCGCCAAGAAGTTATCAATGGTAACACAATAAATTCAAAGCATACTGTATATGTCGAGATCCAAGACGGCGTGCAAGTTGATCTGTTGTAAAGCTCATCTTGGTTCTTGCAAGAGGAGCAAGAATAGTCTGTAAATTTAATTTTATGTAGTTTTATATATAAAATAATATGTAAAATTTTATGCAAATAAAGCTAAATTTGCTCGTTTTTGCTCTTTGCTATCTTTTTTATAAGCTCCATATCGCCGTTCATTGCTAAGCTCATAAAACAAACTCCGTTTGCGCCTGCTTTTATGGCCTCTTTGTAGCTCCCGCTATCTAGTCCGCCAAGTGCATAAATTTCTTTATCAAGGCTTTTTAGCTCGCTTATAAAATTTAGCCCTTTTGGCTCTAAACCCGCCTTGCAAGAGGTGGCAAATATATGAGAAGCTACGAGTACGTCAGCGATTGTAGCTGAAATTTTAGCCTGCTCTAGGTCGTGAGCTGGGGCGTAAATTTTAGCTGTTTTTCTAAAATCATCCAAAAAAACGCCGTGATTTTTAAAAAAATCAAGCTGCGCTGAAGTGAGCCAAAAGTCGCTCTTTAGCTTGCATGCTACGTCAAAAAATTGATTAATGATAAATTTCTTGCGGTAGTTTTCACAAATTTGAGCCACAACCATAGCAAGATCGTAAAAATGAGCTTCGCTTAAC
This sequence comes from Campylobacter concisus, assembly GCF_003048675.2. Taxonomy (NCBI): domain Bacteria; kingdom Pseudomonadati; phylum Campylobacterota; class Epsilonproteobacteria; order Campylobacterales; family Campylobacteraceae; genus Campylobacter; species Campylobacter concisus. The sequence continues at coordinate 1,013,992 of NZ_CP060707.1, read as the reverse complement.
CCCTTTGCACGAAGCAAAATTTCATCCACGCCAGCCTTGCAAAGTAGCTGAATTCTCTTTAAAAAGTCATCACCATCATAGCTTTCAAAGTCAGCCACGCAGAGAATTTTAAACATAGACATACTCGCTCATCAAGGGCTCTAAGCCGTTTGCTTTTATCATTGCTTTTATCTCATCCACGCTTCTGTCGTCACTTATCTCAAACTGCTCGTCGCCCTTTTTCTCTTCACCGTGAGCGCCGATACTTACTTTTACGCCAGCGCTTATCTTATTTGCGGCGATCTTTACGGCGTTGTCGCGAAATTTCGCCTTTTCTCTGGTTGAGATCGTTATGCTAGCTGTTGGCATGAAAATTCTATAAGCGCAGATCACTTGCAAAAGCTCGCGCTCGCCCACGTCACGCGGATTGATGCGGTCGTTGTTGATGATAGGGCGAAGTCTTGGGCATGAAAATGCGATCTCGGCGTGCGGATATTTTTTTTGAACTAAGCTTGCGTGAAGTGCCGTAGCAAAGGCGTCAAGTCTAAAGTCATCTATGCCAAGAAGTGCTGCAAAACCAACTCCTCTCATACCTCCAAGAAGCGCTCGCTCTTGCGCATTTAAGCGGTATGGAAAAATTCTTTTATTGCCACCAAGGTGGATTTTCTCATATTTTGTGGGATTGTAGGTCTCTTGAAAGACGGTCACGTAGTCTGCGCCACTTTTGTGAAGCAGGGCGTAGCCCTCAGAGTTTAGTGGGTAAATTTCAACACCAACGACTTTAAAAAATTTCTTTGCCAAAACGCAGGCGTTTGCGATGTAAGCGACACTTGAGTTGGTCTCGCTCTCGCCAGTTAGTATTAAAATTTCTTCTAAGCCACTCTTTGAAATTTCTCTTAGCTCCCTTGTAATCTCCTCGTCGCTTAGCTTTGCCCTTTTTATATTGTTTTTAGCATTAAAACCGCAATAAACGCAGAGATTATCGCAGTAGTTTGCTATGTAAAGCGGTGTAAAAAGCGTGATGTTTGAGCCAAAATTTGCTCTTGTTTTTGCCTGAGCGAGCTGGGCGATTGGCTCTAAAAATGGCGCTGCAGCAGGCGAGAGCAGGGCTTTTAGATTTTCTAGCGAGCAGTGCTTTGCATTAAGAGCTGCTTTTACGTCCGCTTCTGTGTAAATTTCTGGCTTGTAGCTAGCACGCTCTTTTAAAATCTCATCCATGATCTCACTGCCAACGTCCTGCATGTGAGGTAGCAGCTGCATGTGATCGGTTCTAGAAAATTTCATCAGTCTAAAAATCCAGTGAGCGGTGATGAGGCGTTTGCGCTTTTGCTTTTTGCGCCAAGCCCTGCTAGATAGGCGTTGCGACCAGCGATGATCGCCTCTTTGAAGGCTCTTGCCATGAGCGGGATATTTTTAGATGAGGCGATAGCTGTGTTTGCCATGATCGCAGCCGCTCCCATCTCCATCGCTTCGCACGCTTGTGATGGCCTGCCTATGCCAGCATCAACTATGATCTGCGTATCAAGCTCGTTTATCAAAATTTCAATAATATCTTTAAAAACTAGCCCTTGGTTTGAGCCAATGGGCGCAGCTAGAGGCATTATGCAGCTTGCTCCTGCACTTAGCATCGCTCTTGCGGCGTTTAGATCTGGAAACATATATGGCATTGGCACAAAGCCGTCATTTGCCAAGGCTTCACAAGCTTTTATGGTTTCAGCATTGTCTGGAAAGAGAAATTTAGAGTCAGTGATGATCTCTATCTTAACAAGCTCGCCGCATCCAAGCTCACGTGCAAGCTGGGCGATACGAACGGCCTCTTTGGCGTTTCTAGCGCCACTTGTGTTTGGCAAAAGCGTCACACCTTTTGGGATAAAGTCAAGTATATTTCGCTCTTTGCTCTCGTTTATGCGCCTAAGAGCAAGGGTTAAAATTTGCGCTCCAGCCTCGTTTATGGCTGAGTCGATGAGCTCGTGCGAGTACTTGCCAGAGCCAAGGATAAAGCGGCTTTGAAATTCCTTGCCGCCAAGGGTCAAACTATCACTTTGCACTTACGCCTCCAAGCCCATAAGCAGTCTAATGGCTAAATTTGCCTCGTGGTTTGCGCAGACTGCGACGCGCGGCGCCATGAGCCCTTGACCGATCTTCGCCTCATTTGTGAGGTCGCCGCAAAGATAGACATTTTTGGCAAATTTTATGGTTTTTATGAGATTTGAGCTAAAGTATCCTGCCATGCCAGAGGCGCCAATGATCTTTTTATCTTTTAAGCTTGCCCCAGCTTCGTTTAGTATCATCGCCTTGCCAGCGACGTTGTCAAAGGCTTCGCATAAAATTTCACACTCGCCAAAGACGCTAGCCACGTTTTTTTCATCTAAAAATATATCGTGAGTTTCGACCTCGACAAAGGGATTGACGTCATTTATCAGCTCTTTAAGCGCCTGCGTCTTTTTTAAGCCGATGTGGCGGACAAAATACTGCTGGCGGTTTAGATTGCTTGGCTCAACAACGTCAAAGTCGGCAAGCACTAGCTTTTTTACGCCAACTCTTGCAAGACTTAGCGCGATATTTGAGCCAAGGCCACCAAGTCCAGCCACGCCGATCACGGCTTTACTTAGGGCTAAATTTAGCTCAGGGCTGTTTCGTGAGGCGATCATCGCGCGTAAAACTTCACGCTCAGGCATCACGCCGCGCCTTATAAATACGACGTTTGAGCCATCTTTTAGCTCGCTATCTTCTTTTATAGCAAAGCCATCAACGATAAAAATGTCTGGCTTGGTTGCGTTAAATTTCTCTAAAAATTTATAAATTTCACTCTCTTTATCGCCAAGCGCAAGCTCTTTTAGCTCGTTAAGGCTTTTTACTGGCACCTTAAATTTTGCGCCATTTAAAACTATCTCTATCATTTTCTCCTCATCCACCGCCAACTAAAGTGACGATCTCATAAGCTTTGCCCTCGCTCATGAAGCGCTCACGCCAAAGCTTTTTTGGCAAAATTTCTCCGTCTCGCTCAAGGGCTATAAATTTAAGCTCATAGCCATTTTGAGCTAAAAATTCATAAACATTTATATCGTTTTCAAGCTCGAAAATTTTGCCATTTACGCTAAATTTGATCATTAAATTTTGTAGCTTTTTACAAAATTTGCGATCCTCTCGATCGCTTTTTTTATGCTCTCGATGTCTGTCGCAAAAGAAATTCTAAAGTATCCATCCATACCAAAGCCAACTCCTGGCACGGTTGCTACGTTCGCCTCTTCAAGCATCTTTTTGCAAAATCTAAGTGAGTCGCCATCTACATCTTTGCATTTTACAAATAGATAAAACGCGCCATCAGGCTTAACTACGCTTAGCCCAGGGATAGCATTTATCATCTCAACTGCTACGTCGCGTCTTCTTTCATACTCTTTTCTCATGTTTTCGATGTCTTCGTCGGTTTCGCCAAGAAGTGATGGGATAGCGCCTATTTGCACGATCGAGCTAATATTGCTTGTGCTTTGACTTTGAAGCTTTTTGATGCCAGCAATGAGCCAGTCCATCGAGCTTGCGATATAGCCAAATCTCCAGCCAGGCATCGCGCCACACTTGCTTAGACCATTTATCGTGACCGTTCTTTTAAAAAGATCTTCGCTCACTGAGGCTACTGCGTGAAATTTCTTGCCGTAGATCACTTTTTCATAAATTTCATCGCTTGTGATGATGATGTCAGTGCCCTTTAAAACCTCGCCAAATGCCGCGATCTCCTCTTTTGTATAGACAGCTCCAGTTGGATTTGTCGGGTGATTTAGCGAAAAGACTTTTGTTTTTGGTGTGATCGCTTTTTTTAGCTGCTCGGCTGTGACTTTAAAATTTGTGCTCTCGTCTGCTTCGATAAAGACAGGCACGCCGCCACAAAATTTAACGATCTCAGGGTAGCTCACCCAGTATGGAGATGGGATGATGACCTCGTCACCTGGGTTGATAAGCGCTTGAAATACATTAAAAAGTGAGTGTTTTGCACCGATGTTTGTGACGATTTGATTTGCTTTGTAGTCAAGTCCGTTATCTCTTTTTAGCTTTGCTCTAATGGCATCAATGACCTCAGGCAAACCTGGTACTGGCGTGTATTTGCCGCTTTTGCTATCGTTATCAAGTGCGTTTTTTACAGTTTCTCTTATCTTTTTTGGAGTCATAAAGTCAGGCTCACCAGCTGAAAGTGAGATCACGTCGATGCCAGCAGCCTTCATCTCTTTGGCCTTTGTGCTGATCGCGATTGTGATTGACTCGCTCAATGTTTGCATTCTGTTTGCTAGTTGCATTTTCGTCCTTTTTAGTTGATTGTCTTTAAGTAGCTATTGTCATTTAAAAATAGATAAAGTTCGCCCAAAATTTGCTTCTTTTGTGTTTCGTTTATCAGAGTTGATTTCTCTAAGCGCTCATTTAGAGTGTCTTGGATCTCGTAGATATCGTAGTCCATGTCCTCCATGATATCAAGGATCGACTGGCTCTCTAGTAAATTTGTGATCTTGTAGCCATCGCTTGTTATCTCCACGGTAGCTTCTGTTGGATGAGTAAAGAGGTTGTGCTTCATGCCGATCACCTCTTGATATGCGCCAACTAGGAAAAATCCCAAGAAATAATCCTCCTTCTCCACATCCACGTCGTGCAAAAGCAGTGGGTTTTTCTCGTCGTCATAGCTGATCTCGCCGTCGCTATCGCAAGTGATATCCCAGATCGAAGCTGGCAGAGTAGGGCGCTCATCGAGCCTATCAAGTGGCATGATAGGGAAATTTTGCTTTAGTCCCCAAAAGTCTGGCAAGCTTTGAAAGATCGAGAAATTTAGCAGGTATCTTTCTTGAACCTCTTTTTGAATTTTGGTTAGATCGCTTGAGTTGCTCTTGTTGCCAAGCATCACGACAGCTTTTTTGCTAATGAGCCTTAAAAGCACCTCTGCGTTTGATCTATCTTGCAGATCGACATAGCCTAGATCAAAGAGCGTGAGGATGCTTTCTGTGTGGTGGATGGCGTCATGCAGGTATTCTAGGGCGTTTGAAGGCTTGATTGACTTGTAAAGATCAACTAGCTCGGTTATTAAATTTGGATTATTTTTCTTTAAATTTAGCTTCTCTTCGGTGTATTCTTGAGAAAATAGCTCAAGCACAGGAGCGACCAAAAGCGCGTGAGAAGCGGCGATATAGCGACCTGACTCTATGAAAATATCTGGCTCGATCTCCTTTTTTTGCTCGCTTATGGTTTTAAGCATATAAACAACGTCGTTTGCATATTCGTTTAGCGTGTAGTTTCTGCTGCTCTCCTCTTTAAACTGCGAGTATTCAATCGCTAGACCGCCGCCCAAATTTATCGCTTTTAAATTTGTTGCGCCCATTTTTCTAAGCTCAGCGTAGATGTTGCCAGCCTCGATGAGTGCTTTTTTGAGCGGATGGATCTCGCTTATTTGAGAGCCGATGTGAAAGTGTATCATCGTGAAGTTTTCAAGCAAATTTGCCTTTTTTAGCATCTTTACGGCTTCTATAAGCTCTGTTGATGTTAGGCCAAATTTAGAGTGTATGCCTCCACTTTTTGCCCAGAGTCCTGAGCCTGTCGAGTGCAGTCTTACTCTAAGTCCGATCTTTGGTTTTGGTTTAAAGCGCTCTTTTGCGATGGCGATTATCGCTTCAAGCTCGTTTAAGCCCTCGATCGTTAACGTGATGTTATGCCCCATTTCAGCGGCAATAAAGCCTATATTTATCATCTCTTTATCTTTAAAGCCATTTACCGTTATGGGCGCTTTGTCGTTGTTATAAGCCATAGTTAGAAGTAGCTCAGCCTTGCTACCAGCCTCAAGGCCATAGTTGTAGGGCTTGCCAAGGCGCACTAGGTTTTTTACAAAGCCTGGATATTGATTGACCTTAAGCGGGAAAACGGCGTTGAAGCTGCCTTTGTAGGCAAATTCTTTCTTTGCCTTTGCAAAGCTTGCGTGGATCTGCTCGATCTGTTTTTGGATAAGGTGCGGAAAACGAAGCAGTAGCGGTCCTCTGTAGCCATCGTCTCTTATCTCTTTTACGATGTCGATGATCGCTGGCTTGCTAGCTTCGTTTATGCAGACTTTGCCATCTTCTATCACAAAATTTGAATTGCCCCAAATGCTAAGTCCAAAATCATTCATCTCAGCTCCTTTTCAAGCTCATCTAAATTTATCGTTTTTTCGTCTTTGGTCTCTAAATTTTTATACCAAATTTTATTCTCTTTCATCTCATTTTCGCCCACGCAAAGGAAAATTTTTGCATTTTTATTGTCGGCATTTTGCAGATGTTTTTGAAGTTTTTTAGCTTCATAAGAAATTTCAACCTGATATTTCTTACGAAGTTTTGAGCCAAGATTATAGATAAAATCAACATTCGCCGTATCAAGCGCACAAAGATAAACTCCCTCTCGCTCGTCCCCAGCTTCACCTAAAATTTCCATTATCCTCTCAACGCCCATCGCAAAGCCAACGCCATAACTTGCTCTACCGCCAAGGTACTCGACCAGCCTATCGTATCTGCCGCCACCTGCGACTGCACTTTGTGAGCCGATCTCGTTGCTGATAAACTCAAACGCCGTCTTGCAGTAGTAGTCCAGCCCACGAACGAGCTTAGTGTCTATCTCAAATTTAACGCCATTTGCCATTAAAATTTCTTGCAGTTTTGCAAAATCAGCCTGTGCCTCATTGCTTAGGCTATTAGTGATAACTGGAGCGTTTTTATAAATTTCTTGACAGCTCTCGACCTTGCAGTCAAGCACGCGGATAGGGTTTAAAAGCTTGCGTCTTTTGCAGTCTTCGCAAATTTTATCGTCATTTTCATCTAGAAATTTGACAAGTTTTTCTTTGTAAGACTTCATCGAGCTCTCGTCGCCAAGTGAGTTTATTTTTAGGGTTGTTTTTATATTTAGTCTATTAAAAATTTCGCTCACCATCAAGATAATGCTCGCATCCTCATAGACGCTGCCCTCGCCAAAGCACTCACAACCAAACTGGTGAAACTCTCTCAAGCGGCCTTTTTGTGGGCGCTCGTAGCGAAACATCGAGCCGTGATAAAAGCAGCGTTTTGTCACATTTGCCCTGTCAAGTTTTGCCTCGATAAAGGCTCTAACCACGCCAGCCGTGCCCTCAGGACGCAAGCAAACGTCGTTACCGCCCTTGTCTTCAAACTGATACATCTCTTTGCCCACGATGTCACTGCTCTCGCCGACACTTCTTTTAAAAAGCGCCGTCTCCTCAAGGTGTGGGGTCAAAATTTGCTCATATCCGTAGTTTTTTGCGACTTCCTCGCAGGTTTTGATTATCTGTGCGTAAAGTTTTGCGCGAGCTGGAAGCATATCTTTCATGCCACGAAGTGCCGTTATCATCGCATTATCCTTTTTATTTTTTGTGATTTTACTTAAAATTTATAAAATTTTCTATCTCTTTTGAAATTAGCTCTATGCTTTTAGATGCGTCTACAAAAAGCGTTTCAAAGCCATTTTTGATGAGAATTTGCTTCATCAGGCTTTGCACTTTTAAAAGATACTCTAGCCCTCGAGCCTCGATCTTATCGCTTGTGCCTCTTGCTTTTAGACGCGAGCTTATAAGCTCATGGCTTGCTTCAAAAAAGACTATCTTATCTGCAAATTTATCATTTAGTGCAAATTTATTAAGCTTTAAAAGCACGTTTTCATCTAAGTTTTCATCATTTGCCAAAGCGTAGGCAATACCAGAGATAAAGCCTCTGTCGCTTAAAATGAGCTTATCCAAATTTGGAGCGACCAGCTTTTCAAAATGCTCAGCCCTGTCAGCCAAAAAGAGTAAAATTTCAGCCCTTTTGCCTATTTTTATGCTTGAGCTTAGTAAAATTTCACGTAAATTTTCACCAAGCTGCGTGCCACCTGGCTCTTTTGTGACGATAGCATCACTAAATTTAGAAGCTAAAATTTCTATCTGCGTGCTCTTGCCAACGCCGTCAATACCCTCAAACAAAACATACATTTTACGCCTTTAAATTTTTAAGAATTTTTGCTGGCACTAGGTTGCTCACATCGCCGTCGTGGCGCAAGACTGAGCGGACGATAGAGCTTGAGATGAAGGCGTTATTTAAGCTTGGCATAAGATAAACCGTCTCAAATTCGTCCCAAAGTGCAGCGTTTGCATAGCCGATTTGTAGCTCATACTCGAAGTCACTAACCGCGCGAAGACCCCTGATGACGGTATTTATGCCGTGCGACTTAGCAAAATCAACAAGCAAGTTATCAAAGCCAAGAACGCTTACATTTTTTAGCTCACAAACTGCCTCTTTTGCCATCTCTATGCGCTTTTCATGTGCAAACATCGGCTGTTTGCTGTCACTTTTTGCAACTGCGACGATTACCTTGTCAAAAATTTTTGTAGCTCTTATGATGACGTCTAAATGGCCGTTTGTGATGGGGTCAAATGTCCCTGGATAGATGCAAGATTTTTTCAAATTTGCCACCTTTTGTAAAGATTATTTTCGATTTTTAAGGCATCAAGCCACTTGCCGATGATGAAATTCTCCATATCATGAAGGCTCTTTATGCCTGCGTAGTAGCCTAAAACTGGCGGAGCGATGGTAGCTCCAAGAGATGAGAGCAGCTGCATCTGAGAGAGCGCAATGGTAGAAAATGGCATCTCTCTAACGCCCAAAACTAGGGTTTGTCTCTCTTTTAACGCGACACTTGCGGCCCTTGTGATGAGCGTGTCACTTATGCCGTTTGCGACCTTTGCCAAAGTATTAGTAGAGCAGGGCGCTATGATCATAACATCCGTGCCAAACGAGCCAGAAGCTGGACCTGCGCCAAGGTCTTGATCATCATAAATTTTTACACCAAGATCATTTAAATTTAGCTTCAAATTTTCTTCAGCTTCTAAAACCTTCATAGCATTTTTACTAACTATGACATGCGCTTCGCAACTATCTTTGGCGGCATTTACTAGCTTTAGAAAAAGCCCAGCCCCGCTTGCTCCAGTGGCTGCAAAAACTACCTTTTTCATCTAATAACTGCCTCGTCTTTGCCTGAAACTGTGGCCTGTAAAATTTTATTTTCTCTTGTTCTTATTTTTATCATATCGCCTAAATTTCCATCTTCAAGCGCCTTTACCTCGGCGATTATCTTGACGCCACCCTCGCTTAAAACTGCATTTAGCATTTGACCTTTTTTGACTAAACTTATGGCATTAAACTGGCGTTTGGTTAAAATTTCACCGCTTCTTATCTGCACTTTTGTGACAAGAGTTGAGGCGCTAAGCCCAAAGAGTGCGTCACGTGGCCATTTGCTAAACTCGATCATCGTTGGTTGGTAGTCAAGCAAGCTTAAAATGTGGTTTGTATTCATTGAATTTATAGCGATAAAAACTGGCATTTTGGCGTTAAAGCTAAATTTAAAATAAAGGCTTTTTAAACTTAGATCAACGTCCTCAAATGAGGCTCTAAAGACGCCTTTTTGGCTATTTTGATCGTTTAGAAAGATATTTTTAAAGACTAGATCCTTAAAATTTGCAGGAAGTTTGTTTTGCGGACTGATGCTAAGATCGCTCACGCTGATGCCTGGATACTCGTTGCTGATCTCTCTTAGAAATTGCATCTGAATTTCATCCATGATAGAGCAGTTTTTTACAAAAGCAACGCTGCCGCCGCTTTTGTCATTATATGTTTTAAAATTTGCTGTTAGAATTTCATAGAGCTTTTTACTATCTATCTTGGCAGCTCTTTTGCCCTCTAAGTTTAAAATTTCATTGTCTTCGCCTTCAAAGCCAAAAGTGCTAAGCGAAATTTGATCATTTACGACACAATACATCGGATAGATGCTGACTTCATTTGCAAAAAGTTTTGTGGAAAATAAAAAAATGAGTATAAAAAAGATGGAGCGGGAAACGAGATTCGAACTCGCGACCCCAACCTTGGCAAGGTTGTGCTCTACCCCTGAGCTATTCCCGCAATCAAAATGAAGTCCGCATTTTATCAAATTGTTTTTCATTTGTCAAGAATTATGGAAGTTTTATGAGTGAAATTTCACTATTTTGTAAAATTTCACCTTGATCAGGGCTAGTTATCAACACAAAATCGCTCTTTAATATATGATTTATCATGCCTGAGCCATATTTTCCGCCATCAGTTGCTATAAATTTGCCATCAGCTACATTGCCAAATACCGCATTTGCTCTGCCTGATTTTACCTTTAAATTTTCGCTATTTATAGCTTTTTGCGTTACAAAACACTCGCTTTTTAGAAGTGGCAAAACAAGCATCATCGTACAAAGATAGGCAGCCATAGGGTTGCCAGGCAAGATAAAAACAAGCCTGCCATCTTTTTCATAAGCCTTGCAAGGTCTGCCAGGTCTTATGTCAAGGTGCGAGAAAATTTCGTTGTATCCAAGCTCACTTAGGGCTATCTTCATAAAGTCGGCCTCACCAGCGCTTGCTCCACCAGAGCAGATAACAATGTCGTAGTTTGCAGAGTTTAAAAATGCCTGTTTTACAGCATTTAACTCATCTTTTATGATGCCAAGATATGAGCTTTTTTGACCGATTGAGCTTAAAAGTGCGGCGATGCCAAGTGCGTTTGCGTTGTAAATTTCATCCTCGCTCGCTCTTTGCCAAGGCTCGATGATCTCATTTCCGCTTGAGTAAATTCCAACACTAGGCTGCTTTTTCACATTTATAAAGCTTATGCCCTGAGCTGCTAGCATCATCACGCTTCTTGTGTTTAAAATTTCGCCACTTTTTAGCAAAATTTCACCAACTTTTGTCTCTTCGCCTTTAAAGCGGTAAGCTTCGCCTTTTTTAAGCTTAGCTGGCGCTTTTACAAACTCACCTTCAACCACACAATCTTCAAATCTCATGACCGTGTCAGAGCCTTTTGGCATCTTTGCGCCAGTCATTATCTTCACGCACTCGTTTTTGCCGATAGCTAGCTGTTCTTTATCGCCTGCAAAGGCACTTGCGATTATCTTATAAGGTTCATCTTTTTCATCAAATTTAACAGCAAAGCCATCAAGCGCTGAGTTATCAAAGCAGGGCAGGTCTTTGACCGCTATCACGTCATTTGCTAAGGTTTTGCCAAGAGTCTCACTAATGGGTAAAATTTCGCTCTCATTTTTTGGTTTAAATTTAGCTTTTAAAGCCTCAAGTGCGTCATTTACTAGCATTTTTACTCCTCAAGCCTAACTATTTTTGCCCCAAGGCTTTTAAATTTCTCCTCCAGCCTTTCATAACCTCTATCAAGGTGGTAAATTCTATGCACCAAACTCTCGCCATTTGCGATGAGAGCGGCTAGTATCAGCGCTGAGCTTGCTCTAAGGTCAGTTGCCATGACATCAGCTGCATTTAAATTTGCAGGAGCATAAACGCTTGCGATGTGACCATTTAGGCGGATATCAGCGCCCATTCTAGCTAGCTCACTAACGTGCATAAATCGGTTCTCAAAAAGTCTCTCATCTATCGTACTAACGCCATTTGCTGCTAGACAAAGCGCCATAAACTGAGCCTGCATGTCGGTTGGAAAGCCTGGATACTCAGTCGTTCTTATCTCGACTGGTTTTATCTCGTTTGTCGGCAAAATAGTGATCTTATCGCCACTCACTTCGATGCCAAAGCCCATCTCTTCAAATTTATTTAAAATGGCTGTCATGTGCGCAGCATTTGCCCTTGTGACTGAAATTTTGCTATTTGTGATAGCTCCAGCGCAAAGGTATGTGCCAGCCTCGATCCTATCTGGGATGACCTCGATATCGCAAATTTCAAGTAGTTTTTGACCGCTACCAGTGATCTTTAGCTCGCTTGTGCCGATGCCTTCGATCTTGACGCCACTTTTTGCCAAAATTTCACAAATTTGCACCACTTCAGGCTCAAGTGCGACGTTAAAAAGCTCTGTCGTGCCGTGCGCTAGGGCAGCTGCCATGATGATGTTTTCGCTGCCAGTTACGGTGATCTTATCAAAAACGATCTTTGCGCCTTTTAGTCCATTTGGCGCGGTTGCGACAACGTAGCCTTGCTTTATCTCGATATTTGCGCCCATTTTCTCAAGTGCGCTTAGGTGCAGATCTATTGGTCTTTGTCCGATCGCACAGCCTCCAGGAAGGCTCACTTCGCAGTGTCCAAAGCGCGCTAGAAGCGGACCAAGCGTTAATATAGAAGCGCGCATCTTTCTAACGATGTCGTAGTTTGCCGTGGTCGAATTTACGCTGCTCGTGTCGATACTTAGTGAGTTTTCATCTTTAAATTCACACTTTGCGCCAAGATTAACCAATAACTGGCAAAGCGTCTTTATGTCAGCGACATTTGGGATATTTGTTAAATTTATCTTATTTTTAGCAAGTAGGGTTAGGGCGATGATAGGTAGGGCGGCATTTTTAGCTCCACTGATCTTTACTTCGCCGCTTAATTTGGCATTGCCTTCTATTTTTAGATAGTGCATCATTATTTTTTGCCTTAAGAAAATATATTTTTTGCCGATTATATTGTTTTTAAACTTAGAGTAAAGAAAACAGGGCGCTATTTTCGCTTTATTTACATTTAAGAGTTAAAATTACGAAAATTAATTATTTTGGATAAAAATATGTTAAGTTTAATAAATAAAAGAATATTTTTTGCACTTTGTATCACACTTTTTACAGGTTGTTCTTTCACCTCAAATGAGCCTAAAATCCCACAAAATGACTACAATCAAACCGCCTCTACAAACGAAGACTTTAGCAGACAAACTTCAAGTGAGCTTTTAGGCGAAGATGACGGCAGAGCAGATAAAGAATTTGGTTCATTTTTTAAAAAATACTTAAACACTAGAGCAGGGGGCGACTGCTCAGGCTTTGTATCTATCGTAAATGCAAAATATAAAAATATGTATTTTGATGAAAAAACCATCAATAACTATTACAGCAAGGGTGGTAGAAAGTCAAAAGCCATCTACAACTTCTATGAAAGCCAAAATTTGATCACTCATAAAAATCCAAAAAAAGGCGATCTTATCTTCTTTTCAAACACCCTTGGCAAAGGCATACAAAAAAATAAAGACAAGAAAAATGTTACTCACGTTGGCATTGTAACAGCTATACTTCCAGATGAGACGGTGAAATTTATCCACAACTCTGGCGGTAGGATCATCCACAGCTATATGAATTTAAAACAAAAAAACACGCATCTAAAGGGCGACAAAGAGATAAACAGCTACGTCGTAAGATGTTCAAACGCTAGCTGCCTTGCGGCAAATAGATTTGCTGGATATGGCAAAGCTAAGTAGCCCAGCTACATTTGCACTTATCCTTTTAAATTTAGCTGCATTTTTTGGTGCCACCTTTCTGCACTCGCGTGAGTTATGGCTCGCGCTTGGTTTAAACATCTATTTTTTAGAAAAATTCTATCTATTTCAGCCCCTCACATCTATCTTTGTGCACGCAAGCGCAGGTCACCTGCTTATGAATATGCTCTTCTTATATCAAGTTGGCACGATGAGCGAGCTATATCTTGGCACGAAAAGATTTATCATTTTTTATATCGTTGGTGGCGTTTTGACGCAAATTTTAAGCTTTATTTATATATATTTTGCATTTGAAAATAAGAAATTTATAAATTTAGTCGGTGCAAGCGGCGCTTTGTGTATGCTCTTTGGTATGCTGGCGACCTCGATGCTATACTCTGATAAAAAGGCGTGGTTTGGCTACTTTGCCATCGTTGTTGCCATGAGCTTTTTGCCACTACTTATGGGTATAAATGTCGCATGGTACGCGCACTTTATAGGCTGGGCTGTCGGCTGTTTGTATGCTAAATTTTACTTAAAGAGAGCAGATGAGATTTTTTGATGAGATCTGGGATATTTTAAACGAAGGCGACGTGGAGCTTAAATTTTTAAAATTTGAGCTATTTTACGAGAAATTTAGATCAAATTTGGATATTTGTTTTGATGAAATTTCTGCGCCAAATGAGCTAACTACACCATGCTACGCTAAATTTTGCGACGTCGTTAGTATGAAAGAGCTAAACAAAAAGGTAAAGCCAAAAGATAAAAACTTAAATTTCATCCACTCAGTCGCTCACATCGAGTTTAGTGCCATTGACATCGCGCTTGATGCTTGTTATAGATTTAGAGGGCTGCCAAGGGAGTTTTACGAGGACTGGCTGGAGGTGGCTGAGGATGAGATCAGGCACTTTTGCATGATAGAAAATTTACTCACAAAACAGGGCGGCAGATACGGCGAGCTAAGCGTGCATGACGGCCTTTTTATCGCACTTCAAAAGACCTCAGATAGGCTAACTAGCCGCATGGCGCTACTACCAAGGTATATGGAGGCAAACGGGCTTGATGCAAACGCTCACATCATCAAAAGGCTAGAAGCTGAAGGCGGGCAAGAGGAGCTCATTGAGTGCTTAAAAGTCATCTTAGAAGAGGAGGTCTCTCACGTTTATAAGGGCGATAAATGGTTTAAATTTGCCTGCAAAAAAGAGGGCGTCGATGAAAAAAGCTATTTCGACATCATATTAAATTTATATCCAAATTCCTTTAAAAGCATTAGAGAGATCAACGAAAAAGACCGCTTAAAGGCAGGTTTTAGCGAGGAAGAGCTTAGCTGGATAAAGAATTTCTCAAAGGAGAGATCATGAGCAAAATTTACTTCATAAGGCACGCAAAAGCAGTTGATGAGAACAAAGACGGCGCAAAAGATGTTTCAAGAGAGCTTAGCCCAAAAGGAAAAGAGGACGCTAAATTTATGGCTAACAGGCTAAAAATGTATGATGTGATGCCAGGAGCTATCTTTTCAAGTAGCGCTAAAAGATGCGAGCAAACAGCAAAAATCATCGCCAAAACTTTAAAATTTAAAGAAAAATCCATAGAGATAAAAGATGAGCTTTATGACATAAGTTTTGAGGATCTTTTAGAGTTTGTAAGAAATTTAGACAAGAGTTTAGATGAAATTTTTATCATCACGCACAATCCTAGCATAACTGAAATTTGTGAATACCTAAGCGACTCATCGATCGATAATATCCCAACTTCTGGAATTTTTTGCATAGAGTTTGAGTGTAAATTTAAAGAGCTAAAAGAGGGCAGTGCAAAAGTTCTCTTTTTTGACCACCCAAAGAAACATCAGAGATAAGTTTTAGAAAAAATCGCAAATTTATCTATTGTGATCTGACAGGCATAAAGATTTGATTTTTCAAATGCAAGTTTTGCTTTTGAACCAAAAACATTTTCTACTCAAATTTTAAAATTTATCACTCCAGTTTTGAAAATTTAACCATTTCAAGCTCAAATCACCAGACATAAAAGCAAATTTAAAATCAACCATAATTGCAATACCAAAATATGATAAAAGGTAAAATGCAAGATATTTTATATATTTTGTATTGAAAACTGTAATTTTCAAATTGATATTTTAAAATATTTATTCTGCTCTTTTTAAAGTTTTAAATAGCTATATTTGGCTAGGTTTTGCATTTTATCTTTTGTGTGATCTAAATTTATCCATTAAATTTGGCGTAAAAAAATTTGTAATAAAATGAGTTAAATTTTACACTTTTCAAAAATTGTGAAATTTGCATTTATCTTATATATAACTTAAAATTTGATCTACCCTATTTTGAAAATGGTGAACGAGAGTTACCTTGAGTGCTTCTGGTTCTTGCTCTAAAAAGCAAAGCAGCAGCACCCACCTTATAAAAGCGGCGATAAATGTAAATAAAGTGCTTGCTTGAGATAGCATTTTTTGAGGCAAATTTAATCCAAAGCGAGTGTTCTTCCAAAAAACTGATAAGGTGATCATATGCGTGCTAAATTTAAGAGCTAGTATTTAAATTTACTATGAAAATACGCCTGAAAACTATTTTTAAAGCTAAAGTGCATTAATTAAAATTTATCGTCAAAGAGTGTGCGGATATCTAGTGTATAGTTTTTGGGCATAAAGATCGGTGAGTCTAAAATTTCAAGTACACCGTCATCAAATGAGAGAAATTCCACTACTCTTTTGCGTTTGTTGTCAGTTTTTATGCTCATATCGGCTAGGCGAAGTATCTTTACGATCTGCATTTTATCTGCCGTCCATTCACAAAAAGCTAGAAATTTAGAGTCGTCTGAAAACAAAAAGCAAGCAGCCGCTCTCTCGCTAAGTAAAATTTGATGGGTGCTGCCATCTTTAACTAAATTTTGATCCAAATTTGATAGCGTTTTTGCGTGGTTTAAGAGCTTGTTTTTTAAATTTAGATAGTGCTCGCCATTTATAAAAAGTCGTAGCTCGCCAAGAGTTGGAGCGCCCATAGCGACCTCATAGCCTTCAAATTTGGCACTAAATTTGCCATCCTTGCTGCACGCGTTTGCCTCGTAGTCCCAAGCTAAGCTCATAAATTTACCTATTAAATTTGCCAGCCATCGATTTATAGATATTTAGCTCGTCTTGTAAAAGTGTGTATTTTGCTTTTAGTAACCCTATTTTGGCCTCTAGCTCGCTATTTTTAGCCTCTAAAAACTGCTTTAGCTCGACCTTGCCGTAGGAGTATTTTAGCTCGTAAATTTTTGAAATTTCTTCGTAGTTTTTTATCTGCTCTTGGTAGTTTGCAAGCAGTGCTTCGTCATTTAAGTAGTCTTTGTAAAATGCGTCTATCTCGTTTAATGCGCTATTTAGTGTGCTTATGTAGTTTATCTTTGCAAGCTCGAAATTCGCCTCGCTAACCTTTAAATTTGACTTTAGCTTGTGGTAGTTTAAAAATGGCAAATTCAAAGCGATGTTGCCATTTAGAAATTTAAGGCTAAACGCTTCCTCTTTTTTGTCGGTGCTACTTTTGAGGCTGGCTCCTAGTGTGATGCTTGGATAAAACTCTTTTTGGCTCGCTTTGTAGTTTAAGATACCCTCTTCTATGCGGAAAATGGCCGCTCTTAGATCAGGTCGGTTTGCTATGGTGCTTGTTGGCACATCTAGATCAACGCCCACTCTTTTAACGGGACTTAGCGTGAGAGCTTCAAATTTAAGCTCAAATTCTGGCCTCTCATTTAGTAAAATCCTAAGCGTTTTTTTAGCACTCACTAGCTCTTTTTTAGCACTTTCTATCTTATTTTGAGCGTTTAGTTGCTGTGAGTTTATCTGCTTTAGACTTAGCGCATCCTCTTTGCCAAGCTCAAATTTAAGCTCAACTATCCTATTTAGCTCATTATAAATTTCTAAAATTTGCTCATAAGTTTTTATGCTCTCGTTTAGATATAAAATTTGAAAATAAGCGTCTGCTACGGAGTTTATCACGCTTAGTTTGCCAGCTTCCAGATCAAATTTGCTAGCATCTGCTTCAAACATCGCTGCGTCTTTGCTATTTGCTAGCTTTTGCCAAAGATCAAGCTCGTAGCTAAGCCCTATGCTTGAGCCAAAATTTCTACTAGAAGCGCCGCCCTCTTTTATGTTTTTGCTACTTGTTGCCTCGACGCCAGCGTTAAAGCTTGGTATTAAATTTGCCTGCAAAACACCAGCTTGAGCGAGCGCTTTATTTACATTTATCGCAGCTTTTGCAAGGTCGGTGTTGTTTTTAAGCGCAAGCGCTACAAGCTCATCAAGATAGCTTTGCTCATACTGCTTCCACCAAGAAGTGTCTAAATTTAGCTCGCCACTAGCGTTATCTTCAAGTAAAATTTGCTTATAGTTTTCATCTATATTTTTAACAGCGCAACCGCTTAAAACGAGCACTAAAGCTAGGCTTAGAAATTTCATATTACTCCCTTGAAAGCGCATCTATTGGATTTAGTTTTGAGGCATTTTTAGCTGGCATGTAGCCAAAGATGATGCCAATAGCCATCGACGTGACAAGTGCAAGCACGATCGAGCCGTTTGAAAAGATCATGCTAAAGCCGTTTAAGAAGTTGTTAAAAACGTAGCCGATAGCGTAGGATAGGACGATGCCGATGGCTCCGCCGATAAGGCAAAGTAGCACCGCCTCTATCAAAAACTGCTGCAAGATGTTGCTCTGTCTGGCTCCGATCGCCATTTTTATGCCTATCTCTTTGGTGCGCTCTGTGACTGAGACTAGCATGATGTTCATGACGCCTATGCCCCCAACTACGAGCGAAACGACGGCTATGCTTGAGATGAGAAGGCGCATTGTAGAGATGGTCTCTTCGATAGTTTGCTTGATACTGTCTGAGTTTCTTGTAAAAAAGTCCTTTTTGCCGTGCTTGATCTCTAAAAGCTCGCTTAGGCTCTTTTCGGCGATTTGCGCATTGACACCTTCATTTACTTTAGCTGTGATCGAGCTTATAAATTTATCCCCAGTGACCTTGTTTAGCACAGTCGTGTAAGGGGCGTAAATTTTAAGCGTGCTTGAATCTCCCATCTTAAAATCATCCTTTTGCAAAACGCCGATAATGCGAAGTGGCTTTTTGTTAAAAAGTATGATCTTGCCGATAGGATCATCATTTTTAAAGATACTATTTTTGGTGTTTTGATCGATTAGAGCGACTGAATCAGAGTTTAAAACCTCGTCATCATCGTAAATTCTGCCCTCTTCTAGCTTTAGCCCATTTACGTCAAAGCTCCCTACTCCACCACCCTTTAGGCTTGCACTTAACGAGATATTTTCATAGGTTAGCACGCCTGAGGTGCTTGTATTTGGCGTGACTGAGTCCAGAAAGGACTGCTTAGCAAGCATATTTGCATCGCTTATGGAGAGCGTTTTTACCTTGCCTGAGAGCATATCGCCAAAGCCTTTACCAGGCATGATGTCGATCGTGTTTGTGCCGATCTTTCTGATGCCAGCTAAAATTTGCTCCTGCGAGCCTTTGCCAAGGGCAACGACGCTAATGACCGCTGTAATGCCAATTATAATGCCAAGCATCGTTAAAAGCGATCTTAGTTTATGCGCTAGCATCGCATTTACCGACATTTTAAAGCTTTCAATTAGCTGGTCTTTATAGTAGGTAAATTTGCTCTTTTCTGGCTGAGTTTGCTTGCTGGCTTCATAAATTTTGCTATTTTTGACATTGTCACTTACGATGTTGCCATCTTTTATCTCGATCACACGGCTTGCATACTCTGCGATCTTTGGGTCGTGCGTAACGATGATGATAGTGTGACCTTTTTTGTAAAGATCAACTAAAATTTCCATCACCCTTAGCCCACTTTTGCTATCAAGCGCGCCAGTTGGTTCGTCTGCTAAAATGATCTCGCCGCCATTCATCAGCGCCCTTGCTATGGAGACCCTTTGCTGTTGTCCGCCTGAGAGTTTATTTGGTAAATTTTTCGCCTTTTCGCTAAGTCCAAGAGAGCCAAGAAGCTCATTAGCTCTTTTCTCTCGCTCGCTCTTGTTTGCCCCTGCGTAGATGCTTGGTAGCGCTACGTTTTCAAGGGCGTTCATCGTGCTAAGAAGGTTATATCTTTGAAAGATAAAGCCAAATTTATCCCTTCTAAGCTTAGCAAGTGCATCGCTATCAAATTTTGATATATCTTTGCCGTCCAGCAGGTACTGCCCACCACTTGGGCTATCAAGGCAGCCAAGGATGTTCATCAGGGTAGATTTACCAGAGCCAGACTGACCGATGATGGCTATAAATTCGCCCTTTTTTATCTCTAAATTTATGCCATGCAAGATCTCTATCTCATTGTCACCTAGCTTAAAGCTTTTAGTGATGTTTTTTAGGCTTATCACTTAAAACTTCTTATGTTCTTTTGCGATCATCTTAGCGATCTCGCTTGATGAGCCTTGAGATGTGATGATCTCGTCACCCTCGTTTATGCCGCTGATGATCTGCGTATCGAGGTTGTCTTTTATGCCAGTTTTGACCGCTGTTTTTACTGGCTTGCCATCTTTTAGCACATAGACAAAAGTGCCATTTTCATCTTTTTTGATGCCGATGCTTGGCACGATGATGGCGCCCTCGACGTTTGCTATTAAAAGCTCGTTTTGTGTGGTCATGCCTATTCTTAAAATTCCATCTTTATTATCAACGATGCTTTGCGCGTAGTAATAAACCGCCGAGCTGCTGCTAGAGCTACTCGAATATGAAGACTTACTGCTGCTGCTTGAGCCGTAGCTGCCATCACTTAGTGTGGTAAGCCCAGGATCGATCGAGCTAACAGTCGTTTGAAATTTCTTCGTTGGCTCAGAGAGGATCGAGTATTCAACTGGCGTGCCGACTTTGATCTTTGTGATATCGCCCTCTGCTATTTGCATCTTCATCTTTACATGGCTAAGATCAGCGATATTTACGATAGTTGGCGTAGTTTGGTTGGCATTTACAGTCTGACCCTCCTCAACTTGCACGCTTACTACGGTGCCGTCTCTTGGTGCGGTGATCTTTGTGTAGCCTAAATTTATCTTAGCGGTGCTTAGCTCGATATTTGTCTGCTTGATCTGCGCTTCAAGCTCTTTTATCTTGGCGCTATTTGCACTATATGTGTTTTTTGCGCTTTCAAATTCTTGCTTTGAGGTGGCGTTTTTAGAAAAGAGTGCATTTTCTCTATCAAACTGCGTTTTAGCGATATTTAGAGCCACTTTTGCGCTTTCAAGCTGGGCTTTATAGATGGCTAGCTGAGCCTCTTTATTATCTATGCTATTTTGCTGGGTCGAGCTATCGATACTTGCGATCATATCGCCCTTTTTTACCTGATCTCCAAGCTTAACATAGAGCTTTTTTATCTGACCGCTCACCTGAGCTCCCACGTCGATTAGCTCGGTGGCGAAAATTTCTCCAGTCGCATCGACTTTCTTGCTAAATGAGCCCTTCTTTGCCTTTTTAGTGATAAACTCCACCTTTTCATCTTTTATATTAAAAAATTTATCATAGACGAAGTATCCACCGACGCCTAAAATAAGCAGGATTATTAAAATTTTAGTTTTTTTCATCGCTTCTCTTTGTAAAAAATTGGTAAATTCTACTTCACAAGAGTAAATACTCTCTAAGCTTCCTCTTTTGCCATGCCAGCCTCTATCAAAAACCTGCTTGGCTGATAATTCACCTTCTTTATCTTGTCGTATTTTGCATAGCTAAGATATAGCTCGTCTTTAGCCCTTGTTACTGCTACGTAAAAGAGCCGCCTCTCTTCTTCTAGGCTACCGCCCATGCTCATTAGCTTTAAATTTGGAAAGCGGTTTTGCGCGAGATCGACGATAAAAACTTGGTCAAATTCAAGCCCCTTGCTCGCATGCACGCTAAGCAAGCTAACGCCCTGCCCTTCGCTCATCTCGTTGCTTCCAAGGGCTAAGAAGTTATAAAATTTACTTATGTCTTGATATTTTTTAGCTAGCTCGCTTAGCACCACGCTCTTTGCCATTATGCGCTCTTTGACCTCTTCTTTGAGCGCCAGATCGACGTTGCCATTTTTTAGAGTTGCCCTTTTTGTGCTGATGTTTTCGACGATAAGTGAGTAAATTTTGCTAGTTTTTATCTCATTTATCATCGTAGCTGGCTTTGAAATATTTCTCATGCCTCTTAAAAAGTTGTAAATTTCATATAAAAACTGCGCCCCACTCTCGCTTAGCTTTTGTAGTTTTAGCACAGGGTGGCCCAGAAATTTATCGCTAAAGCCAAGCTTAGAAAACCTTGAAACCTCGGCAAATTCGTCAAGATCGTCAAAAAGGCCTAGCTGGTAGTTTCGCCTTTTGTTTGATGAGATATTTACGCTCTCATCTGGCTCAACTATCCCTTTTATCAAATTTCCATGTCCAAGCTTAAGTAGCGCGTCAAAAATTTCTTTGCTAACTGCGCTGCCAACGCCCTTTGCGTATTCGCAGATGTGGATAAATGCCATTATATCTTTTGGATTGACATAAATTCCCATGATGTCGATGAGTGCCTTGATCTCGCGGCTCTCAAAGAAGCTCACCCCACCCTTTCGCTTTGAGCCGATGCCTCGCTCTTTTAACGCGACCTCGATGCCGTCCGCTGATGAGTTATTTCTAAATATTATGGCGATATTTTCTCTATTAAATGGCGAGAGCGAGATGATATCAGCGATGTTTTGATACTGATCAAAAAGCTCGTTATAGACAAGCAGCCTTGGAGGCTTGAAATTCCCCTCGCGACTAACTGTTAGGTGCTTTTCATAAAGCCTTGGGTTATTGTTTATGACCTTATTTGCAAGGGCAAGTATGCTCGAGCTTGAGCGGTAATTTACATTTAAAGCGTAGATATTTGCGTTTGGGAAGCGATCTTTAAATGAGCCTATGATCTCGATATTTGCGCCGTTAAATGCGTATATGCTCTGGTCAAAATCGCCCACGCAAAATAGGCTCTTTGTCTTAAATGCGTCTATTAGGCTGCCTTGAAGCGTGTTTGTATCTTGATACTCGTCGATCAAAATTTCATCATAAGCTAAATTTGCCCCCTTTTTTAGCTCATCGCGCATTTTTATGAGAAGATCGTTAAAGTCAGCATAAGAAAATTTAGCCTTTTCAGCTTCAAACTCCTCTAAAACATCTTCATAAATTTCAGCATAAACGCCCTGCTCTTCGCTCTTGTCACTTATCCATTTGCCAAATGTTGTGCCTTGTTCGCTGTTTTGAAAGAGCGAGTAAAGATCGTATAAATAGGCTCCGCCGTAAGGCTTGACGTCGCTTAAATGGTAAAATTTACGCCTCTCAACAAGACTTTTTAAAAGCGTCTTTAGCTCGCTTGGCTGCTTTAGCGTGACGCCTTTATCAAGGCTTTTTAAAAGCGAAAATGAGACCGAGTGAAAGGTACCTGCGGTGATTTTGGAAGTTATTGATTTGTCAAAATACCTATTTAAACGCTCTATCATCTCGCTGGCTGCTTTGTTGGTGAAAGTTAGAAGCAAAATTTTCTCTGGCTTTACGCCTAAATTTAAAAGATGAGCGATGCGAGCGACAATCGTACTAGTCTTGCCAGTGCCAGCTGAAGCGATGATGAGATTGTGTCCAAATGGCGCAGTTGCGGCGGTGTATTGTTCTTTGTTTAACCTAGATAAGGGCATTGTTTCCTCTTTTTTAAAAAGGCCTAATTATAGCTACTTAAACTTTAACAGCTATAATCACGCCGATGAAAAAGTTTAAATTTTTAAAATTCCTTGCCCTATTTTTGGCTTTAGTGGTCGCTATTTTTTTGATACTTGATCAAATTTATCCACTAAATTTAGACGCACTCAAAAAAGACGAAGCTAAAATTTTACTTGATAAAAATGGCGAGATCATAAATATGAAGCTTAGTAGCGATGGAATTTGGAGATTTCACGAGCAAAGCTTTCCAAATTCGCTAAAACAATGTGTCGTTCTCTTTGAAGATAGATACTTTTACTACCATTTTGGCGTAAATTTTGCCTCCATTTTTAGAGCATTTTTCCACAACCTAAGAAGCGACAACCGCATAGGCGCTAGCACTATCACGATGCAAGTGGCTAGGATGCTTGAGCCAAGTGATAGGAGCTATAAAAATAAGATAAGAGAAATTTTTAGAGCATTTCAGCTTGAACTTCACTTTAGCAAGGATGAAATTTTAAATTTATACCTAAATTTAGCCCCGTATGGCGGCAATATCGAGGGTGCAAAGGCGGCAAGCTTCTTTTACTTTGGCAAGGAGCTAAACGAGCTTAGCTACGCTCAGGCCGCACTTTTAAGCACGATCCCTAAAAATCCAAATAAAAATAGACTTGACCGCGTCTCAAACATAAACGCCCTAAAAAACAGGGTCATAAAGATGCTTTATAAGGCAAATTTAATCGATCTTAGTGCATTTAAAAGAGCGCAAGCTGAGCCATTTAAAAATGTAAGGATAAGAGCCGTCGTAAATGCAGGCGACTACGCAAATGTCGCTTTTAAAAACCAAATTTCAAAGGCGAACTTGGATCTAAATTTACAAAAAGATATACTTAAAATTTTAAAAGACGCGATGTTTTCGCTAAAGGCCAAAAACGCAAATAACGCAGCAGCCGTGGTCATTGATAATAAAAAAATGAGCGTTGTTGCTTTTATAGGCTCGCACGATGAGCGCGCACGCGACGGCAAAAACTCAGCCTTAAATATGAAGCGAAACACCGGCAGCACGCTAAAGCCTTTTATCTACTCGCTTGCCCTTGATAGCGGGCTTATTACACCAAATTTACAACTAATCGATACGCAAATTTATCTGAATGAATATGTGCCAAAGAACTTTAGTAACGACTTTTTGGGGCTTGTAAGCGCAAAGGACGCTCTAAATTTTAGCCTTAATATCCCAGTTATAAATTTAGACTTAAAGCTAAAAGACAACTCGCTTTACGAGCTACTTGAAAAGGTAAATTTAGTTGATGAAAACAAGGAGTTTTACGGCTCTTCGATAGTTTTAGGTAGCGCTGAGATGAGTCTGATTGATCTTGCGCATCTTTATACGATATACGCAAATGGCGGGGTTTATAGGCCGCTTGAGTTTGCGGGCAAAAACTACAAAAATGAGGACAAAAACATAACCCTCATCTCGCCTCAAAGTGCATATCTAACTGCTAAAATGATGAGCGAGGCCTCAAGGTCGTATCTAAAAAATGCTTGGCAATACGCGCAAAACACGCCAAAAATCGCCTTTAAAACAGGCACAAGTGCAAACTCACGCGATCTTTACGCCATTGGAGTTGATGAGGACTACACAATAGCCGTCTGGGTGGGCAACTTTAACGCCGAAAAAACTGACAAACTAACTGGGCTAAATGACGTCTCAAAGATCGTTTTTGATATGTTTAAGATCACGGCGCAAAGGCAAAATTTAGAGTTTATGAGCGAGCCAGAGGGCATTGAAAAAGTGCCAACCTGCCTTGATGCTTTTAGTTATGAGACGTGCAAAAAAACGGCGCTTGATGATAGGATAGTTGGAGTTAAACTGCAAGATAAATGCGAGAGTTTAAGGGGCGAGGAGCTTGAGTTTTTGATAAAAAATGGCTTTTTAGACAAAGACGAGGTTAAAAATAGCCCTTGTGCTTCAGTTTTTAAAGATAAAAAGCCAGTTTTTGCCTATCCATATGATGGCGAAGAGATCGTGACAGATGAAAATGTAACACAAATTGTGCTAAAATGCTACGCGTTTTTAGGTGATGAAATTTACCTAAAAGTGGATGATTTGAACTTTTCTAAGATAGAAAATGCAAGTGAAAAAAGGCTAGATCTAACTCTTGGCGAGCACACTTTAAAGTGCCTTGATCAAAACTCAAATCAAAGTGAAATAACAATAAAACTAAGGAGATAAAATGCAGCAAAAAGCGCTACTTCTAGCACTTTTAGGAGCAGTAAATTTATATGCTTTAAGTCTAAATGGCAATGTCGAGGTGAAGTCGCCTTTAAGCGTGGAATTTGGGCTAGAAGATGATGTTAGCAAAAATCTCATAGGCACGCTAAGCGAGAAAAAGCTTATCTCGTGCGAGCCAGCACTAAGCGGCACGGTGAAATTTAACGCTCAAAGCCTTACACTTTTTACAAAAGATATGCACGCAGGTGCTGAATACAGCTGTAAGTTAGAAAATGGCAGTAGCGCTAGCTTTGAGACGAAAGAATTTGCGCTTGAGAAGATAGAAAAGCTCACTGATAGCAAATTTATCCTTAAATTTAATGACGAAGTTAGTGAAGAGCTTGTGAAAAAAATAGCCGTAAAAGGCGCAAGCTTTAACGCCTTGCAACTCTCTCAAAACAGCTTTGAGCTTGATCTTGATAAAAATATAAGCGAGCCTGTTTTTGAGTTTGGAGAAAATTTTGAGAGTAAATTTGGCGCTAAACTTGCAGGCGATGGCGTGGTGAAATTTAGTGAGCAAGCAAGCAGTGAGAGCGTAAATATAAGCGCTGAAGCTAAAAGCTTTGAGATAGCTAAAATCTATCCAACAAGCCTAGATAATGGGATCTTAGCATTTAGAATTTATCTAAAAGAGTGGCTAAGTGATGATAATAGTCTAAAGAAATTTATAAAGATAAAAGGCGTTAAAAGCTTTAGCATAAGCGACGTGTCATATAAAAATGATGATGAAAATGGCGCGCCAAATTCTGAGCTTGATGGGTATGATTATTACATTGATATCACAAGCGATGAGTTTAAGCCACAAAATAGCTACGAGATCACGATAAAGCCAGGCTTTGGAGACGATAGAAATGTTGTAAGGGAGGCTAAAACCTACGAGGTGATCGCTAGCAACTTCACTCCATTTGCAAATTTCACAAATGAAGAGCCTTATATCTCAAGCGTTGGGGAGATCGGCATTAGAAGTGCAAATTTACCTGAGCTAAATGTGAGCGTTGAAAAGTTAAGCGATCAAAATTTTAGATACTTTTTAAATTTCAACGACAATAGCGAAGATCTAAGCAATTTTAGCTCAAAAGTAGCAAGCAAAAGCTACAAGCTAGAAGGTGCGCTAAACGAAATTTCACTAAATAAGATCAAGCTAGACTTTGCAGGAGCAGGAGACGGAGTTTATAAGATAAGCTTAAACTGCGGCAAAGATAAGAGCGTCTCAAAGGTCGTCTATCTAAGCGACATCGCCATAAATGCAAAGCTTGGTAAGGACGAAATTTTCGTCTTTGCAAACCGCCTTGGCGAAAACACAATGCTGCCAAACGCAAATGTAAAAATTTATGGCAAAAGAAACGAAGAGATCGCAGTTGGCGCGACAAATGACGTTGGCGTCTTTAAATTTAACAAAAAAGATATCTACAAAGAGATCTCATCGATCGTCGTCTCACTTGGCAAAGAGCAAAATTTCCTCATCATAAAAGATGGCGAAGCACTAAATGAGGCAAAGCTCATCAGTCAAAATCCAAGCGAGAGTATCGATGCTTACACGCATTTTGCCTCAAATATAATAAGACCAAACGAGAGCTTAAAAGGAGCAATTTATCTAAGAGATAGGGACTTTAACCCGCTTAAAAATATGCCAGTTAAGATCAAATTTATCGATCCGCAAGGCAAAAGTAGTGCCCAGATCACGCAAAATACAAATGATGTTGGCATGATAAATTTCGAAAAAGAAATTTTAAGCGATCTAAGCGGTAGATTTAACATGCAGATAATCTACGCTAGCAAGGTGATAGCAAGCGTGCCATTTTATGTCGAGAGCTTCGTGCCAAACAAGATAAAAAATGACATAGCCATAGACGCGGACAAATTCTTTGCAAACGAGCTAGTAAAGGTAAATTTAACAAGTAGTTATCTCTTTGGCGGAGCAGCTAGCGACTTAGCTGGTAGTATGCAGGTTAGCTTCTTTGATGATGAGTATAAAAATAGCGAATTTAAAGAGTATAAATTTAAAAACGACACCCTAAAAGCGGCTGCCTATCCAAGCATAGAAAATGATCTAACTCTTTCAAAAGATGGCAAATCAAGCCAGATGATAGATCTTAGCTTTAACACCAAAAACGCACCTTCAATAATAAAAGGCGTCATAAATTTCAACGTAAATGACGATGGCAAAAACGTAAGTGACGCAAAAAGCTTTACGCTCTATCCTTATAAAGATATGGTTGGCATCGCTGCTAGCACGGCATTTGCTGATCCAAACGAAGATGTAAAGATAAGAACAGTCGTTGTTGATATGCCAAGCCAAAAGGCAGTGAAGTCAAATTTGAAATTTGATATAAAACGTGTTTCATGGCAGTATCAAAGAGACGCAAATGGCTATATAAAATGGATCCAAACGCTTGAAGATGTGGATAGTTTTTATAAAAATAGTGGCGAGTTTAGCTATAAATTTACGCAAAGTGGCTCATACGTCATCACAGCTACAAATTTAGTAAGTGGCGCGAGCACGAGCCTAGACATCGACGTAAGCGGCTACAACTACTCAACTCTAGCGCCTACAAAAGAGCTTAGCAAGTCTCAGATAAAGCTAAACAAAAGCGTCTATAAAAAAGGCGACGAGCTAAGCGCAGACATCAGCTCAGCCATAAAAGAAGGCATCGCACTTGTCACGCTTGAAGACGCAGGTGTCAAAGCCTACAAGGTCGTCAAGATCAAAAACAACTCAGCAAATGTTAAATTTAAACTTGACTTTGACTTTAATGGCCTTTACGTGAGCGCAAATATCTACCGCATGACTGACGCTGGACTAACTCCATTTAGAACCTACGGCAAGGTCTATGCAAACGGCGATAAATCTTCAAGAAGGATAGAACTTAGCTTAGAAGCGCCAAAAAGCGCAAAGAGTGATGAAAATATCAAAATTTCACTAAAAACAAAGCCAAAAGCATATCTGAATTTATTTATCACAGATGTTGGCGTGCTTGATATCACTTCACAAAAACCAGCCGATCCGCTTAAGTTTTTTGACAAAATTTTACCTGATGGGGTCTTTGACTACGACATCTATAATATGCTCACAAACTACAAGGTCGAGGGCAAAACGTTAAGCTTTGGTGGTGATGCTGCAGCAATGGCCGTGGCGGCAAAAATGGAAAAGCATGCAAGCCCAGTTGATAGCAAAAATGTAAAAACTTATGCAAATTTAGTGAGCCTTCAAGCCGACGACAAAGGCGAAATTTCATACGAGTTTAAAACGCCAAATGGCTTTAACGGCGCCATTAGAGTAGATGCTGTGGCAAATGACGCAACTGCGATGAACGCCGTAAATAGCGAGATAAAAGTAAAAGATGATGTGATCATTAAGCCAAGTGCTTTGATCTATCTTTTAAAAGGCGATGAATTAAATGCAAACTTAAGGCTTATAAATACGACAAATGCCGACAAAAACCTTACGATAAATGTAGCATCAAGTAAAAATTTAAACATCAAAACGCAAGAAAATGCCAACCTTAAGCCGTTTGAAAACAAAGCATTTGTGCTTAAAATTTCAGCCCTTGAAACAGGTGCTGGCGAATACAATATAACAGTAAGCGACAAAAATGGCTCAAAAACGCTTCAAAATTTACTAGATGTCGTTAGCCCTTATACGATCAGCACCTACGCAAAGAGCAGCGTCTTTGACAAAGAGAGTAAAATTTCACTACCAAAAGGCTATCACGATGTGAGCGTTGATGCCTCAAGCTCTGTCTCAAGCGTGCTTTTAGCAGCTTCAAAGAATTTAGTCGAGTATCCTTACGGATGTGCGGAGCAAAGGAGCTCAAGACTGCTTGCGCTTTTAAATTTAAAACCAAAAGATGAGCTTGAAAAAAGCGATCAAAAGAGATTTATCGCAAGCGGCATAGATGAGCTAGTCAAGATGCAAAAAACAGACGGCAGCTTTGGCTACTGGAGCGATCTAGGCGAGACAAATGCATTTGCAAGCATCTTTGCAACAGACGTGCTTCTTGACCTTGAAGAGGCTGGATACGAGATAAGTAAAGGCGTCAAACAAAATGCTCTAAATTCGCTCTTAAAATACGCAAACAACGACCTTGAGGCACTTTACGCCCTTTATGTAAGCTCACGAGCAAATATGGCTGATAGATCGATCTTAAATAAAATTTATGACGACAAAGTCTACAACAAAACAGCACTAAGTAAATACCTAATGGCGGCAGCTTTAAAGCTAAACGGCCTAAATAACGAGGCAAAAGTCGCGCTAAAAGATATCAAAAATGCTAAAACAAGCGAAGAAAATGCATCTGATTTTAGCTCAAAAGTAAGAGATAACGCCTTTATCTTATACTTGCACGCAAAATACTTTGAGAAAAACGACTACTCAGACGACCTTGCAAATTTCTTGATAGTAAATTTAAATGAGCTAAGCTCAACGCAAGAGCGTGCATTTACGCTAAGAGCGCTAAATGCCTACTTTGGCAAAGATAGCGGCGAGAAAAATAACAAATTTAAGCTTAGCTACAACGGCGAAAGTAAAGAATTTGACGGCCTTTTAAGTACCTCTTTTACTACAAAAAATGGCGAATTTAGCATCACTCCACTAGGCTCAAATAAGCTTTATGCGACTATCTTAAGCTACGCTTATTTGCCACTTGAGATCAAACACAAAATCGAGCCAAAAGAGCTTGATATCTACCGCGTTTTTGTCGATGAAAGAGGCAAAGAGCTGGGTCTTGACAGCCTAAAAGTAAATGACGTCATCTACTCAAAAGTAGTGATAAACTCAAAAACAATGGTTAAAAATGGCGTTATTAACGAGATCGTAAGCAGCTGCTTTGAGCCGATAAATGAAAATTTAAGCAACTTTAGCAAGAGCTTAAAAAACAGCTTGCAAGTTGAGTATAAAAGCATAAAAGATGACCGCGTGCTAAGCTTTTACACACTAAGTGGCGACGAAAAAGACGCCGTGCTTTACACACCTTATCGCGTAAGACTTGGCGGTAAATGCTCACTTGGTGCAGTCACAACTGAAAATATGTACAACGAAAGACAAAACGACTACGACTTAGCCCAGCGAAGCTTTAACGTCAAATAGCTATCTAAACTTCGGGGCGTTTAACCGCCCCAAGCCCATATTTCCCCACTTTTGCAAAGATTTTTTTAAACAAATTTTAGATAACATTAAGCATTTTTTAAACGAAACTGAGGAGAGAAAAGTGGCAGAATTTTACAATGCAAAAGAGATAGAAGATAAATTTTATAAAATTTGGGAAGAACGCGGATACTTCGAGATAGACGCAAACAAAGATATCCAAAAAGATGGACGTAAATTTTGCATTATGATGCCACCTCCAAACGTGACTGGCTCGCTTCACATCGGACATGCCCTAACCTTCACACTTCAAGATATCATGACTCGCTACAAGAGGATGGACGGCTACAAGACACTTTGGCAGCCAGGACTTGACCACGCTGGTATCGCTACTCAAAACGTCGTTGAAAAGCAGCTTCTAGCACAAGGGATCAAAAAAGAAGAGCTTGGACGTGAGAAATTTGTAGAAAAAGTGTGGGAGTGGAAAGAAAAAAGTGGCGGAATGATAGTCCATCAGATGCGAAAGCTTGGCATCACTCCGGCTTGGTCACGCCAGAGATTTACTATGGATGAGGGCTTAAGAAAAGCTGTGAAAAAAGCCTTTGTAAATTTATACGACAAAGGGCTAATAGTCCAGAAAAACTACATGATAAACTGGTGTACGCATGATGGCGCACTCTCTGACATCGAGGTTGAACACAAGGAGAACAAAGGCAAGCTTTATCATTTGAGATACTACTTCGCAGACAAGCCAAGCGAATTTGTTGTTGTTGCGACCACCAGACCAGAAACTTACTTTGGCGATACGGCTGTAATGGTAAATCCAAACGACGAGCGCTATAAAAATTTAATCGGCAAAAAAGTGGTGCTACCTATCATAAATAGAGAGATCGAGATCATCGCGGATGAGCACGTCGATATGGAGTTTGGAACAGGCCTTGTTAAGGTCACGCCTGCGCACGATCAAAACGACTACGAGGTAGGCAAAAGGCACGACCTTGAGTTTATCACCGTATTTGACGAAAAGGGCATCTTAAACGACAAGTGCGATAAATTTGCAGGTCTTGAAAGGCTTGAGGCTAGAGATATCGTAGTGGCCGAGCTTGAAAAACTCGGCAATGTTGAAAAGATAGAAGACTACGAAAATCAAATAGGCTACTGCTACCGCTGCAAAAACGTCGTCGAGCCATATATATCAAAGCAGTGGTTTGTCAAAAAAGAGATCGCAGACGAGGCGATACAAAAAGTATCAGATGGCCTTGCTAAATTTTACCCGCCACACTGGATAAACAGCTTTAACGCATGGATGAGAGAGCTAAGAGATTGGTGTATCTCACGCCAGCTTTGGTGGGGACATCAAATTCCAGTATTTTACTGCGACGAGTGTGGTCATATGTGGGCTGACGAGGACGAGCCATGCGAGTGCAAAAAGTGTAAAAGTAAAAACATCCACCAAGACCCAGACGTGCTAGATACGTGGTTTAGCTCTGGCCTTTGGCCATTTAGCACGCTTGGCTGGGGCAATGAAAATGAGCTAAAAAATGAAAAGTGGTTTGAAGGCGATTTGGCTGAGTTTTATCCAAACAACCTTCTCATAACTGGCTTTGATATATTATTTTTCTGGGTTGCTAGGATGATGTTTCAGGGTGAAAATGCCCTTGGCAAACTACCATTTGACGACATCTATCTACATGCGCTTGTTAAAGATGAATTTGGCAGAAAGATGAGTAAAAGCCTTGGCAACGTCATCGACCCACTTGATAGCATAAATGAGTATAGTGCCGATATATTACGCTTTACGCTGACACTTCTAGCCGTTCAAGGACGCGATATCAAGCTAAGTGATGCTAAGATGAAGCAGGTAAGAAATTTCACCAACAAGCTTTATAACGCTAGTAAATATCTAATGCTAAATGAGAGCAAATTTCCAAATTTAGAGGATATCAAGCTTGAAACAAAGCTTGGAATTTATATGAATAGCCGCTTTAACGAGTGCGTGAGAGAGGTGCGCGAAAACATCGACGCCTACCGCTTTAATGACGCGGCAAACACACTTTATAAATTCCTTTGGGATGAGTTTTGCGACTGGGGCATCGAGCTTAGCAAGGCTGACAAAGCGAGCGTAAAAGAGCTTGGAAGTATATTTAAAGAGGCGATGAAACTACTAAATCCTTTCATGCCGTTTCTTTCAGAGTATCTATTTCAAGAGCTTAGCGGTACACAACTTGAAAATGCAAAGTCAATAATGGTAATGAGCTATCCAGAGATAAAAGAGCGAAATTTAGAGGTTGAGAAGAAATTTGAGCTAGTTATAGAGGCGATCGTCGCTATTCGCCGTGCAAAAGCGACCATCGATCTTGGTAACTCAAAGATAGCAAAAGCCTTTGTTAAATTTAATGAAAAAATAGACCTTGAAGAGGTAAAAGAGTATATCAAACTGCTTGCAAAATGCGAAGAGATCGGCTTTGTAGATGAAAAAATAGAAAACTCAATAAGAGATGTGAGCGAAAATTTAGAGGCATTTGTCCCGCTTGAAGGGCTTGATATGAGCGGTATCATCACAAGGCTAAGGTCTCAAAAGACAAAGCTTGAAAAAGAGATAGCCAAACTCTCAGGTATGCTAAATAACCAAAATTTCGTGGCAAACGCACCAAAAGAGGTTATAGAGACAAACAAAGAGGCTTTAGAGAGTGCTGAGGCTAAATTTAAAAAAGTATGCGAGGAGCTAAAGGCTCTTGGCGAGTAGGTTTTGCGGTAAAAGTTGAGGGGTGGCGTTTTATCTTTGGCAGCTTGTAGTTGCCACGCTACCCTGGGTACTAATATATTGTCTTATTAAAGTGAAATTTATCGCCCTGCACTATCTTGCATGTAAATTTAAAATTTAAAGGATCAAAAATGAGTGAAAAAATAAAAATAGCAGTTTTAGGATATGGAAATTTAGGTCGTGGCGTCGAGCTTGCGGTGCGAAATAGCAAGGATATGGAGCTTGTGGCAGTTTTTAGCCGCAGAGACCCAAGCAAAGTAAAAACGTGTGGCGCGCCAGTTTTTAGTGCGGATCAAATTTTATCGCACAAGGGCAAATTTGACGTTTTAGTACTTTGTGGTGGTAGTGCGACAGACTTGCCGACACAGACTCCAGAATTTGCACAAAATTTTAACGTCGTCGATAGCTTTGACACGCACGCTAAAATACCTGAGCACTTTGCCGCAGTGGACGCTGCTGCTAAAAAAGGCGGCAATGTAGGCGTCATCGCTGTTGGCTGGGACCCAGGACTATTTTCTCTAAATAGACTATACGGCGAGAGCGTGCTTGAAAATGGCAGCAGTTATACATTTTGGGGCAAAGGTGTGAGCCAAGGCCACTCAGACGCCATACGCAGGATAAAAGGCGTCGTGGACGCACGCCAATACACAGTGCCCATAGATAGCGCCTTGGAGCGAGTTCGCGCTGGGGAAAATCCAAATTTAGCGACAAGAGAAAAACACCTGCGTGATTGCTACGTAGTGGCGCAGGACGGCGCTGATAAGGCACGCATCGAGCATGAGATAAAAACGATGCCAAATTATTTTGCTGACTACGACACGAGCGTGCATTTTATCGACCTTGAGACGCTTAAAAAAGAGCATGGCGGTATCCCACATGGGGGATTTGTGCTGCGAAGCGGAGTGAGCGGAGAGCATGGCGAGAACAAACATTTGATCGAGTTTTCGCTAAAACTTGACTCAAATCCAGAATTTACAGCAAGTGTGCTAGTAGCCTACGCCAGATCAGCATATCGCTTGGCGCAAAGAGGTGAGAGTGGCGCATTTAGCGTATTTGATATAGCTCCGGCACTTCTTTCGCCAAAGAGCGCTGATGAGCTAAGGCGAGAAATTTTATAAATTTAGGCAGTTAAAAATAAGGAAAATTTAGTGATAAAAATAGAAAATTTAACCAAATTTTATGGCGGCACACAGATCCTTTTTGATGTAAATTTAGAGGTTGCAAAGGGCGAAATTTTTGCTATCGTGGGGCATAGTGGCGCTGGTAAATCAACGCTTTTAAGGTGCATAAACGGCCTAGAGAGCTACCAAGGTGGCAGCTTAAAAGTCTTTGACCAAGAGATAAAAAATTTAGACGAGACGCAGCAGAGACATTTGAGGCGAGATGTTGGGATGATATTTCAGCATTTTGCCTTGATGGCTAGAAAAAATGTCTTTGAAAACGTCGCTACTCCGCTTAAATTTTGGGGTTACAAAAGCGATGAAACTGAAAAAAGAGTGAGAGAGCTTTTAAATTTAGTCGGTCTTGAAAGCAAGGCAAAAAGCTATCCAAGCGAGCTAAGTGGCGGTCAAAAACAGCGTGTTGCCATCGCTAGAGCACTTGCTTTAAATCCTAAAATTTTACTAAGCGATGAGGCGACTTCGGCTCTTGATCCAAACACGACAAATCAAATTTTAGAGCTACTTGAGAAGATAAACAAAGAGCTAGACATCAGCGTCGTCATCGTCACTCACGAGATGGAGGTGGTAAAGTCTATCGCAAAACGCGCGATACTGCTAGAAGGTGGCAAGATCATAGGCTCTGGAAGCATCGAAGAGCTATTTTTAAAGCCAGA
This sequence comes from Campylobacter concisus, assembly GCF_003048675.2. Lineage (NCBI taxonomy): Bacteria > Pseudomonadati > Campylobacterota > Epsilonproteobacteria > Campylobacterales > Campylobacteraceae > Campylobacter > Campylobacter concisus. Next base: position 979,162 of record NZ_CP060707.1, on the reverse strand, counting down.
TGAGAAGATGAAAGAGTTTTTGGGTGAAGTTGAAATTCTGCCAAGCACTGGCACAAATATCAGGCTATTTTTCCCAAAAGAAGTGGCTCAAAACAGCGTGATTACACACATGGCAAGAAGTCTAAATATCGACTTTAACATAGTCTGGGGCAAGCTTGAGAAGCTAAACGACAACGTCCTTGGCTCACTTGTCATAAACATAGATGAAAAAGATAAAGAAAACGTGCTTAACTATATCAAGCAAAGTGGCGTTTTGTGGGAGGTTGCTTGATGTTTGGTATTGATTTTTCTAAATTTCCAGATGTATTTTCCAGGATACTTTTGCCAGCTATCGGCGAGACACTATATATGAGCATCGTCTCCACCCTGCTCGCCTTTGCCATAGGCCTTATACCTGCAGTTTTGCTCATCCTTTCAGACAAAAACGGTCTAAAGCCAAACAAACAGCTCTATTTTGTCCTTGATATCATTATAAACGTGCTTAGAAGCTTTCCGTTTATCATTTTGATCATCGTGCTCTTTCCAGTCACAAAAATGATCGTAGGCACGAGCATCGGCACCACAGCTGCGATAGTTCCGCTAACTATCGGAGCAGCTCCGTTTGTAGCAAGGCTTATTGAAAATGCCTTAAAAGAAGTTGATAAAGGCATCATCGAAGCTGCTCAAAGCTTTGGTAGCTCAAAATTTCAGATCATCTTTCGTGTGATGTTTGTAGAGGCGCTTCCTGGCATCATCTCTGCATTTACGCTAACGCTTATCGTAAATATCGGCTTTTCAGCGATGGCTGGTGCAGTTGGCGGTGGCGGACTAGGATCTGTTGCTATAAACTACGGATATCAGAGATTTCGCCCAGATATCATGCTCTACACCGTGGTTATTCTTATCATTATGGTTCAAATTTTCCAAGTTTTAGGCAACTATCTCTATAAAATTTCAAAAAAATGATTTTAAAAACATAGCAAATGCTAATGCCACACATAAGATAAAAGCGATAAAAATTGCCATAAATTTTGGCTTAAAAAACCTATTAAGAAGTATTATTTCCGGCAGGCTAACCCCTGCCGCCGTTATTACAAACGCTCCAAATGCGGCCGCACTAGCACCCGAGGCAAGAAGTGCTAAGCCAATTGGCACTAGCGATTCTACTCTAACATAGAGTAAAATTCCAAATAATGCCGAAATAAGTATCGAGGCGATGTCGCTAGAACCAAGGTAGTTTGAGATAAGCTTTTGTGGAACAAATCCGTGTATAGCGGCACCGATAAACATCGCAAGTAGTATGTAATAAAATAGTTTTTTATACTCTTTTACCGAGTTTAAAAGCGCCATTTTGTAAATATTTTTACTATTTTTTATATCCTTGCAAGAGCAAGCTTGTGTCTGATTAATGGGTGTAAAAACAAAGCCTTTAGTTGGATTGTATGGGCTAAATTTTGGTTTTAAAAAATCATCTTTTAAAAATAGATTTTGATCTGCTTTTGATAACAAAAGACCAAAAGCAAGCGATGAGATAAAAATGACCGTAAAATAAATAATGCTAAATTTAAACCCAAAACTCATAAAAAGAAGCGTTAAAATTACAGGATTAACAAGCGGAGAGCTTAACAAAAATACGCTACTAACGCCAAGTGATACGCCGCTTTTTAAAAACCCATTTAAAAGCGGTATAGTAGAGCACGAACAAAACGGCGTAATAGCGCCAACCAAAAACGCCTTGATAAAGCTTGAAATTTTTGTGCTTATAAGGTGTTTTTTGAGTTTTTGACTAAATTTTTCAGATACGATAAATACCAAAAAAGATACACAAAAAAATAGTAGTGAAATCTCTGTAAAATAAAGTATGAAAAATTTGATAAACTCAAATATATTGTGTTGATTAAAAAGATCGAGCATTTTTTTACCTTTAAATTTTTTATATGATTATATACTAATATAGGAATATAGTCAAGTATAAATTTAGCTCTTTTAAGTTAAAATCATAAAAAAGGTATAAAAATGCAATATGTTGATATTCTTGCGCTAAAAAGCGAATTTATGAGAGTTTTGGCTCATCCTATTAGGATCGGGATAGTTGAGGTTTTAGGTGATAAAAAGATGAGCGTAGGTGAAATTTGCGAGCTTTTAAATAAAGAACAAGCAACGGTTTCAAAGCATCTTGGGGTATTAAAAAATGGAGGAATTTTAAAAAGCGAGAAGTCCGGACTTAATGTTTTTTACTCGGTTGATATTTGCTGTTTGCCAAATTTTTTGGAATGTTTAAAAAATATTTTAGAGGAAAAAGCAGCCAAAAACTCAAAAAATGCAAGAGGTGTCATAAAAAGTCTAAGATAAATTTCTAAAATTTATTTTTTTTTAAAGTTTATTTATTTAGAATGCGCGAAATTAATTTAACCGAAAGGATCTAAAATGAAATCAGATATGTGCCAGATGTGCCGCCTACTAAAAAACGCGTCGTCGAAAGACTAATCTCTAAGCACAGAATTTCTTTTTAAGTGCTTAGAAAAAGCTTAAGCGCTTAAAAAGAAATTTAACTTTCTAGCTTAAATTTATCCTTTTTGGTGCTTGGCAAATTTTAAAAAAGGATAACAAATGAAAAAACTACTTCTTACCTCTTTAGTTGCCCTAGGCCTTAGCGTTAGCGCAAACGCAGCTGATAAGTCAAAAACAATAATCGTCGGTGCTACACCTATCCCACATGCTGAAATTTTAGAGGTTGTAAAGCCTATTTTGGCAAAAGATGGCTACACGCTTGAGATCAAAGAATTTAACGACTACACCACGCCAAACCTTGCGACAGAGGACGGCGACCTTGATGCAAACTTCTTTCAGCACATCCCATATCTTGAAGAATTTAACAAAAATAAAGGCACTCACCTTGTAAAAACAGTTGGCGTACATCTCGAGCCTATGGGCGTTTATTCTAAAAAGATCAAAGACATAAAAGAGCTAAAAGATGGCGCAGTGGTCTCTATCCCAAATGATCCAACAAACGAGAGCCGCGCACTTGACATCGTAGCTAGCGCTGGACTTATCAAGCTAAATGACAACCCGCTAAAAACTCCGCTTGACATAGTTGATAATCCTAAAAAGCTTAAATTTGAAGAGATCGAGGCTGCTCAAGTGCCAAGAACGCTTGATGACGTTACTATCGCAGTTATCAACACAAACTACGCGCTAAATGCAAATTTAAATCCAACAAAAGACGCGCTTGTGATCGAGGGTAAAGATAGCCCATACGTAAATTACGTAGTTGTTAAAGCTGGCAACGAGAACAGCCCTAAAACTAAAGCCCTTGATAAAGCTATCAACTCACCAGAAGTTAAGAAATTTATCGAGACAAAGTATAACGGCGCTATCATCCCAGCGTTTTAATTAAATTTATAAAAAGCGACGTAAAAGCTTTTACCTTTTTAGCGTCGCTTTAAATCAAACCAAAAAAGGAAAAACAATGAAATTTATCAAACTTTTAACCGCATCTTTAGTTGCTCTAAGCCTTCACGCAGCCGACAAAGACCACACTATCACTGTTGGCGTCTCACCTGTGCCACACGCTGAAATTTTAGAATTTGTAAAACCAAAGCTAAAAGATAAGGGCTATGACCTTGTTATTTCTGAAATTTCAGACTATTCGATACCAAATGTCGCCACAGAAGATGGCAGCTTAGACGCAAATTTCTTTCAACATTTACCATATCTTGAGGAGCAAAACAAGGCTAGAGGCCTGCATCTTGTAAGCGTTGCGAGCGTGCATGTTGAGCCACTTGGCTTTTACTCTAAAAAGATAAAAGATATCAAAGAGCTAAAAGATGGCGCAAAAGTGGCGATCGCTTACGATCCGTCAAATGGCAACAGAGCGCTTAGAATTTTAGAAAAAGCTGGTCTTATAGAGATCGATAAAAACGTAAAAGTTGCAACTGTAAATGACATAACTAAAAATCCTAAAAATTTACAATTTGTCGAGCTAGAAGGCGCTCAGATCCCAAGAACGCTTGATGATGTCGATATCGCTGCTATTAGCACAAATTTCGTCCTTGATCTTGGCATGAGCGTGGCGAAAGACGCACTTTTACTTGAAGATGCCAACAGCCCTTACGCCAACATCATCGTCACAAGAGCTGGCAACGAGAACAATCCTAAGATCAAAGCTTTAGTCGATGCGGTGCTTAGCCCAGATACTAAAAATTTCATCATCACTCGCTACAAAGGCGAGGTCATACCTGCATTTTAAAAACGGGGCGAGCTTTCGCCCTACTTCTTTATAAATTTTTACTACCCCATTTAATTTAAATTTTATCACTCCATGTTAGTTACTATTAGTAAATAAAGCTTTGCTACAATGGCTCGCTTTATTAAATTTTCGGAGTAAAAATGCTACATGACATTATTGACTTTATCGTTTCAAGCGTGAGTAGCTGGGGGTATGCTGGCATATTTGTGATGATGTTTTTAGAGAGCTCGTTTTTCCCATTTCCAAGCGAAGTGGCGATGATACCAGCAGGATATCTAGCCCACAAAGGCGAGATGAGCCTAGCACTTGCCTTTATCTCAGGCACGCTTGGCAGCTTGCTTGGAGCTATTTTCAACTACTATCTTTGCTACTTTTTTGGACGTGAGATCATCTTGAAATACGGCAAATTTGTAGGCATCACTCATGAAAAGATGGATAAATTTGAAGCATTTTTTAATAAACATGGCGAAATTTCGACCTTTAACTCACGTCTCATCCCAGGAATTCGTCAGTATATAAGCCTGCCAGCTGGGCTAGCTAAGATGAATATTTTTAGATTTTGCCTATTTACCACGCTTGGCGCTGGGATTTGGTGTGCGGTTTTGCTTGGAGTTGGCTACTTTCTAGGCTCAACTCCAGACAAACAGACACTTCTAACGATCACGATCGCCCTTTTAACTGTGGTTGCGGCAATAAGTGCTATCTATATAGTAAAGCAAAGAAAGAAATAATACATATAAAAATACATAAAATTTAGTGTATTTTGCTAAATTTGGCTCAAATTTTTATCTAAATTTAGCCTAGCTGATCGCTCTCATTTTTTCTAGGCGAGCTAAATTTCTTGAAATTTTCTCTAGCTCGTTTTGTTCGCAAACCTCCTCACCTGAGTAAAAAAATTTCACATTTGGAGTTAAATTTACACTTGAAATTTTAAGTTTAAGCTCGCTTATAAGGCGCTTTATCGTCCCTTCATTGCCGTCTATTATACTTACATTTGGAGGCAAAATTTCTCTTAAGCTATCTTTAAAATAGTTAAAATGCGTGCAGCCAAGCACCAAAAAGTCAAATTTACTTAGATCAAATTTAGCTAGCTCTTCTTTTAGATATGACTTAACGTTTTCACTCTCAAATTCAGCCTTTTCAGCGAAATTTACAAGGCGAGGCAAAGCAAGTAGTTCGGTTTTATCTTTTGCGTTTAAATTTGTGATTAGCTCTTTTAGTTTTGCACCATTTACGGTGACTGGAGTGGCTATGACAAGCGTTTTTAGGGCATCATCATGGCTTAGGTCGTGAGCCTTTTTTACAGCTGGCTCCATGCCGATGATCGGCACGCTTAAATTTGCTCTAAGCTCTTTTATCGCCACGCTTGTAGCTGTGTTACAAGCTACTACGACAGCTTCTGCGTCATTTCTAACAAGAAATTTCACCGCGTCAAAGCTAAATTTTAAAATTTCATCCCTGCTCTTTTGTCCGTATGGGACATTTTTCACATCTGCGTAATATAAAAATTCATGCTCGCTAAGCTTGTTTAAAGCTTCATTTAAGACGCTAAGTCCGCCAAGCCCCGAGTCAAATATACCTATCTTCATGCCCATCCTTAAAGCCTGCAATTATAGCAAATAATATCTTTGTAAGCCGTTTTTTATTATACTTTGGCTCATTTTAAAGTTGGAGCTAAATTTGGCAGTTGATAAGGTTATTTTCTATCTTTGCGCGACTTTGATCGCCATAAGCATCATTTTTTCACTATCTTTGCCAGTTTTTACAGTTTTATTTTTTAACTACGACGAATTTCACTTTTTTATCCGCCAGTTTGCAGTAGGCTGCATAGGAATTTTTCTCATGTGGTGGCTCTCTAGGTTAAATCCTGACAAAGCGCTCGTTTGGATAGGCTTTGGACTGCTTATCTCTTGTGGTATCGCTATGGGGCTCATGCACGCCTTGCCAGCTTCGATGGTTACTGACTCTGGAGGTGCTAGACGCTGGATCAGGCTGCCTGGCTTCTCACTTGCGCCTGTTGAGTTTTTCAAAGTCGGTTTTGTCTATTTTTTGGCGTGGAGTTTTACTAGAAAATTTAGTGACGGCAAGAGGACTTTAATGGCTGAGCTAAAGATACTTTTGCCTTATATCATTCTTTTTGGTATCGCTATCTTTCTTATCGCCGTTATGCAAAACGACCTTGGTCAGGTTGTAGTTTTGGCACTTACTTTTGTGACGATGGCGCTTTTTGCAGGGGCTAGCGTTAGGCTCTTTGGTATCGGTATCTTGGGCGCTGCCTTTGTCATGACGGTGGCGATAGTTAGCTCTGAGCACAGAATTTTACGTATAAAATCATGGTGGGGCACGATACAAAACATGGTTCTCTCTTTCTTGCCAGATAGCGTGGCAAACGTGCTTAGAGTGGCAGACGCGCCAGAGCCTTATCAAATTTCTCACTCACTAAATGCAATTAAACATGGCGAGTTTTTTGGCGAGGGGCTTGGAGCTGGGATATTTAAGCTTGGCTTTTTAAGCGAGGTGCATACAGACTTCGTGCTAGCTGGCATAGCTGAAGAGGTCGGCGTTTTTGGCATTTTGTGCATCACAGCGATCTTTATCACGCTACTTTATAGGATATTTAGAATTTCAGCTAGGAGCGAAAACAAGGTCTATCACCTATTCTCACTTGGTATCGGTCTTATCTTGTCATTTTCATTTTTGATGAATAGCTACGGCATCACATCGATCACACCGATAAAAGGTATCGCTGTGCCATTTCTTAGCTACGGCGGCAGCTCCGTGCTTGCTATATGCATCGGCATCGGCATGGTCTTGATGGTTAGTAAAAAGGCAAAACTATGATAGTTATTTGTGGTGGCGGCACTGGCGGACATTTGGCGATCGCTAGAAGCTTTTGCGAGGAGCTAAATAGACGAGGCATAAAGCCAATTTTTATCGGCTCAACTAGTGGTCAGGATAAATTTTGGTTTGAAAATGATGATAAATTCGCAAAGAAATTCTTTTTACCAAGCAGTGGCGTCGTAAACAAAAGAGGTCTTGCCAAGCTAAAATCACTAACAAACATTATAAGCCTAGCTCTAAAATGCAGGCAAATTTTTAAAGAAAATGGCGTTAAAGCAGTCATCAGCGTAGGAGGCTACTCAGCAGCGCCAGCAGCCATAGCAGCCATCATCTCAAAAACGCCACTTTTCATCCATGAGCAAAATGCCGTAACTGGCAAGCTAAATAAAATTTTAAAGCCATACGCAAAGGGCTTTTTTAGCTCTTATGATGAGCTCTCGCCCTGCCCTTACCCTGTGGCAAATAATTTTTTTGAAAGCCAAAGAGTTAGAGAGGAGCTAAAAACGATACTATTTTTAGGTGGCTCACAAGGCGCAAAAGCGATAAACGAGCTAGCTATAAATTTAGCCCCATATCTTAAAGAAAAAGGGATAAAGATCATTCATCAATGCGGCAAAAACGCCCTTGATGAGCTTAAAAAAAGATACGATGAGTTTGGCTTTAGCGAAGCAAATTTAGAAATTTTTGACTTTAGCAAAGAGATAGAAAAGAAGATGAGTGAGGCTGATCTTGCCATATCAAGAGCTGGAGCTAGCTCACTTTGGGAGCTTTGCGCAAACGCCCTGCCATCTATCTTTGTGCCATTTCCTTATGCTGCTGGCAACCACCAATTTTATAACGCTAAATTTCTAAAAGATAAAGGCATAGCTGAAATTTGCCTGCAAAATGGCGAAAATTTAGACAAAGATGAAGTCATAAAAATGATCGAGAGCTTTGATCTAAACAAAAGTAGCAAAGCCCTAAAAGATATCCTTTTGCCAAATGGGGCAAAAGAGATAATGGATAAAATTTTAAGCTAGATCCTCGCCTATGGCATAGGCTTTTAGCTCTCGTAGCTCGTAAATGAGGTAGTGATAGATAAGCTCGTTTGTCTTTAGGCTTTTGCCTGAAAGCACAGGCCTTATCATCTCGATGATCCTATCTGTGATGCCAGCGATCTCAACCAAAAGTAGCTCATCGCCCCTTTGTTTGGCAACCCTTATGCAGTTGTAAAAAAATGTGTAGATAGTTTTAAAATTTTCCAAAACTACGTTTGAGACGATCTGAGAGTCGAGATGTAAAATTTTATTCATCCTATTTTGTAACTCCATTAGCTCGGCAAGTAGCCCTCTTATCATCGCTGTGTCGCCACTTCTTGAGAAGATACTCTTCTTCTTTTTTTTATTTTGTATCTGATACTCAGCGACTAAAATTTGCATGATGTTTGAGATGCTTGTCAGGCTCTCCTGCAAATTTTGATTAGTCTTTAGGCTCACACCAGCCTTTTCTATCTTGTAGTATAGGCTTTTGTTTGTCTGCTCGAGGTATGAGCTAATGTTTTCGTAGTAATCTTCAGTATTAAAGACATTTTTAAAAAAACTGCCCTCATCTGTTGTGCTGTAAAGTCTTTTTTTGATCTCTTCGACATTTTTATTAAAAGTGAGCGCATCGATCTTTGTTTCTGGCTCGACAACGCCGTTGTTTTCGATAACTTCCAAGTTTTTCTTAAGTGTGCTTATCAGCTTATCAATCTCATTAAAATCCATTTTGCCTCTTTGAAATTTTTGGCTATTTTACTATAAAAAACTGAAGTTTTCGCTTGCAATTCTTAAAAAGATATTTATACTTCTTTTAATAAAATATCTCAAAAAAGGAGCAAAAATGAATGGTGAAGTTTTTAACTCTTGCATTATCGTAGCCTCTATAAAGCAAGCATTAAAGTCAAATTTAGAGCTAAACTACAAAAGCGAAAAATATATAAAAAGCCTAGTTTTTGACTTTATCTTAGGTGATGAGCCAGAAAAAAGAGAGCAAGATAGCATAAATGAGTGGTTTAAGCACGCCTTAAAGCTTGGACTAAGCGACGTGAGATACGCCACAAATTTGACGGTCTCTTCAGAGGAGCGCTCGCTGCAAGGCTTTTCAAACGTAAGCCACAAGTCGATTCTTTGCATTTATAAAGATAAGATGAGCTATCTCGTGCCGCACTGGAGCTTTAAAGAAGATAAAAAGGGCTGGGATGTCTGGGAGATAGTCTATAAAGAATTTAGCCTAGATGGCACGCCAGAAATTCAAAAATTTAGCGATAACACTTTGGAGTTTAAAGATATCCTAACAAGGATCTCTAAATTTGCTGATGAGATAGAGTGTGAGAATTTTGGTGATTGCTTTAGAAAGGGGCTAAAAGCGCTAAATGAGCCAGAAAAGATAGAGCAAAATATCCTAAACGCGCCACTTATGCCAAAGCTAAATTTAGCCCTTTTTACTGCGGCAAGTGCGGCCGATGTCTTTGGTGGTATGGGCTCTTGGAATGACGACGCAGCGGGCTGGGCGCAGCATAAAAAACGCGCTAAAGAGTATGATGAGCTTAGCAGTGAGCTTTTTACGCAGATGCGTAAAGCCACACTTTTTGCCATAAATGAGTGGTAGCTAGCCGTTTATATGATAGATCTTTTTTCGCTGGCTTGAGCTGCCAATGTTTAGAATTTTGCGGTACTTTGTGATAGTTCGGCGAACGATTTGGATGTTAAATTTAGCTTGAATTAGCTCTTGGATTTTTAGATCAGAAAGAGGCTTTTTATGATCTTCGTTTTTGATAAGCTCTAGCAAAAATTCCTTTATCGCGGCATTTGAAGTCTCCTCGTCAAAGCCAGTTGCGAAGAAATTTTTAAGTGCGACCGTACCTCTTGGAGAGCTTAGATATTTGTTCGCGATCGCTCTTGAGATGGTTGAAGGATTGCGTCCAAGCTCGTCAGCTAGGTCTTTTAGCTTCATAGGCTTTATGTCACCGCCCAAAAAGTAGTCATACTGATACTCAACTATCATGAGCCCTATCTTATAAAGTGTCGCCTTTCTCATCTCAAGGGCGTCTATGAGCTCGCTTGCCTCTTTTATACGCGAGCTTACAAAGGCCTCTTTCTCGTCTAGTCCCTCGGTGTCGATAGAAATTTCAGGATAGTACTCGTCATTTATCTGCACACTTATGCCACTACTTGTGCTTAGTACGAAGATGTCAGGCACCGCCTCTTTTTCATCTTCAAGATACTCAATGGCTGGGGGATTTTTAAATTTCTTTATAATCTTTAGTGCGTCGTCGTAAAATTTAAGCTTTCTAAGCTTCTCTATATTTTCAAAATTTAAGATGATCTTTTTTGCGCACTCTATGATCTCATCACTCGCCTCTGCCTCGCCAAGCTGAAACAAAAAGCTCTCTTTAACATCCTTTGCACCCACGCCACAGGGCTCAAGGTAGGCAAATCTCGCCCTAACTCGCTCCACCTCATTCTCATTAAAATCCGCAAAAATTTCATCATCATAAGAAAAATATCCCTCATCATCCAAGCACTCGATGATCTTATATGCGATATCTTGGGACTTTTGCGTGGGGAAAAGTGGTGGATTTATCTGGCTAACGAGCTTTTCATAGAGGCTTTCTTTATATATGCTTAAAGCCTCGATGCTCTCGCTAACCGAGTTTCTACTAACCTGCTCGAAAAAATTTCGCTTTTTTTCGCTTTTTTCTAAATTTTTGTGTTCAATCGTGGCAAAAGGATTATCTTTTATAAAAGGCTCAAGCGTCTCTTTTAGCTCATCAAGCCCGCTTTGAAGGATAGGAAGCCAGCTTCTTAGCGTTTGGTTTAGTTTGATCTTTGGCGCTAAAGTTTGCTTTTGCCTTAGCATCATCTACTCAAGTAGCTTAAATTCTTCGCCAAGATAGTGCGTTCTAACAAGCTTGTTGTTTGCCACTTCGCTCGCACTGCCGCTTGCTAGCAGCGAGCCATCTTTGATGACGTAGGCTCTGTCGCAAATGGCTAGCGTCTCACGGACGTTGTGGTCAGTTATCAAAACGCCGATGCCTAGCTTTTTAAGGTCTCTAACGATGCTTTGGATGTCGCTAACTGCGATAGGATCGACGCCTGCAAATGGCTCATCAAGCAGCAAAAATTTTGGCTTTATGATGAGGCTTCTAGCGATCTCACAGCGTCTGCGCTCGCCACCACTTAGACTAACGCCCTTTCTTAGGCGGATAGGCTCGATGTTTAGCATATTTAGCATCTCATTTACTCTTTTAGATATCTCTTCTTTGCTTTGATTTAAAATTTCAGCCCCAAGGAGCAAATTTTCTTCTACGCTTAGCTCTTTAAATATGCTTGATTCTTGCGGCAAATAGCCAATACCAAGGTGCGCTCTTTTGTGAAGTGGGACGTTTGTGATCTTTTCGTCATTTAAAAAGACATCTCCGCTAGTTGGCGAGATGAGCCCACAGATCATATAAAAAGTGGTCGTCTTTCCAGCACCATTTGGTCCAAGAAGTCCCACGACTTCGCCGCTATTTACCTCTAAAGATATACCTTTTATGATCTCACTTTTTTTAATCGTCTTTTTTAGATCTTTTACTTCTAGTTTATGCACTTATAACCTCGTATTTTCTACCATTTTTGCTAAGAGAAATTTTTACTAACGTATAGCTCTCGCCGTTTTTCTTTAGAGCTTTTTCTAAATTTTCATCGCCCCACTCTACTAGATGAAGCCCCTCTTCAAATAAATTTTCAAAAAGGCCATTTTTTGCCATCCCGTCAAATCCGATCTGATAGATGTCGTAGTGGTAGATATCTTTACCATAAATTTGCATCAAAGAAAATGTCGGCGACGTCACACTCTCGTCTATCCCATGAGCCTTGATGATCGCCTTTACAAGCGTCGTTTTGCCACTTGCTAGATCACCACTTAGTAGCACCACGCCACTTTTTGGCAGCACCTGCACAAGCTCATTAAGCTCATTTTCTAAAAGCTCAAAAACCATCAAAGCTCTTTTACATACTCGCTCTGGGCGCTTTTTGGTATGCTTTTTGTAGTTGGGACCGCTAGCACCTCATATCTCGCCTCACGAGCTAAAAATTTGATAGTGATTACGTCGCCTATCTTAACATCTTTTGCAGCTTTTGCCTGCACGCCGTTTATGCTCACAACGCCGCTTTTGCACATATCTTCGCTAACGGCACGCCTTTTGGTGATATTTACTACGTTTAAAAATTTATCTACTCTCATGCGGCGGATTTTAACAAAAATAGCCTTAAATTTTTAATCCTTTAGATATTTTAAAAGCTCTTTTAAATTTAGAGGTATGACGCTGCCGTGGGTTTCATTTTTAAAAAGCTCAAAGTGAGAATTTACCCCACTTTGCTTTAAAATTTGTGCTAGATCACTCGCCTTTAAAATGCCAGCTTTGTCAGTTTTGCCCTTTCTCTTTTCAAGCTCGCCAACGCTAAGAAAGACGAATTTAGCCTTTAGTTTTTCTTTAAATTTACCCTCGCTCACATTTTGCTTTAAAATTTCAGACCCACCCCACCAAAGAGATGGCGAAGCGATAAAGAAATTTGAAAATATGCCATCATTTTTAAGCATCGCATAGAGCGTAAAAAGGCCGCCAAAAGAGTGTCCATAAAGGCTTTTTTGGCTGCCTTGCACGTTAAATTTCTCATCAATTAGCGGCACTAAATTTCTAGTTAAAAAGTGGTAAAACGCATCTGCGCCGCCACCTTTGCTAAACTCCTCGCCCTCTGCCTTTGGCGTGAGATCTCTTGTGCGTTTTTCTATCTCGTAGCTTTTGTCTGTGTCATATCCTATGCCTATTATTAGCGGTGCGGCCTTGCCATCAAATTCATTTAAAAGCATGTTAAACTGGGCGTTTGCGTCAAGCAAGAAAAGCACGTTTTTAAACTCATCTTGCCCCTTTAGCTTGGCTGTAAAAATTTTATAAATTTCATCATTTGCGCTCATTTTAAAGGTTGAAATTTCAAATTTACTAGCAGCTTTTTGGCTAAGTGGCTCAGGCGTTTGTTGCGGAGCTGCTTGTAAAATTTGCGTCACACCAAGCGTAAAAAGCAAAAATTTAAAGGCTCTTACCATTTTGCAGCGACCTTAAACCAAAATCTCCTGCCCTCTTGCGGATACCAGTAGTAGTTGCCGTCGTCTGCTAGCGCCTCATCGTATCTTACTTTATCAAAGATATTGTAGGCATTTAGGCTAAGCGTCAGGTGCTTGTTTGCATCCCAACTGACGCCTGTATCGAAAGTGAGTAGGTCTTTTGTGTTCTCTCTTACTCTATTGCCAGCGCCAAAATTTACGCTTGTTAGCTTACTCTCATAGTTTGCGCCAAAAAATGTCTTTACACTCTTTATAGGCTTATATGTAAGCGTGGCGTGAAGTGTGTGCTCTGGCGTTGCTGTTAGACTTTTGCCATCAAGTCTAGCTAGGTTTGTCTCGCTAAATTTCATAGGGCCTCTTGGCGTGTTTATCGTTGGGTTGCCAGTTTTTATCTTTGACTTATTATAAGTGTAGTTTGAGCTGAAATTTAGATTTGAAAGGATGTCATAGTCGCCACTTAACTCCACGCCCCAAACGGTCGCACCCTCAATGTTAAAGTAAGTTCCCCAACCAGGGCAACCCACACTTGGGATTTTTGCGCTTGGCGGGCAAGGACCAAAGGCTGGAATTTTATTTACATTACTGCCGTCGGTGTCTAGGATCTTATCTTTAAATTCATTTCTAAAAAGCGTTACCGAGCCTCTAAAATCAGCCCCATTATCATAATATGCCCCGACTTCATAGGTCGTGCTCTTTTCTGGCTTTAGGTCCTTGTTGCCAAAATCAACTATCCTCCAGCCACCTTGGATAGTGCCTACTTCTGGGGAGATTTGATTGACATTAGGTGTTTTATAACCAGTCGCTACGCCACCTTTTAAGCTTATCGTATCTGTGGCGTTATAGACTAGGTAGGCCCTTGGCGAGAGGTGGTTGCCAAAAAATTCGTTGTGCGTGAGTCTTGAACCAAGCGTTAAAAAGAGCTTCTCATCTAAAATTTGCCACTCATCCTCGATAAATCCCGCATGCTCGCTCATCGAGTAGGTCTTTGGATCTTTTAAGCCGTTTCTTGAGGCGTTTGAGACGATGAAGGTTGTACCGACATTTTGCTTACTAAAGTCATAACCAAAAGTTAGAGTGTGTGCGCCAAAAAATGTTGTAAATTTTGAGTTAAAGTTGTGATTTTTGGCTTTTGCAGGTATGAGGCTGTCAAAAAGGCTCGTTCTTTGGGTCTCATCATAAATGTAGCTCAGATCGGCATTTAGGCTATCAAATTCGCCAAGATAGCCCACGCCATAGCTCTTTTTCTCGTAGTCATAAGCGTTTAAAACCTTATTTGTCTTTATGGTAGCTGTTTTGCCGACTGTTCGCGAGTAGTCGTGTTTTTCACTTGAGCCAAGGATAAAAAATTTATTGTGTTCATCTGGCGTGATCCAAAGCTTTGCGCTTAAATTTCTCTTATCGCTCTTTTGATAGCCACCTTTGTAATTATCCTCATCTCTTAGCTTTTTGTATCCCCAAAGCTGAAGCGCGAAAAGGTCCTTATAAAGAGGTAAATTTATATAAAAGTCGCCTTGTCTGCCGTCGCCTATGCCTTTGTGAGTGTTTATCGTGGTTGAGATGCCGACGTTGCCGCTAAATTTTGAAAAGTCTTTTTTGGTAATGATATTTATAACGCCTCCAACCGCGTCGCTACCATAAAGCGAGCTCATAGGGCCACGGATAACCTCTATACGCTCGATCGCTTCAGCTGGTGGGATGAAATTTGAGTTCATATCCCCTGCTCCACCCTTTGGATTTGCGCTGCTTGAATTTACTCTTTTGCCATCAATTAAAACTAGCGTTTGAGACTTCTCCATGCCACGTATAGAGATGCCACTAGCTGCCCCGTCCTCGCCACCGACGACATTTACGCCTGGCACTTTTTGGGCGATTGAGTGAAGTGAGGTGAAGCTATCTTTTGTTAGCTCATCACCTTTTATTACGCTGATGCTTGCAGGGGCTTCTTTTATCTGCTGCGAAAAGCCGCTCGCACTTACTACGACGCCATCTAGCTTAGTTTCGTTGTTCTCTTTCTCTACTGCATAGAGAGAATTTGCCACACAAGCACTAAGGCAAATGGCGATAAATTTTGATCTATTCACGGATATCCTTTTGTTAAATTTAATTTTTGATAATGAAAGCGAAACGCAAATTTAACAAAGCAAGCATAAAAACAATATTAATTATCATAATTTTAAACAACAATGTAGAAAAAATTTATGAAAATAAAATTTAAATCAATCTAAGAGGAGCTAGACCCAAAGCGAGTCTAGCAAATTTGAAGTTATTTTGAAGCGACCATTTCGTTGTATGAGTTAAATATCTCTCTGCTAAGATCTTCAAGCTTTCTAAACTCAGTGACAAAATGTTTTAAATTTTTCTCGTTATAGCCCTTGCCAGCTTCTGTCAAGATGGCTTTGATGTTTTTGTTAAACTCATCCACTAAATGGCGTGATTTTTCGTAAATTTTAGTGTGACTAAAGCTCTTTGCGCACTCATTTTCATACCACGCTACAAGATCATCTGCGTCTTTTGCTATATCGTCGCCGTAACCCTGCTCATTTACAGTGTCTGAATAAACACCCACTTTATAAACGATGATAGCTATCTTTGCGATGATGCCAAAGGTCTTGTCTTCTACATATTTTGATCTTTGGGCTGTCTCTTTTGCATTTTGGTTAAAGCTAGCTAAAGTTTGTTTGAAATTTTCGACATTTGCTGTGGCGATCTTTGAAATTTCATCTATCTTTTTAGAGTTTTCATCTATATCTTTGGCTTCTTGCTGAAGTGTTTGGATATTTACGCCGATCTCGTGTGTCGCTTTTTGGGTATTTTCAGCTAGTTTTCTAACCTCATCAGCGACAACAGCAAAGCCGCGTCCATGCTCACCTGCGCGTGCTGCCTCGATGGCTGCGTTTAGAGCTAGTAAATTTGTCTGCTCAGCTATATCTTTTATCAAATTTACAACTGAAGTGATGTCGTCTGTTCTGCTATTTAGCGTGCTTATAGCGTGGCTTGAGCCCTCTATCAGCTCTTCAAGCGAGCTCATATTTATGCTTAGCTCATTTATGCTTTGCGTCGTGTCCTCAGCGATCCTAGCTGTATCTTGTGCCATGTGCGCCATTTGGCTTAGGTTTTTAATGCTCTCATTTAGATCGTTTCTAACATCTTCTATACCGTCGTTGCCATTGCCAAGTGTGTCAAGCTCTTTTGAAAGTAGGCCTCTTACTTTACTTTTGTGACTATCTTTTATACCAGTTACGCCGTTGCTCATAGAGATGGCATTTTGTTTAAATATACCGCGAAATCCCTCTGTAAAGATATTTCTATATGTTAGTCCGCTTTGAGCAGCGTCTATTGAGGTTGAAATTTCTCTTTGGAGCGCCTCAACTTGATCAAGCAAGTCATTTATACCAAGTGCTACCTCATAAAGAGGGTCATTTTCTTTTACATTTACTATCCTAGGCTCTAAGATACCGTTTCTAGCTGAGCCTACCACGCTTAAAATTTCATTTATAGAGTCAAGTTTTTTTCCAAACATCATTATAGCCTTTGTAGGTTATTTACAAATTCATCATAACTTATATTTTTTTCTTTTAAAAATTCAGTTAAAAATTTCATCGAAGCATCCATGCCACCGCTCTTTTCTACCGATAACAACTTTTGATATATAGGCTCTATTATCTCAATCGCCTTTGGATTTGGCTTGCGTCTAACTGAGTAGTAGCCAACTGGATTGTTTTGCACATCAAGCGAAGTTGTGATATTTGCAAATACCCAGTAGTACCCGCCATCAAAGCTTTTGTTTTTAACATAAGCAAAAATTTCTTCTTTATTTTTTATGCGCTCCCAAAGTAGCTTGAAAACAGCTCTTGGCATATCTGGGTGTCTTATGATGTTGTGAGGCTTACCCAAGACTTCAGCTTGTTTAGCTCCAACTATCTTTAAAAATGGCTCGTTACAATATGTAATACGTCCTTTTAAGTCGGTCTTTGAGACCAAAAAGGCGCTCTCTTCGACCATGTGTTCTTTGTTTTCAGACATCTTCTCTCCTTTAAGATTTTAATTATTTTAGTTTTTAACGGCTTTTGATAGATCCCACATCGGCAAAAATATACCAAGAGCTAGTAAAAGCACCATACCTGCTATAAAAACAAGCAAGATAGGCTCGATATAGTTTGAGATGTTATCAATAATATCGTTAAATTTCATCCTGTAATAGTCAGTTACTTTTCCGGTCATATCATCCAAGCTACCGCTTTGCTCGCCAGCGCTTATCATCTGTATGAGCATATTTTCATATAAATTTGTATCTCTAAAAGCCTCTGTTAGGCTAACGCCCCTACCAACAAGTATCTTAACGCCGCTTAGTTTCTTTTTGATATCCTTGTTTGAGACCGTTATCACAGCCGTATCAAGGGCATCTGCTATAGGCAAACCAGCTCGAACAAGCTCTGTAAAGATGAGGTTAAACCTGCTCATATTTGAATAAAATATGATCTTGCCGATGAGATAGACTTTCAAAAGGTATTTATCGACCTTATCTTGAAATTCTTCACTCTCAAGGTAGTATTTTCTAAGCAAATATCCGATAAACGCAAGTGCTCCAAGGATATAAAAGCCGTAGTTTGTCATTACATATTCGATATTTAGCAAAATTTTAGTTGGCAGTGGTAGCTCCGCATTTAACTGCTCGAAAATTTCTCTAAACTGCGGCACAACAAGTATCATGAGGATGACAAAGGCTATGATGATCGCACAAATGACGGTTATCGGATAGCGGATAGCTTTTTTAAATTTTTGCTGATTGTCCCAGACCTCTTGCAAGATAGAGGCGAGCTTTGCAAGCGCGTCAGCCATATTACCAGTGCTTTCCCCTAGTCTTATCATCGCTAGCGTCACGTCGCCTAGCTCTTCTTTAAAATTTTCTATACTATTTGTGAGGCTTGAGCCTTGATTTAGCTCCTCATCTATGGTTTGAAATATAAATTTAAGGCGCTTATCCTCGGTGGAGTTTGCAACCTCTTTAATGCTATCGTGGATAGAAATTCCAGCATTTGTCATAACGCTAAGCTGCCTTATAGTGGCTACTAAATTTGGGATTTTCACCTTTGGATTAGTAAAAGCCTTTGCGATCACATTTTGTAAATTTTCAAAGTTATTTATGCTAGAAGTTTGCGTCTCTTTGATCTTTACGATCATGCCAGTGACATTTGCTTTATCTTTGATCTCGTTTTTATTGTTCGCTCTTAGGCTCATCTTATGGCGTTTGCCGTTTTGGATATACTCAACCTCAAAGTATTTCATATCTTAGCAACCCTATAAACTTCTTCAAGCGTGGTTATGCCATTTGCCGCTCTTATGACGCCATCATGAAACATATCTATAAAGCCCTCTTCGTAAGCTACGCTTTTAAGCTCATCTTTAGAAGCGCCATTTGCAACCATGCTTGCTATATGGTCGCTAATAGGTAAAATTTCACTTATCATCTCACGTCCTAGATACCCAGTTTGTGAGCATTGCGGACATCCGACGCTTTTGTAAAACTGGTAGTTTTCAGGGACAAATTTCTTAACCTCGTCAAATGCCTTTTGAGATAGTGTGATCTTTTGTTTGCAGTGTGGGCAGAGCTTTCTAACAAGCCTTTGAGCCTCTATGCAAACGAGCGCGCCGCTTACTAGATAAGGCTCGATGCCCATATCTATCATACGAGGAAGTGCGCTAATGGCATCATTTGTGTGAAGCGTAGAAAAGACAAGGTGACCAGTAAGTGCCGCTTGTATCGCTATGCGAAGCGTCTCTTGATCCCTGATCTCGCCTATCATTATGACGTCTGGATCTTGCCTTAAGATAGAGCGAAGGGCTGAGACAAAGGTAAGACCAGCCTTTTCATTTACATGCACTTGTTGGATCATATTTAGCTGGTATTCGACCGGATCTTCAACTGTTATGATCTTAGTTTTTACGCTTTTTATATCATTTAGCGCACCGTAAAGTGTCGTAGTCTTACCTGAGCCTGTTGGACCAGTGACTAGGATGATGCCATAAGGTGCTTTCATGCTCTTTTTAAATTTAGCAAAGTTATCAGGATGCATGCCAAGATCTTCTAAATTTATAATGACCTTTGACTTATCCAAGATTCTTAAAACTATACTTTCACCGTTTAAGATAGGTAGCGTCGAGATACGAAAATCATACTCTTTGTCTAAAATTTGAGCTGAAAATCTACCATCTTGTGGGCGGCGGCGCTCTGCGATGTCCATGTTTGAAAGTAGCTTCATACGGCTAACCATCGGCGGATAGATATCTTTATCAAATATAAATGTCTCGCTTAGCATACCATCGATCCTGCTTCTTACGATGCAGTTTGTCTCGGTTGGCTCGATGTGGATGTCGCTGGCTCTGCTTTGGATAGATGTTTTTAAGATGATCTCGATTAGCTTTAAAATTCCAGAGTTTTCACTGTTTTGACCTTGGCTAGCCGAGCTTGAAAGCTCTCTTCTGATCTCTGTTATCACATCTTTTATGCTCTCATTTAGCGCTAGCTTGCTTATATATTTTTCTATCTGAGTTGGCTGAGCTATGGCAACTTTTAGCAGTTTTCTATTAAATAAATTTTGCACCTTATCTTGAGCCATAACGTCAAATGGATTTTTAAAAGCGACATATACGCTTATCTCATCTTCTTTTACTGGGATCGCACTATATGTCTTTAGCTGAGCGGTGCTTAGTTTTTCGCTGATACGGTAGTCGATGTCGATATCATCAAGATCAAAATATAAAACCTTAAATTTCTCGCTTATAAATTTAACAAAAGCCTTGATATCAAGCTCAAGATCGTTTGAAATTTCATCGATATTTACATGCCCTCTCCTATAAATATCAGACAAAATTTCCATAAAGTCATCGTCATTTAGTAAATTTTCATCTCTTAAAATTTTAACAAGGCCTTTGCCTTCTTGCTCGCTTATCTGCTTTATCTTTTCTATATCTGATGTGCTTAGTTTGCCGTTTTGTTCTATATTTTTTAAGATTACATTTTCTACATTTTTCATTATCTATACTCTATTTGTGATTTCAGGTCGTTATTTTTAAAAATTTTAAGCACTAGCTTTGGTATTTGTCCATTTGTTGGGCTTATCTCATACCTTGTGTCAGAGTTTGGCTCTTCAAAGATAAATGTACCAAGCTCTTCGACATACTCTTTTTTTACAAATTTATCAAACAAAAATGAAAGTATATAATCACTCTTTGGAAGCCTGATATAGCTTATATCAACGCCATCTATCATAGCGTGAAATAAGAGCTTTTTCTTAAATAAGATGTCAGCAAAATAGGCAGCATTTTCTCTTGATTTTTCGCTCTTTACTAGCTTATCAATCGGAGTTGCTAGCCTGTTTAGATCATTCATCTTTATGCAAGCGATGCCAAACATAGAAATTTGCTCTTCGTTATTTTGTGTTTTTAAAAAATCCTCAACCTTTTGATTGCAGACTTTTGCGTAGTTTGCGCTGTTAAAGTCATCCCTAATCTCAGTTAGGCTAACAGCAAAAACTTCACAAACAAAAACAAAAAAAATAGCAAAAAATTTCATAATGTTCCACTTTTTATCTTATTTATAAGCTCATTTATCGAAGCTTTGTTTAAGTTTTTATTATACTCCATTAGAGCTTTGACGGCATCATCGCTTTGCTTTAGCTTATATTTTGACTTTGCAAAGATGATCCACGACTCCTCTAAGCTATTATCTATATCGTTTGCAGCAAGCGACCACTTTATAGCTTCTTTGAAATTATTATTTCTAAAATTTAATCTCGCAAGCTCAAGTGCAATAGTTGGATTATTTGTCTTTAAAAATTGTTCTCTTAGCACGCTCTCTTCATTTGATGCTGAAGTTACTTGTATATTTACACGCTTTCTGGCTGGCTTTGACTCAAGATCTATCACTTCATCTTGTGGCACGCTTATGCCATTTATACCATTTTGCTCGGTAAGTGGCTCTTCATCAGGGATGTTTAGCTTAAGCCAACCTTGTGAGCTTCTTTGCCTTTTTGGGTCATTTTTTGAAGTATCGTTTGTTTCGTTTATCTTTACAACCTCTTCAAGCTTTTTAGCTATCTTGTCAGCTAGCTCATCTTGCTTTTTACCCTCTTCAAATTTAGCCTTAGCAACCTCGCTCTTTTGCTTTA
Organism: Campylobacter concisus; assembly: GCF_003048675.2. NCBI lineage: Bacteria > Pseudomonadati > Campylobacterota > Epsilonproteobacteria > Campylobacterales > Campylobacteraceae > Campylobacter > Campylobacter concisus. The sequence goes on along the minus strand of NZ_CP060707.1, from coordinate 957,799 downwards.
GCTCACTAAGAACGCTTGCATTTGTCTCATTTTTTTCTACCATTTTTACAGCAGTTGCATTTTTGGCTAAAACTTTATCGCTTTTACTTGCAAGACTTGGAGTTTTCTCTATGCTTAGCACTATCAATGTAGCTAGCAAAATGATGATAAGCAAAAGCTCGATGATTAAAATTTTAGAGTTTTTGGCATTAAAAATTTTATGCAAAAAGCCACCATTTTTTTTCTTGTAGCTCTCATAAAGCTTTTCTAGTCTTTGAATTTCTTGTGGTTCAAGCATCGATTAGCCCCGCATCAAGTGCAGCCATGGTGAGTATCATGATATTTGCCTTATCACCGCTAAGCTTTGAAGGCTGATACTGCTCGTAATATTCGCAAATTTCATAGAATTTATACATGATCTTGTTTAGTGTTCTTAAATTTCCACCGCAAAATGAGTAGGCACACTCGTAGTCTTTTTTATCAAATTTAAGGTATTTATCATAATTTTTTTGACTAAGCTTTCTTTGCAAGTATATGATGATCTCATTTACATCAGCGCTACTTAACTCGATACTCTCCCAAATTCTAGTCTGAAAATAATCTTTTGCCAAAATATCTTCGTTTTCGGTTTTGTGTATCGTAAAGAGAAATTTAAACATCCTAGTATCAGCCATAAGCCTTATCTTCTCGATAAGCTCAGTCGGATAGAGCTGCGCTTCATCTAGGATAACCGTCATTTGATTTTTTAAAATTTCATCTTTACTGCTAAAGTCTTTTGAGTAAAATTTTATAAAGCTCTCAAAGTTGTTTATATCTTCAAGCTTTTTTCCATAAATTTGCTCACAAAGTGCCTCGATAAATGTCGCCTCGCTAAAAAATGGATGTGGAAAAAAGATGAGGCTTTTATCTTCTTTTAAATCATTTGCGATCTTGTTTAGCAAAAAGGTCTTGCCGCTACCTGGCTTACCATAAAACAAGATGAGCTTTAGTGGCTTTTTTAGAGCTAAAACTATCTTGTTGTAGCAGCTTATAGAGTTGTCTAAATTTACGAAATTTAAACTCTCGTCTTCATCTATGAAAACATCTTTTATATGTGTATAAATATTTTCGTTACTCATAGATCGATTTAGAAAATCCTAGATCTTTTAGCGACTGCTGAACTGGTTTTGGATCTTCAAGATCAACAACTCTTGGCGTGATGACAAAGATAAGCTCAGTAGTTCTTACGCCATCTCTTGTGCTTTTAAAGACGCTTCCTATCAAAGGTATGTCGGCTAGAAGTGGCACAGCTGTGTTTTGCTTATCTTTGGTCTGTCCGATAAGTCCGCCAAGTATGATCGTATCGCCGCTATTTACCTGAACTACTGTTGAGAGTTTTTTCTGAACTGTATCAGGGGCGATCTCTCTAATGGCTGTATTTTGTGATCTTGTGTCATCTTCTGCATACTTAAAGCTACTTAAGCTTGGATTGATGCGAAGCATGATCTTATTGTTATCTGAGACTTCTGGGAGTAAATTTAACAAGATACCGATAAATACAGAGTATTGTTTATAAGTTGTTGTAAGCCTGTTGTTATTGTTATTGTTGCTACCATTATCTGTCTCTTCCATTACGCGGTAGTTTATATTATCGCCCACAGAGATTAGCGCTTGTTGGTTGTTTAGAGTGGTTACTTTTGGACTTGAAACGACCTTTGTTTTGCCATTTGTTTCAAGGAAATTTATCATACCATCAAGGCTAAAGTTTAAATTTGCAGCGATATTTAGTGTGCGACCAAAGCCATCGCTTAAGCTGTTGCCCTTGTTTGTCCAGCTTGCACTTGAACCGGTGCTAGAGCCTTGGTTGCCGATATATGAGTTAAATCCGAGCTCAAATTTACTCCAATCAACGCCTTGCTTATACTCGTTATTTAGATCAACTGCGATGATAGAAACGTCGATGATGACTTGCTTTTTAAGCCTTCTTTGCATCTCAGCTATATATTTTTCAACGCGTTTTAGCTGTGACGGGGTCGCTGTAACAGTGATAAGTCCAGCATTTTGGTTTATGATAGGATCTGGCGCTGTGATGTGCTCACTGCTATTATTCAAGATAGCTTTTAGCTCAGCATCAAGCTTCTCCCAGAAGTCAAATTTCTCAGTTGTTCTTATCAAGTTGTTTTCATTTTTTATGTCGTTTGAGCTAGTATCGCTGCTTGAGCTACTGCCTACTTCTGATGGAGAGGCATCAACCGAAGCTTTTGTAATGGCTGTGCCTTCACGGATAGAGGTTATATAGTCTATTTTAAAAATTTTTGTTTGAAGCGATGAGATTTTTAAGACATTATTTGAAAACTCATAGCTTAAATTTTTTTCGTTTAAAAGCAGATCAAAGACCTCGCTTAGGCTCATATTTCTTATATTTACACCAAAGACTTTATCGTCAAGCTCTTTTTTGCTGTAAGCATCTTTTGCAACGATACTAAAATCACACATTTCAGAGAGCTGATTTAAAACATCTCCAAGACTTATGTCGTCTGTGATCTTCATACTAAAATTTTTACTCAAGCATGTGCTTGGTTTTGCCATCATAGGAGTAGCTAAAAATGAAGCCAACGCCACAGTTATAATAAATTTACTTAATTTTGATACCAACATTTTTACTTCCATTTTTAAGAGTTAGCTCTTGTTTTTCATCATCTTTTACGATGATAACCTTGCTGCCATAAACACTTGTGATATTGTAATCATCAATCATATCTCCCACTTTATACCACTTGCCATTTATATTTGCTTTATTTAGCAAAATGGCCTTTAGCATAAACCCCCTTGCAGAAGAGTATTTTGTAGTGTTTTGATCGCCTTTTGGAGCAACTGGCAAATTTAGCTTGAAAGGATCTTGTAAGCTAGAAATTTCACTGCCATTAAGCCCTTTTCTTTGCTCTTTTATCTTAACAAAAACTTCATCATAGTTTTTCATCTCGCCTTCAAACTCACTGCCAAATAGACCAAGAGATAAAATTAAAAATAAACCAAATTTTTTCATCAGTACTTCATACCCCACACTGAGATAGAGAGCTTAGCACCTAGATCTTTTTGAGTGGAATTTATATCCATTTTGTGAAGATCTACTACGAGTTTTGACTCTTCAAGTCCGTTTATATAGCTAAGCATATCTTTAAAATTTCCAAGACAAGTGACATCTATATTTAAAATTTGCTCTATCTTTTGGAAATTTGGCTCTTTTATATCGCTTTTAAGCTCTAAAATTTTTATATTATTTTGCTTTGCTAAAAGCACGATACTATCTATGTAGTTTGCCCAGTTTTGATTGTCAAAAAGCAAAAAAGAAAACTCTTTAAGCTTTGAATCAAAATAGGTATTAAATTTCAAAATATTCGTGTAGCGAAGTTTTAGATTGCTTAAATTTCTATTTTCTTCATTTATCTTGAAATTTCTATCGCCATCAGGGGAGCTCACTGAAGCTAGATAGTTTCTAGTGTTTTCTAGTTTTGTAGAAATTCTCGTATGTTTATCAAGCTTTTCATCAAAGAAATTTTGCGCAGGATCAAAGCATAGCATATAAACAAGATAAGCTATGATAAGCGCTGAGCCAAGAAAAATAAGGTTTGTTTCGTTTGGCTTTTTGCTATCAAAGTATTGATCTATTTTGCTTAAAATATCTTGTCTCATTGTCTAATCTCTATGCTTATATTACTTTCATACTCGTGTTTAGCGTCATCTGAGCGAATTTTTTTAGTATTTACCAAGTATTTTTCATCTTTGCTGATATCTTTGATCAACTGGGTTATCCTTTTTTCATTATCGCTAACTGCAGTTATAGTCAAATTTCTATCGTTATTTACGATGTTTGTGATATGAACTGTGTTTAGATTTAAAATATCGGTAATTTTAAAAAGATTTAAACCCTTCATAGCGTAATTATCTTTTTTATTTTCGATCTCAGCAAGCAGACCTTTTCTAAAATTTAGCTTTTCATTCTCTTTTTGAGTCTGCTCTTTTACTGCCTCTTGTTCTCTTGAAATTTTAGCTAGTGTCTCTTTTATCTGCATCTCTTGTGCGTTTAGGACGCTATATTCGTCATTTAGTCTTGCGCTGTCTTTTTCTAAAACAAGACCAGCTATGTAGTTGTAAGCTGGATATAACATACTTAGCGCAAATGCCGCAGCGCAAGTGAGCAAGAATTTGCCACTTTTTCTTTTGACAAACGGATCTGGGCGAAGCATATTTGAGAGGTTAAAATTCTCATAAAATGGCTCTTTGGTATAAAATCTACCAAATAAAGCCATAACGTTATAACGCTCGTTTATAGTATAGTTTTTGTTGTTTATCGCAACTTTTATGTTTATATACTCTGCATCCAAACCAAGTTTGGTTGAGATGAAATTTGCAAAATTTTTGATCTCATAGTCGCAATCTATGTAAATTTTCTTTATAGATATGCCATTTTGGCTATTTATAATGTTTAAAATATCGTTAAAGTAAAAGATATAATCTTCAAAAACTGTGTTTAGATCGTAGTTAAAGCCATCATCATCTTTATTTACAAGTCCTCTTTGAGATAAAACTTCGAGAAATTTATCATCGCTTAGGCGGTCGCCGCTTTGCTCTAAGAATTTATCTTTAAGATAGTTTAGGTTATAGCGGATTTCTCTAGCTGTAAAAAAATCACCATCTAAATATATACTTAAAAATGATTCATCTTTTCTAAGCGCGATAAAGCAGTCTGCTTGCGTGCTAGGCAGCAAGCCTTTTTTGTAAATAGCAGAGTAGATCAAAGGCTCAGGTGCAAGGTAGTCGATATATGGGACTTTTTTTGCAACCGCTTTAAAGGTCGAATTTATATCTTCATTTGTGATAGCAAAAACAGTAAAAATTCTCTCTTGAGCTTTTGTAGAGCCTTCTGAGAAAAATATCTTATTATCAAGCGCAGGATCTAGCGAAAGCTCTGCATAGACCTTTGAATAAAGCTCCTCGTAAAGGGTGTCGTTATCAACGCTTCTAGGGATAAAAATAGTTGTTGTTTTTAAGTCTTTAAATTTTATGTATGAGATGAAAAAGTCGCGTTTATTGACTGTTTTTGAAAAGTTAAAAGCTTCTACATTGCTGTTGTGATAACGAAATCCTTTATAGTCATACGGATCTAGTGCAACTATAGAAATTTCACTATTTTTTTTAATATTCATCATGAATCAAAAAACCTTCCTAAACGCTTATATTTGGTATTTTAATATCTTTAAAATAAAAAATCAATAGCCGATTATCTGATTTAGGCTCTTTTCTTCTTTGCTCCAGCCTTTTTTAACGACTACATCGAGCTTTAAAAAGACCTTTGTGTTGGTTAAATTTTGTATTAACTTTCTTGCAAAAATTCCAATTCTTTTAATAGTTTCGCCATTTTTCCCGATAATCATACTTTTATGGATGTCACGCTCCGTGATGATGCTTGCATAAATTTCAGTTATGCCAGTTTTTTCTTTTACGCTTTTTATGATCGCATCGCTAAGATAAGGTATTTCGTCGCTTAAATTTTCATAGATCGCTTCAAGTATAAATTCTCTAAAAATTTCCTTTTCATTTGTCGTCGTGAGAAATTCTGGATCATAAAAGTACTCATGCTCTGGCAAAAGCTTGCAAATTTCATCAAGAAGCGGCTTTTTATAGGTAGGCTGCTTGGTGCTAAAAGTAAGAAGTGCTGCAAATTTATCTTGAAATTTTTGATACTGAGTGATCTTTTCAAGCACTTTTGCGTTTGAGCTCTCATCGACTTTTGTTAGCACTAAGATGTGTGGTTTTTCAGGATTTAAAGCTAGAAATTTCTCGTAGTCGCTTGTATCATCATGGATAGGCGCTAAAAATACGATGAGATCGCAGTATCCCATCGATTTTATAGCTTGGCCAATTAGTAGTTGATTTATCGCTTTATTACTCTCGTGAAGCCCTGGCGTGTCGGTGAAGATGATCTGATCTTCACCGTTCATAACTATGCCATTTATCTTTCTGCGAGTTGCGTTTTGTTTGTGCGAGACAATGGCGATCTTTTCGTTCAACAAGGCATTTAAAAACGAGCTTTTGCCAGCATTTGTGCGTCCTATGATGCTAACAAAGCCTGATTTCAAAGTATATACCTCGCTAGATCTTGATCCTCAACCACGTCTTTTAGGCGCTCTTTTACAAGCTCTTTTGTCACATTTATCTTCTCGCCGCTCTTTTCGCTAGCCTCAAAGCTGATATCTTCTATCACGCGCTCGATCACCGTATGAAGGCGTCTAGCACCGATGTCTTCCATCTTTTCATTTGCTGCGTGAGCGATCCTTGCTATCTCCTTTATCGCTTCATCGTCAAATTCTAGCTCGACATTTTCAGTTGAAAGAAGTGCGATATATTGTTTTAAAAGCGAATTTTTTGGCTGAGTTAAAATTTGATAAAGCGCGTCCTCATCAAGGCTATCTAGCTCTACTCTTAGTGGAAAACGGCCTTGAAGCTCTGGGATGAGATCGCTTGGCTTGCTTATATGAAATGCGCCAGCTGCGATAAATAAAATATGATCTGTCTTTAAATTTCCAAATTTAGTATTTACATTCGAGCCCTCAACGATAGGTAGCAAGTCTCTTTGCACACCTTCTTTGCTAGGGTCTTGCCTATTTGAGCTACCTGAGCCAACAGCGACCTTATCGATCTCATCTATAAAGATGATGCCCTCGTTTTCAGCTCTTCTTAAAGCCTCAGTTTTTACGCTCTCAAGGTCTAAAATTTTATCATTTGCTTCGCTTTGAAGGGCTTTTTTAGCATCTTTTACCTTCATCTCTTTTTTGATATTTTTGCCGCCGATACCAATTATCTTTATAAAACTCTCTTGCATCTGCGCCATATCAGGTGGCACGTTTGAGCCAGCTTCAAGTGGGTTTTGCTGCACCTCTATCTCGATACTTAGCTCGTCAAGCTCGCCGTTTCTTAGCCTATTTAGCATCTTGTCATAGCTCTTAGCGTACTCTGCTTGCTTCTCTTCGCTCGCACCTTTTGGAAGTGGCGGAAGTAGCTTTGAGACGATCTTTTCTTCGATGTAGGCGTTTATCTTATCTTGATTTTTCTCGCTTTGCTCGTTTTTTACGAGATTATATGAGGCCATAGCAAGGTCTCTAACCATACTTTCAACGTCACGACCAACAAAGCCAACCTCAGTATATTTGCTAGCTTCTACCTTGATAAATGGCAGTCCCATCATCTTTGAAAGGCGCCTTGCGATCTCGGTTTTACCAACGCCAGTTGAGCCGATCATCAAGATATTTTTTGGCATGATGTCATCTTGCAGGCTCTTTTCAAGCTTCATACGGCGGTAGCGGTTGCGAAGTGCGATCGCTATGATCTTTTTGGCGTCCTTTTGACCGATCACATAGTCATCTAAAAATTTAACAATTTCTCTTGGTGTTAAGTTCATTTTCTCTCTTATTCTAAAACATAAGTTTTGATGTTTGTATTTGTATAGATGCAAATTTCGCCAGCGATCTTGAGGCTCTCTTTGACTAGCTCTTCTTCGTCGATATCGGCAAATTTATCTAAGGCACGGGCTGCTGAGAGAGCGTAGTTTCCGCCGCTTCCAATAGCTGCTATCTTGCCATCTTCTGGCTCGACAACATCTCCAGTGCCACTAAGTAAGAAAATTTTATCCCTATCAAGCACAAGCATCATCGCCTCAAGCTTTCTTAGATACTTGTCTTTGCGCCACTCTTTGCTAAATTCTATCACCGCCTTTAGCAAGTCCCCCTTTGTATGCTCTAAATTTTTCTCAAACATATCAAAGAGATTAAACGCATCAGCAGTGCTGCCAGCAAATCCAGCTAGAACTTTGCCGTTGTGAATTTTGCGTATTTTTACGGCGTTGCCCTTTAAGACGGTGTTGCCAAAGCTCACCTGTCCATCGCCGCCGATGACCGCTTTATTTTTGCCTTTGTAGGCTAAGATGGTTGTCGCATGAAACATCTACTCTCCTTGCACATCAACCTTTAAGGTCGCATTTATCGAGTGACCAAGCTTTATAGAGACATCATAAAGACCAACAGCTTTTAGGTGAGTGTCTAGGTCGATAGCCTTTTTCTCAACTACCAAATGATGTGTCTTTTCAAGCTCTGCTGCGATCTCCTCTTTTGAAACTGAGCCAAAAAGCGAGCCATTTGCACCAAGAGTTTTCTTGACGACGACTGTCACTTTTGCAAGCTCTTCTTTAAGCTTTTCTAAATTTGCTATCTCATATTTTAGCTCTTCAGCCTTTCTCTTTTGAGCTGCTTCGTATTGGCGAAGGACATCTGGAGTAGCTGCTTTTGCAAAGCCTTTGCCGATTAAAAAGTTGTTGCCATAGCCGTCTTTTACCTCTTTTATCTCGCCAGCTTTGCCAAGAGCCTTTACATCTTTTATTAGTAGTACTTTCATTTTTATCCTTTTAAATTTTATTTTTAGTCAAATTTTCGCCCATTTTTGCGTGCGATGATGAAACGAAGCGCATTTAGTTTGATAAATCCTTCCGCATCTTTTTGATCATAAACGCTATCTTCTTCAAATGTGCAGTATGCCTCGCTAAATAGATTATCATTTTTACTGCTTCTGCCAAGGATAGTCACGTTGCCTTTATAAAGCTCAACTTTTACAGAGCCATTTACGTGCTCTTGGCTCTTGTCGATGAGAGCTTGGAGCATATTTCGCTCAGGTGACCACCAGTAGCCGTTATAAACTAGCTCAGCATATTTTGGCATGATCTCATCTTTTAAGTGAGCTGCACCGCGGTCAAGTGTGATGCTCTCGATCGCTCTGTGAGCTTTTAGCATTATCGTGCCACCAGGTGTTTCGTAGCAGCCGCGGCTCTTCATACCAACTGAGCGGTTTTCTACGATATCAAGTCTGCCGATGCCATGTTTTGCGCCAAGGCGGTTTAGCTCGGTTAAAATTTCAGCTGGGCTCATTTTTTTGCCATTTATGCTCACTGGATCACCTTTTTCATAGCCGATCTCGATGATCTCGCTCTTATCTGGAGCATCTTTTGGACTTACTGTCCATCTCCACATATCATCTTCTGGTGCGTGGCTTGGGTCTTCAAGCACTAAGCCCTCGTAGCTTATGTGAAGTAAATTTGCGTCCATTGAGTATGGGCTTTTGCCTGGTTTTTTGGTGATATCTATGCCGTTTTTCTCAGCGTATGCTAAGAGTTTTTCACGGCTGTTTAGATCCCACTCGCGCCATGGAGCGATGATAGTTAGGTTGTCACCAAGCGCGTAGTAGCCAAGCTCAAAGCGAACTTGGTCATTGCCTTTGCCTGTTGCTCCGTGGCTCACACCATCAGCGCCAACAAGTCTTGCGATCTCGCTTTGGCGTTTTGCTATTAGTGGGCGCGCGATTGATGTGCCAAGCAGATATTCGCCCTCATAGACTGCGTTTGCTCTAAACATTGGAAATACATAATCACGTACAAATTCTTCTCTTAAGTCTTCTATAAAAATATTTTCAGGTTTTACGCCAAGTGCTAGGGCTTTTTTGCGTGCAGGCTCTAGCTCTTCACCTTGTCCGATGTCAGCTGTAAATGTGACTACTTCGCATTTGTATTCGTCTTGAAGCCACTTTAAAATAATACTTGTGTCAAGTCCGCCTGAGTATGCTAAAACAACTTTTTTTACATCTTTTTTCATAGCTGTCCTTTTGTTGAAATGGTCGTATTTTAGCCTAAATTGATTAATCTTTAATAAATTAATCTATTAAATAATGTAAGTAAAATTTTATTTTTCTGATAGTTTTTTATCCGTAGAAATTAGAAATTTTAGTTTAAATGAAATTTGCTTGCAAATTTTAAATTTACAAGCAAAGTGTTTTTCTAAACGCCTAGAAATTTAGCAAGGGCGAAATAAAATATAGCCGATGAGATAGCAGCTGCTGGAAGCGTGATGAGCCAAGCTAGGATGATAGGTCTTACCATTTTCCAGTTTGCATTTTTATTTACGATGCCAATGCCCAAAACTGCGCCTATTAGGATATGCGTCGAGCTAACTGGTATGCCAAGCTTTGTAGCTAGAAGTATGACAATACTTGAGGCAAGCTCCGCGCTAAAGCCAGTCGTAGGTAAAATTTCAGCTAGTTTTGAGCCGATAGTGGTGATCACCTCTTTGCCTAAAAACCAAAGTCCAACGACAAGCGAGATGCCAAAGGTTACCATTGCGATGCTTGGTATAGGTGAGCTTTCGTTTATAGAGCCAGTTTTTAGCACGTCAAGCACAGCTGCAAATGGTCCAACGGCATTTGCGATGTCGTTTGCGCCATGTGAAAATGCAAAAGATGAAGCGGTAAAAATTTGAAACCATGAGAAAATTCTATTGATACTCTTTTCGCTGTCGTTTTTACTCATGACGTTTATAATAGCAAGGCTTGCAAGATACGCTAGAGCTCCGATGACGAAAATGATCCAGACTGTTTGGATGATGCTAAAGGCTAAATTTATATGCTCAAGCCCTTTAAAAAGCATCATTGATGAGATGACCATCGCGGCAAATCCAGCGATGATCGGAATGTGCTTTTTCATAGCTTTAAAGGTGTCTATCTCTTTTTCGCTATCTTTCATGATGCGAATTTTTGAGCGGTACTCGCTGTATTCAGTGGTTTCGATCTCGTCCTCATCGATAACTGCGATCTTTGAAAGAGTGGCTATTTGCTCCTCAGCTGGCTTTGTTTTAAGCGCTCTTATAAAGCTTTCTTTATAGGCTTTTCTCTCAGCTTTTAATGCTTTTAAATTTGTCTTTAGCTCGTGCGTTGGCTCGATTATTTTGCTTTTTACATAGCCAAATATAATGTAAGACATCACGCCGCCAAGCAGTGGCGAGATGACCCAGCTAACGGCGATCCTGCCGATCTCACCCCAAGAGACCATATTAAATGGCTCAGGGTCTTTTATCATAAATCCCATAGCAAGTCCTGCGCCAACGATGCCACCAACTATCGAGTGAGTGGTCGAGACTGGCAGACCTTTTTTGGACGCGTAAAATAGCCAAAGACCAGAGCTTAGAAGGGCTGAGATCATAATGATGACAAATTTCATCGGGTTTATGTCGCTTGGAAATTTCACGATCTCGTTTCTAATGGTATTTGTAACCTCAGATCCTGCAAATATCGCACCGCTAAGCTCAAAAATGGCGGCGATTACAAGAGCTTGTTTTAGTGTGAGTGTTTTTGCGCCAACGCTTGTGCCAAAGCTGTTTGCAACGTCATTTCCGCCGATATTAAACGCCATAAAAAGACCAAACATACCAGCGATCAAGAATAAAAAGTAGTTATTTGCCGGGATGTATTGATAGCCCCAAACGAAAAATCCAACGCTGCAAATCGCAAAAATAACTAACGCCAAGAAGTTATCTCGAAGCAATCAAGCCCCCTTGTAAGAGTTTTTGGCAAAATTATATCTTGAAAATTATTAAAGTTTTTAGAATTTTCTCACTTTAAATGATACTAAATTATCATATGTTAGAATTTGGCAAAAATATTAAGGATAAATTTTGGTTATAGCGATCGATCTTGGCTCAAACACCTTTCGCGTGGCACTTATAAAAAAAGAGCAAAATGGCTTTGGTAACGAGCAAATTTATGAAAAGATAGTTGGAGCTGCAAGGGGCTTAAACGAAAGTGGTAAGATAGGCTTTGAGGCTAAAAATAGGCTTTTTGAAGCGATAGCAGAGGCTAAAAGCAAATTCGACTTTACTAAATTTAAATGTGTGGCAGTCGCAACTGAAGCTTTTAGAGTAGCGTCAAATAGTGAAGAAATTTTTAGCGAGATAAGAGAGAAATTTGGCATAAATTTTCATATCATTGACGGGCAAGCTGAAGCAAAACTTACATTTTTAGGCGTGCAAAATGCCTTAAGAAAGCTTGGCATAAATGATAAATTTAGCATCATCGACATCGGCGGTGCAAGCTCAGAGATAGGCGAAGATGGAAAATTTATAAGCTTTAAATTTGGCATCATCACCTTTTACGAGAGGTTTAAAGCGCTTGATCTGATGCAAGAAAATGCAAAAATTTATACAAAAGAGGCAAGGGAATTTTTAACAAGTCTTAACAATAGACTTATCGTGCTAACTTCTGGCGTGCCGACCACTATCGCAGCGCTAAAGCTTGGGCTAAACTACGAAAGCTACGATCCCAAAAAAGTGAACGGATATGAGCTTAAAAATGACGGTCTTGTTTGGTTTGTAAATGAGCTTTTAAAGATGGATGATAAAAGCGCTGATGTGGCTGTTGGAAGAAGTAGAAAATATCCGCTCATCGCTGGAACGCTGCTTTTAAAAGAGCTACTAAACGGGCAAGAAGCGAAATTTATAGTTATCGACGATGGGCTTAGAGAGGGCGTTGGGGCGGCTTATTTAAAAGGCATATTTCAAGAAATTATCACAAAATTTTAGTTATGATTTCAAAAATTTAAAGGAGAGAAAATGAGCATAAGAGAGCAAATTTTGGCCGACATAAAAGAGGCTATGAAAGCAAAAAATGAGTTTAAAAGAGACACCTTAAGGACGCTAAATGCAGCACTTAAACAGGTCGAAGTCGATCAAAGGATCGAGATGACTGACGAGGTCGTGCTCCCACTACTTCAAAAAGAGATCAAAAAGAGAGCTGACTCGGTTGAGCTCTATCTAAAGGGAGCAAGAGAGGACCTAGCTAAAAAAGAGCAGAGCGAGATCGAGCTTATCAAGGCATATCTACCAGCTCAGCTAAGTGATGATGAGCTAAAAGAGAAGATTAAAAGTATCATTGAAAAGGTTGGTAAAAATTTAGGCGCTGTGATGAAAATGGCAAAAGATGAGATCGGAGCGAGCGCTGAAGCAAAACGCATAAGCATGATCGCAAAAGAGCTTTTGGTATAAAACTAGATAAACCCATGTAAATTTTCGCATGGGTTTTAAAAGCTATAGTTAAATTTTAAATGCTATAAAAGCATTTCATTTATTTTTAAATTTTTAAAAAGCTACTTTGAAAAATAAAATAAATTTACATATTTTTTTAAAAAAGCTTGACAAATGGCATTAAAGTCTATATAATTACAACTCTTAAAAACATTGGGGTATCGCCAAGCGGTAAGGCAACTGGTTTTGGTCCAGTCATTCAGAGGTTCGAATCCTCTTACCCCATCCACTTTTAAAAATCCCAAACAACTCTTATCGCGGAGTAGAGCAGTGGTAGCTCGTCGGGCTCATAACCCGAAGGTCGGCGGTTCAAATCCGTCCTCCGCAACCAAATACCAAGGACTTTTACCACCTTTTAACTAAACACCAACTCCCACACCATCACGTATATCATCAACATTTAGATGCACGTAATGTAGGCTACTTTTAATATCTGTGTGACCCATAAAAGCCATCAGTTTATGTGCGTTAAATCCCTTCAAACTCACTAACCTAGAAGCCACTGTATGGCGTAATACGTAAAGTCCGTGAGTGTTGCTAGTCCCTAAATATCCAAGATGGTTTCTCACAGCCCACCACATACGATTTGCTGTATCGTGATTTAGGTGGGTTATAGGACACTTATCAAGTGGTAGGTCTTTGCAGTTATTATAAGATTAATTAAAGTGTCAAATTTATTTCGTTAACGTCAAGAGCATTGCTTTTTTGTAGTTATAATATAGCTCTTTTAGGTATCAACTAGCACATTATGCGAATTTGTTTCATAAAGAGTTTAAATATTTTTGATTATGTTTTTAGCTATTTCTAAAATTTATTTTTAAATTTTTTACGATAGTTTTAATTTGCAAACAATTAAATTTAGTAGAAAAATTTAAATCAGCACAAGGCTTTTATATCTTATCCGCGACACATCTAACAAGTTTATCTTCGTTATCGCCCGGATATTCACTCCAAAAATCAATCTTCAAAATTTTTCCTAACTGCTTTGAATTTTGCAAATTATCCAGCCAACGACCATCTATATAATCAACCTTTTTAACTTCTGAGAGTAGAATTTCTTGTGTTTTTAGCTCGTAAGTTTTTCTAATAAACGATCCATCGTAATCATTCTCTTCTTGCGCATCATTTAAAGATTTATACTTTTCTATACACTCTTCGTATCTCTTATACTCTTTATTTCCATGGTATAGCAAATTTACACTTTTATCTAGCCTATGATTTACAAAGTCCATTAGCACTATATACTCTGGCACAGGACCGTTATTAACACTACTAAAATACCTTACAAGCTTGAAATCTTTTCCATTTAATGCAAAAACATATTCCCAGTATCCGTACTTGCCATAACTATAGAAAAATTTTAGTTCGCTATTTTTTATCTCTACTACAAGCTCTGGTGGAAAATAAGCTCCGCCATCTTCATTTGGACTCTCAAATATATCTCTCTTAGTTACTAAAGCCTCATATTTGTCGCCGTTTGAGAGCAAGATCACGATACCACGACGATTTTTATTTACTATTTGACACCATTTGTCGTCTTTGGTGCTCTCATCGCAACCATCACTAAACGGCATAAATTTTTCCTTAAATGTTTCTTGAGTTATCACAGCTACATCCTCTATGCCATCTTTATTTAGATCACCCTTGATGGCATCATATAATGCAGTTTGTTTTGGCAATGATGCTTTTACAGCCGCTAGCATCTTATCATCTAGCTTGGATAAATTCTCTATCTCATACTCATCACCAGAAAAAGGTATGCTCATCTGCTTTAGAGTTTTTAGTATAGATGTTGAGTTTTTCTCTATATTGCTCGTATTAAGATCTTTAGCAAAGCAGAAATTTAGTGTAAAAAGAATACAAACGAGAACTCCAAATTTAAACATTTTTATTCTTTTATCTTTATACATTGTTATATAAATTCAGACCAAAATTTCCCTCTGCCCTTTTGCATTGACAGGGCTTAAAACGCCCATTTTTTCCATCTGCTCGATTATATTTGCAGCTTTGTTATAGCCTATTTTTAAGCGTCTTTGTAGGTAGCTGATCGATGTTTTTTGCTCACTTAAGATGATCTCTTTTGCCTCTTCGTATAGCTCATCAAGCTCATCTTCACCTAGCACACCAGCAGCTGAGCCTGCGCTAGAGCCCTCTTCTGCTAGAAATTTCTCATCGTAAATCACATCTTGTTGCTCTTTTAAGAAATTTACGATTGTTTCTATCTCTTTTTCACTCGCAAATGGCGCATGCAGCCTGATCACACCAGGGCTTCCAGGAGGCGTAAATAGCATATCTCCTCGCCCTAGCAAGCTCTCAGCTCCCATTTGATCAAGGATGACCTTACTATCGATCCTCTGCCCTACTCTATAGCTTATCCTGCTTGGTAAATTTGCCTTTATAAGGCCAGTCACGACGTCGACACTTGGGCGCTGGGTCGCCACTATCAAGTGTATGCCACTAGCCCTTGCCATCTGCGCTAGACGGCCTATATAAAGCTCCACGTCCTTGCCGCTAGTCATCATAAGATCGGCTAGCTCATCGATGATCACGACAATATATGGGAACTGCTCGCCACCCTCACTCTTCATCTTTTCGTTGTAGCTCTCTATATTTTTTGTGCGAGTTTGGCTCATTATCTTATATCTTCGCTCCATCTCAGCGACCATGTTTGAAAGCGCCGTGATCGCCTTTTTAGCCTCTGTGATGACCGGCGTCAAAAGGTGTGGGATGTCGTTATATATGCTAAACTCAAGCATCTTTGGATCGATCATCATTAGGCGCAAAGTTTGTGGGCTATTTCTATAAAGCAAGCTTAAAAGCATCGCGTTTATACCCACGCTCTTGCCTGATCCTGTTGTACCTGCGATTAGCAAATGTGGGAGCTTTTTAAGGTCAGTCACAAAAGGAGCGCCCACGATATCCTTGCCAAGAGCCATGGTTAGCGGACTGCTCGCGTTTTTAAAGACTTCGCTTTCTAAAATTTCTTTTAGATAGATCGTCTCTAAATTTTGATTTGGCACCTCTATGCCAACGACATCCTTGCCAGGGATCGGCGCTTGGATACGGATAGTTTGGGCCTTTAGCGCCATCGCTAGGTCATCTTGTAAAGTGAGAATTTTACTCACCTTGATGTGCGGCGCTGGACGAAACTCAAATGTCGTAACGATAGGGCCAGTATAAGTTCGCACCACGTCGCCATCTATCTTAAATTTACGTAGTTTATCGAGTAAATTTGAAATTTGCTGATCAATCTCCGCCTCATTTATATTATGCGAACGCTTTGGTGGATCGTTTAGAAATTTAAGCGGCGGCAAGACAAAGTCTTTTGGCTTTTCAACCTTGCCGCGCTCTATCTGATCAAGAAGCTTTTTGTTTTCAGCCACTTCATTTAAAATTTCAACCCCGCCTATGGTTACAGGTCTGCTCTCTTGTGCCAGCTCCATCTCTGGCTCTGGCTCAGATTCTGGCTCACTATCTAAATTTGACTCATCATCATTTAGCACCTGAGCGTCTATAAGCTCTTCTTCTTTTATCTCGTCAGCTTTTGGCTTTTTGCGCTCTATCTTTGGTATCTGCCTTGCCCTTACCTCTTTTACGCTTCTGCTTTTTTCTTCATAGCCATTTGGCTCTTTATCTACAAAAGCCTTTCTTAAAACGATGATAAAATTTTCTCTAAAAGCAAGTCCAAGTGAGATAATAAATATCATAAGTATAGCAACCGCAGTGCCGATAGCGCCGATGACTTCTTTTAGCGCTGAGACTATAAAGCCACCTATCACGCCGCTATTTGCCCCAGAAGTACTTAGCGCTTGAAACATCAAAAATGCGATAAAAAATAGAAAAATCCCAACTACAAACTGGGCAAAATCAAAGTCAAATTTCTTAAAATTTTTATATACAAAATAGCCTAAAACGATAAGTAAAAATGGATAAACATAGGCTATAAGTCCAAAATATTTAATATTAAAAACGCCAAGGCTTTGTCCAAGTGAGCCTACAAAATCAGCAGTCGGAGCAGCCGTAGCGATACCAAAATATATAAAAAAACAAACAAAAATAGTAAATAATATATGTCTTAAAATTTTAGATCCTTTTGTTAAAAAGGCTTATTATAGCACGCTTGAGTTTAATTTTTAAAAAATCAGCAAGCTAGGCCTGCTGATTTATCATTTTAGTTTAGGTAGTTTAGCAAGCTTAGTTGATTTATCTTAGCACTTGCTTGAAGAGTAGCTTGATATGAGAGTGAAAGCTGTGTAAATTTAAGATATGACTCTGCATAGTCTGCGTCTATGACGTCATTTTTTACAGTTAGCACATTTACTTTCATGACCTCTGCACGCTGATTTGTCGCCGTTAGAAGCTTTGTTTGAGAGCCTATCTTTGTAAGCTCTTTATTTGCGTGATCTATCAAGTGATCAAGCCTTTTTAAAGCGCCTTGCATGCCTGTATTTCGTGGGTCGTGATTGTTAGCGTCTGCTCTATAGTAGCCATTTCTAACGGCAAATATCATATCATCAAGGTCTTGAAAGACGCTTGTGCTTGGCTCATCTATCGTTAAAGCATTATTTTCGTTAAAGCTAAATACTGAGCCCTTGCCTTGAGGGTGGCTTGCAGCGCCAGCTGTGTTCATGCCGGTGCTATCTCCGTCAAATATATCACCATTTTTCGCATCATACATAGTTAGCTCTATATTTGTGACAGATTTTGTCTTGTCAGTTAGTACCATCCTGCCTTTATCATCTAAATTTACCTCTACTGCGCCTTTAGTCTTTGACAAAGCGTCTTTATAGGCGTTGTAGTTTTGATCTCTTCTTACCTTTTCGATATCTGTATCAAAATTTGCATTTTCTACGTTTTGAGGATCAGGGATATTATCGCTTGCAGCCATCGCTACGATATCCATTAGCTGACGATATGTAAAGTCGCTTGCATAGGTTCTGTAGCTGCCAAATTCATCTGAGTTATAGACGGTCAAATTTCTAGTTGGAGATACCACGCCAGCAGCTGTTGTTGATGTTATTTGAAACTGCACTGGGGTATTTACGCCACCTGCTTCGCCCATTTTTACTTTGATGTCATACATTGTGCCAGTGATTGATTTTACTTGAAGACCTATCTCTTGATTATCTATATTGTAAAGTTCTCTCTTTCTTGCATCGACATCTTTTGGGTATAAATTTCTATTGTAGCTCTCTTTTGTGCCAGAAACCTCGCTTAGCTTTGTCTGATCAGTTGCAAACTCGCCCGTTCTTCTAGCTACTTGAGGTAAATTTGCTATTAGCTCATTGTCTTTTCGCTCAAATCTAACTTTGTCATAGTCAAATGCGTTTGTTAAATTTCCATCTTTATCAAGGTATTTGCTCTTTGTAAATTCAGTTATATGAACCGTTTTTGGCACAGCATTTGCCATATTTTCAAGCGTTTGTAGCGAATTTATCGTATCAAGTGTATTATTTGGAGCTATCGCATCACGATTTGCTGCCACAGAAGTAGCTGCAACCATGTGAAAGTCTATCGTTTGATTGCCTTTAGTAAGGTCTTTTATGTTAAATTGTCCGTCGTTATTTATGCTCACATCGACAACTTTTGTCGTCTTTGTGTTGCCAAATTCCATACCGATCTTCTCCATCAAACCAGCCATTGACGTATCAGCACTCATCTTAAATTTACTCGTAAATGTCGTGCCGTCTGGCTTTTTGCCCTGCATGAAAAAGTATGTGTCAGGGAAATTTACATTTGAAGTATCCAAAAAGTCAAAATCTGGCTCGATAGTGCCTTTGTAAGAGCCATCACTGCCCACGACTGAGTCACTTGCGTAGTTTAGACCGATCATATTTTTTATCTTGCTATTTTCATCAAGATATTTTGGCGCATAAGCGATGTCGGTTCTAGTTTGATCAGCTAGCATCACGTTTGTTGTTAAAATTTTGTTGTAGTCGCCATCTTTTCCTAGAAATAGATCAAATCCTGGGATATTGTAAGGCAGCTCTACCTGCGCGCCGGCTGAAGTTTTCATATAGTCGCGGTTGCCTTGATATTTACCTGAGCCATCGATCGGCTTAGTATCCACAGCACTACCTGAGAATAAAAACTGCCCATTTATAGAGGTATTTGCGATATTTACAAGGTGGTTTTTGATGCCCTGAAGGTCGTTTGCCAAAGCTTCAAGAGATGTTGTGCTATGCACATCACTAGCTGCTTGAACGACTTTTGTTTTAAAATTTTCAAGCTGTTTTTCAAATTCTTGCAGCGCATTGTCCGTGTTTTTTGCAAAATTTACTGACTTACCGGTAGCATCAGCCACTTGAGTGAGAGTGGTCGCTTCATAATCAAGCCTCATCGCATCGTTATAAACCGCAGCACCGTCGTATGGATCTTGGATTTTAAGTCCGTTTGAGAGCTGCTGGTAGCTTTTATTTACGCCAACCATATTTTTTTGATAGTCGTGCAAAGTCTGACTAAAACGTAGTTGATTTGTAATTCTCATAATTTTTCCCTAAATTTTTATTCACTCTAAGCAAGAATAATTCCGCTTTGTGATATATCGGTGAAAATTTGATTTTTTTTAGTGCAAAAAAGTTTTATTGTATAATCTACCAAAATTTACATATATAAAATAGGAAAGAAAATGGCGTTAAAAATCCTCTTCTCACCAAGCGAAAGCAAAATTTCTCTAAACACAGGCGATAAATTTGATGGAAAAAATTTGATATTTCCAGAGCTTTTTAGCAAAAGGGCTGAAATTTTAAATAAATATGATGAGTTTTTAAAAAGCGCAAATTTAGACGAGATAAAAAAGCTTTTTGGACTAAAAGAGCTTGAGGATAGCGAGCAGCTACGAGAAAGCCTTTTTCAAAAAGGCAGCATAAAAGCTATCTTAAGATATGACGGCGTTGCCTACAAGCACCTAAACTACCGCGGACTAAGCGATGATGCTCAAAAATATATAGATAATAATGTTTTAATATTTTCAAATTTATTTGGGCCTATTTTAGCAAAAGATGAGATAGTTGAGTACAAACTAAAACAAGGCGAAAAGCTAGCTGGCTTTGATATTTCAAAATTTTATGAGCAAAATTTTAGCAAAGCGGTCAATCAGTTTTTAGAAAATGATGAAATTTTAGATCTTAGGGCTAAATTTTATGAGAAATTTTATGTGATAAAAAAAGAATTTACGACATTTTGTTTCTTGAAAAACAAAAAGATACTAAGCCACCATGCAAAAGCTTATAGAGGTGAGGTTTTGCGCCAGATCGCAAATGCTAAAGTGACAAACAAAGATGAACTAATGGCTCTAAATTTTGAAAATTTAAAACTTGTGGATATGAAAAAGATAGGGCTAAAAAACGAGTTTACGTTTGAAATTTGTGAGTGAGAGTTCAAAATTTGGTCTTTTTTACTAAAAAAATGCAAAAAAAGAGCTAAATTTAGGGAAAAAGTATTGTATTTTTTTTTAAAAGAGTGTAGAATTGCCGCATAACTTCTTAAAAGGATGGTTCATGAAAAAAGCTGAATTTATTCAAGCTGTTGCCGACAAGGCTGGTCTTTCAAAAAAAGATACTCTAAAAGTTGTTGATGCTACTTTGGAGACAATCCAAGCGGTTCTTGAAAAAGGCGATACAATTAGCTTTATAGGCTTTGGTACTTTCGGTACTGCTGACAGAGCTGCAAGGAAAGCTAGAGTCCCTGGAACTAAGAAAGTAATCGACGTTCCTGCTAGCAAAGCAGTCAAATTCAAAGTTGGCAAAAAACTTAAAGAAGCAGTTGCTGCTGGTGCTGCTAAAAAAGGTAAAAAGAAATAATTTTCTTTTTCGGGGAGCAAGCCTCCCCTTTTTCTTTCTTCTCACAATTTTAAAATTTCAATCTTAACTTAGCCCGAGTGGTGAAACTGGTAGACGCGTCAGACTCAAAATCTGATAAGGGCAACCTTGTGTCGGTTCGAGTCCGACCTCGGGCACCATTAAATTTCTCTTTCAACTGTATCAAATTTTAAGATCAAAAAACACTAACAAATTTACAGATAGATACAAATATAAATTTTATAGTGCAAGTTATTTCAAAATAAAAAGTAAAAAGATAAATTTGTGTAAAAAGCTCTTTTAAACACAAACTAGACAATAAATTTTTGAAAAAGTTTATTGTAATTTAATCTTTTGGGGCATATAATCAATTCTTTGTAAATTCCAAACTTAAAAGAGACTGCTATGAATTTCACACCACTTTTTGCAATATTTTTCATAATCGCAACTGGTTTTTTTGCTAAAAAAGTCGGCATTGTTGAGCAAAAGCACTCGATCCCATTTGTGGATTTTGTCCTTTGTTTTGCAATGCCTGCGCTAATCTTTGATAAAATTTACCACGTAAATGTCGATGCCTCGCTTATAAACACGATCCTTATCGGCTTTGCCTCAACCGCCATTAGCGCTGCTTTGGCATTTGTCATAGGTAAGATTTTTAAATTTACCAAAATAACAACCGTCAGTATGGTCATGCTAAGCCTTTTTGGTAACACACTATTCGTCGGTATGCCTGTCATTCAGGGCTTCTTTGGCGATGCGATGGTAAATGAGGTCATCTTTTACGACCAAATAGCCACTGGTATCCCGCTTTCTATCCTTGGACCACTCATCCTATCTTTTGCCGCACCAGAGAAGGTTTCGCTATTTCAAAATACAATGAAAATTTTAAAATTTCCACCATTTATAGCGCTCATTATGGGGCTTGTCTTAAAAGAAGTCCCGCTTCCAGATTTCATCTTTGCGCCACTTAGGATGTTTGAAGGCAGCGTCACTCCAGTGGCACTTTTTGCGATCGGCGTTGGTCTTAACTTTAGTAGCATCACAAGCTCATATAAAGGCGTTAGTGTCGTGCTTTTGTGCAAGATGATCTTGCCAGCTATCGTATTTTTCATCATATTAAAAGTCTCAGGTATCCAGATGAGCAAAACTTGGGTCGTTGGTCTCTTTCAATGTGCGATGCCAACATCAGCTCTTGCAAGTGCGATGGTCATAAAAGCTGGACTTGATAGCTCACTAGCCATCTCATCAGTTGCTATTGGCGTGCTTTTTTCATTTATCACGCTTCCAGTTATCTATTTTGTATTTGCGTAAATTCACACTTATTTCACACTAAGTGACTACAATTGCAACATAATTTAATTTAAAGGAGACTTTATGAAAAAGTTAATCTTAGTTGCACTTGGTGCTATGTTTATGTTTGGCGGTCTTGCAAATGCTACTGAAATGATGCAAAAGGACAAGATGGGCAAAGATGAGATGATGAAGAAAGAGCAGATGATGAAAGATGATATGTCTAAAAAACATCCTGTCAAAAAACACGAAGCTAAAAAAGAAGACATGGGCATGAAAGACGAAATGAAAAAAGACGACATGGGTATGAAAAAAGACGACATGGGCATGAAAGACGAAATGAAAAAAGGCATGTAAAGGCACTTGATGGTCAGAATTTTGCTCGTTGAAGATGATGAAACATTACTTGATCTAATAAGCGAGTATCTGGGCGAAAATGGTTACGATGTCACCACTACAAACAATGCCAAAGACGCACTAGATCTTGCATACGAGCGAAATTTTGACCTACTTATACTAGACGTCAAACTCCCGCAAGGCGACGGCTTCTCCCTACTTTCATCGCTACGTGAGCTTGGCGTCACAACACCTAGCATATTTACCACCTCGCTAAACACCATAGACGACCTTGAAAAAGGCTACAAAAGCGGCTGCGATGACTATCTAAAAAAGCCATTTGAGCTAAAAGAGCTACTTATCCGCATGCAAGCTCTCATAAAAAGAAATTTCTCACACCAAAACGGCGAAGATATCAAAATTTTAGATGATCTTTGCTTTCACCCACAGAGCAAAACTCTAAGTAAAAACGGCGAAAATGTAAATATCTCGAGCAAAGAGAGCGACCTGCTCGCCCTATTTTTGCAAAACAAGGGCAAAATTTTAACCAAAGATGAAATTTTTAATAAAATTTGGAAATTTGACGAGGAGCCAAGCGAGCTTAGCCTTCGTGTCTATATCAAAAATTTACGCCAGATTTTAGGCAAAGATGCCATTTTAAACAGGCGCGGGGACGGCTACATCTATGTCTGAAAAGACGCAAATTTTATTTAAAATTTTATCCCTCTATCTTGTTAGCTCTGTGCTTTTTTTGGGCTATTTTTTCATAAACGACTACAAAAATAAAAAAAATGCGCTCATCTTAAACGAGGTCAAGTCTCTAAAAGAGATAAAAATGGGCATTTACATGAAAGCTAGAATGAGTGGACTTGACTCAATCTCAAGTCTAACAAAAGAAAAAGGTGTACA
Organism: Campylobacter concisus; assembly: GCF_003048675.2. Taxonomy (NCBI): domain Bacteria; kingdom Pseudomonadati; phylum Campylobacterota; class Epsilonproteobacteria; order Campylobacterales; family Campylobacteraceae; genus Campylobacter; species Campylobacter concisus. Next base: position 934,557 of record NZ_CP060707.1, on the reverse strand, counting down.
TGCTTGTATCGTGCTAAAAAATGACGAGAAAATTTACAAAGACTTTGACTGCCAAAAGATCGACAAAAGCAAAAATGTAAATTTGATAGACGGCAAGGTCTCGATATTTGAAAAGATCCAGTACATGGAGGATAACGCCACGGACGAGCTCGCACGTGCAGATATTTTTCTAGTTGGCAAAAATATTAAGGTTGAAATTTTATCTTTACAAATTTCAACCACACTAAAGGCGCTCTTTTTCCTTTTCGCCCTGCTCTTCATCGCCTTTTACCTAGCAAAACTAAGCCTAAAACCGCTTTATAAAAAGATAGAGACGCTAAACCGCTTCATAAAAGACTCAACGCACGAGATAAATACACCCCTAAGCGTCATCTCGATGAGCATAGAAACAGCCGATCGTAACAACCTAAATGAGCGAAATTTAAAGCGTTTTAATAACATCAGCCTTGCTGCAAAAAGCCTAGGTAGCATCTATGACGCGCTAGTTCATCTAAGCTTTAACCTAGATAAGCCCAGCAAAAAAGAGCCAATAGACCTAAATTTACTAACCACGCAAAGGCTAAACTACTTCTCGCCATTTTTTGCTAAACGCGGGCTTAAGATAGAGGCCAAACTAAAGTCAAGCCTTATAAACGCAGACCTTGAGGATATGAGCAAAATTTTAGATAATCTCCTTAGCAATGCCGCAAAATACGCAGCGCAAAATTCAGAAGTGCGCATCATTTTAGAGCCAAATTTCTTTAGCATAAGCAACCTTGGACACGGTATCAGCAAAGAACAGCAACTGCAAATTTTTGATCGCTACACGAGATTTAACGACGATCAAGGCGGCTTTGGCATAGGGCTAAATTTAGTAAAAGAGTGTTGCAAGAAAAATGGCATCACCGTAAAATGCCAAAGCGAGCTTGATGGCGAGACTACATTTTCGCTCTCTTGGTAGAGTTAAATTTAAAACACCACCCTATTCTAAACAATAAAATTTATTAAAAAAGAGAATTTATGTCCAAAATTTATTTTTGATAAATTTTATTAATATTATAATCCTTTTACAAAATCTTAATCAAGGAGAAAAGTATGAAACTACTTGAAAAATACGGGCTTTTCATAAATGGTGAGTGGCGTGACGCAAAAGACGGCGCTACACTTGATGCCAAAAATCCAGCAAACGGCGAGCACCTTGCAAAGATCGCTGACGCTACTGAAGAAGATGTAAATGACGCAGTTCGTGCTGCACGCGAGGCTTTTAAGAAATTTAAACACACCACAATTAGCGAGCGCGCAAAGCTTTTAAACAAGATCGCTGATATCATCGACGAGCACAAAGAGCACCTCGCAAAAGTTGAAAGCATGGACAACGGCAAACCAATCCGTGAGACGCTAAATGTCGATATCCCTTTTGCAGCCGAGCATTTTAGGTACTTTGCTGGCGTTATCATGGGCGAAGAAGGCAGCGCAAACGTGCTTGACGAGAAGCAACTCTCTATCGTTTTACGCGAGCCAATAGGCGTTGTGGGTCAGATCGTGCCTTGGAATTTTCCATTTTTAATGGCAGCTTGGAAGCTAGCTCCAGTGATCGCAGCAGGCGATGCGAGCGTATTTAAGCCTTCAAGCGAGACAAGCCTAAGTGTGCTTGAGCTATTTAGGCTGATAGATAAAATTTTGCCAAAAGGCTTAATAAATATAGTAACTGGCAGAGGTAGCAAGAGTGGCGAGTGGATCAAAAACCACCCAGGCCTTGACAAGCTAGCATTTACTGGCTCAACCGAGATCGGCCGCGATATCGCCATAGCTGCGGCTCGCCGTATCATCCCAGCTACACTTGAGCTTGGCGGCAAGAGCGCAAATATCTTCTTTAGCGACGCAAATTTAGACAAGGCGCTTGACGGCCTTCAGCTTGGAATTTTGTTTAACCAAGGTCAAGTTTGCTGCGCGGGATCGAGAATTTTCGTAGAAGAGAGCTTTTATGAGAAATTTATAGAGGCTGCGGTTAAGAAATTTAGCACTATAAAAGTTGGCGATCCACTTGATCCTAACACTCAAATGGGCTCTCAGATCAATAAAAAACAAGCTGAGCAAATTTTAAACTACATAGAGATAGGTAAAAAAGAAGGCGCAAAAGTGGCAGTCGGCGGCAAGGCCTACACCGCAAATGGTTGCGACAAGGGCGCATTTGTCGAGCCAACGCTGCTAGTTGATGTAACAAACGATATGAGAGTGGCTCAGGAAGAAATTTTTGGACCAGTTGGCGTAGTCATCAAATTTAAAGATGAAGCCGAGCTTATCAAAATGGTAAATGATAGCGAATACGGCCTTGGTGGCGGAATTTTCACACAAGACATCACAAAAGCACTTCGCGTTGCAAGGTCTATGGAGACTGGCAGGGTTTGGATCAACACTTACAACCAAATCCCAGCAGGAAGCCCATTTGGCGGATATAAAAACTCAGGTATCGGCCGTGAAACGCACAAGATCATCCTTGAGCACTACACTCAGATGAAAAATATCATGATAGACCTCACCGGCAAGGTTAGCGGCTTTTACGCACAATGATTTTAGGGGGTTTACCCCCCTACTGCTTTAAATTTCATAAATAAAATTTCTTTTTAAATTTATCAGCAATTAACAATCTTTATTTTTAAGCTTAATAGACTAAAATTTGGCGCAAAGGAGAAAATTTGAGCGAGCAAATTTACATTATCGGCGACGTTCACGGCTGTTTTAACACACTTTTAGAGCTTATCAAGCAGTTTCCAAACAAAGAAAAATCTCAAATTTGCTTTGTTGGCGACGTGATAGATCGTGGGCTTTTTAGCTGCGACGTGGTCGAACTTATCATGCAAAATAACTATAAAATGGTCATGGGAAATCACGAGCGAAGGCTACTTAGCAATAAATTTGAGTTTTTAAACAACAAAGTGCCATTTGACAGGAGCTGGTTCTTTGGAAATGGTGGCGAGGCGACATATAGATCATATCTTGGACAAAGCACGGAGTTTAAGCAAAGGCATGTGGATTTTTTAGAAAGCAGGCCAGTTTATCTGGAATTTAAAGATTATAAAACCCAAAATGGCGAGCATCTGGTAGTCTCTCACTCAGCCGTTGGCAATATGTGGGAGCTAAGAAACGATAAATATGCTAGCGAAGAGTTTAAAAGGCACCTGCTCTCAGGCAGAGGCGATGAGATACAAGTTAGTGGCATATTTAACGTCTATGGGCACACGCCAGTAAGAGAGGTAAAATTTTATAAAAATAGCGCAGATATCGACACAGGCTGTGTTTTTAATGAAGTTGGTTTTGATAAACTAAGTGCGTTAGAGTTTCCATCGATGAAAATTTATACACAAAAAAATATTGAAAATTTTAACAAAAAGGATAAAAATGTCGTCTTCTCAGGATAATCTTACTTTTTTAAGCAGGGTTGATAATTTTTGGAATGAATTTGGCAAAAATTTAGGCACTGTTGAAAAGCATTTAAGAAATAAAAATTTTATGACTGCAAACAAAATAATGGAGCAGTATCTAAAACTATGTCTAATTGATCAAAAATTTAAGATATCTCTTATTGGTGATAAGGTCGATCTTATGCTTAGAACAGAATCCATCAAAGAGAAGCTTTTATGGCTTAGATTTATGAAATCGCGCATGCCAAAAGAACTTGAATCTAAGCTTACTTTAACGATCGGTAATGTACCTGATAGCAATGCCTCTATAGTGGTAAACCGCACTAGGATCAACGCGAAAGATTTCATATCATATACAAAATTTAACGATAAAAGTGTATCCATTTACATTTACAACAATGCCATTAACAGATTTGCAGAAGAAGAAGACGATTATGAAGCAGAGCTTTTATCTTATGCCATTTGCGAAAAAGTCCTTGGCGAGATGATAATGATAAATGTAGTAGAAAGTGTTAGTATATACTACGAGCCGTCAGAAGAAGATATGAAAGACGATGATGAAGATTATGAAGAAATAAAAAATGACGATGAAGACGAAGAAGTAGAAGATGATATCTTTGATGAAATACCAAAAGAAAATGCTATTGCGCTCAATGAGCTTGGCGCTATAATAGTTGAAAAATTTGGCAAAGAGATATTAAGTGACACTTTTAATAAATTTGAATCCTACAAACAAGAACCTTCTGCCAACGCGTTAAGAAAAGATATCTATGAAGGACGCACACTTTTATATGATCTTTGTTGTGAATATATCAATAAGCAAAAATACACCTATGAGGATGGCTTAGAATATGGTATAAATTTTTGCTTTTTAGCACTACCTTACAATGGAGATATAAAGCATAGTATTGATTACAGAGACAAGATAGAAAAAGAGCTACAAGAGAGCAACTTTTGTGTAGTTATAGGCACTGCAGAGGGCAAAACATATACCTATATAGATCTTTGTTGCTATGATAAAAATGAGCTTGCAAAAGCTGTAGATAAAATTAGAAAAGATATTGAAATAAATATAGAATTATGCGAATTTAAGCCTTGGACTTTTTTTGGATTCCTTTTTGGTCTATTTGGAGATAAGTAATAAATTTATTGCCAGCTGGCAATAAATTTATCCTTTAAATTTAGAGCTGTTTGAGAGATAGGCGCAAAATTTAAGCCCATATAAAAAGATGATCCACGAGATGTAGATCCAGACAAAGAAGAAAAGTACGGCTGAAAATGAGCCATAGACGCTTAAATAGGTCTTGTTGTAAAGGACGTAATAGACAAAGGCTGACTTGCCAAGATACCAAACGAGCGAGGCAGCAAACGAGCTAAAAAATGCGCTTTTAAATTTTATCTCGTCATTTACAGAGATGAGATATGTGACGCAAAATATCACCCAAATGATGAGATATGGCACGATGCTTAAGAAATTTATCGAGCTTGTTATCACGTTTGAATTTAACATCTCTTGCACAAGGCTTGAGAGGTAAAAACTGCCAGCAAGTCCGAGCGGCGCAAGCGTGATGAGCGTCCAGTACGAGCTAAGTGCCGACCAAAAGCCCCTAGCCTTGCTAGCTCTTGTCACTTTTAAGACTACGTATTCATAATCGCTAAAAAACATAGCTGAAGTAAATATCATCGCCACAAAGCCAACTATGCCTAAATTTCCGCTATTTTGGAGGAAATTTTGCAAGTAGTTTGAGATGATCTCTTGGTTGCTTGGCAAAAGGGCTGAGAAGACAAAGTCTTGAATTTTGGCGTAATAATCCTCAAAGCTAGGCAGTTTTGTAAAGATAGAAAACGATATAAGAAGTATCGGTATGATCGATAAGATCGTGTGAAAACTAAGGCTTGCTGCGTAGTGAAAGAGCTCTTTGTCCTTAAGAGCAGCTAGCAAATTTAAACCACTCTTTAAATCGCTCTTGCTTAAGGACAAACGGCTCATTTATCAGTTATCTTCTTCAAAAAGTTTTTCGTAGTGAGCGTCGTAGTTGTTGATGTGCTCGCTATTTAGCTTCCAAAATACAGTGTCTATGTCGCTAACTCTTGTATAAAATGGTAGTTGATAGTACTCAACCTCGCCAGTTTTAAACTCTTTTAGCACTTTAAAGCTTTGGCAATCAGCAAAAACGCTTCTGCCATCCATCGCGACAAAGATAAGACCAGCTGCACTTTGAGCGCACATCTTTCTAAAGTCATCTCTGCTTGGGTTTGGCTTGTATTCGTAGCTTAAGTATGCTCCAACAAGGTCTGGATGGATAAATATCATATTAGGAAATGCGCCCAAAACCTCTTCATAAATTTCTTTATTTGGCACGACGATTAGCGAGCGGTTATAAAGGTAGTTTAGCACGACTATATCGCCACTTGCAGGTGCGATGCCAGGGAGTGGGAGAGCCTTTTGCTCAAGTAGGTCAAACACCTCAAATCTAACCTTCGCAAAGCCGGCATTTTTTGAGACAACGCTCACTCTTGCGATGATAGAGCTATCAGTGTCAAATTTATGGAGCACAACGCCGCTTGATCCGATCAAAATTTCAGGACTATCAACTATCGTTGCTGTGCCGTCACTCTCGACGCTAATAAGAGGAGTTCTATACTCATTTAAAGAAAAATCAGCCCCAAAAGCAAAGCCAAAAAACAGCGATAAAATCACGATTATACGTTTCAAAAATATCTCCTAAGTTTAAATTTTTAGAGCGATTATAGCCTAAAATGCTTTATCTTTTGCAAAATTAAAGCAAGTTTTAGTTAAAATCCCCTCCAGCTTTTTAAAAGGATATCGATGCCTCGTATTTTTGTGATTTTTGCAATATTATGTATAAATTTATATGCCATAAAACCAACTGTCGATGAGCTTAGTTGGCCAAACGGCAGCAGCTTTTTAAATTTCCTTGAGACAAATAAAATCCCACTTTCACTTTACTACAACCTAGCAAGCGAAGATCAAGAGCTAACAGAAGAGATCATCGCTGGCACAAAATATCAAATTTACAAAGACGATAACGGCGAGGTTAAACAAGCTCTTATCCCCGTTAGTGACGAGCTTCAGATACATATTTATAGAGATGACAAGGGTAAATTTCAGCTTGAGTTTATCCCGATCTTATACCAAAGCGAAGATAAAGTTTTAGCCCTAAAAGTCGATAAATCAGTCTCTGAAGATATCTTTGACTACACTGGCTCTGGCACGCTAGCGCTTGGTTTTAAAGAGGTTTTTAGCGGCAGCGGGATCGATTTTAAAAAGATAAACAAAGGCGATACGATAGCTATCGTTTATAACCAAAAACTACGCATGGGACGCTCTTTTGGCACACCTGAAATTTATGCAGCGATGATAGAGACTAAAAACAAACGCTACGTGATGTATAAATTTGAAGATAAATTTTATGATAAAAACGGCAAGAAAAATGACAAATTTTTGCTCGTTCGCCCTCTTGCAAACGCAAGAATCACATCAAATTTCACCCTAAAAAGATGGCATCCGATCCTTCAAAGATATAGAGCTCACCTTGGAGTTGATTACGGTGCTCCAAAAGGCACACCGATCAAGGCTGCAGGCGATGGCACGGTCAAATTTGTCGGACAAAAGAGCGGTTATGGTAGAACCGTCATCATCTCTCACGCTGGCGGCTACGAGACACTTTATGCCCATCTAAATGGCTTTGCAAAGGGCATAAGAAGCGGTCTTAAAGTAAAACAAGGCACGCTGATAGCATACGTTGGCACAAGCGGCATGAGCACTGGCCCTCACCTACACTTTGGCCTCTATCTAGGCGGCAAGCCGATCAATCCAGAAAGCGCCATCAAGGTCGTAAAAAACATAGAAGACAAGAAAGAGTCGGCTAAATTTAAAGCAGTCATAAATAGAAATGATGAGCTGATAAGACAAGCTCTAAGCAACGACAAAGAGTATCACAAGGTGGAATTTTTCCCTAACGTAATAGACTTTTAAAGGTAAAACTTGAGCCAAGAACTAGAAGAAGCAAAAGAGCTGATAGATCAGCACTTAGATGAAAATTTAGAAGACGGCGAGCTCTCTGCTTACGAGCTAGCCCAGCATCTTAAAACACTTAAAAAGCACGATGAAGAGCTTTTTGCCAAGTATCTTGAAAAACTAGATCCTGAAATTTTGGGTGATGTGGCGATCGAGCTTCCTGATCACATGCTAAAAGACGTGATCGACACACTCCCAGCTGAAAAGATCGTAGAAGCGCTTGAAGAGCTAGAGAGTGACGATGCGACAGACCTACTTCAATACATCGAGGATATCGATGAGGACAAGGCTAGAGAGCTTTTTAACGAGCTAGATAAAGAAAATCAAAACGAAATTTTAAGACTTAGAAGCTATGATGAGGATAGAGCTGGTGCGCACATGCAAACAGAGCTATTTTCAGCTCATCTTGAAGAGAAGCTTGGCAGCGCAGTCGCAAGACTAAGACAAGAGAAGCAAGAAGGCAAACTAGAAAACGTCTCACAGCTTTTCATCATCGATAAAAATAGCGTCTTGCAATACGCCATCCCGCTTGAAGATCTCATCCTATTTGACTTTACAAAGACGCTAAAACAAAATATCGAATCAACCCAGATCGACCACTACAAGCCTCACATGGCAAACGATATGGATCTCATGCAAGATGTCGCTGATATGTTTCAAGAGTACGATCTAAACGTTATCGCAGTTACAAGTAGCACTGGAATTTTGCTAGGTCGTATCACGTATGATGATATCCACGACTACATCCAAGAGAGCGCTACAGAGCAAATTTATAACCTAGCTGGCGTTGATGACGAGTCAGAAGAGGACGATACGCTATTTAAAGCGGGTCGTGGCCGTGCGGTTTGGCTTGGCATAAATTTACTAACAGCACTTTTTAGCTCATCTATCATCGGACTTTTTGACGAGACGATCGCAGCTTACGTCGCACTTGCCGTGCTTATGCCAATAGTTGCTTCAATGGGTGGCAACACTGGCACGCAAGCACTTGCCGTTACGGTTCGTCGTTTGGCACTTGGCGAGATAGAATTTAAAGATGCAAAGAGCGTTTTAAAGCGCGAGGTGACGATCTCACTCGTAAATGGCCTCATCTTTGGCGCTATCATGGGCGTCATCGCCGCTGTTTGGTTTGATAAAGGCATGCTTGGCGTGGTTATTGGCCTTAGTATGGTTACAAATTTATTCTTTGCTGGTTTTTTTGGCACGATCATACCTTTGACGCTAAGGCGCTTTAACATCGATCCTGCCGTTGGCTCGGCGGTCATTCTTACTACATTTACTGATGCGATAGGATTTTTTAGCTTTTTAGGACTTGCAAAATGGATACTACTATAACAAATTTAGAAATTTTACCTCTTGGTGAGTCAAAATACCTAAAGCCATTTAAGATGAAATTTAAACAAAATGGCTTGCAAAGGGACTGGGACTGCGTCAAAGTGATGAATAGCGTTAGTATATTTTTATATCACGAGCAAAAAGATGCATTTTTGTTTGTCAAGCAGTTTCGCCCAGCTGTTTGGTACTCGCAAGAAAAAGAAGGCATCAAAACAAATGAGCAAGGCTTTACCTATGAGCTTTGCGCAGGGCTTATGGATAAGGGGCTAAGCGAAGAGCAAACAGCTAGAGAAGAGGCAGTCGAAGAGGTCGGATATGAGCTAAAAGAGATGGAGCATATCACGATGACGTATGGCGCTTTTGGCTTTGGTGGCAACATGCAAACAATGTTTTACGCAAAGATCGATGAGAGTATGAAAGTAAATGCGGGTGGTGGCGTCGATGGCGAGGATATCGAGCTAGTTTTTATAAAACGAGAAGATATGATGAAATTTGCCTTTGATGAGAGCAAGGTCAAGGGCTTTGGGCTCATCTTTGCCTACTTGTGGTGGGAGAAATTTAAAGGCTAAAATGAGACCTTTTTGATAAGCGCAAAGACAACAACCGCCACAATAAAAATGCCAACTAAAATAATATAATCCGACATAAGAAACCTTTATGTTTAAAATTTGCACTATTGTAACTAAATTTTTAACAAAATAAGAACTTTATAACCGCACATATCATAAAATAATCAAAAATTATAAGGAGAAAATGATGAGCGAAAATGAAACTCTTTTTATCAACCGCGAATTAAGCTGGCTACGCTTCAACTCAAGGGTGCTCGCTCAGTGTGAAAAGGATATACCTTTACTTGAAAAGCTAAAATTTATAGCCATTTATATGACAAATCTTGATGAATTTTATATGATAAGAGTAGCTGGTCTAAAGCAGCTTTTTGCAGCTGGAGTGACGACAAGTAGCAGCGATGGCATGAGCCCACTTGATCAACTACGTGAGATCAGAAAATATCTTCAAGATGAGCAAAATTTAGTTGAAAGCCACTACAAAAGCACCGTTGATGCGCTTAGCAAAGAGGGTCTTTTTATCAAAAACTATGACGAGCTTGATGATAGCTTAAAGCAAAAATGCGACGAGTATTTTTTCTCAAACATCCTGCCAGTTATCGTGCCTATCGCTGTTGATGCGACACATCCATTTCCGCACCTAAACAACCTTAGCTTCTCGCTTGCCGTTAAGCTTGCTGACATAGAGCATCCTGAAATTTTAAAATACGGCATGATAAGAATTTCAAGAGTTCTGCCAAGATTTACCCAGCCAAGTAGCAATGTTTTCGTGCCAATAGAAACGATCGTTCACCGCCATGCAGAAGAAATTTTCCCAGGGTATAAGCTTATTAGCTCGGCTGCCTTTAGAGTAACAAGAAACGCTGATATCGTCATCGAAGAAGAAGAAGCGGATGACTTTATGATGATACTTGAGCAAGGGCTAAAGCTTCGTAGAAAAGGGGCTTTTGTGCGTATGCAGATAGATAAAGACGCAGACGCTGATATCTTAGAGTTTTTAAATTTTCACATGAAAATTTTTCACAAAGATATCTACTTTTCAAGCATCCCACTCACACTTAGCTCCCTTTGGGAGATAGCTGGGAGCAAGAACTTTAGCCACTTAGCAAACCCGCCCTACGCCCCAAAGACGCTGCCTCCATTTGGCAATGGCGTCTCGATCTTTGACGCCATAGACAAAGAGGATGTGCTGTTAGTTCATCCATTTGAGAGCTTTGATCCAGTCGTTAGCTTTATAAGAGAAGCGAGCAAAGATACAAAGGTGATCTCGATACGCATGACGCTTTACAGGGTCGATAAAAACTCACCGATCATCCAAAGCCTGATAGACGCTGCAAGCGACGGCAAGCAAGTAACCGTAATGGTCGAGCTAAAAGCAAGGTTTGATGAAGAAAACAACTTGCACTGGGCAAAGGCGCTTGAAGATGCTGGCGCACACGTGATATATGGCATCACGGGCTTTAAGGTGCATGCAAAAGTTAGCCAAGTGATCCGCCAGATCGGCGATAAACTCAAATTTTACATGCACTTTGGCACCGGCAACTACAACGGCAGTTCGGCTAAAATTTACACCGACGTTAGCCTATTTACCAGTAAAGAGGAATTTAGCCAAGATACGACCTCGTTTTTTCACATCCTATCAGGATATAACAAAAACCGCCGTCTAAACGCCCTTAGCATGTCGCCCTTTCAGATAAAAGAGCGCATCATCGAAAAGATAAGAGTGGAGGCTAGCAAAGGCAGCGAGGGCAGGATCATCGCTAAGATGAACGCGCTAATAGACGAAGATGTGATAAATGAGCTTAGCCGCGCCTCAAATGCAGGCGTGAAGATCGACTTAATCGTCCGAGGTGTGTGCGGACTAAGGCCTGGCGTAAAAGGCAAAAGCGAAAACATCAGAGTTCGCTCGATCATCGGTAAATACTTGGAGCACGCTAGAATTTTATATTTCAAGCACGCTAATCCAAAAATTTACATCTCAAGCGCTGACTGGATGCCACGAAATTTAGAGCGCCGCTTGGAGCTTATGACACCTATCTTTGAGCCAAGGCTTCAAGAGAGACTGCTTGAAATTTTAGAGCTTCAGCTAAGCGATAACGACCTAGCATTTGAGCTACAAAATAACGGCGAATACACAAAAGTAGCTAGACGCGAGGGTGAAAAAGTGATCTCTTGCCACGAAGTTTTAGAAAACTATATCTCTAAAATTTATAAATCAGTCAAAAAAGACACCGACAAAGCAAAAGCAGATATGCTTGCAAGCAAGCTTTTAAAAGAGAGCTAAAAGATAAATGGCTTTTAAATTTAAGTTTAAAAGCCATTTTTACCATAAATCCTAAATCTTAAATCCAAATTTCTAAATTTTTATATACTTTAAATTTACATTCTAAGTCTCTATAATGCTAACTTTTATCGCATAATAATTTTTATATATAAATTACTCATAAAATTTCATAATTAATTATCGAATTTTATATTTTAAATATTACATAAGCATAGGCGTTATAATATTTAAACAAATTCCAAATCAAAGGAGGCTTTATGAAAGAGAGTAGTGATACTAAAAAACTCATCATCGGTACGATCACTCTTGCAATTGCGATCGTTTTCTTTGGAGGTTTTTTACAAAACACCTATGGTGGTATCTTTGATTTTAGCAAGCTAGCAGGTCAATTTCCAGAATGGTTTAAAACAGGAAGTGGCACTAGCGCAAAAGGTGGATTTTTATTTGCCCTTAGTCTTGCCCCTGCCGTTATGCTCGCACTTGGCTTTGTTGCTATTTTTGAGAAATACCATGCACTTTACGCAGCTTCAAGACTGCTAACACCTGTTTTAAAGCCACTTATTGGCATACCAGGATGTTGCTCTATCTCTTTGATAGCAAGCACACAAAGCACCGACGCAGGCAGCTCAACGGCTAAATTTTTGCGTCAAGATGGCCTCATCTCACACAAAGAGCTTCTCATCTTTGCAGCGTTTCAGTTTAGCGCTGGTGCGATGATCACAAATTTCTTATCTTCATTTGCTCCGGTTTTACTAGTGACTGACAAAGCTGGCAACACAGCCCCTGCTACCATAGCCATGGTGCTTGGCATAGTCTTTGTCTTTAAAATTTTAGGAGCAAATTTGATGAGACTTTATGTCAAAAAATTTGTCAAAGATGATGAGGAGTAAGAGATGACTGAAAATAAACTAATAACCGACGTATTTGTAGAGGGCGCTAGAAAAGGCTGGGACATCGCCGTAAAAAACACTATCCCAAACGTACTTATGGCCTTTGTCATCATCCACATCCTAAAAGTATCTGGCGCGCTTAGCGTGATAGGCAAATTTCTAGGATTTATCATGCTCCCACTTGGTCTTCCAGGTGAGTCCATAGCCGTTTTCATGGCTGCGTTTTTGAGCTGGGGCGGCTCAGCAGGCGTGTTAGTCGCACTTGTAGGAGATGGTACGCTAAATGCAAACGATATCGCCGTCTTGCTTCCTGGCATGGCGCTAGTTGGCTCGACTGTGCAGTACATGGGACGAGTTTTAGGCGTGCTTGAAGTACCGGGCAGACACTATCTAGTACTTTTTGGAATTTGCATCCTAAATGCCTATTTAGCGATGTTTGTGATGAGCTTGCTCGTATAAGGATCAAAAATGAAAGATAGCGAAATAGACAAATATTTGACCGATCTAAAGGAGATAACCGACATCGAAAGCCCAACTTCAAGCATCGACGGCGTAAATGAAGTTGCAGCTTGGTTTAAAAAAAGAGCTGAAATTTTAGGCTTAAAAAGTAGGAGCATAGAGCTTGGCACCAACAAGGTTGCACCCTGCCTTTTTATCTCAAACGACCTTGAGGCAAAAAGCTACGACTTTTTATTCATAGGCCACATGGATACCGTTTTTCCTGTGGGCACAAAGGCTGATGTGCCATTTAAAAAGATAAACGAGCGCATAAATGCACTTGGCGCAATCGACGATAAAGGCGGCAGTCTGCTCTCGCTCTACGTCATCAAAGAGCTTGATCTTAGCAAGCTAAAGATCGGCCTCTTTTTAAACTCCCACGAAGAGACTGGCTCAAATTTCGCTAAAGACGCCATAAGAGAGCTAGCCAAGAAGTCTCGCTACGCCCTAGTAGTCGAGCCTGCAAGAGAAGATGGCTCGATGGTAGCCACTAGAAAAGGAGTGATCTCTTATGTGCTAAATTTCCATGGTGTTAGCGCGCACGCTGGCAACCACCCAGAGCGCGGCCGTTCAGCTGTCGTGGAGGCTGCAAATTTCATCGTTGAGCTCTCAAAACTCACTGATTTTAAGGCAGGCCATACATTTAATAGCATAATGACAAAAGGCGGCGACGCCCAAAACGTCGTGCCAGACTTTGCTAGCGTGACATTTGAGATGAGATATCGCCACGCTAGCTCGGTAGAGTTTTTACATAAGAAGATGGACGAAATTTTATCTCACCATCTCGTGCCAGACGTTACTTGCGAGCGCATCCTGATAAATGAAGAAGCTCCAATGATAGACGAGGTAAATTTACCAAATATCAAAAAGGTCTTTGACGAGGCTGCGAAGGCCACTGGCACAAAGGTCACTTGGGTTGATGCTGGCGGACTAAGCGATGGCAACATCAGCGCATCGGCAGGATGTCCTACGATAGATGGCCTTGGTCCAACTGGTGGCAACATGCACACAAAAAACGAGTATCTAGAGATAAACTCGGTTGTTAAAAAGTGCAACCTCATAGTTGAAGCGATCAAAAAACTTTCGTAGTTTAGGCAAGTGATATGCTTGCCTAAATTTTTAAATTTACAACGACGCAGCAGTCAAAACCTACCCAAATATCTCAAATTTATGAAAAAGCTCTGGCTCATCTTTTACCACGCCACGCTTCACAAGATCAGCCACCACTTCGCGGTCGCAGTCAGTTTGCATAGGCCAGCCACGAGTATAGCCCTCTAGCTCGTCCTTGCTCGTCGCATCCACGCAGAAATTTTTGATTTTACCACGCAAATAGGCGTTTTACTCTCCTTTTTAAACTACCTAAGCTCTTTAACATTTGGTGCAACGCTTTGAAATTTAGCCAAAAGTTCATCACCACATAAAACCGTAAATTTAACTCCAAATTTAGCCAGCAGCTTTAACAAAAAGAAATTTATTCAATTTAACGTAAGCTCTAAATTTAGCTACAAAAGCAACCCGCCTACAAACTGCGTCATCAGTAGCGACGGTTTAGCTATTTTACGCATACAAAACTGGCATTCACAAGAAATTTACCACAATGGCAACGTTGTTTTAGGGCTTTTATAAAGATAGGCGCTTGCAGGGCGATAGATCGCGACTTTATTGAAAACATAATGATCGCAAACCACGAAAAGATAGGCGATCTCGTTTAAATAGGTCATAGCTAAATCAAATTTCTAAATTCCCAGCCAAGTGGCTTAAATTTAAACCAGCCCTACTCCAAAGCTTTTAAAACTGGCTCTGGTTTTAGCTTTACGCTTGGGGCATTTTTGCTAAAGTTTATGAGATCCTCTGTCGTTTGGATGCTAAAAGGCAGGCGCGTGAGACAGACTTTAAAGATTTCGGCTGCTGCTACCGCGTCATTTAGAGCTCTGTGGTGGGTGTTGTTTATGCCAAGAAGCTCTTTTAGCGAGCCAAGGCCGTATTTTTGCGAGGCGATGGTGCGGCGGCTAAGGTCGATAGTACAAAGCTTTCTGTTTAGCAGTATGCCAAGGCCGATCTCATTTAGGCTGTGCGAGATAAATCCGTAGTCAAAATTCACGTTGTGCGCGATAAAGACGCTAGTTCCTAGAAAAATTTTAAACCGCTCAAGCACGTTTAGCAAATTTGGCGCACCAACTAGATCGCTAGCCTTTATGCCAGTTAGCTCTGTGATATTTTCAGGCACCACACTAGCTGCTATAAAGCTTTCAAAGCGCCCTATTTCAACGCCATTTTTTATTTTTATCGCACCTATTTCTATTATCTGACCGCTAGTCGTGCCACCAGTCGTTTCGATATCAACCACGCAAAATTCCTGCTCACTAATGTCTCGAAATCTCGTGCCAAGCTCAATCTCGTTGCTTTCATTTCTAGTGATATCAAGCCCAAGAGTTCGCCACATATCAAGGTCACGCACGTCAATGAGCGATGAAATTTCCTCAATATCACTAAAT
Organism: Campylobacter concisus; assembly: GCF_003048675.2. Lineage (NCBI taxonomy): Bacteria > Pseudomonadati > Campylobacterota > Epsilonproteobacteria > Campylobacterales > Campylobacteraceae > Campylobacter > Campylobacter concisus. The sequence continues at coordinate 919,046 of NZ_CP060707.1, read as the reverse complement.
TTTAAAATAAACTCGTGATAGCCTAAATTTTGCCTAGCTAAAATTTCAATGCTATTTTCTAAACGCTGTTTTTTTGGCTTCAAAACTCAAGCTTTATGGCGCGAATGGCTTGTTCGTATGAATTTGATGAGAAGATATAGCTGCCAGCCACCAAGACATCAGCTCCAGCCTCTTCAAGATCAGGCGCATTTAGTCCATTTACGCCGCCATCTACTTCGATGAGACACTTGGCGTTTTTGCGCTCTATTAGCTCTCTCAGCGCCCTTGTTTTCTCAAGCACGACTGGCATAAATTTCTGACCGCCAAAGCCAGGATTTACGCTCATTAATAGTACCATATCGACTTCATCAATGATATGCTCGATCGCGCTAACTGGTGTGTGTGGATTTAGCACGATACCAGGGCCAACGCCGTTTTTCCTGATGTGATCGATGAGCCTCATCGGATGCTTCTCTTCTTCGATGTGAAAGGTCAGAAATTTTGGTTTTAGTGGTAAAAAAAGATCAGCAAAAAATGAGTTATTTTCAACCATCAAATGTATATCAAGTGGCTTTGTAGCAGCCTTTGCAACGGCACTTACCACGACTGGTCCGATGGTTAAATTTGGTACAAAATGCCCATCCATAACATCAACATGCACCAGATCGCACCCAGCCTCGCAAATGTCTCTTATCTCGGCTGCTAAATTTCCAAAATCAGCCGACAAAATACTAGGTGCAACGTACATTTTAAATCCTTATTTACTTATAAAAATCATGCCAGTTTGGCTCTCTTTTGCATTTAATGTGGCAAAAATTCCACTGCTTGCTCTGTCAAAAAACATCTCATTTTCGTAAAATTTAAAGTTGCTAAGCTTTACCTTTAAATTTCTCTCGATGAAAATGTCTAAAATTTTGCTTGCAATGATACTAAAAATTTGAGAAAATCCGCTTAAACAGCCACACTCCAGATCGCCATTATCTGAAAAAATGGAGCAAATTTTGCTAAGCTTGTCCTTTTTAACGCCAAGCAAAATTCTCATCTGTACGTCGCCATAAAAGAGCACACAAGCCCGCAAATAGTCATTTTCGCCCTCTACATTAAAGTTGCTAATCTTTGCATCAAGGCATAAAATTTCACTCTCTATCAAAGGCGAGAGCACGTCTGTGACGCTTGAGATCACAAGTGGCAAAAACTCAACTAAGCTTTTATTCATCTTTGTGGGCTCTATATCGATAAGGCGCTTTTTAAAATAGAGCGTCGAGTCATCTTTGAAAAAATCATCCATCTTTTTATATAAAAGTATCTTTGCCGCTTTTAAATTTGAGGCAAGTGTCTCTGAGATGTTGCCCTCATTTAAGCCGCAAATCACCAATATACCGCCACTTTTTTGGCTCAGCTCAGATAGCTTTATCAAAAAACTAGCACCTATGGTATTTAAAGCACCAACCGAATCAGACCAAAAAACAAAGAATTTAAAGCCTACCTTTTGCAACCTTTCGTGAAATTTATAGTCAAATTTCTGCACAAAAGAGCTATCTATGAGCCCTACTGTCTTGTAAATGACGACGTCACCTCTTATAAAGGCGCTAAACTCTTTTTTGCCTAAAACGATGTGATTTAGGGTGCTGATGGTGTATTTGTAAGCTTGCTTGGCAGCGTTAAATTCTTCTACGCTTTTTACAAATTTACACTTATAGCACTTTTGCTCCAAAAGCGAGTTGATATAGTCTTTATACTGCTCGTTTTTGTTATAAATCACAATGGCTTCGCTGCTATCTGCTAAAGTATCATTTAAAAATAGCGTCGCAACTTTTTCATTTTCAAAGAGTGAAAATCTCAAAATATTTTTTGAAGTCTTTGCGACAAGCTCGTAAAAAGTATCGTCATAATCGCAGACTGCAAACTCAGCGCCTATCTGCTTAGCGATGCTTGATAGATGCTCGCACGTGCTATTTAGCCAAAGAGGGCTAAAAAATGTGACATTTTTTAATGAAAGCAAAATGGCACTTATCTGCCTTGCGCAAATTTGCTCTACTTCGGCCTTTTTGATGCTTGAAGGGGTGATATTAACCTCTAAAAATCCAAATGGCCTAACAATTGCCAAAGAGCCCTCAAAAGTTACTTTCATTTTCTAAGAGCCTTTTTTAAATTTATAACCATATCAGCCGAAGCATGGACGCTAACATCGGTGATCCTATCGATGCCAAAGTCAAAAAATTTAGCAGTGCTAGCCTCATAAGAGAGCAAAATTTTAAAGTATTTTAAAACCAAAACCTCTTCTCTAGTGAGCCTATCGCTCTCCCATCCTGCAAGCTTTAAAAGCACTCCAAATAGCGAAATATCAAACCTTCGCTGCAAGATCCTATCAAAGCTCATATCAGAAAAGCCAACGATATGTTTAAGCGAGTGTGGATACTTCAAAAAGATAAGCTCGCAAAATATAAGCAAAATTAGCGCGTAGGCAGCTAGAAACAAATTTTTTTGATTTTTTAACCCAAGGTAGTTTAGAAGTTTGCTCCAGTCAGATAGAAATTTGGCATTAAACTCCATCATCGAGTGTAAATTTACACCAAAATTTTTATATCTTTTTGGAGATTTGATAAAAACAAAATAAGAGCAAATTATCATTTTTAGGTTGTCTATGCCTAGCGGATAAGCCATCGCATAGATATCTCTAGTGTGGTTTTGAACGCCAAAATCGCCTAAATTTACTATCGTAGCAAAGTACGCTTTAAAAGTCTCACTACCCCTCAAAAGCTCCATAGCAGCAGTGATGTCGCCCTCATCCAAGTGCTTTTGGCACTCATAAAAAGCATCGGGCATTTTATAGATAAAAATTTGAAATTTCATCTATTTGATTTTTAGTTAGCATTTTTTGTTTTTACCGATTTTTATTTTGGGGCTATTTTTAGCCTTAATTAAATAAAAAAATCAACAAAACTTATAAATATAAATGTTCATTTTTAAGCAATACTTTGGTTTTTGTTTAGATAAAAATCAGCAGAAATTTTTGTTTATAAAAAAATGTCAAAAAGATGTGCAATAACTGGTAAAGGACCAATGGTAGGCAACAACGTGAGTCATGCCAACAATAAAACTAAAAGAAGATTTTTACCAAATCTTAGAACTATCCGTGTTACTCTAGAAGATGGCACAACAAGAAGAATAAAAGTTGCTGCTTCTACTCTAAGAACTATGAAAAAGCAATCAAACTAAGAGATAAAATGAAGAGGAATTTATGTCTTTTCTCTCAAGACTTTTAAAATTCCTCAACTGGTCAAACTCCGCAAAACCAGAAATAAGCCTAGATACTGAGCTTTACGAACAACTAAAACCTTTTAGATTTCCACTAATTTCAGTCGTACTACTGTTACTTTTTGGAACACTGGGTTATATCTTTATAGATAACTTCTCTCTCATAGATGCCTTTTACCAAGCAGGTATGACCTTCACGACGGTCGGTTTTACCGAAGTTGCGCCCATAACTCCAAAGGGGCGAATTTTTACTATAACTTTTATCCTTGTTGGCTTCATTATTTTTACACTATCAATCGGTATCGTTGTAGAAGTTCTAAAAAGAGGCACATTAATTAGCATTTTAAAGGAAAGGCGCATGCTTTACAAGATCGCAAGACTAAAAAATCACTTCGTTATTTGTTATCACAACCTCTACACGATCGAGCTTAGCGCTCAGTTTCGTGAAAATCACATACCATTTGTAGTGGTCGATGACAGAGAAGATATCGCAGAATTAGCTCAAATTTACAAGTATCCATACTTCATAAAAGCTCAGCCTCACACTCAAATCGCCTTTTTAAAAACGCATCTATCAAGCGCAAAAGGACTAATCACTCTTAGCCCAAATATCGCTGATAATATCGCACTTATCGCATCTGTTAGACTTTATGAAAAAGAGATAGGCCGCAAAAAACCTTACCATATTATCACAAACTCCGACAGTGAAGATGACACACAAAGACTTAAAAAACTTGGCGCTGATAACGTCGTAAGCCCATCTCGCCTAGTCGCACAGCGTCTAAGTGCCATGAGCGTAAGACCTGATATGGAAAATTTACTCGAGCAATTTCTATACACAAAAAGTTCGCCTATCGACATAGAAGAAATTCTTGTGCCTGACTACTCTTGGATAAGGTTTAAAAGACTAAAAGAGACACACCTAAGAAATATCACTAATGCTGACGTGGTAGGCATTAGAGACATAAATAATAAATTTATCCCTATGCCAAATGGTGACACTCTAATCGGCACTGGCACAAAGCTTTTAGTCATCGGTACAGTTGATGGCATACGTCTAACCAAGCGCCTAGTAAAGAGCAAACACAAGCCAGAAGAGCTAAAATACGTTTAGTTTTTGCATTTGATTTGTGGCATAAATTTGACTTAACCACTAAGCTTTTATAGATCTAAATTTAGATAGCCAAACATTTACAAAGCCTTGTTAGAATTTATAAATTTTTTACAGGAGCTACGTATGTTACACGAATACACTGATCTCATAAATGAGTTGAAAAAAGCTGATGTTCATTTTGCCGCACTTTGCAAAAAGCATGACGAGCTAAATGAAAAAATAGATAGCAAAGCAGCGCAAGCCTCTGAGCTTGATGCCTTGAAAAAAGAAAAATTAAAACTAAAAGATGAAATTTACGCTCAAGTTTTAAAATACAAAGAGCAAAAATAAGCAAAAGTCAAACTAATAATGGAGCCAAATTTAACTTAGCTCGTATTTTAGGCTTTTACTAGACTACAAATTTAAAAAGCCCAAATTTATTTGGGCTTACAAATTTTATATAGCTTTTATCATCACTTTTGTTAGAAGTTCTGAAAATTTAGCTGGATTTTCTAGGCTCATGCCCTCATTTAGCCTTGCCATATCAAGAAGCAAAGGCGCTATGTCATAAACCATCGCCTCATTTTTCTCAAGTTTAGCAAAAATTTCATGATCGGCATTTATCTCCAAGATCGGCTTAACTTTTGGAGCATTTGCGCCTTGTCCCATCTGTTTTAACATCTCTTGCATAGCGTAATCAGGGTCGTTTTTATCATATATTAGCACCGCAGCCGAGCTTGAGAGCCTTGAGCTTAGCCTAACGTCTTTAACTTCGTCTTTTAATATCTCTTTCATCTTAACAAGCGTGTTTGCGACCTTGCTCTCATCGACCTTCTCATCACTTTTGATCTCGTCGTTTATATCAGCGTGTGAGACTGATTTTAGAGGTGTTTTATCAAATTCATTGACCATTGGCATGACGATCGTGTCGATCTCTTCATCCATAATAAGCACTTCGATATCGTTTTTCTTAAAGCTCTCAAGAAGCGGCGAATTTCTTAGCATATTTTCGTTGTTGCCGCTGATGTAGTAGATCGACTTTTGATCCTCTTTCATCGCCTCTTTGTACTCTTTTAGACTGATAAGCCCATCTCTTTTTGAGCTTTTAAATAGGCAAAGATCTAAAATTTGCTCTTTTTCAGCGTTAAAACCATAAAGCCCCTCTTTTAAAACCTTGCCAAATAGTTTGTAAAATTTTATGTATTTTTCGCGGTCGTTATCTTTTACTTTTGCAAGTTCGCTTAAAATTTTCTTCACACTTTGCTCTTTAACGGTTCGCATTATCGCATTTTCTTGTAAAATTTCGCGGCTAACGTTTAGCGGCAGGTCTTCAACGTCGATCACACCTTTGATAAACCTTAGATAAGGCGGCAAAAGCTCTTTTGCATCGTCAGTTATAAAAACCCTCTTCACATAGAGCTTCACGCCACTTTGATAATCAACCCTAAAGAGGTCAAACGGCTCAGTGCTTGGCACATAAAATAGTGTCGAGTACTCGATCTTACCCTCAGCTTTTGTGTGGATATAAAGGAGCGGGTCGCTGCTATCGTGTGAAATTTGCTTATAAAAGTCGTTGTAGTCTTGCTCTTTTAAGCTGGCTTTATTTAGTCTCCAAAGCGCATTTGCCTTGTTTATCTGCTCGTTTTTAGTCTCATAAGTGCCTTCTTTTTCGCCTTCTTTTGGCGCGACGTAGCTCTCTTTATCCATAAATATAGGATAAGGGATGTGGTTTGAATACTTTTTGACTATCTCCTCTATACGCCAAGAATTTGCAAACTCATCGTCGTTTAAATGCAGGATTATATCCGTACCAAAGCCATCTTTTTTAGCATCTTCGATCTCGTAGCTTTTTGCGTCAGATGTCCATTTATAGGCCTTCTCGCTTAGCGCTCGTTTGCTTATAACCTCGATCTTACTTGCCACCATAAACGCTGAGTAAAAGCCAACGCCAAACTGGCCGATCAGCGAGCTATCTTTTTTGGCATCGCCGCTTAAGCTTTGCATAAAGCCCTTTGTGCCACTTCTTGCAATGGTGCCTAAATTTGCGATAAGCTCGTCTTTATCCATGCCGATACCGTTGTCGCTGATGGTTAAAGTCTTAGCTTTTTCGTCGATTTTGATGTCGATCCTTGGAGTGTAGCTTAAGCTTTTATACTTTTCATCGGTCAAGCATAAGTAGTTTAGCTTGTCAAGTGCGTCGTTTGAGTTTGATATGAGCTCTCTTAAAAATATCTCTTTGTTTGAGTAAAGAGAGTGGATCATCAAATTTAAAAGGTCATTGACCTCGGTTTGAAATTCAAATTTATCTGCCATTTTCTTTTCCTTGTTTTAAAATTTTTGGCAGATTATAGCACAAAGTGATAAAAATATACTTAACCTTGATAGTAATGCTATCAAGGTTTTTTATAAATTTTTAGACATATATGACAATTTTTAAATAAAATAAAAATATAAATTTAATTTTTATTATTAAAAATACTAGTTTGTATAATAGTATTTATTTAAAATAATGCAAATTTAGCTATAAAATCTTTTAGAAAATGTTGCTAGCTTGCTTTACAAAATAAGAGACAAATATCTATATAAATAGATATCAAAGATAAAAAACAATAAATTTAAGCCCTTTGGTTAAAAATTCAAATGTTTTATCTATATTTTCTAATACAAGAGGTTGTAAATTTAAAAACTAAAACATAATAGCCCTATGATGTTTTTAGTTTTAAGGGCACTTAAGTCAAAGCTATTTTAAAAATTTAATTCACCAATAATCCCTATGCAAGAAATCTTTAGCGCCATGCTTTGCAAATTTTTCATCACTCTAGCTTAATCGCAAAATATGACATAAAAGCTATTCTTCATCAAATTTAACAACAACAAATCAAAACAAATAAGCAAGCTAAAAACTAGTCAAAAAACATGCATACTTAAAATAGCAGCTAAAAAGGCATCAAATTAAAAGAAGCAGTAGTAAAATTTGCCACCTCTTCATAAAAGTGGTGGCTTAAATTTCAGTGGTTTAACAAAATTTGTTTATGAAATTTTCTTTTGTTTTGGGCGGAAAACTTTCATCACGTTTTCATCTGTCTCGATAAATGCACCCTCTATAAGATCGATGCAGTATGGCACCGCTGGAAATACCGGCTCCAAGCACTCTTTTATAGCCTTTGGCTGACCTGGTAAATTTATGATAAGCGCATGGCCTCTGATGCCTGCTGTTTGGCGTGATAGGATCGCTGTTGGGACATATTTTAAGCTCGCAGCTCTCATTAGCTCGCCAAAGCCTGGCATCATCTTCTCGCAAACTGCCTCAGTAGCCTCTGGAGTGACATCTCTTACGGCTGGTCCTGTGCCTCCGGTCGTTAGCACAAGGTCGCATCCTAGCACATCTATCATGTGCACGAGCCTCTCTTTTATAAGATCAAGCTCATCTGGGATCACCTCGTAAAAATACTCTCTCTCGCTTACTATCCAACTATCAAGCACCTCTTTGATTGCTGGGCCTGATTTGTCCTCGTATGTGCCTTCACTTGCGCGATCGGACATAGTTAGAATTCCTATTTTTGCTTTCATTTTTTCTCCTTTATTAGTAGTTTTCATTTAAAATTTTAGCAAGCGTCTCTTTATCTACGCTCTCATAAGCAAGCAGATATGAGCTTATCCTTGCGATTTGCTCGTTTGTGCCCTTTAAAAAGGAGATTATCTCATCTTTTGCTTGTTTTAAAATTTCTTCCACATCATTTGGATTTGGCACGAAAGAATTTCCCATGCCGTATTCATAAACCATCTTTGAAGCGATCTCTTTTGCCAAATTTAGATCGTTGCTTGAGTTTGAAAAGATGTCGTTCTCATCTATCTCGAGCTTGCACATGCCAGAGATTAAAACCTTTATGCGTGAGAGCATCTGTGACTTTGACTCGATCTCTTGCTCAGTCGCCATAAAGCGGTCTTCAATGAGCGAAATTTTTTCAAATTTCACATCAAACCAGTAAGCACTTAGCGCCTTTGCACCTTGGTAGATGGCTTGAATTTTCTTCTCGCTCTCGCTGTAGCTTAGCACCTTTTTCTTGCCGAGCAAGACCTTGTTTAAAACAGCCTCAAAATCCCTCATTCTAAGCACGCTTTCGCCGTTTCTTAGAGCGTTTATCGCTGCTTCATTTACAAGCGTGCTAAGTGCCGCACCAGAAAAGCCAACGCTCATTCTAGCGATATCCTCGGCTGACACTTCGCAGTTTTTATCTCTTAGATATGTGTTTAGGATCGCCACCCTGTCGTTAAAATCAGGCATTGATAAAAATATACGCCTATCAAAACGGCCTGATCTAAGTAGCGCCTCGTCGATCATCTCGATCCTATTTGTTGCAGCTATGACGATGACGCCTGAGTTATCTTCAAAGCCGTCCATCTCGGTTAGCAGCTGATTTAGCGTGGCTTCTCGCTCGTCGTTTCTAGCCCCACCCCTGCTCTTGCCAACAGCGTCTATCTCGTCGATAAAGATAATTGAAGGTGCGTAGGATTTGGCTCTGCTAAAGAGCTCTCTAACTCTTTTTGCGCCCATACCGACATAAATTTGCACGAAGCTTGCACCATTTTGGTAAAAAAACGGCACATTTGCCTCGCCAGCGACCGCCTTTGCCACAAGCGTCTTGCCAACGCCTGGAGGGCCTATCATTAGCACGCCTTTTGGCATTTTGATACCAAAATTTCTATATTTTTGTGGATTTTTAAGAAAATCAACTATCTCGCTAAGCTCGCTTTTGACCTCGCTAATGCCAGCTACATCGCTAAATCTAACGTTTGAGATGACTGGCATCGCATTTTGATTTAGCACGTTTTCTATCTCAAAAGCGCCGTCCTTTTTGCTTAAAAGGCTCTCCTCTTTTTTCTTGATAGCCCTAAAAATATATGCATACCAAAGCACAAGACAAACAAAGATGATGCTTCCCCAGACCATGCCAGGCGTGATATATTGCACGCTTCGCTCGACTGGGACCTTTTTTATGAGCTCTTTTATGTCTATGCCCTCTTTTATGATGGCAAAGCGGTTATTTTGCGCATAGAGGATGACCTCGTCTTCGTCGATGACCGCTTTATCGATGAAATTTCCATCCATTAGTTGCATATATTGCGAGTAGGTGATGTTTCGTGGCTCTTTACTAACAGCAAAAAGTAGTGCTATTATCAGAGCCATAGCGGCTATTATCAGGATGTTTTTCTTGTTAAATTTAAATTTTTGCATAATTGGCATCTGGCTTAATTTCATATTCGCTTACCTCCAACCACTCTTTTGTTATGTCATTCTTACTAGAAATTTTAGCTTTGTTGTAAAACTGATCAAAGCCCTCGTAAAAGTCGCCGTTTTTTTGCTCGACTAAAATTTTTAAAGTTTCGTTATGTTTTTTTCTAAAATTTTCATTATTTTGCAAGGCAATGCCCTGTAAAACTTTCAGCCTTGCCTTTGCCACATCGCCACTAACGTCGCTTTTTAGCGTCGCTGAGTGCGTATCACGCCTAGGCGAATAGACAAAAGCATGCAAATGTGTGATAGGAAATTTCTTGAAATTTTCCACCGCCTCTGCCCAAATTTCTTCACTCTCTCCTGGATGACCCACGATGTAGTCAGTCCCCAAAGCAAAGCCAAGGGAGCTTAGCTCATTAAAAAGCTCTAAGTCGCTAAATGCGTTGTTTCGCCTGCGCATGATCTTTAGCATCGCCTCGCTCGTGTGCTGAAGTGCGATGTGAAGATGGCGCTCCAGCCACTCCTCTTTTAAAATTTCTCTAAAGCTCTCATCTATCTGGCTTGGCTCGATACTGCCAAGTCTTATGCGTCTGATGCCTGAAATTTTACCTAAATTTGCTAGCAGTTTGCCAAGAGAGCTATTTGTATCTTTGCCGTAACTGCCTATGTTTGTGCCAGTTAAGACGAGCTCATTATAGCCATTTTGAGCTAAAATTCTAGCTTCTTTTAGTATCATCGCCTCATCCATGCTTCTAGCTTTGCCACGCACTGATGGGATGATGCAGTAGCTACAGTTAAAGTTGCAGCCTTCTTGAATTTTTATAAAAGCCTTTGTGTGATTTTCGTAGTTTGTGACGATGTTTTTATCGACTGAGTTTAAATTTCCAAGCTCAAAAAATGGCTTTTCTTGCTTTAAAAGCTCGTTTATATCGCTCTTTTTACTAGCTCCTAGCACACCAAAGACGCCGCTACTAAAAAGCTCCTTGCCCTTACTAACTGCGCCACATCCTGTTAGTATAACCTTTGCGCCACGTCTTTTTACGCCGTTTATATAGTTTCTAACGCCGCTATCAGCCGAATTTGTCACGGTGCATGAGTTTATGACTACGATATCAGCGACCTCTTCGTCATTTGTGATCTCGTAGTCTTTGATGTAGCTCTTTAAAAGCTCGGTGTCATAGATGTTTGTGCGGCAGCCAAATGTCTTAAAAAATATCTTTTGCATTAGATATTTTCGCCCTCTTGCTCAGCGTGAGCTACGTGATCGCTTGGCGTTTCTTTTTTGCCTATAAACATAGTTTGCGTTGGGTAAGCTATCTTTATATCATCGTGAGCCAAAAATGCTTCGATGATCTCAGCGCTTATCGTGCTTCTAAGAGCGAGCGTGGCGTATGAGTTGGACATATACCAGCATGAGATATTGATACCATAAGGCTCAAAAAATGTATAAATTCTTGGCTCTACGTTTGGATTTTTGATGCTGTACTGGCTTCTTAGCTTGTTCATCTGGCGTTTTGCGATGTCTGTATAGCCTTTTGAATATTTTTTTACTATATTTTTTGCTAGATAGGCGGCCTTTTTGTGATTACTATCAAAGCTTATCACGACATCTATGCCGTCCCAAACGGTCTTCATGCCGTAGTGTGAGTAGTTTGCGATGAGGTCTGTAAAGATGTAGTTATTTGGCACAAAGATGATCCTACCTGCACGGCGGTTTGTTTTATAGGTCGAGTAGCTAACGTCTTCAAAGACGGTTAAGCGAAGCAGCGAAATGTCTATCACATCGCCCACAAATTCGCTACCGTCGTGATAGACCCTGACGCGGTCGCCCACGTGGATAGTGCCACCAAACATGATAACCATCCAACCAAGCATGCTCATAAACATATCTTTCATCGCAATGGCGATACCAGCTGAAGCAAAACCTAGCACGGTTACTAGATATGTGACGTTTTCGATGTATGAAAAGAGCAGGATTATGATGATAACGGTGATGTTTAGTACGTTTAAGAATTTATTGACCGTGTAAAATCTCTCGTTATCTGTGATCGTTCTTTTAACAATAAATTTAGCGATAAATGTTAGTCCGATCGTTAAAAGGATGACGATGGCTGTGTAGCCCATGCTTAAAAACTGAGCCTTGATGTCAGATGTCGTCATATTTACCGCTTCATCTGCCCTTTTTTCATAGACGCTATAAGTGGTATCAGCGATCTGTTTTGCCGCTTTGAAGTCGCCTATCTCTTGCTTTGCAAGGTTTAGACTTGCCCTATTTTGCTCGCTGTCATCTACCAAATTTAGCCTATTTAGTAAATTCTCTTTTGCTTCAAGCTTCTCAAGCAAGGTGTCAAGCTCTTTGATGTGCCTTTGGTACTCGATCTTGTCGCTTCTTATCTTTTTGATGTATGAAAAGCCAGATACCAGCGCCACTGGGCTATTTATCCTAGGTGGTGTCTCCATTTCTGGGGCTGCTAGCATATTTGAAAATGGCGTTTTCTCATACTCTTTTAGCAAATTTATCTGCTCTTTTAGAGTTTGACTTCTCTTTATGAGATCGCCACCTCTTTTCGAGCCTTTATCAAGCTTTTTAAGCTCATTTTCATTTTGCTCTAGCTCATCAAGAAGCTTTTGATAGGTGTTGTAGTTAGCGTATCTTGTGATCCAGATGTTGTTTTTTAGGGAGTTATCTAGGTTTGAAATTTCTTTTATAAGCTCGCTATTTTGTAAATTTTGTGAGACATTTTGCTCAAGTGTAGCGTTCTCTTCAGCGTAAAGTGCAAAGCAAAAAAGTAGAAAAACTAGGATCTTTTTCATTTAAATTCTCTCAAAGTTTCTAAAACGTCCTCTTTTTTGACGTCATTTTTGATGAACGCACTGCCGATTTTATCTGCGATGATGAAATTTATCTTATCACCTTTTGTCTTTTTATCCATAAAAAACGCCTCGTAAAATGCATATTCATTTTCTATTTTATAGCTTACGGGCAGATCAAATTTCTCTAAAACCTGCCTTATCTCCTCTGCCTGCGCCTCGCTCATGAGACCTAGTCTAACGCTTAGGCGATTTGCCATATTCATACCTATCGCCACCGCTTCGCCGTGTAAAAATTCTTTGTAGTTTGTCTCATTTTCGATAACGTGAGCAAAGGTGTGGCCGTAGTTTAGGATGGCTCTTAGTCCCTTTTCTTTCTCATCTTGCTCGACCACCCTAGCCTTTAAATTTATCGACTTTTCAACAAGTTTTGCTAAGTTTTCATCGTCTAAATTTACGCTCTTTAGCCAGCCAAACATCTCTTTATCAAAGGTTATCGCCATCTTTAAAGCCTCAGCCACACCAGCTGCAAATTCTCTCTTTGGCAATGTTTTTAAGAAATTTATCTCGCAAAAAACTGCCTTTGGCTGATAAAATGAGCCGATTAAATTTTTACCAAATTTGTTATTTACCCCAGTTTTTCCGCCCACACTAGCATCGACTTGCGCCAGAAGCGTGGTTGGGATATTTATGAAGCTTATCCCTCTTTCATATATGCTTGCCGCAAAGCCAGTCATATCGCTGATGACGCCACCACCAAGAGCTATGAGCGTAGATGAGCGGTCAAATTTACTAACAAAAAGCTGCTCTAAAATTTGCCCTATCGTTGTTAAATTTTTATACTCCTCGCCGTCTGGCACGCTTATGATAAATTTCTCATCACACTTTAAAACGCTAAGTAGCTTTTCAAGATGAAGCCCCGCCACTTTGGCGTTTGTGACGATGCCGACCTTGCCCTTTAGCTCTAATCTCTCAAGCTCGTTTATATAAATTTTATAGCTTGACGCCTTTTCCTTAAGGTTTAAATTTATCTGCATTTTCTACTCACTTACTGGCACAAAAAGCTGTGCGTTTTGGCTTAGTTTTTTATAAAGTCTATTTAAATTTGTTGATAAAAAGGCAAAAGCGCTGCCATTTGCCACGCTCTTGCTAAACATCACAAAATGAAGCAGATCATTTGTGCCTTTTAGCTTTACAAGCGGGTTTTTAAGGCTGTGATTTTCTATCTTTATGCGCTTTGAAAAGAGTGTGCTAATACTCTCAAAGTGCTCTTTTAGCGCCTCATCGTCGCTATGTTTGTTATCAAAATAGTAAAATCTCATCTCCAAATCAAGCTGCGCGCAGCAGTCTGTAATGACAGCTGATTGATTTTCTACCTCTTGGCTTTGATCGCCTAGTATCACGCCCTCTTTTACCTTTGAGAGCAAAATTTTACCCGTTTTTAGCACTGGGATTTTAAGCTCATAAAATAGCTTTTGAAATTTAAAAAAGTATTTATTATCGCTTATGATTAGTCCGATGTCGTGCTTTAAAACGTCATCTTTTATCGATTTATTGTCGCTATTAAAATAATCCATCAAAACAAGGATATTTTTCTCTTTTATCGCCTTTAACGTCTCTAAATTTTCGCCTAAAGTTGGGTTTATCACCCTAAAGATAAGGCGTTTGTTATTTAGCTTTGAATGTACATATAGGCTATCTTTTATTAGCTTGCTAACGCGCTCTTTGCTCATTGACTTCATATCTATTAGCGTGTAGATGTTGCTACCAAATGGGCTTGGGAACTGCCCACTCTCGCGTTTTATCGAGCGGTAGACGTTTTGAAGCACGTTTGGATCGCCAACGATCAGCAAGATGTCGCTTGGCTGTATCATCAAATTTGGCTTTGGCAAGATGATCTCATTACCCCTATAAATGAGCGCTATACGCCACTTTTTCTGCGCGACTGAGCTGATGTGACGATACATGTATGAGCTGCCTATTGGCACTTTAACCTCCATGATCTCGCCCTCGCTAAAGCCGATATTATCAGCATATACAGGCATGTCTGGCAGATAGTCCATAAGCCTTGAAGCTGCGATATCTCTTATATCAACCACGCTTAGATGCTTGTCGCTCGCGAAAGTCTCCTTGCACTTTTCATCTAGCTCCCACGAGTTCATAAAAATGGTCTCAGTCTTTGTGCTGATCTGTCTTAAATTTTCATAAACAGCAACCGCCTCTTTTTCGTTGTCGCTCACTATACAAAACTGGCTAAAATAGCCGTCGCTTATGCTCTTTAGCTTTGAAAGGCTCGTTGGGTCAAACTGATAAAATGTGAAATTTTCATAATTTGCCTTTTGACTAAGGTCTTCGTTTGAAACAACGATGTAGTGGTGTAAATTTGACTTTGCTCCAAGAAGTCTATCTAAAAAATTTCTTGCAAAAGCTCCATCTGCGATTATTAAAATTTTTTTCATTAATTCTCCGTATTTTAAAGCCACATTATAACAAAAGGTCTTTAAAATAAGCTATTTTTGGCTGTAAATTTAAGCTTTCACAGCCAAAAAATTTAAGAAAATTTTAGTAGATTATTTCAGAGATTAAAGTATCGATAGCTAAATTTGTAGCCTTGTTTATCGTATCAAAAATAGTGCTTGAGCTTGGGTCTGGGCAGAAAATTTCTTTTGTTATCATGCCTGATTTTAGCGAAGTGTTTGCGTTAAATAGCTCGTAAGCTAGCGAAACTTCGGCTTTGTCGCCTCTTATTTGAAGTGAGATGATGCTAACTTTTAGCCTAAGATCCTTTGCATTTGGCGAAAATATCGGCTTTGCAGCGCAGTTTGAGTAAAGCCCTTTTACGAGCGACTTATAGACCATCTCACTTGGCTCAGAGACAAATTTAGCATCGCTCAGGTATCTTATCTTGTTGTTTTCAGCAACGATCAAAATTTTTCTAGTATCGACCATATCAAGGGCGCTCACGTTTTCGATGAAGACATTTTTTAGCTCTTTTTGCTTGTTTTCAGCCGAGCACTCCTTATTTGAGTAGTGTATCTCATACATCGTAGCTTGTGGTACGTCGGTCTTTAGCGAGCAGCCAAAAAATAAAAATGCAGCCGCTAGAAAGATTAAATTTCTCATTTTTTATCTCCTTTGTCATTTGGCACTGGATTTGTGAAGAAAAACTCGTAAGGATTGTCCTCAAGTCTTTGCAACGCGCCCCTAAACTCACGAAGCGTCTTGTCAAATCCATTTAAAAAATCACTAGCCTCTCTAAGCAGCGGCGAGAGCGTGTTTCTAAGGTCATATTCGCCGTTTTTTACCTTTTGAGTGACGATATCTTGAAGCGAGCTATATCCAGTGACGGCTGAATTTGCTGATTTGAAAACTGAATTTGCGCTTGCGATTAGTGTGTTTAAATTTTTAGCAAGCTCTTTTGTGTCGGTTTTGTTTAAACTATCGGTGAAATTTTTTACATTTTTAACGATGCTATCAACCTCGCTTAGACCATTTTCATCGGTTAAAACCTGTGTAAATTTATCGATATTTCTTAGGATTGATTCGATGTGAGAGATATTTTCAGCTGAGAAAAAGCCATCAACTTTATCAAGGGTTTGATTTATCTTTAAAGTGATGTTTTCAGCGTTGTTTCCAAGCTTTGAAAGAAGGCTCTCTTCAAGCTTTAAGATAGGCTTATCGCCCGGTTTAAAATCCTTCGTGCCTCGGCTTATATTGATACTAGCCACACCGCTAATAGCCTGAACTTCGATGCTTGCTATGCTATCAGCCTTGATAGGCAGGTCCTCTCTTATCTTCATCGTGATGTTTATAAGAGCGTTTTTATCATCGACAAAATTTATATCACTGACGCTTCCAGCTGGTACGCCGATAAATTTAACCGTAGAATCCACCTTTAATCCGCTTGGTAGCTCGGTCGTGTGGATGTAATACTCTTTAAAATCAACCTTTGTGTTATTTTTGCTAGTCATCCACCAGATAAATATCGCAAATGCTGTAAGGCAGGCTATGAAAAACATGCCAACAATGGTATAAGAATTTCTATTTTCCATCTACTTTTTCCTCATTTTAAATAGCTCTTCAAGCGGGTTATTTTCAAGATGCTCAAGCTCTTTTATATCTCCCTCAAAGGCTATCTTTTTGTTATCTATTATCAAAAATCTATCCAAAATATCAAAAATACTATCAGCATCATGCGTCACCATGACGACTGTTACGCCGATGCTATCACGAAGCTCTTTTATGAGCGCATCCATCTGGCGCGAGCTAACTGGATCAAGGCCGCTGTTTGGCTCATCTAAAAATAGCACCCTTGGACTTAGCACCAAGGCTCTTGCGAGTGCAGCACGCTTTTTCATACCGCCACTTAGCTCGCTTGGATAAAGCATAGAAACTTCTTTTTTAAGCCCAACTTTTTGTATCCAAAACATCGCTATCTCATCGATCTGGCGCTTGTTAAATTTAGAGTACTCATGAAGCAAAACACCCACATTATCAAGGATCGTCATCGAGCTATAAAGCGCTCCAAACTGAAACATCGTCCCACTTTTTAGCTTTATCTCTTGTTGTTCTTGTTGGCTACTTTTCCACATATTGACGCCGTCAAACGTTATATCGCCCTTATTTGGCTTTTTTAGATATATCATCGTCTTCATTAGCGTCGTTTTACCAGTGCCACTGCCGCCTAAAAAGCCGTAAATTTCAGCCTCTTTGACGCTCCAGCTCACATTATCGTGCATTATCTTATCGCCATAACTTGTCGTTATGTTTTTTCCAACTATTATCTCGTTCATATCTTTAGCCACATAAAAATTATCGCGAAAAATGCATCAAGCGCAATGACCCAAAATATCGCATTTACAACGCTAACGGTTGTCATCGCTCCAAGGCTTTGGGCGTTTTGACTAACGCCAAATCCCCTCATGCAGCCAATGATCGCAATTACCGCGCCAAAAAATGGAGCCTTTATCATACCAACAGCAAAGTGCCTAAGCTCGACCATCTCGCGAAATCTATTGAGATAGTCGCTAAAGCTGATATCAAGTATTGTTTGGCAAATGATCATCTGCCCTAAAATGCTTATACTATCAGCTATAAAGATGATGACAGGCACGCAAAGCACCATGGCGATGATGCGCGGCAGCACCAAGAAGTTAAAGGGCTCAAAGCCCATAGTCTTCATCGCGTCTATCTCCTCAGTTAGCTTCATAGCGCCAATTTGCGCGGTAAAGCTAGAGGCCGACCTGCCCGCCACGACGATAGCGGCGATGAGCGGAGCAACCTCTCTAAGCGTTAGCATGCCCATGATCTCAACTATAAATATACTTGCCCCAAAGCTTGCAAGCATCGCACTGCCAAGATATGCAAGCACGACGCCTATCAAAAAAGCGGTGAGCGATACGATGAAAACAGCATTTACGCCACCATCTTTTATGTAGTTGCTAAATTCTCTAAACCTTAAATTTGCAGGATTAAATAAAATCCTCACGCTTTTTATCAAAAACTCGCCCAAAAACGAGCCAAACTCAAGCAAATTTACAAATCCCTCGCAAATTTTCTCACCGAGACGTGAGAAAAAATTTAGGCTATTGTGCGGTGGCATATATTTAAAATCAATCTTCTCATCATTTAAAAGATCGCCCATCGCCTTTATCTTTTCATCATTTGTGATGATCTCAAATTTCTTGCCATTTAGCGTGTTTTTTAAAAGGATCAAAACAGCATAATCAATACTCTTTAGCTCGCTAAAGTCAAATTTAACATTGCCGTTAAGCTTTTGGATTTTTTTAAAAATGCTTTGTAAATTTTTTGCGTCTTTGTAGCTAAACTCACCTGCAAATTTTATGGTCGCAGTGCCGTTTGCTTCGCTAAAAACGATATCATTTCTTTTTTGCAAAAAGTTCCTTTGCCTTAAAATTTCTGGATTATATTATAAATTTTGTTAAAATAAAAAATCAAAAATTTTAAGGACTTAGATGAAATTTGAAGTTATAAAAAAAGATGGCAACGCAAGGCGAGGCGTTCTAACAACCGCTCACAGCGTGATACAAACGCCAGTTTTCATGCCAGTTGGCACTGTTGGCGCAGTTAAAAGCCTAGATGCCTTTGATATGAGTGAAATTTTAGACGCAAAGATAATCTTAGCAAACACCTACCACATGTATCTGCGTCCTGGCAGCAAGGTCGTGCGTGAGTTTGGCGGACTTCACGGATTTTCTAAATTTGATCGCTCGTTTTTAACTGATAGCGGCGGATTTCAGGCATTTTCGCTTAGGTCAAACACCAAAAACGATGATGGCGGTATAAAATTTAAAAGCCACATCGACGGCAGCACACACTACTTCACGCCAAGATCCGTCCTTGATACGCAGTATGAGCTTGGCAGCGATATAATGATGATACTTGATGACCTAGTCGCCTTGCCTGCTGAGCCAAAAAGGATAGATCTAAGCATAAAGCGAACGATAAAATGGGCAAAAGAGGCGATTGATTATCACAAATTTATGCAAAGCAAGGGCGTTGGCTTGCAGCAAAATATCTTTGGTATCGTCCAAGGCGGCACCGACTATGAGGCACGTAAATTTTGCGCTGAAGCCTTAAATCAGATGCCATTTGACGGCCTTGCCATAGGTGGGCTAAGCGTTGGCGAGAGCAACGAGGCGATGTATGACACGGTTGAGGCGGTTATGCCATTTATGGATGAACTTAGACCTCGCTATCTAATGGGTGTTGGTACGCCTGAAGACCTAGTTGAAAACGTCGAGCGAGGCGTTGATATGTTTGACTGCGTTATGCCAACTAGAAACGCAAGAAACGGCACGCTCTTTACTAGCTTTGGCAAGATAAATATAAAATCAGCCAAATTTATAAACGACCACGCGCCGATTGATCCGCAGTGTCAGTGCTACACCTGCAAGCGCTACTCCAGAGGCTATCTAAACCACCTTTTTAAGGCTAGAGAGCTCACATTTTTTAGACTAGCAAGCCTTCACAACCTACACTACTATCTAAATTTGATGAAAGAGATGAGAGAAGCGATAGAGGTCGGCGAATTTGCTAAATTTAAGCGAAATTTCTACGCAAAAAGGAGCACAGATGAGCTATAAAAGCGCACTTTGTGGATATTTTTATGGAGATGCATTTGACTACATCACGCTCATCTCATCATCGCAAAAGCAAGTTTTTAAATTTTTATTCAAAGATGGCAAAATTTACAAAGAAGATCTTGAGCATGAATGTGATAAAAGCGCGTTTGAAGTAGCTATTAAAGGGATTTGTAACGAATATGCAAATAAAATTTTAGAGCACCAAGACGAGCTAAATGAGTATGAGAAAATTTATGCTAGCCAGAAAAATTTTGAGAAATTTATAAAAAGACACCACTTTTTAAAGTATGAGATCAGAAAATTTCAAAATAGCATTTCGCACTTTTACGAAGCTCTTGCGATCTGCCAAAGTGAGCAACAAGGGCTTAAAAAAGAGCTTAAAAACAGCATCCACGAGGCAAGTGTCTTTAAAACAATAGCCAACGAATATGCCTGCAGGGTTGAAGATATCTATACATTTATACAAAGTGCCAAAAACGACAAGATAAATAAAAATATCTATCTCTTGACGCTCATTTCGGCTCTATTTTTGCCGCTAAATTTCATCACTGGCTTTTTTGGTATGAATACAAATGGCATGTTTTTAAGCTCATTTAAAGACGGCACATTGATAGTTTTTGCCTTTGTAGCGATGCTTTGTGTGCTATTTTTTATATTTTATTACAGATCAAATAAGGATATTAGTTAAATTTATGCGAGGCTTGGCAAGTTGATCCAACCTGCCAAGTAAATTTGAAGTTATTTTTTCTTAATGATGATCTTCTCGCCGTCGCTATCGATAGTGATCTCATCGCCACTTTCAAGCTCATCTTTCAAGATCATATCAGCGATCTTATCTTCAACTAGCTCATAAAGCGCTCTTCTAAGAGGTCTTGCGCCATAAACTATGTCAAAGCCAGCTTTTGCGATAAATTTCTTAGCCTCTTCGCTTAAAACTGCCTTGATGCCGCGGTTGTGAAGAGTTTTTTCAAGCTCTTTAAACATGATCTCAACGATAGATATCAAGCCTTGCTCGTTTAGAGGATTAAAGATGATAGTATCATCAAGCCTATTTAAAAACTCAGGTTTAAAGTAGTTTTTAAGCTCGTTTTTAACAGCCACGTCACGGTCTTCACCCTTTAGCTCCATTATGAAATTTGAAGCGATGTTTGAAGTTAAAATGATGATCGTGTTTTTAAAATCAACCGTTACGCCTTTATTATCAGTCGCGCGTCCATCATCAAGTATGCCCAAAAGTATGTTAAATACATCCTTGTGAGCCTTTTCAACCTCGTCAAAAAGTATGACTGAGTATGGTCTTCTGCGAACCGCCTCTGTTAGCTGACCGCCCTCATCGTAGCCTACATATCCTGGAGGCGCACCAAGAAGCCTGCTCACGCTATGTTTTTCCATATATTCGCTCATATCAAAGCGGATAAGCGCCTTCTCATCGTCAAACAAGAACTTAGCCAAAGCCTTAGCAGACTGAGTTTTACCAACGCCTGTTGGTCCAAGAAATAAAAACGAACCAATCGGCCTTTGACCCTCATTTAGCCCTGCTTTGTTTCTCTTAACAGCACGTGCAAGTGCGTGTAGTGCGTCATCTTGACCGACAACGCTCTCTCTTAGATGCTCTTCGATGCGCAGATATTTCTCTTTTTCGCTTGTTAGCATCTTTTTAACTGAAATTCCAGTCCATTTGCTCAAAATTTCAGCCACAAGCTCTTCATCGACTTGATTTTTAAGAAGCACACCCTCTTTTTTCATGTGCTCCCATTTTTCTTCAAGCTCGTGTTTGTGCTTTTTGGCGTCTGCTATTTTGCCGTATTCTATCTCGGCAGCTTTTTGAAGATCGCCATTTCTTTTTGCTATCTCAGCTTGTGATTTTAAGCTATCGATCTCTTTTGTCGCTTTTGAAATTCCGCCAAAAACGGCCTTTTCGTTTTCAAATTTAGTATCAAGTGCTAGCTTTTTCTCATTTAGATCAGCTATCTCTTTTTCGATCTCGCCAAGTCTTTCTTTGTTTTTATCCGCATCCTCCATCTTTAGAGCTTCTTTTTCTACTTGAAGCGTTACGATCTCACGTTTTATCTTTGAAAGCTCGTATGGTTCGCTCTCTATTTGCATCTTAAGCTCAGCTGCTGCCTCATCTATAAGGTCTATCGCCTTATCCGGCAAGAAGCGGTTTGCGATGTAGCGGTCGCTTAGCCTTGCTGCGGCAACTAGCGCGCTATCAGTTATCGTGATGCCGTGATGAACTTCAAGACGCTCTTTTATACCACGTAAAATTTGCAATGCCTCATTTACACTTGGCTCTTTGACGTCTATTGGTTGAAAACGTCTTTGAAGTGCTGCGTCTTTTTCAAAGTATTTTCTATACTCTTTTAATGTTGTCGCACCAACAGCGTGAAGCTCGCCACGCGCAAGAGCTGGTTTTAGGATATTTGCTGCGTCCATTCCGCCCTCGCTAGCACCAGCTCCTACTATGGTGTGAATTTCATCTATAAAAAGTATGATGTTGCCAGCTTTTTTGACCTCGTCGATGACAGCTTTTAACCTATCTTCAAACTCGCCTCTATACTTTGCTCCAGCTACAACTGCGCTCATATCAAGTGCGATAACACGCTTGTTTGCAAGGCTTGTTGGCACATCGCGAGCCACTATCTTTTGAGCTAGCCCCTCAACGATAGCTGTTTTACCAACGCCTGGCTCACCAAGCAAGATAGGGTTGTTTTTACTCTTTCTTATTAAAATTTGCATCATTCTAGTGATCTCTTCATCACGGCCGATGACTGGATCAAGCTCTTTATTTAGGGCTTTTTGCGTTAGATCGATACCAAATTTCTCTAAGCTATCAAGAGTATCATCGCCAGTTTGACTATCTATCTTTTTACCGCCTCTTATGCTCTCAAGATTCTTTTTGATCTCTAAGATGTCGCAAAATTTGCTTAAAATTTGTTTGATCTCACTAAGCTCAAGAGCAGAGATGATCCATGTATCAACAGCTATGTAGCTATCGCCCATGCTTACCATTAAAGCTTTTGCATTTTCAAGCGAATTTATAAGCTCTCTTGAAACTGAAACGTTATCTTTTGTAACGTTTGAGCTGCTTGGGAGTGACGAGATCTTGCTTTTTATCTCAAGCTCGACTGCGTCTTTGCCTATGTTCATCTTATTAAATACTTGATTTAAAATAGAATTGCTATCAGCAAGCAAAGCCCAAAAGACGTGAAGTGGCACAACTTGTGGATTTTTAGAAAAGATCGCTAAGCTAACGCCTTTTTCAAGTGTCTCTTGCATCTGCGCTGTTAAATTTTCTGTTATGTCAGCCATTAAAGCTCCTTAAGTTATTTTATAATGGCGGCATTATATAACTTTAGTCTTATATTGTCAAGTATTTTTATAGCCTTTGTCACTCTTTTTATATAATTGCTAAAATTTGCTGTTATAAATTTGTGTTAAAAATAGACAAAAGCTAAAAATATAAGGTTAAATTTATGCTTTTTTTAGCCAAATGTTAATAAAATTAAGCCAAAAAATATAGGAGATATTTTGAATAAATTTACTAGATCTTTTGCGCTAAAAATAACAGGCGCCCTACTCATCTCAAGCGTAGCAGTAAATGCACTTTTTGCTAAAACTGAAGATGAGGCGAGTGCGAAACTTGAAGCACTTTCAAAACTTACAAAAACCATCTCAACTGTTGAAAAATACTACGTTGATGACATTAAATTTAAAGAGATAATTGACAAAGCCATCGCTGGTTTGATGCAAAATTTAGATGCTCACTCGAGCTTTTTAAATGAAAAAGCATATAAAGATATGCAGGTGCAAACAAGCGGAGAATTTGGCGGACTTGGCATAACAGTTGGCATGAAAGATAGCGCACTAACCGTTATCTCGCCTATCGAGGACACTCCAGCTGATAAAGCAGGCATAAAAGCTGGCGATATCATTTTAAGGATCGATGGCAACTCAACTATCGGCACAACGATAGATGAAGCTGTAAATAAGATGCGCGGCAAGCCAAAAACTCCGATAACAATTACGATTTTGCGAAAAGGCGAGCAAAAGCCATTTGACGTAAAGATCATAAGAGATCTTATAAAGGTTGAGTCTGTCTATGCAAAAATGATAGAAAACGATAACATCCTTTATATACGCGTCACAAATTTTGACAAAAACGTCGTCACAAAGGTAAAAGAGGCGATCAAAGAGCATCCTAAAGCAAATGGCATCATACTTGATCTTAGAAACAACCCTGGCGGTCTTTTAAATCAAGCTGTTGATCTAGTGGATCTTTTTGTAGATAACGGTATCATCGTATCTCAAAAAGGTCGTGATGCATCTGAAAATGTAGAGTATAAAGCAAGCGCTAGCAAAACCTTATCAAAACTCCCACTTGTAGTGCTGGTAAATGGCGGAAGTGCAAGCGCTAGCGAGATCGTAAGTGGCTCACTGCAAGATCACAAGCGTGCGGTGATAATTGGCGAAAACACTTTTGGTAAAGGCAGCGTTCAAGTAATCCTACCAATAGACGATACAGAAGCGCTAAGACTAACCATCGCAAGATACTACTTACCAAGTGGCAGAACTATCCAAGCTGTTGGCGTCACGCCTGATGTAGTCGTGCATCCTGGCAAAGTGCCACAAAGTGATGATAGTGCATTTAGCATCAAAGAGAGCGAACTAAAAGCGCACCTAAAGAGCGAGCTAAACAAGATAAATCCAACAAGCGAGGGTAATAAAACTGAAACAAAAGATGATAAAAATATAATCACACAGAAAAAAGTTGATGAGGATATTCAGTTAAAAACAGCGATTGATACGATCAAAATTTTAAAGATAAAACAACAATAATCTAAAGGAGAACAACATGCAAAAAAGAGAGCTTATCTACGAGGGAAAAGGCAAGAAAATGTACGCCACAGACGATCCAAATCTACTTGTGGCTGAATTTAAAGACGATCTAACAGCATTTGATGCTCAAAAAAGAGGCAACGAAGCTGGCAAAGGCGCACTAAATAACAAAATCTCTACTCAGCTTTTTAAACTGCTAGAGAGCAAAGGTATCGTGACTGACCTAGTTGAAACGATCAGCGACACTGAGCAAGTGGTCAAAAAATGCGAGATCATACCTCTTGAAGTTGTTGTGAGAAATATCGCAACTGGCTCACTTAGCAAAAGGCTTGGCATAAAAGAAGGCACAGTTTTACCTTTTACACTTGTTGAGTTCTACTACAAAAACGACGATTTACACGATCCACTAGTTACTGATGAGCACTGCATCATCATGGGGCTAGTAAAAAGTGAAAAAGATCTTCAAACTCTAAGACACACAGCAAGAGAGATCAACTCTATCTTATTTAAATTCTTTGCAGAGAGAAATTTAAAACTGGTTGATTTTAAAGTTGAATTTGGTATCGACAAAGATGGCAACATTATCTTGGCTGACGAGATAAGCCCTGATAGCTGCAGATTTTGGGATGCTACAACAAACGAAAAACTTGACAAAGATAGATTTAGACAAGACCTTGGTAGCGTAAAAGTAGCTTACGAAGAGGTTTTAAGAAGAATTCTTTCTTAAGGACAAAGATGAAAGCTGTCGTAAATATAGCATTAAGAAGCGGGGTCTTAGATCCTGCTGGTAAGGCAGTAGAGCACGCGCTAAATTCGCTTGGATTTAGCGGTGTTTCAAATGTCAGGATAGGCAAACAAATCGTTTTAGACATCGACGAGAGCGATAAAAACAAAGCAAAAGAGCAGCTAAAAGTGATGTGCGAAGAGCTTCTAGCAAACACCGTCATCGAAGACTATGAGATCGTGCTATGAAAGTAGCGATCATACTTTTTCCTGGCACAAACTGCGAAGAAGACACAGCTCACGCCTTTAAACTACTTGGCTGCCAAACGCAGATCATCTGGCACAAAGAAGATAAGATCGATGCTGATCTAGTCGTTTTGCCTGGCGGTTTTAGCTACGGCGACTATCTAAGAACGGCTGCGATAGCTAAATTTAGCCCAGCAATGCAGGCTGTAAAAGAGCATGCAAAAAAAGGTGGCTACATCCTAGGAATTTGCAATGGCTTTCAGATGCTTCTTGAGCTTGGACTTTTAAAAGGTGCAATGAGAAGAAATGAAAATTTAAATTTTGTCTCAAAATACCACCATCTAAAAGTGATCTCAAATAACAATAAATTCCTAGCAAATTTAGCCAAAAACGAAGTGGTAAATATCCCTATCGCTCACGGCGAGGGCAACTACTATACCGACAAAGATACGCTAAAAAGCCTATATGACAACGAACAAGTTTTACTAAAATACTGCGACAGCCACGGCAATGAGATAAATCCAAATGGCTCAGTTGATAGCATAGCTGGGATTTGCGATGAGAGCAAGAGGATATTTGGTCTTATGCCTCATCCAGAGCGCGCTTGTGAGAAAATTTTAGGTACAGATGATGGCATGAAGATGTTAAAAGGGCTAGTTTGGTAAAACGAACACTTTTTATCGCCCTACTCGCGCTAAATTTATTTGCCGCAAACACTGATGAAGTCAGCGTTTTTGACATGATGGATGAGGCAAGAGAGGATAAATTTGTAAATAGCCCAAGTTCAAAGCCACAAACAAAGACTCCAAGTGAAGAAGATATATCAAGAAAGCTCGTCTCTCCACGCTCTATCGCCCCACAGCCAGAGCGTATCACTCCAGAGCAGATGCGAAATATCGTGCCGACAAACGAACCAGATATCAGCGTCCCTGATAATCAAGTCTATGACAAGATCAAAATAAAAGACCTCCTTTTAAAAGCGACAAATATCCCTAAAAATGTCATAGTAGGAGAAATTTTTAGCGTTGAGATCGTAGCTGATACGCAAAGTGACCTTGAGTTTGAGTTTGAGACACAGCTTGATGAGACAAATATCAAATGGCTAAATAAGAAGAATTTTCAATGGGTAAAAGGCGATGAAAACAAATACATCGGCACTTTCTACCTTGAAGCAACGAGCATTGACGCAAAGACTTTACGAGTTAGCTTGGATCTAAAAAGAAATGGTGAGAACTATCAAAACTCAAACATAAATATCTTTTTACCAAAGCTAAAAGAGCTTAGAAGTGACGAAAACTACAACCACATCGTCGCTGACAACCTTGAGGTAAAGAAATTTAAAACGACTAAATTTGATGATATAAACAACATCATGGTCGTTGAAATTTATGGCAACAATGTCGATCTAAGCGCCTTTAATATCGAAAACAAAACGATCCTAAAGCAAGGCGTAGATACGATAAATGGCGACTTTAACTCGCAAAGTGCATATTATTTTGCAGTATTTAAGCCAAACAAAAAGACGCTTGACTTTAACTACTACAACCTAAAAAAAGCTAAATTTGAGAGCTTTTCGCTGCCTGTGAGCGTCGAAGAGGATGAGGTTAGTACGCAAATCGGGCTAAATCCAAAACAAAGCGAATTTAGCACCTACAAAGATATCACGATCTACTCTTTGGTTGCTATCTTTATCTTGCTAGCGATCTGGCGTAGAAAGCTAAGCTACTTCTTTGTAGCGGCCGTTTTTATCGCACTTGGAATTTACACTTACAATCCTTTTGGCAAAGCAGTGCTTAAGCCAGATGTGAGCGTCACTATCTTGCCAACTAAAAATTCAACCGTTTTTTATACATCTCGAAAAAATGAAAATGTTGAAATTTTAGACACAAAAGATGACTACTCAAAAATTTTATTCGCAGATGGCAAAATCGGCTGGGTAAGAAAGGGTGATCTTGTCAAAAATTAGAGCTTTTTTCTTTTCTATTGAATTTGTGATAAGCGTCGTTATTGTCGTATTTTTTATGTGGCTCTTTAACTCAAAAAATAGAGCCATAAGAAAATTTTGGGGCAGATCGCAGAGGTTTTTTGGCGGATATAAGCTTGAAGTGATCGGCAAATTTAGCGACGAAGCAAATATCTTGCTGATAAATCACCAAAGCATGCTTGATATCATCGCACTTGAAGAGATCCATCCTAAAAATATATGTTGGATCGCAAAGGCGCAGATAGGTAAGATCCCGATCATCGGTAAAATTTTGAGCCTTCCTAAGATGATAGCAGTCGAGCGAGAAAATAAGCACTCGCTAATAAAGCTTTTAAGCGAAGCAAAAGACAGAGTGGAAAATGGCCGTGTTTTAGCGATATTTCCAGAAGGCACAAGGTCTCAAACCAAAGAGCTACTACCATTTAAAGGTGGCGCAAAACTGCTAGTTGAAAAGCTAAATTTAAAGGTTCAGCCTATCGTGATCGTTGGAAGCGATGCGATGAAAGTGAAAGAATTTAGCTTTAAAAAGGCCGACATCAAGCTCTTTTGCCTTAATCTAGTCGATACCTCAAAACAAAACTGGCTAGAGGCGACTAGAGAGAGCATGCAAAAAGTCCTAGACGAAAATAGAAAATAAATTTAGCTTTGTAAATTTACTATTAAAATTTCATATTTCTAAAGCAAATCACTGTAAAGGTTTAAAGTCATAAGGCTACAAAGCAGATGTTAGTGTGATATTACCTTGTAAATTTATACAAATCATATTAGTAAAATTTTACTTGCCAGCGATTTGTTTGATATTTTTTATAAGTTTTTTGTATATCAAAGCATGTGTCCAAATTTGCTTTTACCACCATGAGCAAGAACCAATTCACGCAGTAGATGGACTTGCTCCCTATATCGTTAAGTACAAAAATTACTGCATCTTACTAGCGCCTCGCTCATATTAGTTAAGCTATATTTTATTATGAGTGTTAATTTTACTTAATATACAAAAATTTGCTTTGACAATAAAATCCACTACTTAGCCAAAACTCTTACTAGCTGCTTCTTATTAGCCGTAGGCTTTTATTTGGCCATAAATGTGGTTTGTGATTGTGGCAATAATAAAAAATAGAAAAATTTAAATTTAAATTATAGAAGTGCGACAACTATTTGGCGGAGAGCTCCGCCAAATTTAGTTTTTCTTAAAAAATCTCAATACTTTTGCTTGAAATTTAAAATGCTCTGAAAGCTCCATTATCGGATATGCTCCAGCGTATTTTTTGCCTCCAGGCAGGTCTTTACTAACGCCTCCGCGTGCTGCGATCTGAGCAAAGTCGCCCACTTTTACGTGTCCAGCTGAGCCGCTTTGTCCGCCCATGACGACGTTTCTGCCTAGCACTGTTGAGCCAGCAAGTCCAGTTTGTGAGACGATGAGGCAGCCGTTTCCAAGCTCGCAGTTGTGACCTATTTGAACAAGATTGTCTATCTTTGTGTAGTTTGCGATCATCGTGCTTTCAAAAACGCCACGATCTATCGTCGTGCAAGCGCCGATCTCGACAAAATCGCCCAAAACAACATTGCCATTGTGATAAATTTTCACATGCTCGCCAGTTTTTGTATGCGCATATCCAAAGCCGTCGCTACCTATAACGCAGTTTGCTAGCAGGTGACACTCATTGCCGATGACGCAGTCATTGTAGATGACGACGTTTGGGTGGATGATGCAGTTTTTACCGATAGTTACGTTATCGCCCAAAAACGCCCCAGCCATCACTATTGTGTTTTCGCCCACACTCACGTTTGAGCCGACATAGACATTTGGCATTATCTTTGCGCTCTGGGCGATATTTGATGGTTTTGGCTCGCAAAAAAGCGGCTTAGCGTAAATTTTACTAAGGATAGCAAACGCAAGGTGCGGGTTGTCGCACACAAGCGCTACCATGCCAGCTGGCACTAAGTCCAAAAGCGATTTTGTCACCAAGATGGCTCCAGCGTTTGAAGTGCTTATAAATTTAGCATTTTTCTCGCCATCGCAGTATGTTAGCTCAGCTTTATTTGCGTTTTTTAAAGAATTTAGAGCAAAAATTTCAAGATCTTCTCCGCTAAAAGTAGCATCTACTTTTAAGGCTATTTCGCTTAGTTTCATCATATATCCATTATCACAGATCCGCCGCGCACGACATCAACTGGGTTAAATTTCTTTATTGACTTCAAAAAACTCTCTACCCTGCTCGCATCGTCAGCCACCATGACAACGATGTAGTTTTCATTTGTGTTTGTGACGATGCCATTGTATGTCTTTAGTATCGCCTCAAGACCAGCAAAATTTTCACCAAGCGGAATTTTCACAAGTGCCATCTCTTTTTCGACAAATTCGCCACTTTCTATGACTTTATATGTTGGTATGAGCTTGTGAAGCTGTTTTACGATCTGCTCCAAAACTCTCTCATCGCCGCTTGTGACGATGCTTAGTCTTGAGAAGTTGCTCTCAGGTATCGGAGCAACCGTGAGCGTGTCGATGTTGTAGCCCCTGCCCGCAAAAAGTCCAGAAATTCTAGCCAAAACGCCATGTTCATTTAAAACTATAACCGAAATCGTTCTTCTGATACTCATTTTTCTTCCTTGCTCTTTAATATCATATTATAAATCGCAGCCCCTGCTGGAACCATAGGAAGCACGTCCTCAAAGCGGTCGATCCTCACGTCGATAAGAGCTGATTTTTTACTCTTGATCGCCTCTTTTAACGCCTTTTTAAACTCATCTTTACTCTTGCAAACAAAGCCAACGCCGCCAAATCCCTCAGCGATCTTTACAAAATCAGGCTGAAGGCTAAGGTCAGTCGATGAGTAGCGCTTTTCATAGAAAAATGTCTGCCACTGGCGCACCATGCCTAGGAAGTTGTTGTTTAAGATGATGTTTATGACAGGGACATTTGTCTCATAAGCGGTCATTAGCTCTTGGATATTCATAAGTATCGAGCCATCGCCTGTGAAATTTACAACCAAATGCTCAGGCATAGCGCACTTTGCTCCGATCGCTGCAGGGAGGCCATATCCCATCGTGCCAAGACCGCCACTTGTGACAAGCTGCCTTGCGCGGTTAAATGGATAAAACTGCGCTACCCACATCTGGTGCTGACCAACGTCAGTTGCGATGATAGCCTCAGGGCCAACTATCTTTGCGGTCTCTTCAACCACCCATTGAGGCTTTAAGACCTTGTCACTATCTGTGTAGCCAAGAGGATTTAGCTTTTGATATCTATCTAAAATTTCTCTCCAAGGCGCATAGTTTTTAGGCTCACCTTTCACCTCCTCATAAAGCTCGCTTAGCACGTTTGTAAGGTCGCCAACTATCGGATAGTGAGCGTTTATGATCTTTGAGATAGAGCTTGGATCGATGTCGATATGAATGATCTTTGCATGTTTGGCAAACTCGTCAGTTTTGCCTGTGACCCTATCGCAAAATCTAGCTCCAAGCGAGATAAGAAGGTCACACTCGCTAAGCGCCATATTTGAAGCGTAGCTGCCGTGCATGCCTGCCATGCCTAAATTTAGCTCATCTTTTGCGTCAAGCACGCCAAGAGCCATAAGTGTCTCAACCGCTGGGATGCCAGTTTTTTTCATAAATTTACGTATGATCTCGCTTGCTCCAGATGCGACTGCGCCACCACCGATGTAAAGAAGTGGTCTTTTTGCTTCATTTATCGCAGCTGCGGCTTTTTTTATCTGCTTAGAGTTGCCTTTGTATGTCGGCTTGTAGCTTGGGATAGAAATTTCTTTTGGATAGACAAAGTCGCCAAGCTTTGAAGTTACGTTTTTTGGGATATCGATATGAACTGGTCCTGGGCGGCCTGATCTTGCGATGTAAAACGCCTCTTTTATGATGCGAGGTAGCTCCTCGACGCTATTAACCAAGAAGTTGTGTTTGACACAGGGGCGTGAAATTCCGACTGCATCGATCTCTTGAAAGGCATCTGTGCCGATCATAAAGGTTGGTACTTGACCGCTTATAAGCACAACTGGGATACTGTCGCTGTAAGCCGTAGCAAGACCTGTCACTGCGTTTGTAAAGCCAGGACCGCTTGTTACAAATGCAACGCCTACTTTTCCGCTAACCCTAGCGTATCCGTCTGCTGCGTGCACGGCTGCTTGCTCGTGGCGAACCAAGACGTGTTTAAAATAAGTTTGTTTATATGTCTCGTCGTAGATATTTAAAGCTGCACCGCCAGGATAGCCAAAAACTATCTCAACGCCCTCTTCGTGCAAGGTTTCGCTTATCATCTGCGAACCAGAAATTTGTTTTATCATCACTTTAGCCTTTTGATAAATTTATCGCAAATTATATCCCAAAGCATTTTAAATCCATTTTAACTTTTTAGCGAAATTTGGGCGTTATCTTAAATTCTTTGAAAAAATTTTAACACTGGAGCAAGGATATTACAAAGTATTTTACATATAATTTAACGTAATATTTTTAGTATTTTTATAAATTTGGCAAATTTAGAGCAAAACTTAGAAAATAGGCAGAGGGGCTACAACCAAATTTAATCCAGCCAATCCAGCCAATCCAGCCAATCCAGCCAATCCAGCCAATCCAGCCAATCCAGCCAATCCAGCCAATCCAGCCAATCCAGCCAATCCAGCCAATCCAGCCAATCCAGCCAATCCAGCCAATCCAGCCAATCCAGCCAATCCAGCCAATCCAGCCAATCCAGCCAATCCAGCCAATCCAGCCAATCCAGCCAATCCAGCCAATCCAGCCAATCCAGCCAATCCAGCCAATCCAGCCAATCCAGCCAATCCAGCCAATCCAGCCAATCCAGCCAATCCAGCCAATCCAGCCAATCCAGCCAATCCAGCCAATCCAGCCAATCCAGCCAATCCAGCCAATCCAGCCAATCCAGCCAATCCAGCCAATCCAGCCAATCCAGCCAATCCAGCCAATCCAGCCAATCCAGCCAATCCAGCCAATCCAGTAACCAAATTTAACCCAGTAACCCAGAAAATTTGGCTAGAAATTTCACAAAAAAAGCAAGAAATTTTATATTGAAGCGTAAAAATAGCCTTAAAATAAGCCATTTTTAAGCGCAAAAACCAATATATTTTAAATTTAAAAGTAAATTTGACCTAACCAAAGAGAGCAAATTTAAATTTGTAGATGAAATTTAGCCCAAATAAAGCACCAAAAAAATTTAAAATTTAACTTCATCTCTTATCAAATTTAGCTTTTTTACCGCCTCGTCAAGATCATCAGAGCTTACAAAAACGCTAATGTTTTCATTTTTCTTATAGACCTTGTCGTAGTATTTTGTGAGTAAAATTTCAGCCACTTTGGCGATGTCATTTTCATTAAATTTAGCCACAGCCTCATCTCTGGCCTCTTTGTCAATAAAGGGCGAAATTTTCTTTATGCACTCATCAAAAAAGGCTTTATCCACACTTTTATAGTCGCTTGTGATGCAAAAAATTCTATTCTCCAAGCTCGCACTAACCTCGACGCAGATGCCGCTTCGCATCGCCTCATAAAGGCTTTTTGGAAGCGTTAGCGAGCCGATCCTTCTGCTCTCGCCCTCGATAAAGCAAATTTGATCTTTTAGTGCAGAAAGCTCCTCAAATAACGCATCTTCAAAGCTTTTTTGGCTAGGCTGCGCGCCATTTATCGCGCCAAAGACTGAGCCTAGGTGGTTTGCCATCGCTTCAAGGTCGATTGACGGCGAGAGTGCCCTTATTAGCTTGCTTTTATAGCAGCCGGTGTTGCCAAAAAGAGTGATAAATTTCGTGCTTAAAGGACGCTCTAAAAACTCTAAAACATGGTTTCTATATGCCTTATAGCCGCCATTTAGCCTAAAAACCCTATATCCTATCATGCTTAGCACAAAACCAACCGAGCTTGATCTAAGCCCGCCCTTTGCGCAGTAGATGCCGATCGCAGAGCCGACCTTAGCCCTTTTATAGACCTCGTCGATGATATTTTGCAAATTTTTGCAGATGTATTTTGCGCCAAGGCTCTTAGCTAGGGCCCTGTCGCTTTTATAGATCGTGCCTACCTCTTTGTGCTCAGCATCATCAAGCGCGTATAAATTTAGAGCATCTTTTATGTGCGAGTAGGCATACTCATGCGGCGATCTAGCGTCTATCAGGACTTCAAACTCGCCTCTTTTTTCAAGCCACTGCTCGATATCAAGCTCAAATAACGCCACTAAAAGCCTTTTTTAGCTTTTGATAAAGCGGATGAAACGGCGTGCCATTTACCCTGACATCGGCGATCGTTGTGATGAAATTTGTATCCCCGCTCCACCTTGGTACAAGGTGATAGTGCACGTGCTCAGCTATGCCAGCGCCTGCTGCCTTGCCTAAATTCATACCGATATTTACGCCTTGCGCGTGAAGCTCGCGCTTTAAAATTTCAACCCCAAGCCTTACAAATTTACTCATCTCAAACCACGTCTGCTCGTCAAGCTCCTCGATCTTGTCGGTGTGATGGTTTGGTATGATCATAAAGTGTCCTGGCGAATATGGGTATAAATTCATGATCCCAAAGCAGTGCTTAGCACGAAAAAGCACGCCATTTTTCTCATCGTCCTCTTTTGAATTTATGATCTCGCAAAAGACGCAACTATCTTTTTTTGTGCTGAAATACTCGCTTCTCCAAGGGGCACAAAGGTGCTGCATCACTCGCCCTCCTTTATCTTTTTAACGGCATTTTTTATATCATCTTGCCTCATGAAATGCTCTCCTATCAAGAAGGCATCAACTCCGATCTTGTTTAGCTCGCAAAGCTGCTCATGCTCGTAAAGTCCGCTTTCAGCGACTATTATCTTGCCGTTTGGCAAAAGCGGCACGAGCTTCTCACAAAGGCTCATATCCATCGTAAAATCATCTAAATTTCTATGATTTATCCCTATTATATTTGCTCCTGCAAAGACCGCCTTTTTCACATCGCTCGCGTCATGGGTCTCTACTAAGACCTCAAGCCCCAAGTGGTGCGCGTACTCAAGTAGCTCTTTTAGCTCGCCTTGAGTTAGCGCCTTGGCGATGAGCAGGATAAAGTCCGCTCCATAAACAAGTGCTTCTAAAATTTGATACTTATCAACGATAAAGTCTTTTCTAAGGATAGGCCTTGAGGCGTAGCGGCGAACTTGCGTGATATACTCGATGTCGCCCTTAAACCAGTGAGGCTCTGTTAGGATACTAAAAGCATTTGCATATTGCTCGTACTCCTGAGCGATCTTGATCGGCTCAAAGTCCTCTCTTATCACGCCTTTGCTTGGGCTTGCTTTTTTTATCTCGGCTATTATCTTTATAGGCTCATCTTTGCTTGATCTAAGTGCGCCTAGAACATCTCTTGGCACGTATGGGTTATATGCTAGAGAGCGACCTAGCCACTCTTGTGGATAGTCAGCTTTTCGCTTTTTTAGATCCTCTTTTGTCTTTTTTATGATCTCATCAAGTATCATTTTTTAAGCCTTTTGTTTAAATTTATTATGCAGCGCTCGATTAGATGTAGGTGCTCTTTTGCCTCTTTTGAAGTCCTAAAATCAACATCTTTCATCGCGTGAATCATTATGCCCTTTGCCTTTTTGCACTCGCCAAGCTTGAAGTACCCCCACGCTAGCGAGTCCTCATAGTAAGGCGAGTCTGGCGAGATCTCAAGCGCTTTTTGCACCATCTCCACACCCTTTCTTGGGTCTATCTCATGATCAATTAGCAAGTAGCCGTAGTAGTTAAAAAACATATCGTTATTAAGCTTTGGAACGCTAACTTCAAATTTATCTAAGATATCAGTGATTTTTTTCTCATCTAGGCTATCTTTGTTCATCTCATACTCGTAGATGGCGGCCTTTGCCAAGAAATTTAGATCCCTGCTGTCATTATAAATTTTAACAGCCAAAACGTATGCATCGCCAAAATTTCCAGTAGCAGCGTAGAGATCCATCAGCGTGGCGTCGTTGTAGCCATATTTTTTCAAAATTTCAATAGCCGCTTTGTAATTTTTAGCATAGACAAAATACTGCACGATCTTGTCAAGATAAGATGTGTCGTGAGTGATGTCGTAGATCTCTTCAAAAAGTTCGATCACCTTTGGGAAATTTCTTTGCTGAGAGTAAATTTCAGCCAAAAGCTCACATGTCTTTTGAGTGCAGCCCTGCTCCTCACGGAATTTCTCGAGGTATTTTGTCGCATCATTTACATTATCCATGCGGTTTAAAAGGATATCAACGATGCGGAGTAAATTCTCCTCTTCAGGCTTTAGCGAGTATGCCTCTTCAAAGTATTTTAGCGCCGTTACCGTATCATTTTGCATCATGCAAATGGTGCCAAGCATGAGCAAATTTTGAGCATTTGGCTCTTTTGTGGCAAGCTCTTGCATCAGCTCTTTTGCCTCGTTTAGCTTAGAGAGATTGACTAAATTTGCAACCTTGATCCTGATAAAATCGCTATCATCTTTTAAACTCTTTTCGCCCTCAGCCATGAGACTATCTAAATTTTCATTTTTTGTAGCAAAGGCTAGCTTGATCGCCTCTTTTAGATAGGTCTTTTGATTTGTCTCTTTAAAAAGCCCAAGATAGGTCTGGATGCTAGCATTTACATCGCCACTATCTTGCGAGATGAGAGCTTGCATTAGGCGTAAATTTACACTTTTGTTATCATCTGCAAGCAGATGTGTGCTAAAAAATACGCTTATAAAAATTATTAAAATTTTACGCCAATGCATTCTGCTCTTAGCTCCTTTAAATTTTTTTTAAAATAATCCCAAAACGGAAATGTCCTGCACTGCTTAGGTCTTAGCTCATAGACCGAGCAGTTTTTATTTTTCTCATCAAAAAATATGCAAGCAAAACCGTCATCATAAGGCTTTTCTTTTATGCTTCGCCTAAGCCCGACACGTATTAAAAATTTGCTCTCAAACTCATCTTTTGGCATACCAAAAGCGGCACAAAATTTTAAAATTTCACCCTCATCTATCCAGATGTAGCCGCTCTCGCCAGTGCAGCATTTGCCCCCGCAACTCTCGCAAAAGCTAGGATCAAACTCATAGCTAAAACCATCAGCCCTCACGCGATCTCCTTGTAAGAGATGCTGTTTGTATCTGCTTTTTTAAAGATCTCGCTTGCCTCTTTCGTGTGCGCGCCATCCTCGCTCATCACAAGAGGCGGCAGGACTTTTAGCTTTGAGCTTGAGTTGTTTCGCACTTCAAGCAAAGCCAAATTTGCTGGCTTATCCTTTTTGGTATGGATAAATTTTAAGCTCACCAAATTTAGCTTATACTCTTTTAAGCAAGCCACTATCTCGCTAAGATCATCTGGCGCATAGCAAAAAAACGCCCTTTTATGTGGCTTTAAATTTACGCTTATGCCTCTTATAAAATCCTTTAAATTTAGCGAGCTTGCATATCTGCTAACTTTTATGTGCTCATTTTGGCTTTTTGTAACACCGTCATGATAAAAAGGCGGATTTGAGATTATTAGATCAAATTTCTCACTATCTTTAAAATTTGCAAAATCAGCCGTTATGGCTCTAGCCTCTAGGCAGTTGCTATTTGCGTTAAAGATTGAAATTTCGCTATTTAGCTCCAAAATGTCAAGCATACTTAGATCTATCTTTTTAAAGTCACGCTTAATCAAAAGTCCAAGTATCCCGCACCCTGCTCCAACGTCCAAAACTCTACCAGAAATTTCGCCAAAGCTCGCGCAAATAAAATCATAAAGAACGAGCGTATCGCTGTTGTAGCGATAGCCATTTTCAAGCTGGGCTAAGATCATCTATAAACCTTGATGATAAAGCCGCGCGTCACATCTTTTACGATCACTTCAGAGCTAAAGCTGATCCTTGCAAAGTCGCCAAATTCCTCTTTTATAAGCTCAGCCGCAGCCTTTGCACGCTCTTTACCAACGCCGTAATTTACGTAGTTGTTTAGCTTGCCAAGGTCATCTTTTTTGATATTTTGAGCGACATTTGATGGGATGACAAAATTTTTC
This sequence comes from Campylobacter concisus, assembly GCF_003048675.2. Taxonomy (NCBI): domain Bacteria; kingdom Pseudomonadati; phylum Campylobacterota; class Epsilonproteobacteria; order Campylobacterales; family Campylobacteraceae; genus Campylobacter; species Campylobacter concisus. The sequence goes on along the minus strand of NZ_CP060707.1, from coordinate 881,807 downwards.
TTATCCACGATCGGGATGATCTCATACATATAGTTTGAGTTAAATCTCTGTAAAAACTCGCTCACTCTGTTTTTGCACATTATGCTGACCTTGTCTTTTGCGTCCATGTCGTCACACTCGATGCTAGAGATGAGGACGAGCTTTGTTGGGGTTTCAGGCTTTGTCGTGGCTTGTAAGATATTTTTTAAATTTACATTTTCATTTTCAAGCTCGTCTTGTCTGTTTAAATTTTGCTCGATATCTTTTTGAAGCTCGATGATCTGGGCATTTACGGCTCCGCCTTTATGACCGCTAGAGCTTAGCTCACTTATCTTTGAGTTTAGCCGTTCGATCGTCTTATTGCTCTCGTTTAGCTTTTGTTTTGCATTTTCTAGTTCATTTTGCAAGCTTAGTAAATTTTTGCCGCCACTTTTGTTGTTGTCGGTTAAAAAGGTTGAGGTATCGACTATCTTTTTTTGTAGCATATTTATTTGCTGACGCAAAATTTCATAGTTTTGCATATCGATCTTTAGCGTTCTTTTTTGCGTTTCTAGCTCGTTTTGCTTGGCGAGGAGCATCTGGCTTGTCTTTGTGACATTTTCTTCAAGCTCTTTTATCTTCGCATCTTTTAGATCAAGTTTTGAGATTAAATTCTTTAGCTCGCCCTCGTTTGAGCCAAGTTTTTGTGACTGCAAAGAGATAGTTTGGTTTTGATCAAATAGCGTTTTTATAAATTTAGTTGTCTTTGTATCGAGTGCTTTTAGCTCCTCTTGGCTCTTTTTAAAGCTCTCTTCGCTTAAACTTAGCTTTTTACTTAGCTCATTTAGAGTTGAGTTTGCGTCTAAATTTTGCTTTTCAAGCTTTTTATTTAGAGCATTTGCCCTCTCAAGCTCTTTTTTAAGCGAGCTTATATTTTCATTTGCAAGCTTGTTCTCTTGCTCGCTTTTTAGGCTCTTTTGTTTTAGATCATCAAAGCTTTTATGAAGTGCCGCAAGCGAGGCATTTAGCTCTAAATTTTTGCCATTATAGCTTTGTGCCATTAGATCTTTTGAGTTTAAATTTTTCTTGATCTCTTCAAGCTCGTAAATTCTATCTTTTAGTGCAGTCTTGTTTGACTCAAGAGCCTCCTGCAGATCGATTATCTTGTTTGCCTTTTTAGAAAGCTCATCCTCCATAACGCTCTTTTGTGTCTCAAAGCCATCATTTAGCGCATTTATCTCTTTTTCGTAGCTAAATTTTTGAGTGTCGGCGTCATTTTTAACTCGCTCGATCTCCTCTTTTAAAAGCAAAATTTCTTTTTTCTCGCCTCTATCTTTTTCACTTTGAGCTTTTTCATACTCTTTTATAAGAGCCTCTTTTTGCGCAAGTGTCGCATTTAGCTCGTTATTTTGCTCTTTTAAAGCAGTGTAGTTTGCCTCAAAGCTCTCTTTAAATTTATTAAAGCTGGCCTTGGCATCTTTAAGTTTGCTCTCATCGCCATTTCTAGCGTCATTTATCGCATTTTCAAGGTCGATTATCTTTTTCTCGTAGGCCTTTGAACTCTCTATCATATCAGCTTGCGCTTCATTTAGGCGCTTTGTCAAAGCTTGGATATTTTCAAAGTGTTGCGCCTCAAGCTCGCCAAGAGCCTTTTGATTTTTTTCTACTATCTCATTTTTTTCATTTTCGATATTTCTTTTCATCTCTGAAATTTTACTTATGAAGTCTAAATTTTTCTCGCTCATATCGACATTATCAGCGGCCAAAATTTCATTTTTTTTGCTTAACTCGCGCACTTGCTCTTGAAGCTCTTTAACATTGTCTGATAAATTTAGATCCTTATCATCAACAAAATTTTGCATGTAGCTTTTTGGCGTGATGTAGCCGCCATACTCGTAAAGATCGTCTTTGCTTACATATCTTTGCTTCTCTTCTTCAGGAAGATCATCAAAATTTATAGAATAAATCGTTTGATTAGTATCTTTTGGCGCCTCGTCCTCTTTTTGAAATTTCAAAAATGAGAGAGAAAAGCCAGCTATCAGACAAACAATAGCTAGTGCGATTTTATTTATCAAGCTTGTGCCTTGCCTTTTAAGATGTCTTTGATGACGCTATGAGCGTGATTTAGTCCGACTACTATCGAGCCGCCATTTTTTAAAACGATGTCGCCTCCCACATATAGTCCTGGCACGCTGCTTTGGTAGCTGCTATCAACTATCGGAGTGCCTTTTTCATCAGTTTTTATCTGACATTTTTGTAAAAAATCAACCGGACTTGAGCCACCGATCGCATAAACAACCCTGTCATAGACACGAATTTTGCCATTTTCATAATGCACTCTTACCTTGCCTGATTCGTTATCGATCTCGGTTATATCGTGATTTAGCCTTACTTTTATCTTATTGTGCTTCTCAAGCTCCCAAAGAGCGGTTAAATTTGTCTCATTTACACGGCTAAATTTATCTTTTCTGTAAGCGATCGTCGTTTTGTTGTACTGGCAAAGCTCGATAGCGTACTCAACCGCAGAGTTGCCACCACCCACAACTAGCACTTTTTCGCCGTTTGTGCAGTTATCAAGGTTAAAATTTACAACTGAATTTAGTGATGGCGGGATCTTATAATCAGGCTTGTTTGGTCGTCCCATTTTGCCGATAGAGACCATCACGTTTTTGGCTTCATAGACAGCTTTTGAGGTAGTTACTTTAAAGATTTCGCCCTCTTTTTTTACGCTTTCAACCTCAGAATTAAAAAAAGCCTCGATATTCTCAGAGTCAAGTAGCTTGTCAAAATAATCAAGCGTGCTCTCTTTTGTGCCATCTTCAAACGAAACTAGCCCATGTATCGTGCTATCTTGCCCTTTATACTCTTTATCCACGCGTTTATTATCTTTATAAAATTTTCTTATAGTCTGGCTGTGGTTGTCGCCTTTTTCAAGGAGTAAAACATTACTTAAGCCATTTCTTTTAGCCTCAACTACGCTAGCTATGCCACAAGGTCCGCCGCCAACTACTATTAGATCATAAATATTTGCCATATTTTTCTCCAAATTTTATAAATTTTAAGCTTTTTTAACTAGATCAGCCATCAAAAATGCAAGCTCTAAAGCCTGATCAGCATTTAGTCTTGGATCGCACTGCGTCTCATATCTCTCTTTTAGCGAGCTTTCAGTGATGTTTAGCGCGCCACCGGTGCACTCTGTCACATCTTTGCCAGTCATCTCAAGATGCACGCCACCTGCTCTTGTGCCCTCAGCTTTGTGAATTTCAAAAAAGCTTCTAACCTCGCTTAAAATTTTACTAAATTCACGAGTTTTGTAGTTGTTCGAGGCTTTAACGGTATTGCCATGCATAGGATCGATGCTATAAACGATATTTAGCCCCTCGCGCTTTAGCTCTCTTAAAATTTTTGGTAAATTTTCGCCAATCTTATCAGCGCCCATTCTGATTATCACATTTAGTCTGCCAGCTTCATTTTCTGGATTTAGCTTATTTGCGAGTGCGACGACGTCTTCAGCTTTTGCGCTTGGTCCAATCTTAACGCCGATAGGATTTTTAACGCCGCTTAAAAAATGCACGTGAGCGTCGTTTATGCCGCGCGTTCTCTCGCCTATCCAAAGCATGTGAGCCGAGCAGTCATACCACTCGCCACTAAGGCTATCAACCCTAGTTAGCGCCTCTTCATAAGGCAAAAGCAGTGCCTCGTGAGATGTATAGACTGCTGTTTGATTTATCGCTGGAGTGTTTGCTGAAGTGATGCCACAAGCTGCCATGAAAGATAGAGTTTTTGTTAGATCATCAGCTAGTTTTGCGTATTTCTCACCGATCTCTGGCTTTTTAACAAAGCCTAAATTCCACTTATGCACCTGATGAAGGTCTGCCAAACCTCCTCTTGAAAAGGCTCTTAAGAGGTTCATCGTAGAAGCACTTTGATAGTAGGCCTCTATCATGCGTTTTGGGTCGGCAATTCTAGCCTTTTCGTCAAATTCAAAGCCATTTATGATGTCACCTCTATAGCTTGGCAACTTAACGCCATTTACCTCTTCATAATCGCTACTTCTAGGCTTTGCAAACTGCCCTGCTACGCGGCCTACTTTGACCACTGGACAGCCACCGCCAAAGGTTAAAACTATCGCCATTTGAAGTAAGACCTTAAACATATCTCTGATGTTGTTTGCGTTAAAATTTGTAAAGCTCTCAGCGCAGTCGCCACCTTGAAGCAAAAAAGCCTCGCCATTGCAAACTTTTGCAAGCTCATTTTTAAGACTTCTAGCCTCACCAGCAAATACCAAAGGCGGAAGTGCTTTTAGTTTTTCTTCAGCCTCTTTTAGCTCTTTTAAATTTGGATAAGTTGGTTGTTGCAAGATGTTAAATTCTCTCCAACTATCTCTGTTCCAAGTCATAAATTTTTCCTATCTTTTACCTTGATTTAGCGCTGATTATATCACGCAAAACTTAAAAAATAAAAGCCATTAATGGGTTATTAAAGATATTTTACATACAATCACTACTTTAAATTTACCCAGAAAAAGAGAAGATTTTTTTCATGATAAAAGGCATTTTTTATTCGCTTTTGGCATCAGTTTTATTTAACTGCATCTACTACATGTCAGTGCTCATGAACCCCATCAGCACGCAAGCTCTTATTGGATACCGCATGATCTTTGCCATGCCTTTTGTCATCGCCGCCATTTTTTTGTTAAAACAGCAGCGAAATTTCAAATTTTTACTTCTAAAAATAAAGCTAAAACCTAAAATTTTACTAGTTTTGCTTGCTACCTCGCTCATCGTCTCATTTCAGATGTGGCTCTATCTCTGGGCTCCAAGTAACGGCGCAGCGCTAAAAGTCTCTATAGGCTACCTCATCATGCCAATAGTCATGGTCCTTTTTGGACGGATATTTTTCAAAGAGCACCTCTCAAAAACAAAGCTAGCATCGATATTTTTTGCAGCTCTTGGCGTCTTTAGCACAGCAGTCATAAGCGGCGGAATCTCGTGGGAGAGCGCTGTAGTTTTTTGCCTTTATCCAGTCTATTTTACCATTAGAAAGTACTACAACCTTGCAAATTTCTCAAGCTTTGTTATCGAGATAATTTTTATGTTTTTATTCTCATTTTATTTTGCGCTCACAGCCGATATGGACTACGTAATGAGCCAAAATCCAAACATCTACTATCTGCTCATCTTGCTTGGTGCTATCAGCGGCATAGCCCTCATCGCCCAGATCCTCTCAAGCACGCTCGTGCCGATAAATGTACTAGGTTTGCTTACATATTTTGAGCCTATAATGATGCTTTTTGTCTCATTTGCCATCGGCGAGAGACTGGAGAAAAGCTCATACTTTTTGATGATCTGCCTAGCCATCTCTGTCACGCTTTTGATGATAGATAGTATAAATTCTATAAAAGGCGACAAAAATACCAAGACTAAATGAGAGCCAAAAAGGCGTTATTTTAGCGCTTAGCGCCTTTTTTATGTGGGGATTTTTGGCGGTTTATTTCAACCTATTTAGCAAAGATGTCGATGCTTATGAAATTTTAGCCCACAGGATCATCTGGTCATTTTTCTTGATGGCGGCAGTGCTTTGCATTAATGGCAAAATGGGCGAAATTTTTGCGCTTCTTAAGGATATCCGCTCGCTAAAGGCTCTATTTTTAAGTGGTATTTTTATCACCATAAACTGGGGCGTTTATGTCTATGCGGTGGGTAGCGGCAAAATTTTAGACACGAGTTTGGGATATTTTATAAATCCCTTGATAAGCATGCTCCTTGGCGTCATCATCTTTAAAGAGAGCTTGAGCAAAGCTAGCGCCATAGCCGTTTGCATCGTCATCGTAGCCGTTTGCGTGCAAATTTATGCCAAAGGTGGCCTGCCACTTGTCTCTATCATCTTGCCACTTTCGTTTGGATTTTACGCGATGGTTAGAAAGATGGCTAAGATTAGCGCATTTAACGGGCTTTTTATCGAAACATTTTTTATGTTTCCATTTGCGCTTGGCTACGTTTTATGGCTGGTTTTTCACTCACAAAGCCACTTTGGACTAAACGAGGACTCACTTTTAATGATCGCTTCAAGCATCGTCACTATCGTGCCACTTGTCGCTTTTAACGCAGCTACGACAAGGATAAATTTAACGACTATCGGCTACTTGCAATACATCTCACCAACCATCGCGATCCTTTGCGCGGTCTTCATTTATGGCGAAATTTTAGATGGCTACAAAGTCGTCTCATTTTGTATGATCTGGCTGGCGCTTGCGATAATTAGCGTAGATAAATTTAGAAAAAGGAGTAAAAATGAATAGCATTACGATTTATTTGCTGCTTGCATTTTTTGCGGCGCTTATTTTATATTTTCAGATACAAAAACTAACCAAAAAGCTTGACGATGAGGGGGCAGTGCCTGCTTATCAAAAGGCTGCGCAAGAGGTTTTAGAAAATTTAAGCAACGCAGAGAAATACCCTAAATTTTGCAATGTCATACAAAAAAAGATAAATACTCTAAGACAGGACATACTCTTTGAAGATGCGCTAAACGAGGCTAGTGACAAGGACAAAGCCCTTGATCAGCTCGAGCAGACAAGAGATAAGCTAGAAGCACTTTTGAAACAAGAAAATGCAAACTGGGAGAGCGAACTTGTTGAAATTTTAGACGAGATCGATGGTTTTGTAAAGGCAAATTTCAAAAATGGCGAAAATAGAGCTGAAGAGCTAAGGGATGAGCTAAAAAAAGAATTTGATGGGTTGTGAGAGTGACTTTGGCATTTTAGGCAAGCTCTAAATTTTACGTCTAAAATATTGATTTTTACTCAAATTTACATCTATTAATTGAGTAAATTTAAACTCATTAGAGCCAAATTTAAAGCTTCGCTTTTAGAGCCATTATCCTCTTGTATGAAGCGTCAATTCGCTCTTTGCTGATCTTTTTCTCATTTACAGCATCGATTATGATCTGAGCCACTAGATCAGCTGTTCTTTGGTTATTTATCTTAAACTCGCTAAAAAGCAAAATATCGCCACCAGCGTTTATAAATTTCACCACTTTTTGCGCCAAAGCTTCGTCGCCAACGCCTTTCATCAGCATATCATCGCTGATAACCACTCCATTAAATTTAAGCTCATTGCGAAGCAGATCGGTTATTATTTTTTTAGAAAGCGTGGCTGGATTGTCCTCGTCGATGCCCTTTACAAAAAGGTGTCCAACCATGATGATCTGCGCTCTACCTGTGCTTATGGCGTCTTTGTATGGCAAAAGCGCATCTTTACTTAGCGTGACCTCGCTCTTATTTTTATGCGAGTCCTCTTTTGAGCTGCCATGCCCTGGAAAGTGCTTAAGTGTCGTTAGGATGCCCTGCTCTTTAAATGCGTCCATAAAAGCATCAGCATAGATCACCACTTTGCTTGCATACTCGCTAAACGCCCTTTGCTTAGCGGCGATGATCGGCGAGTTTTCATCATGCAGATCGACCACTGGGGCGAAATTTAAATTTATGCCGCACTCTTTTAAATTTATAGCCATTTTTGAGTAGAGACCATAGGCACTTTTGATATCAAGCGTGCTTGCGACCTCGTATGCGCTAGGATATGGGCCATCAAAGCTCTTATCCTTCATGCGGCTTACATTGCCGCCCTCTTCGTCGATAGCGATGAAAATTTTAGGGCTTTTCTCTTTGATCGCCTTTATGCTAGCTTTTAGCTGGGCTTTGCTGGTGACATTTCTGCCAAGTAGCATCACACCGCCAAATCTCTCGTACCCAGCATCGCTTAACATCGCGCGAAACGCAGCGTCTTTTGTGCTAGCGCCGTTAAAGCCGACCATTATCATCTGCGAGACCTTGGCTCTTAGGCTCACTTCTGCGCCGTTTAGACCAAGAGCAAAAACCGCCACAAAAAGTATAAATTTAAAAGCTCTCATCTTCTTCCCAAAAGCGATTTAACGCTCTCAAAAACGTCTTTGCCATTTAGCATATTTTCAACCTCACTGGCTATGGGCACATATATGCTCTTTTCTTTAGCGATCTTGCTAATGGCCCTTGCAGTATCCACGCCCTCTGCCACCTCGCCAAGCTCATTTAAAATTTTCTCTAGTCTCTCGTGCCTTGCGATACCAAGACCAACGCGGTAGTTGCGTGAAAGTATCGATGAAGCGGTTAAAAACAGGTCCCCTGCACCGCTTAGCCCCATAAATGTCTCATCTTTTGCGCCAAAAAATTTACCAAATCTAGCCATCTCGACAAGCCCACGCGAAATAAGGCTCGCCCTTGCGTTGTTGCCAAGACCAAGACCGTCGCAGATACCACCAGCTATGGCGATCACGTTTTTATAGGCTCCGCACACCTCAGCGCCGATCACATCATCAGATGTGTATGCTTTCATATAACTTGGGAAAAATGAGGCAAATTTTAAAGCTAAATTTTGATTTTTAGAATTTACCACCAAGGCGCAAGGCAGCTTTTGCATGATCTCTTTTGCAAAGGTCGGTCCAGAAAGAAAGGCCAAATTTTCACTATCCACAAAATCCTCGTAAATTTCATTTAGAAATTTGAGATTTGCCGTGTCTATGCCCTTGCTGGCGACTAAGATCTTTTGACCTTTGTTTTTGTAGTTTTGTTTTAGCCATAAATTTGTAGCTTGCGTTGGGATCGTGCAGACTAGATACTCGCACTCCAAAGCCTCCTCTAAGCTTACAAAATTTGGCATCTCTCTTGGCGTTCTTGAGCTGATGACACACTCGTTATTTTCGCTAAATGCGTAAAAAAGCGCACTGCCCCACTTACCAGCTCCGATGACTGCTATGCTCATTTTAGCCCTTTTTTAGCCTATTTTGGCCTTTAAAAGCTCATTGACCTTGCCTGGGTTAAAGGCACCCTTGCCCTCTTTCATCACCTGACCGACAAAGAAGCCAAACATCTTATCTTTGCCGTTTTTATACTCTTCGACTTTGTCGGCGTTTGCAGCCAAAATTTGATCTATAATGGCAACGATCGCTGAGTCGTCGCTCACTTGTTTTAAGCCAAGCTTTTCGATGACGCTATCAACGTCCGCGTCATTTTCCATTAGATAGTCAAGTACCTCTTTTGCAGCCTTGCCGCTTATCGTGCCATCTTCTATGCGTTTTAATAAATTTATCATCTTGTCACTACCAACTGGGCTTGTCTCGATCGTTACGCCATTATTTAAGCGGCCAAGAAGCTCGACTATGAGCCAAGTAGTAGCTAACTTTGGAGAAATTCCAGCAGCGATCAGCTCTTCAAAATATCTAGCCATCTCAACGCTTTGAGTTAAATTTAAGGCATCGCTCTCTTTTACGCCTAGCTCGCTAACATATCTTGCGACCTTTTGCTCGGCAAGCTCTGGAATTTTGATCGCTTCGTTATACATCTCTTCTGGCACTTCAACAGGGAGCAAGTCAGGGTCAGGAAAGTACCTATACTCCGCGCTATCCTCTTTGCCACGCATAGATCTTGTTACTAAATTTGTCGTGTCAAAGAGCCTTGTCTCTTGATAGACTTCTTCGTCATATTTGCCATCTTCCCAAGCTGCACTTTGGCGCTCTACCTCGTAGTCGATCGCTTTTTGGATAAATTTAAATGAGTTTAGGTTCTTTATCTCAACCCTTGTGTAAAGCTTGGTGTCGCCTTTTGGACGGATAGAGACGTTTGCGTCGCAGCGGAAGCTTCCCTCTTGCATATTTGCGTCGCTGATGTTTAAAAAGCGAAGAATCGAGTGCAATTTTTTAAGATAAGCCACCGCCTCGTCGCTACTTCTAAGGTCTGGCTCGCTAACTATCTCAAGAAGCGGCGTGCCGGCCCTGTTTAGATCGACCAAGCTCTCGTTTTCTTCGTGGATATTTTTACCAGCGTCCTCTTCAAGGTGCGCTCTAGTTACGCCGATGCGTTTTTTAGTGCCGTTTACGTCGATGATAAGCTCGCCGCCTTCTACGATAGGGATCTCAAACTGTGAAATTTGATATGCCTTTGGAAGGTCTGGGTAGAAGTAGTTTTTTCTATTAAAGACTGATTTTTTATTTATCTTAGCGTTTATCGCTGTGCCAAAGCTGATCGCCTTTTTGACCGCCTCTTTGTTTAGCACAGGTAGCGCTCCAGGCAGAGCTAGGCAGGTCGGACAAACGTGAGTGTTTGCCTCGTCGCCAAAGCTAGTCGAGCAAGAGCAGAAAATTTTAGTTTTTGTATTAAGCTGAGTGTGAACTTCTAAACCGATAACGACTTCAAACATATTTTTACCTTTAAATTTATGCAAATTTTTAGTGCGTATTTTAGCGATACTTTCTTTTAAAATATCTAAAGGGGAGCTTTGAAGGAAATTTAAAAACACTAACAATTCGTAACATTAATGATAAAAATTTAAATTACAAATTAAATATTTTTCGTAAGAAAAAAATAATATAGCTATAATAAAAAAAGACAAAATTTTATGAAAGGAGCTTGTATGAGCGACAAAGAAAATGTTGTTTTAGAAGATGGCGAACGCATGCTGTCTCCAGTTCCGATGTCTGAGCGACGCCCAACATTTAACCAGATAATGGTCTGGGTAGGTTTTGGCTACGTCGTTACTGGACTTTTCATAGGTGGCGTTCTAGCCGGTTTTGGCGGAAAGCCTGGCGTCTCACCTCAAACTGCCCTTTGGGCGATCATTTTAGGTATGGGCTCGCTAAGTATCATCACTGCGCTACTTGGCATAATGGCTCAAAAAACTGGTATGAGCCTAGCTCTAGTTTCTAGGTACTCTTACGGCATAAAAGGTGCAAATTTGCCAATGATCATCATGGCACTGCTAACACTTGGCTGGTTTGCCAGCATCACTGGCATGGTCGGTCAAATTTGGGGTTCATTTATAGGCAATCCAAGTGGCGTCATCGTCTTTGACCCAGCAAATTTTGGCTACAAAGATATCACACCGATCACGCTTGAGGTCTTTCTTGCTTGCTTTATCTTTGGCATCATCTTTACCATCACAGCATACGTAGGTATCAAAGCTATCGAGGCTATCGCGATCCCTATAAGCCCTGTTATCTTAATCATCGCAGTCTATGTTGGCTACGAGATGTTAGCAGAAGGCGGCGGAGCTGCAGCCTTTTTGGAAAAGACCAAAAATATACAAGGTCTTGGACTTGGAAACGCTATCACAGCTGTTGTTGGTAGCTGGATAGCAGGAGCTGTTATGGGCGTTGATCTATTTAGATTTAACAAATCAGTAAAAGCTGTCATAGCTGGTGTCGTAGCTTGCTTTATACTAACAAACCCTCTTTTAAACATAGTTGGCTACATCGGCGCAGTAAGCGTTGGTCAGTTTAACTACGTAGAGTGGATGCTAACAAAGTCAGCCCTTTTAGCTATCATCGGTGTCATCGCTTGGACAGCATCACTTTGGACTACAAATAACGCCGAGCTCTACTGCAACTCGCTATATACCGGTCCAGTGCTCTCAAGCATAAATTTAAACATCAATAGAAAAAAACTAGTGCTACTCGCTGGCATAGTAGGCACTGTGCTTGGCTCATTTGCCTTTTATCAAATGTTTTTTGCGTCGTTCATCACGATACTTGGTACATTTGCTCCGCCTCTTGCTGGTCCGTTAATAGCTGATTATTACATCATCAAAAAAGGAAAGTACGACATCGCTAAATTTAACAGCGAACCAGACTATCACATGGCTGGCGTTATTTCATTTGTCATAGGCGCTTTGCTTGGATTTATCTTCCAATACTATTTGCCACTTCCATTTGACCTACCATCAGGTCTTGTAGCGTTAGTTATTACGATTATTATCTATCCGATATTTTATAAAATTTTTAACAAGGAGATGAGATGAAAAAGGTAGTTTTAAACGAATTTAGCGCAAGAGAGCTAAAGCAAAAATTTGAGGCGCACGAGATAGATAGCGCTATCACGACCTTTGGTAGCTGCGAGAGCCACGGCTGGCACCTGCCGCTTGGCCCTGACCTTTTTGTGCCTGAAGAGATCGCAAAAAGAGCAGCTCTAAGACTTGGAAAGACTATCGTTGTTCCAGGCGTGCCTTTTGGTACTTCTATCCACTACAATCAATTTCCTATGTCAGTCACTCTTAGATTTGAAACCACGATAGCGATCGCTGAAGACATTTTTGAGAGCCTTATAAACAATGGCATAAAACATATCATCATCCTAAATGGCCACGACGGCAATATACCTGCCCTTGAGATCGCTGCTAGAAAGGTAAAAGATAGACATAAAGACGCTGTTTTGGTCTTTATCCCTGCTTGGTGGAACATCACAGGAGCTAGACTTAAAGGTACATTTGACGTCTGGGACGGACTTGGTCACGGCGGAGAGGGCGAGACTTCTATAACTATGGCGGTTAAACCTGAGCTTGTAAATTTAGAGTACGCAAAGTCACAAGTGCCTCATGACGTTATCGGTTTTGGCGAGTTTAGCACCATCATCTGGGATATCAAAGAGGTAACAGAGACAGGTGCTACTGGAGATAGCACAAAAGCTAGCCTAGAAAAAGGTCAAAAGATGCTTGATTGTGTGACTGACTACGTTGTCGAGATCGTTGAAAAGCTTGAAAAAATGGGCTGGAAATACGACCACAGAAAATAAATTTATGTGCGCTAGAAATGGCGCACATTTTTACTGCTTAATTATTCACTAAATTTATAAAACAAAATTTGAAATATAGTAGAAATTTAAAAAAGAGAAAAGCCATATAAAAATATGGCTTTAAATTTTAATGCTCGTGCTCGCTAATAGCGACTGCGCCAGCTAGATAAACGTAAGTTAGCATCATGAAGATAAATGTTTGCAAAACAGCCATAAGTGTTAGAAGTGCAAAGGCTGGAAGTGGAGCAAACCATGGTGCAAGTGTAAGCATCGCAAGTAAGAACAAGTCATCGCCCTTGATGTTACCAAAAAGACGGAAAGATAGCGAAACTACACGTGAAAGATGCGAGATGACTTCGACTGGAAACATAATAGGAGCTAGAAATTTGTTTGGTCCCATAAAGTGTCCAAAGTATTTGAAAAAGCCATTTTCTCTAATGCCCTCAAAGTTGTAGTAAATAAATACAACCAAAGCCAAAACTAGAGTTAAATTTAAGCTTGAGCTTGGTGACTCAAAGCCAGGGATGATGCCGATGACGTTTGAGAAAAATACGATAAAGCCGATAGTTGCGACAAGTGGGAGGTATTTTCTAGCTAGCTTTTCGCTACCTAAAGTATCCTTGCCCATAGAGATAACGCCCTCTAAATAAGCCTCAACTATGTTTTGAAGGCCCCTTGGCACAAGTTGCATTTTACTCCTTGCGATGTAAGCAACGATGAGGATGATCAAAGCTACAAGGCAAAAGTGAAATGCGTAGATGAAGGCATGTGAATGGTTTAGCAAATTTGAGAATAGAAACAAATCTTTCATTGATTTACCTTAGATTTAGAATTTTGCGTGATTGTAACAAAATTATTGTTAAAACATTTTTAATTTTAAGCCTTGAAGTAGTCAAAAAGTAGTTTGCAAATGGTCGCTGCGACAACTATCAAAAACATCGTTCTAATAAATTTGACCTCTTTTTTGATGACTAAATTTGAGCCAAAATATGCTCCTAAAATTTGTCCCACAGCCATCAAAAAGCCAACTAGCCAAAGTATCTGCCCGCCGGCTATAAAAACGCCAAGTGCTACGATGTTGCTGGTGAAATTTAAAGCCTTTGTGTGAGCGACTGCCTTTTTTAAATTTAGCCCGATAAGTGCCACCATCGCAAACATCCAAAATGAGCCAGCTCCTGGGCCAAAAAAGCCGTCATAAAAACCTAAAATAAGCCCAAATATGACATAAAATAGCCTCTCATTCATCTTTGCAGCCCTGTCGCTCTCGCCTATCTTTGGCGTAAAAAGCGTGTAGATGAAGATGGCGATTAGCAAAAATGGGATGATGATCTTTAAGAAATTTGCATTTAAAAATAAGATGAGCGTTGCGCCGACGAGAGCACCAATGAATGTAAAAACTATGCCAACAAAGCACTCTTTGTAATCAATCAGCCCTTTTTTAGTGAAATTTAGCGTTGCCGTGAAGCTGCCAAAGACGCCTTGAAGCTTGTTTGTGCCAAGGGCAAGATGCGGTGGCACGCCCATTGCCATGATGGCTAGCAAGGTGATCAGTCCGCCGCCTCCTGCGATCGCGTCGATAAAACCACCCAAAAATGCAGCCACAAAAAAGACGACGTAGCTAAGTAGGTCAAATTCCATTTTTGCTCTTTGTAAATTTAAGTTTAAAAGCGGATTGTAGTTTAAAGTTTTGAAATTTCATCTTAGAAATGGGAGTTAAATTTGAGCGAGAAATTTAAAAAAGCCTTTAAACATTAAATTTAAAGGCTTTTTGTGGAGGCTTTATTACTTAATAACTCCGCAAAGCATTCTAGCGCCGCCACCGCCAAGTGCTTTTGGCTGGTCGCTGTGGTTGTCGCCACCGACGTGAACCATTAGCGAGTGACCTTTTAGCTCGTCAAGATTTTTTATCTTTGGAGCTAGCACTGGGTAGTTTGCATTGCCCTCGGCATCTACGTAAAGTGCTGGTAGATCGCCTTTGTGACCCTTGTCGTCCCATGCGAATGAGTGCATCTTTGTCTCAGCTGGATCCCAGTGACCGCCTGCTTTCATGCCTAGACCTTTCTCGGTCGCGCCACAATCAGCATTTTGATGAACGTGAAAGCCGTGAAGTCCCGCAGGAAGACCTTTTAAATTTGGAAAAAACGCAACGCCGTAGTTTGTCTTAACAGCCACTACTTCGCCAACACTCTTATCGCCCTTTTCGCTTAGCTCATTAACTGGGATCACAAGATGCTCTCCAGCCTTTGGATCAAAGTGATGACCCTCGTGAGCAAAAAGCAAAGTTCCTAAAACTGCACTTAGTAAAACGATTTTTTTCATACAAGCTCCTTATGGATAAAATTGTATGGCAAGTCTATCCTAAATTTAAAAATTTAGCAATAATTTTTATTTTTTGAGATTTTTTACGATGGTTTCTAGCTCTTTGCTCTGCCCTATCCTGTAAAGCGCAAAGTCGTATTTTATCGGGTCAAGCTCGTCAAATTCTCTAAGTTTTTTTGTAAGATCCATGACCGCTTTGAAGTCGTAGCTCTTTCTGTTTATAAGTCCTAAATTTAATGAAACCCTATGCGTATGCACGTCAAGTGGCATCAAAAGTCTATCTTTTGACAAATTTTTAAATAATCCAAGGTCGATGTCGCTATCTCGCACCATCCAGCGAAGATACATGTTATAGCGTTTATATGGACTTTGCGGCTCTTTGCTAAAGCTCTTACCAAAGAAAAACTCATATCCGTCTGAGCGGTAAGAATTTAGTCCATATATAAATTTAATAAGCTCATTTACTGCTTCTATCATCTCACCATTTTTTACAAGCCCTTGGCGCAAAATTTCTTCTATGCCGCCCTCTTTTTTCAGGCGTGAAAGTGTGATGAAAATTTCTTTTACATCATTTTCATTTTGAAAGCGGTATTTAAAATTTGACAGATTTTTCTTGATATTTTTCTCGCTCTCATCAAGCAAGCTAAAATCAAGCGAATTTAGAAATTTCACTATCATTTTTGCGTTGCCATAGGCAAATAACGCACAAATGAGCGCTATGTTTGGCTCTTTAAATTTAGTAGCCACTTGAAGAGGATCTGGGGCGTCAAATAGCCCCGAATTTGTATTTTTACTAAGTACGTGTGCGTCTAAAAGGCTCTTTAGTTCGCTCATTGTTTTAGTGAAAGAAGGGTGTCTAGCATCTGATCAACGGTCGTGATGATCTTTGCAGCTGCGCCGTAGCTTGCTTGAAAGCGGATTAAGTTTGTAAGCTCTTCGTTGGTATCTACGCCGCTTGTTGATTGAAATTCCTCTTCAGCAGTCCTTTGCAAAGATGTGTTTGTGTCGTGGATAGTGTTGTTCGCCTCGGTATCGCTTGCCATATCGGTCGTAAAATATCGGTAATATCCCTCGATCGTCTCATCTCTGTCAAGCGCAGTGCCACTTGAGTAAAATGTCTGCTTTTGGTACTGAAGCTGGATCATCTTGTTTGCAACTTCGTTGTTACCCACGACTGGCTTTGAGTAGGCACGAAGCTTTGTGTGATCCTGAGTGAAATTTTGATTGATACCTATTGTATTTGAGTTTGTACCAGAGAAAAATCTGTTGATACCAACAACGCCTGGGAAATTTGTGCCGTGATCGACTATTGAGATGCTATAAAGCCCTTGAGCTTGCTTTGGTATGAGCGCAAATGTGCCTTGATGCGTGTTTTTATCATAAAAATACGACGCTTCAAAGAAGTCATCGACGTCATTTAGCATGTTGTTGTCGTTATTATCGTCTGAATTTGAGTTAAAATCCTGCACAACAGAGTTGCCGTATTTTGTATCATTCATCGTCGTTGTGCCGTTTATCTCGATAGTTTTTTTAGCTACGACGTTACCCTTGTTGTCATAAACGATAGCATCAAAACTGCCGTTTCTTATGCTGTTGTCGTGGTTCATCAGCGTCTTGTCGTTTTCTAGATAGCTGATCGGATCTGAGTTTGAAATTTCAACCGCAGACTCGGCATAGACGTTGTTTGTGCTAGTTATTAAAGTTTTTGAAAATGTATTTAGGTTGTCGATATATTTTTGGATGATACCATCGCTAAATTTATCATTATCTGGCTCGTAGTTACGGCCTCTAAGATCAAGCGCGGCGCCTATCTTGCCATTTGTGATCTTCTCCTCCATAGGGATACGTCTGCCATCTTCTCTTTCATAATAAATTTTAGTGTATTGCCCACTCTCGGTTGAGCTCATAGAAATTTCATGAAAATTTACACCATCAACGATACTCACACCGCCGATATTTAGGTTGTAGTATCTTCCTTGATCGCTTATGCCTGTATCTATCCTTGACTCGCTTTTTAGATCGCTTTTATAAACAGCCGTATTTACTAGCTTTGACATAGCAAGCTCTAGCTCATCGCGCTTGTCGCGAAGGTCGTTTGCGTTTATCTTGATGCCAGCGTCCGCACCTGATTCAACTCTTTGAATTTGTTTATTGATATTTGCTATTTGCTTGCCAAGTGAGTTTATCTCGTTTATATTTATCTTTATAGTCTCATCTATCTGAGTATGCATATCATAAAGCATCTTTGATGAGCGGTTGATGCTAGCTGTTAAAACGCTAGCTTTATTTATCAAATTTACCTTTTGAGCGCCCTCGTCTGGGTTTGAAGCAAAGTTATTCCACGCTGCAAAATACTCTTGGATATCTTTTACCATGCCGTTATCTTTTAGATCTGGGAAGTATTTTGTCGCCTCTTGTAAAATTCTTTGTTTATAGCCTGTATTTTCTAAATTTGATGATGAATATTTTAATCTTGAGTAGGCAAACTCATCGTGAAGTCTTGTCACAGTATCTACTTGCGTACCTGTGCCAACGCCACCAGGGACTGTGTTCATCGCTGGAGATGCAGACTGGACTACGCGCTGCCTTGTGTAGTAGTTACTATCGGCGTTTGTTATGTTGTTTCCAGTTGTGCTTATTTGCACTTGGGCTGCATTTAGCCCTGAAACGCCTGTGCCTAATGACATAAAGATATTAGCCATTTTTTAAACCCTTGATTTGTAAAAATTATTATCTGTGCCGCTGCCGTCTTGGCCATACTCATTTACCTGAGTGCCAAAGACCTTTTTGCTAAGCGAGTCGAAAAACTCCTTAACAACAACGACGTGTCTTGCATATTCTTTATTTACTTTATGCAAAATTTCAAGCTTTGAACGCATAAGCACTAGCTTTGACTTCACTTCATCATCTAAAACGTTTGCAAGTGTCGTCGTGCCACTCTCTTTTGAAACCCTTAGTAGCTCTTTATCCAAAGCTCTTTTGGTATCTTCAAAAGCACGCACAAGAGCATTTTTCTTCTTCACGCTCTCATCAACGCTTGAGTGTTTCGCCTCTTTTATATTGGCGATATCTTGCATCGTTAAATTTATAAGCTCGTCTAGCTCACCTATGGCCTCGTCCAAAAGCTTCTTTATCATTTAAATTCCTTTAAATTTAGAGCAACGCATCAGCCACAGCCTTAGCTGTTTTTGAGATATCCACCTGATAGGTGCCATTTGCTATTGCATCAGCTATCTCTTTTACTCTTGCGTTTTCGTTTGTTTTTACTTCTTTGTTTTCATTTTCAACTCTAGCATCGCTATTTTTATTTAGCGTATTTGCCTGGTAGTTTGGTCTTTGGTTCAAAGGAGTTATCATATCCATACCTCTTAAAATAAAATGTTTATATCACTACATCGGCAAAATATAAATTTACTTAAGAGTCTCTCTTTAAAAAATCGTATAAAAGTTCTGAAAAACCTAAATTTCCACTCAAAGCTTTGCTCATAGCGTCATTATACATAGACCTGTAAATGTCGCTGCCAGCGGCTTTTGGATAGAGTGAGTTATGCTCATCTTCTTTTAAAGCGATATCAAGAACAGCTTTTACCATATATGCTTCAAAAGCGTCAGTTTGCTCTTTTAAAAGTGCATCTTGTTTGGCATTTGCATTTTTTATCTTGTTTGCTGAGATGTCATTATATGAATTTAGTGCTAGGGTGTTGTCTATTTGCATTATATTATCTCCAGATCTACTTGTATCGCGCCAACTCGTTTTAAATTTTCAAGTATCGAGATGATATCACTTGGTGTTGCACCAAGTTTGTTTAGCGCTCTTGTCACGTTTGCAACGGTTGTTTTCTCGCCTGAAATTTTAAGTAAATTTTGACTAGGAGCCACCGAGGTGTCGCTACCTATATTTACATCATTTTGCGCCGCCTCTTCGTAACTGTTTGGCTCTATCTTTATTGTAATTGCGCCATGAGTTATCACAACTGGACTAACTACCGCGTTTATACCGCTAACTATCGTGCCAGTTCTCTCATCAACTACGATCTTCTCATCTGGCTTATACTCCACATCAAGATCAAGCACAGCGCTTGCAAGCTCGATGATACTAACGTCATCTGGCTTTTTAACGATAACCGTTCTTGGATCGATCGCCTTTGCAGTGTCGTCTGAGATATTTGCATTTATGGCATTTTGGATATCAAGAGCGGTTTTAAAATTTGTATCTTTAAGGCTTAGTTTTATACTATCTTGGTTGTAGATGTCGTAAGTGACCTCGCGCTCCACAAGGGCACCATTTAAGATAGCACCAACGGTTGGGTGGTTGCCGCCACTTCTGCCTGCACTCTTGCCACCGATGCTTAGAGGTCCTTGAGCCAAAGCGTAGATATCGCCATCAACGCCTTTTAGTGGGGTCATAAGAAGGGTACCACCTTGCAAGCTTTTTGCATCGCCGATAGATGAGATCTCGATATCAAGCTTGTCGCCATGCCTTGCAAATGCAGGCAATTTTGCTGTCACCATAACAGCAGCTGCGTTTTTAGACTTGATATCATCTGGATTTATCTTGACATTTACGCCTTGAAGCATGTTTGATAGCGACTGGATCGTAAATTTTGACGTTGAGCCATCCCCTGTGCCGTTTAGTCCGACGACTAAACCATAGCCTATTAGCTGATTATCCCTTACGCCAACGATATTTGCAAGCTCTTTTATCTGCGTAGCAAAGGCTGAAGTAGCTATCACTGAAGCTGCTACAAAAGATAAAAATTTATTCATATTTTTTCCTAAAATTTAGCTATTTTAGGTTTTTAAAGCAAAAGATGTTCCAAAATTTACTGAAAATAAGAGAGAGAAGTAGCTCCAAATTTTTTAAATTTAACAAGTTTAAATGCAGAAATTTCATCGCCAAATTTAAAATCGCTGTTATGCTCAAAAACTATCATATAAATTTTCTCTTTTTTTAGCTGCGAGATCAAATTTACAAGCTTTTCATAGATATCATCAAAGCCAGCCCTTATGTCAAATGGCGGATCAAGATAGAGTAAGACCTTGCCGTTTTGCGAATTTACAAGATCAGGCAAGAGCGCAAAGCTATCGCCATTTATCGCTTTTAAATTTGAACTTTGCAGGCTTGCAAGATTGCTTTGCGTGATCTTAAAAGCAGCCCTATCTTTTTCGATAGCGATAGCCTCGCGCGCTCCGTTGCTAACAGCCTCGCTTGCCATCACGCCGCTTCCGCCAAAGCCCTCTATAAATGTAAGCGAATAAATTTCATCTCTAATGACGTTAAAAAAGGACTCTTTTACGATGCTTTTTGTGCTTCTTGTCGTGCTTAGACTTGGCAATTCAAGCCTTTTGCCTTTAAATTTACCACTTGAAATTTTGGTGTAGAGTTTCACTGATTTGCCCTTAAAATTTCAAGCAGATCAGCTTTAAATTTATCAATTAGTAGTGATACTTTTTGCTCCAAGCTCTTTTCATTTACTATCTGATCTGGCTCTTTTGCCTTTGAAATTTGCGTGGCTGAGTAAAACTCCTCGAGTGTATCAAGAAGAGTGGCTCTTGTGAATGGATGAGAAAGATGAGCGTTTTTACCTATTATAAATAGCGGTTTTTTTGTGACGATCTCGCGGTCACTTACTACAAAATCACAATCCTTATGATGAGCGGCTAAATTTCCACAAAAAAGCAGCAAAGTCTTTTGCAGCAAAATGCAGTCGCATTCAAATGAAATTTTCATATCCCGTCCTATAAATTTTGCTCGATTTTAACCTAAATAATCAAAAATTTATATAAATACTAAAGGAATTTAAAATTTTACCGATGTAGGAGCTAGCGTAAGTTTTAAGGAGTAAAACTATGGAAATTTTCAAAGCAGCGGCAAATCAAACACTTGATGCAAGCATGAGCACGTCGGCTCAGCGTCAGATAGACAGCAGACCTATCGAGCACTCTGATGTCAAAGTAAATGCCGACAAAAACGGCAAGTCAAAGGATGCTAACGAGCTAGATGGACTTAGCAACGAGGATCTTGCTAGAAAAACAAGAGAGGTCACTGATAGGCTAAACTATCAGATGCAGCAGCTCGATACTAATGTAAGATTTGCTTACAACGAGAAGTTAAATTTAATGGTAGTGCAAGTAAAAGACGCCAAAACAGGCGAAGAGATAACACAGCTTCCGAGCAAGGAAGCTATAAAAATCAGCGAGTATTTCAAAGAAAGTATCGGAATACTTTTTGACAAGGAGAGTTAAAAATGGCAGTAGGTAACATAACAAATTTAGGCATCGGTACAAAAAATAGCGGCCTAAACGACGAGCTTATCAAGAAACTAAAAGATGCTGATGAGGCTGGACAGATCAAACCGCTTACAACAAGGCTGGAGAAAAATGAGCTTAAGCAAAAGGACCTTGCGGCTCTAAAAACTCTTGTTAGCAACGTAAATGTTAGTGGTAAGACACTTGGCGGCGAGGCACTTTATCTAAAAAGAAATACCAATAACGCCGGTAAAAGCGTCACTGCTTCAGCGGCAAACGGCGTTAGCGTGCAAAGCTTTAGTATCGACGTGCAAAAACTTGCTCAAAAAGACACATTTCAAAGCAAGAATTTCAAAAATTCTTCAAGCATGGTGGGTGCGACAAATACTGGCTCGTTTGATGTTGAGATCGATGGACAAAAATTCTCTATCGGTGTGACAAGATCGACAACTTATCAAGATATCGTTGATAAGATAAATGACGTAAGTGGCGGTAAATTGCAAGCTAGAATTTTAAATGTTGGTGGCGATAAACCAAATCAAATAATGCTTCAATCAGGCAGCACTGGTGCTACACAGACTATCAAATTTTCAAACGATACAGCTGGCATTTTAGACAAGCTTGGCTGGGATGATACGCAGTTTCAAGATACAGACGAGCACGGCACAGCGCTAACAAATCCTGATGGCACACCAAAGATGACATCAAATTTGGAGAAAAATAGAATTCTAAAAGCACAAGATGCAGAATTTACATATAACGGCGTAAATATCAAAAGAAGCAAAAATAGCTTTGATGATCTAAGACCTGGCGTAAATATCACGCTAAATGAGACTGGCAGAACAAATGTCAGCATCTCTCAAAACACTGAAGAGGTCGTAAAAGCGGTTGAAGAGTTTATAAAAGACTACAACCTAATGACAATGAACCTTGAGATCGCTACTAAGTATGACGAAGAAAAAGGTGCTGGTACTTTCCAAGGTGTGAGCGAAATTTCAAGCCTTAGATCAAACATCGGACGTCTAGTAAATGGTCAAGATAGCGAAGGCAAAGCGCTAAGTAAATTTGGCATAGTGCCTGACAAAGACGGTCAGCTTCAGCTTGATCTAAATAAATTTAACGCAGCTCTTAGCAAAGATCCAGAAGAAATTCAGAAATTTTTTATGGGTTCAAGCAAGACTGAGCCGATAAGCTACATGGGTAACTCAACCGTTAGCGCAGGTGCGTTAAATATCCAAGCTGGTGATCTAACGATAAATGGCAAGTCAGTTATATTTTCAACCACAGCTGGCGGGACAGCTGAGGACAACGCTCTAAAGCTTCAACAAGCTATCAATGATGCTGGCATCGAGGGAGTCACAGCTAGTCTTGATCAAAGCGGCAAGAGGATCATATTAAAAAGAAGCGATGGCGAAAATATCGAAGTAAAAGGCAAGGCTTCTGCACTAGCAACTCTTGGCATGAGCGAAGCCACTGTAAATCCAGTGACTAAAAAAACTGATGGACTTTTCACAAAGCTAGCTAAGATGCTTGATGGTGCTGTTGGCAAAAAAGGCACGATGATAGCTATGCAAAATCAGCTAAAAGATGAGAGTGAGTCTATCACTAAAAATAAAGAGAGCACTCAAAAGCTTTTAGATGAGAAATATACAACGATGCAAGAGCGCTTCATCAAGTATAACTCTATCATCGCAAGTTTAGAAAATCAGTTCTCAACTCTAAAATCAATGATAGATGCTGAGCTAAACAATAAGAACTAAGAGAGAAAAATGAATCAAAGTGCATATAGTGCATACGCACAGTCGAGTTTCGGGGGCATCGAGTCCCCGACTAAATTAATAGAAATGCTTTATGATGGAATTTTGAAATTTATATTTCGCACCAAAAAAGCGATCGAAGCTGGAGATATAGAGAAAAAAGTCTATTATATAAACAGAGCAAACGCTATCTTTGTCGAGCTTTTAAACTCGCTTGATTATTCTCAAGGCGACGTGGCTCACTACCTTAGCGGACTTTATACAAGGCAGATGCAGCTTCTTGCTATGGCAAATATCCAAAATGATATTAACGCGCTAAATGAAGTAACAAATGTCGTAAAGCAGTTATCAGAAGCATGGAGGGAGGTAACATCAGGTGAATAGCTGGATCAATGAATTTAAGCTAGCATTAATAAACGAAGATACAAGAAAGCTAGCTGCACTATCACAAAGCTTTAGCGAAGATATGTTTAAAAGCTTAGCTTCGGCAAAGGAAGCACAAGCGCTAATTGGCGGTGCGATAGAGCTTTTTAAAACTAAATCTTCACACATCCAAAACGAGCTTACAAAACTACAAAAAGCTCAAAAATACGTAAAAAACTAATCTAAACTCAAACTTTCAAGGCACGGCATATTTGCCGGTTCTGTCTTGAAAAACTTTTAAATTTACTAACTGCTTGCTACTTGAAATTTACTCTAAATTTAAGCGAAGGCACGGCGTTAAGCCGAGTTCTGTCTTGAGCGATCATTTATCTACGCTTGCTTTTACAAACAAGCTCTAGCGAAGGGTTTTAATATAAGACCAAAACCATCCCTTCTTACTGCAAGTTGGGTTTATATGGCCACGCAAGTTACCAAGCGCGCCGGTGGGCTCTTACCCCGCCGTTTCACCTTTACCGCCAAGGCGGAAGTTTGCTTTCTGTTACACTATCCCTTAGGTTTCCCTAGCCATCCGTTAGATGGAACTTTGTCTTATCGCAGCTCGGACTTTCCTCTTTTGCAAGATGCAAAAGCGACCGCTTACCGTGCCAGAGCGTGATTATATTTAAAAATATATAAATTTACCCTGCGACCAAATTTTTCATTAAATTTTGCAAATTTATCTAGGAGTTTTTTTGATTTTTGAGCATAAATTTTGTCACAACTTGGTATGAAATTAATTTTTTTATTTAATCTTTTTAAAATTTCTTTACAAAATCAAGAGTAAAACGCTCCAAATTTCACTTTTTTGTTATTTTGCTTTGAACCTTAAATAAATATAATAAAACAGACAACAAATCAACAAAACGATATAAATTTAAATTTTAATCCCTCAAAAGCGCAAAAGTTCTTGCTTTTGCCAAACTATAAATTTTGCTTAAAAAGCCAAATTTAAATAGCAATTTTTATAAATTTACTCCAGTTTCATAAAAGTTATAATTATAAATATAAAGCAAACAAAAATTTTAAAAATTCGTTATTTTTTTCCCCAAAATTCTATATGTTTTACGAGAAAAATTTGTATAATAAACCCTTAAAATCTAAACCAAGGAGGATATAGATGAATTTGCGTAGCATCTTAGTCAAGGTCTCAGCGGTCATCGCTTTAGTTCTTGCCATTTGTATGGCTTGCTTTGTATTTTTTATATCACATGTCTTAGAGCGTGAGATCAAGGAGGGAGTAGAAACAACTATCCAGCAAAACGTTGCGCTTGCGATGGACACAGTTGAGCTATTTGATGAAGATAACGAAGATAATGCAAAACTATATATGCATGTCTTAAAAGAAGCTTTAGGTAACATAAGAGCCACTAGCCAAACCATAAAAACTGAAAATGACGACGCTTTAGAGCTTATCTCAGACAAAATGGGCGTGTTAAATAACAACCATGAGATATCTGATAAGATCAAAAAGCTAACAAACGGCGGTATCCCAACCATCTTTGCAAAATCAGGCAATGAATTTGCTGCTGTATCTACCTCACTTTTACTAGACGATGGTAGTAGAGCGCTTGGTATGCTAAATAAAACGATCTATCCAAAGATGATGAACAAAGAAACATATGTGGGTGCTTTAAATATTTTTGGTAGAAACTATATGTGTGTTTATGAGCCAGTCGTTCAAAACGGCGAAGTTGTAGCGGTTTTATTTATAGGTTACGACTTTACTGAAGGCCTAGAAGATCTTCAAAAGACAATGTCACAAATGAAGCTAGGCGAGCGTGGCTACTTCTCTATCTTTAATACAAAAACAAATGTCTATGACATCCACCCAAAACTAGCTGGCAAAGCACCAGAAGGTCAGCTAAAAGATGTAGTTGATGACATAGTAAAAACTAAAGAAGGTGTCAAACTCATAAATGTTGATGGAGTTGAGAGAGTAGTTGCTTTTGAGCCATTTGACAAGCTTAACTGGATCGTGCTTGGCTCAGCTGTTACTGATGACTTTTTAACACCTCAAAAGGTAGTTAGCAAAAACTTCATCATCGCAAGCATTATAGTTACATTGCTTCTTATCATAGTATCTATCTTCTTGCTTAAAAAGCTAGTTGCAAATCCTATCGATAGACTAGGAGCAAATTTAAATGCTATAACATCTGACTTTACTCTTAAAATCCCAATCTACGGCAAAGATGAGATAGCTAAAATAAGTAATGATATAAATAACTTCATAGAGCGCATAAGAGTGCTTATAAGCGATACTAAAAACCTTTCAAGCGAAAACAGCTCAGTCGCAAACGAACTAAGCTCTACCTCACTTCAAACAGGCAAACGCGTAGAAGAATCAACCCAGATCGTTGAAGAGACAAATCAAAGATGTAAGTCTATGCAAGAAAGCATGAAAGAGTCTCTATCTATAGCTCAAGCTGGCAAAGATGATCTTCAAAAGGCAAGCACTCATATAAAAACAGCAACTGATGCTATCAGATCTCTATCATCTCAGATTGTTAATTCTGCTAATGTTGAAAATCAAATGGCTGGCAAGATCGAGCAGCTTAGCCGTGACGCTGAGCAGGTAAAATCAGTCCTTGTTGTTATCAACGATATCGCCGATCAGACAAATTTACTAGCTCTAAACGCAGCTATCGAAGCAGCAAGAGCAGGCGAGCATGGACGTGGCTTTGCAGTCGTTGCTGACGAGGTTAGACAGCTAGCTGAGAGAACTCAAAAATCTCTAACAGAGATAAATGCAACTATCAACGTTATCGTTCAAGCGATAAATGATAGCAGCGAGCAAATGGGCATCAACTCTAAGCAAATTCAAGAGCTAACCCACGTTGCAAGCGACGTTGAAAAGACGATAAATGATATGAGCGCAACGATGAATAACGCCATAGCGATGTCTGATAAGACTATGCAAGACTACATCGCAACTGGCAAAAACGTAAATGAGATCATGGATGGCATCTCAGAGATCAATCAAATTTCATCTGAAAATGCTAGAAGTGTCGAAGAGATAGCTTCTGCAGCTGAACATCTAAACAAGATGACAGATGCGCTAAATACAAAACTAAGTGTCTTTAGAACTTAAGTTTTTACCTCTTAAATTTAATGTTTTTTAGGTCTAGCTTTGGCTAGACCTTTTTAAATTTCACCTAGCTAAATTTAGCTAGCAACCCTTTTTGCCCTATCTTTAAATTTAGCCTATTCAAATATATTTTTATGCAAAATTTCTTCTAACACAACTGTGGCATATGAGCCCTTTTGAAGTGTGAAATTTAGACTAAAGTGAGCGTTTTCTTCGTTGTATTTGTAGCTTGTATTTTCTAAATACGCCCAGTTAAAGCGCCTTGAACCAGCGATCTTTGAAGTAAGCAAAAACGCCTCAGCGAAAATTTCATCCTCAAGCTCTTTTGCTACGCCGCTTGCCTCATAGGCCTTTGCACCGACAATGAGACCAAGGCTTGTGATATCGCGCCTAGCAAATCTTTGCGCCTCTTGATCTAAATTTTCACACAAAAAGAGCTTACCAAATGGATAGTGCCCCAAAACCTCTCCAGGAAGCAGCTTAAAAAAGCTCTCCTGCGACTTCATCACCTGGAGAATTCCTTTGCTAAATTTTTTATAAATTTCGCCTAGCTCATTTAGGCTAAAGTCGCTTACAAACCTTGAAATTTCGACCCTTTTGCTAAGATAGCGGTTAAAAAGATCACTTTGATAGGCTGAGATCAAAAAGTCATTTAGCTTTACATTTTTACTCTTTTTGCCATTTATCGTGCCGTTTTTAAGAAGTTCTAGCCCAGTTACTGCGTTGTCGCCAAATTTACCAAAGCGCTGATAGCCAAAGTAGTTTGCATAGCCCATTTTATCGATATTAGTAAATGCCTGCTCGAGCTTTTTAGCGCTACTTGGCAGCACCTTTTTTAGGCGGATAAAAAAGCTATTGCCCTTTAGATGTCCGATGTGAAGCTTGTTTTTATGCACGTTTAGGTTTAAAATTTTCATCTTTTCGTGGCTAAAGTTTGCAAGCGCACTCTCAAATTTACGAGGCATAGAGATAAACTGCGTAGTCATCCCCTGCTTGTCCTTTAGTCCAGCATAGCCAAAGTCACGCATTTTTGCCCCTGTAACCTCGCTTAAGGCGTGCAAAGCATCGCTTGTCGTCATATCTTTTTTAGAAATTTCAACGATCAAGTGCTCGCCGTCGCCACTAAATTCATAAAGTGGTATCTCGCGCACGACAAAATCATCTGAATTTTTAGAAAAATATGCCTCGATGGGCGCATGAGTGAGCGCATAGAGCGGCTTAAAAGTGGTGGCTTCTTGCATTTTGTCTTAACCTTTTGTGTGAAATTTTTGCAAAGATATTGATCTTTGTCCTAGTTTTTGCGGCGATCCTTTTGATAGCGCTTAAATTTTTAGGGCTAAAGGTAAATAAAACCTCATACTCCTCGCCGCTACTAAGCTCAAATTTGCTTAGTTTTTTTGTAAATTTAGCGCCCTTTTTGCTAGCTTTTAAAAGCTTGCCAAGGTCGGTATTTAGCCCGTCTGAGATATCCATGGCAGAGTTTATAAGATGAGCTACTTTGTAAAAAAACTTATCTCTTAAAACGGGCCTTTTAAATCGTGAGTTTTTTGAAATTTGAGCTAGTCTTAGAAGCGAATTTAGCCCCTTTTTGCTCCCGCCAAGCTTGCCAGTAAATGCGACTAGATCGCCGAATTTAGCATTTTTTCTTAGCACAGCTCTGCCCTTTAGCTCACCGATCACGCTAACGCTTATGTTTAAAATAGGGCTACTTATCGTGTCGCCGCCTATTATCTTTACGCCAAACTCCTCGCACGCCCTATTTATGCCGCTACTTAGCTCGCTGATCTGGCGCGGCGTGAAGCTCTTTGGCAGACTAAGCCCTAGAAGAGCAAATTTAGGCTTAGCATTCATCACGATCGTATCTGAAAAATTTACGATCATCGCCTTGTAGCCGATCTCTTCAAGGCTTAGCCAGCCAAGCTTAAAGTGCGAATTCTGCGCAAAAATGTCCTTGCTAAAGACCGTTTTGTCGGCAACCGCCGCGTCATCGCCGATATATTCGTTACTAAAGCATGCAATCGTAAAATTTTCTTTATCCATTGAGCTATTATAATGAAACTCCTTTTAAATTTAGGATAAAATAAGCCCAAAAAAAGGATACAGATGCAAAGAGTTGAGATTTTTAGATTTGACGCGAAAAGAGATGTTTTGGCATATTTTAAGCCCTATTTTTTAGAGATTTCAGACTTTGCAAACTTAAACGAGCTTTTTGCCCACGTAAAGAGTATAGACCCATACTTTAGCCCATTTGAAGGCTTTGTCAAGGTAAATGGTGTCGTAGTTAGCACCGCTCAGCCACTTGCAAATTTAGCTCAAAAATTTGGTAGCGAGCTTTGCATAGCCCCGCTTGATGAAAAAAGAGCTGTTTTAGACCTTGCCATAAATGATGATGACTTTTGGGAGAAATTTGAGCCATTTGCTAGCTTTTGTAAAAGAGCTGACAAAGAGCTTTACGCTAGCTTTAAGCCATATTTCTACGCTGATTTTGTGAGAGAGTATGAGCCAAATTTCATAGGAGCTGCCGCGATAATGCTAGCTCATCATCTTTATAAAAACGAGAAAAATGATGAAATTTTAAAGCTAGTTGGCGCTAAAAATGGCGTTTTGATAGCCTGTGAGCTTGATGATCTGCTCTTTAAAGGTAGCGAAAAATACACCGAAGCGATTGATTTTTTCAAAGAAATTTTAGGCGTAAAAGATGCAAAAAAGCACGAAAACGAGCTTGAAAAGATAGAAAAACTTAGTAAATTTAAAGATTTTAAGATAGCCATAAAAGATAAACTGCCCGCAAATTTAAGCGCATACAAGGCAAATTTTATAGAGCTAAACGCCAAAACGCCTTGCGGATATGATCTTTTAAAGACTGATGAAGAGCTAGCTTGCAAGCTTGCTAGTAAGATAGTTTTTGCTGCATTTGATAGTGGGGCTGACTTTTTGCTAGCTAGCAATGAAGCGGAGTTTCATATCTTTGACACGCTAGCAAAAAAGCTTGAAAAAAGTGCCAACAGAAGCTTGCAAGACTTTTACGTCTTAAGAGTAAGCGAGCTAATGGCGCTTGAAAATGGCGAGATACCAAGCGGCCTAAAAGAGCATGTTTTAAAGGTCGGTTTGGTAAATTTGTGAGCTAAATTTACTACGTCAAATTTAATGCCTTATGGCACTTGTGCGATTTTAAATCTTGTATTTAGGGTTTATATTTTTTCTAAAAACAAAAAACATCATCCAAAACAAGCCATTTTAAACGCTTGTGAGATTAGATTACGCTTTAAGATAACAGCAAGTAAGCTATGTATTGACTATCGTCAAAGCTAACAATAAAAACCAAGAACACTCAAATTAAAAAGTGTTTTTAAAAATCAGACAACAAATTTAAGAGTTTTAAAGCCTCCATAGAGCCTATTAAATTTAAATTTTCAAATGCTTTATTCTAAATTTTAACCTCTCATGCGATCTTTGTATATTTGAAACACAGGTAAAACTTGTAAATTTTATTTTTATTACAAACAACGGAGCTCTCCCCTAAAAGCAAAACGTCGGTAGTTAAAGGTAAATTTTCAAACTAGAGTTGTCAAATTTATGATCCATTTTTACTAGCCACTTCTAAAAATTATGCTTACATTTGCCTTGCAGTACAAAAATCAAAACAGCAGATGATCTTTAAAAAACTTGATTTAGTAAATTTTGACCAAATTTCGGCTATATCTAAATTTATAACACCGCTACCTATCGGTACAAAAATAGCGCGAGCCAAAAAAACAACCAAGCAGATCGCCACACAATGGCATTATCTAGCAAATTTATAAGCCAAATTTACTAGCTTTATTTTAAATTTTGTCAAGCTTGCTTTTAAATTTGTTCTCTTGCACCAAATTTGTTTTAAAGCAAAAGACCAGTAGGCAAGGTTTTATAGTTCAACGCAAAACAAGCACGTAGCCTAACTTAAAATACTTTAAATTCCACAAGCTCACTATTTTAAATTTGATCCAATACGCTAACTTTAACCACTTAAAAACTAAAAAAATTATTAGCAAAAGTCAGGCAAGTAGGCTTTGTATTTACATGCAAATTTACCCAAGAGCAGATAAAACACAGCTTTATAAAAACACGCCTATAATCTGCTAACTTTGTTAAGTTTAAATGTTTTGACACTTTCAGTTTTTAAAAAAAGTTTTCAAACTTCTGTTTTTTAAATTTAAATGTTTTAACACTTCTAGCTTTTAAATTTAAAAGTTTTTGCGCTCATCGCAATAGATCAAATTTAAAATTTCCTAGCACACCACTCTAAATTTTACCTCCAATAAAGCAAAATCATATTATTTTACATAATTTTTTACATATTATTTTTAGTATTTTAAGAAAATTGAAGTGCTAAATTTAAAAATTTTCGTTTGCGCCAACCAAGCCAACAGAAAACCTAGAAAAACAGATAAATTTAACTAGAAATTTTATGCTGTGATATAAAAATAGCCTTAAACTAAGCCATTGTTAAGTGTAGAAGCTGATCTATTTTAAATTTCAAAGCAAATTTATCAAGCCAAAAATGATGAATCAAATTTAAAGCCTAGCAATAAAGGGATTCGCCGATACGACTATAAGCGAGCTTGAGCGATCACACCGGCTTTTATACGAGGGTTGAGCCATTTTTAGTGATGGAGGTCACGGCGATAACGAGCAAGCCCCCCAGCATTTCACACGACTGCGACCGGCAAGCAGTCACTTAAATATACGTATATGGGCTGGGCTACGGAGCGCATTTTCTTACCTCTTTTACGCACAACCACCCAAAGCCACTAGGCTACAACCCTACCCAAATATCTCAAATTTGCTAAAAAGCTCTGGCTCATCTTTCACTACGCCTCGTTTAACAAGCTCAGCCACCACTTCGCGGTCGCAGTCAGTTTGCATAGGCCAGCCACGAGTATATCCCTCTAGCTCGTCCTTGCTCGTCGCATTTACGCAGAAATTTTCGCCATCAATGTAGATATCACGCAAGGCGTCAATATTGTTTGTCACACGCCAAAGCAGCATATATGGGTTTTCTAGGTAGTTTTGCATATCGACGACAACAAGAAGCTTGAAAAATTCTTTAAATACTAAAAGCTTGATAAAGAGTTCTTTTACAGGGCTTTCTTTTTCAAATTTCACCATGCAAATAGGCGTTTTGCTCTCTTTTTTAAACTGCCTAAGCTCCTTAACATTTGGCACAACGCTTTGAAATTTAGCCAAAAGCTCGTTATCGCTTAAAACCACAGGGGTAAATTTACAAAAATCCTGCGTCGCGTCGATGCCTAGCTTACCACCAAAGCACGAGTTTGGACTGGCGTGATCGAGCTGATCGCACACACCTTGGCTTATCAGCACACTCTCACTGCCAAATCTATCAAGCACAAAGTCCGCAAATTTATCGTATTCTGCTAGCTCTGGTGCATCGTTACCAACAAAGATAGCGTGCTTTACAAAGCTCATCTGCCCAACGCCCCAAAATGCGTGCATCGCCTGCTTTGCGTGCGCTGGATAAAGGGCATTTATCTTGGCTAGGATAAGGTTGTGAAAAACACCATTTTCAGGCATGTTGTAGTCAAGTAGCTCTGGCACGGTCGTTCGCAAAAGTGGCAAGAAAATGCGCTCAGTCGCCCAGCCCATATACTTATCCTCAAGCGGCGGCTTGCCAACTACGGTCGCGTGAAAGACAGGGTCTTGCTTACTCGTTATCGCCGTGACCTCCATCACTGGAAACGGCTCAACCGGCGTATAAAAGCCGGTGTGATCGCCAAATGGCCCCTCAAGCTCGCTCTTAGTCGTATCGACAAAGCCCTCTATCACGTAGTCGGCGTCTTGCGGGACGTAAATTTCATTAGTGAGCGACTTTACAAGCCTTGCTGGCTCTTTGCGGATAAAGCCGTAAAGTAGCAGCTCAAAGACGCCCTTTGGCAGCGGCGCTTGACCGCACCAGATATAGAGCGGATCGCCACCGATCGCCACAGAGACTGGCATCTTTTTGCCAGCGCACTTATACTCGTGAAAGAAATTTGCGCCGTCTTTGTGTATCTGCCAGTGCATGCCGAGGCGATTTTTATCATAAATTTGCAGTCTATACATGCCTAAATTTTGCAGCGCACCGTCTAGGCTTTGCGTATAGACCTGCCCCATCGTGATAAAAGCACCTCCGTCATGCGGCCAGGTCTTTAGCGCAGGCAGGCTCAAAAGATCAGCCTGCTCGCCCATAAATTTGACCTGCTGGCACTCGCCCTCGCCTTTTAGCCTTTTGGTAAAAATTTTTCTCATACTAAAAAGATATGATAAAAAGTCAAGCTTCTCTTTGAAATTTTCAGGCTTTTTGGGCTTTAAAAGCCTCTCTATCTGGGCTGCGATCTCATCAGGCTCCACGCCAAATATCAGCTCAAGCGCCCTTTTTGAGCCGTAGATATTTGTAAGCACAGGGGCAAATTTACGCCCAGTTTTTTTGCAGACTGGGTTTGTAAAAAGTAGTGCTTGTGAGCCCTCACGCTTGACCTCGATGTAGCTAGCGTGTGCGATCTCTAGGTCGATATCTGTTGGCTCATCGATCACCCTAAGTAGGCCGTTATCTTTTAAAAGCTTGATGTAGTCCATATTTTTCCTTAAATTTTTAAAGATGATAGCCAAAATTTACTTTATTTATCACAGGCAGTTAGCTCGTAAAAAGGCGTTTTGCCTGCCACATCCTGAAAAAGTAAATTTACGCCATGCAGAAACTATTTGAAATTTAGCAAAATTGGGCTAAATTTGTCGTTTTATTAAGAAATTTTAGAGAGAGATATGGGAAATTTACTAAAAATAGGCGATCACATCTTCGTAGACAGAAGCGTGTTTGGCGTAAAGCTTTACGAACATCACGGCATCTACGTCGGAAATGATATGGTCGTGCATTATAACGGCTTGGCGCGTGGGATCGTGCTTGAAAAAAGCTGTTTTGAGGAGATCTTAAGCA
The DNA here is from genome assembly GCF_003048675.2 of Campylobacter concisus. NCBI lineage: Bacteria > Pseudomonadati > Campylobacterota > Epsilonproteobacteria > Campylobacterales > Campylobacteraceae > Campylobacter > Campylobacter concisus. The sequence continues at coordinate 848,448 of NZ_CP060707.1, read as the reverse complement.
ACGTCGTACCGCTAGATAAACGCAACATCGCAAAGGTAGAGATGACTAGCCTCGAGGAGTTTGCTAGTGGCGATACTTGGCAGATAAAAGAGTATACAAATGCGCCATTTAGCGGCCAGGAGGTGGCGCGTCGGGCTAAGGAGCGCGTAGGCGAGCAAAAATACAACCTGCTCATCAACAACTGCGAGCACTTTTGCAACGAATGCGTCTTTGGCGAGCATGTGAGCCAGCAAGTGCAAAATGTGAAGCAAAATTCCGCCCTATTTAGTGAGATAGAGCCGTTTTTAGAGCAGGTCATAAGCGCGCTTTTTGGGGCGCAGAGTAAGGACGATATCAAGCAAGTTTTTGCAAACTCACTCACCAAACTCGCCCAAAATAGCAAGGATAGCGCAGAACAGAAAGCTCGCGAGATGATAAAAGAAAAAGGCAATGAGATAAATTTACAAATAGAAAAATTTATGAGCAAAAATGCCGAAATGAACGCTATGTTTAATAAGATCGGCGAGGATCTAAGAGCAAAGATCGCAAGGGATTTTAATATCAAATTTTAATCCAGTGTGGTTTTCAAGAGCGTTGTAAAGGCGTTTTGGCTTCTAGCTATGTGCGCTACTTTTGCCGTTTGTGGATTTTTATCTAAATTTTTTAGCCGTAAAATAGCGGTAAATTTAAGCCATTTTTGGTCACTTCTCTTTTAGTTTTAGATGAAGTAGCGCAGTAAAGTTTTTGGTTTTCAAGCTATGCAAAACTGCGTTAGTTGTACGATATGTAGCTTTTATTTATCCAAATTTTAACTTTTATTACCACAAAATGGCAGTAAATTTTAAAAATTTCGTATTTTAACTACCTTAAAATCATACGGCAAATTTAACCCGCAAACCCACCTTGCCCGCCTCAAAATTTAACCAAAGTCACCATATCATCATAAATTTACCAGACACAGCAAACCAGATTTATCTAATTTATCAAATTTGGCAAGCCTTTTGGCAGCCCACCAAATATCTGCATTTTAAAACGCTTTATGCGAGTTTTACTTTGCTAAATTTACTCGCCATCTAACACCATAAAGCTGCAGTGAAATTTAAAAAATTTGAACTTTTTAGCAAAAAGATTAAATTTACAACTACTCTAACAGCTCGCCAAATATCTCTTTGCTATATTTCATAAAGCGCTCATTAAGCTTAACGCCCTCGGTATCTACGCAAATGAGGCTATCTTGCACCTCAAAAATAATGCTCATATCAGTGATCTTCACCCTTTTGCAAGCGTTGTAGCAAATGTCGCCATTACACTCTGCATATAGACCGTTTATCTCGACGTTTTCGTCGTCGCCCTTTTTTAGTTTGATCGGTCTTTGAAAGATTATGTAGTTTTTGTAGTCATATTTGTCGTCTGCAAGACCGATCATATAGTAGTTGTCTTTGCTATTTTTGGTGGCGCTTATGGCTTTTGCTTTAAAATTTATCTCAAACACGCTTACGCCATCTCTTCAGCGCGCCTTAAAAGCTCTTTCGCCCCTTTTTCTATAAATTTATGCGCTAGTTCTTTGCCGATGCTTTGAAATTTATCTTTGCTAGTCTTTAAGCTATCTTTTATAAACTCGCTTCCATCAGGCAGACCAACGATCGCATTGATAGAAATTTCATCACCTTTTAGCCTTGCGCTTATGCCTATTGGCACTTGGCAGCCACCCTCTAAAACGCTTACGAAGTCACGCTCTATGGTCGTTTCGATGACCGCATTTTCATCATTTAAAAAAGAGATCTCATCTAAAATTTGCTTCTCATCTCTAGCCTCGACGCCAAGAGCACCCTGACCCATCGCAGGTATCATCTCGTCAAAGCCAAATGTGTAGATGTGCGCCACTTCAGCCTTGATATTTAGGCGGTTTATGCCAGCCATAGCTAAAATGATCGCGTCAAATTCGCCCTCTTTTAGCTTTCTAAGTCTAGTTTGCACATTTCCACGAAGCGAGATGATCTCAAGATCAGGTCTCATGATAAGTAGCTGCATCTTGCGGCGCAGGCTCGTTGTTCCAACCTTTGCGCCGTGCGGTAGGTCGCTAAATTTAGCAAATTTCTCACTTATCATCGCATCTCTTGTGTCCTCGCGTGAGCAAATGGCCGCTAGTTTAAGCCCTTCTGGAAAGACTACTGGCACGTCTTTTAGGCTATGGACTGCGATGTCAGTCTCGCCTTTTAGCATGCTATCTTCAAGCTCTTTTGTAAAAAGCCCTTTGCCGCCGATCTTGGCTAGTGGCGTGTCAAGGATCACATCGCCCTTTGTCTTCATACCCTCAAGCACGACCTTCACGCCCTTGTGCTGCGCCTCGATCCTAGCCTTGATATGCTCGCTTTGCCAAAGTGCTAAGATGCTCTTTCTAGTTGCTATTTTTATCTCTTTCATCATCTCTCCTAATTTACTCTTTTTGGCTCTTCGATGACCTCAACATCGATGATCTCACCATCATCTTTTTTACTTCCATGCTCGCTAAAGTTTTGAAATTTAAATTCCTGATAGCTCTCATTTTTCGATGCATTTTTCTTAAATACTAAAGAAAAAACGATCACGGCAATACCAAAAATATCTGTCAAAATCCCTGGTAAAAAGAGTAGCGCTCCGCCAAAGCTAAGCCCTAGCTGGCTAAATAAATTTCCGCCAAGAAAGCTCTTAAACGCCACTTGAGGCGAATTTAAACTAGAAAATCCAGCATTAAAAAGAAGTGCGATGCCAACAAGTCCAGAAACCAGCACCTCAAGAAAATAGTTTAAAAAGCCAAATTTATCTACAAAAAGATAGATAAAGACCGCTTCTATCAAAAAAAACAAAAATACAAAAAATCTCATAAGCTCTCTTTTATCTTTCTAAAGGCATCGTTTGCCTCTATCGCCTCTTTGCTTAGCCCATCTCTCGTGATAAACTCAACCTTGCCATTTGCAAATTCTTTACCCACAAGCAGCGCATAAGGGAAGCCTATAAGCTCAAAATCATTCATCTTAACGCCAAATCTCTCGTTTCTATCGTCGATGATGACGCTAACGCCAGCTTTTTTAAGGCTCTCGTAAAGCTCAAACGCAAATTTTACGCCCGCTTCATCTTTTAAATTTGAGATGATGATCTCCACGTCAAACGGCGCGCACTCTTTTTTCCAGATGCAGCCCTTCTCATCGTGGCTAGCCTCTATCATCACAGCGATAAGCCTGCTTATGCCAATGCCGTAGCAGCCCATCAAAAATGGCTTTGCCTTGCCGTTTTCATCAAGATATGTCGCATTCATCGCAGCTGAATATTTATCGCCTAGCTGAAATATATGACCGACTTCTATGCCTTTGCTAAGTTTTAAATTTCCGCCACAAACTGGGCATTTATCGCCCTCTTTTACCTTTACAAGGTCTTTAAATCTCTCTTCGTTAAATCCGCTAACACTAACGCCAACAAAGTGATAGTCTTTTTCGTTAGCGCCACATATCATGTTATTTGCGCCCCTTAGCTCGTTATCTATGAAAAATTTCACATCCTTTAGCCCAACTGGCCCGCAAAAACCAGCAGATAATCCAGCTTTAGCCACGTCAGCCTCGCTAGCATCGACAAGTTCAAGCGCCTTGCAAGCGTTTTGCGCCTTTGTCTCTTGAAGCTCGTCATCGCCCCTTACAAAAAAGACCACAACCTCCTCTTTATCCTCGTAAATCGCCTTTTTCATAACAGCTTTTATGCAGTAAAACTCGCTAACTTTAAAAAACTCCGCCACATCTTTTATAGTTTTTGCATTTGGCGTTAGAAATTTAGCCGCGTCCGCCTCTGGCGCCTCAGCCTCGCTTACTCTTGGTTTGCGTCTTGCAGCCTCGACGTTTGCAGCGTATCTGCAAGCCTCACAGCAAAGTATGTCGTCCTCGCCGTTACTTGCAAGCACCATAAATTCTTTACTTCCGCTACCGCCAATGGCTCCGCTATCAGCCTCAACAGCTCTAAAATTTAGCCCCAAACGGGTAAAAATCTTACTATAAGTTGCCTCCATAAGGTCAAACTCACGCTTAAGATCCTCTTTGCTAGAGTGAAAACTATAGCCATCTTTCATCGTAAATTCGCGACCTCTTAGCAAGCCAAAGCGTGGTCTTGCCTCGTCACGAAATTTGGTGTTTATCTGGTATAAATTTAGTGGTAGTTGCTTGTAGCTAGTCACCTTGCCACGCACTAAGGCAACGGCTGCCTCTTCGTTTGTCGGGCTTATAACAAAGTCATTATCCTTTCTATCTTTAAAGCGCAAAAGCTCCTTGCCAAAGACATTGTAGCGGCCACTTTGCTTCCAAAGCTCGCCTGAAGTGACCACGCTAAAGCTCACCTCTAGCGCGCCAGCCTCGTTCATCTCCTCTTTTACCACGCGTGAAATTTTATCATGCATGATCTTTCCAAGCGGTAGATAGTTATAAAGCCCAGAGCCGATCTGCTCGACAAAGCCACCTCTTATCAAAAACTGATGACTTGGTAAAGATGCATCTTTTGGTGCTTCTTTGGTCGTTGGGGCGTAAAATTTACTAAATTTCATCTATATCTCCTGCTTGAAAATTTTGTTCATCTTTTATGTCAAATAAAAATTTAACTCCGTTTGAAAGCTCGCTCGCTCTCTCCTCGTCTGCAAGCCCTTTTAGCTTCATAGTTGGCTGGTGTAAAAATGCTTTAAAGACTTGGTGAATGAGCTTTTGCGCTTCGTCGTAATCGCTATGCTTTAAATAGCCCTTTTTCATCGCCTTTTCTAGCTCATTTTTAGCGCAAATTTCAGCCTGTTTGCGGATAGATTTTATAAGAGGCACGCTCATATCTTCTTTTAAAGTCTTTAAAAACTCGCTCGTATCTTGACCGACGATCGAGTAAGCCTTTTGCGCCTGCTCCTCTCTTAGGGCTAAATTTTTACGCACGATCTCCTCCAAGCTATCGACCGTATAGACGCTGATAAGCTCTGTATTTAAAAGATCGATATCTCTTGGCACGGCGATATCAAAAAAGTATCTGTGAAATTCTCTTGGTTCGATGATCTCGCCTGTGATGATAGCGTGCGGGGCTGCGGTGCTTGAAAAGATGAGATCGTAGTTATTTACATACTCTTTTAATTTCAAAATACTATCCCAGCTCGCGTTATCTCCTAGGCTATCAACTAGCTGCTCGACGCGCTCAGAGCTTCTGTTTATGATGATCACTTCTGCGCCGCTTGATATGAGGTGCTTTGCTGCTAGCTCGCCCATCTCACCAGCGCCCACGACGATAGCAGTTTTACCCTCAAGCGTGCCAAAAATTTCTTTTGCCTTTGCCACGGCGACGCTTGAAACTGAGATCGGGTTTTTAGAAATTTGAGTTTCGTTTCTAACCTTGGCAGCGCACTTACATGCGTAGTGGATGATCTTGCTGATATCTTCGCCACATGAGTTGTTATCATAGGCAAATTTAAAGGCATTTTTTAGCTGGCCAACGATCTGCGTTTCGCCAACGACTAGGCTATCAAGCGAGCTTGCCACAGCAAATAGGTGGTGTGCGGCACCGCTGTTTTCGTAGATATCCGCCCTCTCATAAAGCTCATCTTCAAAAACGCCTGAAAATATCGACATACACCTGATGATATGAGCAGTAGCGGCCTTTACATCCTCCACGCTTGCTATGATCTCGACGCGGTTGCAGGTGTTTAGCACCATGCTCTCTTTTATGTTTTTGTTTGAGTTTATCAGCTTTAAAATTTGCTCTTTTTTATCGTCACTATCAAATGCAAGCTTTTCTCTGACTGAAATATCAGTGTTTTTATATGTAAAACTTATATCTAAATAGTGCATCAAAATTCCCTATCTATCATGCTTTTTATGATCCCTTCAAGCTCGGCGTTTTTATACTCTTTTATCGCTTCTATTGCTTCAGCTCCAAGCCTTTTTGCCTCGCTTACAGCCTTGCTAAGTGAGCTAGTTTTATCAAAATTTTCTTTTAGCCACGAAATTTCGTCCGCGTTTAATTTCTTTGCCCAAAGCGATCTAAGCTTTGCCCTGCCAGCCTCGTCCAGGCTCTTATAAAGATATATGTAAGGAAGTGTCGTTTTGCCCTCGACAAAGTCGTTAAGTGCTGGTTTGCCAAGCGTTTTTTCATCTTGAGTTATGTCTAAGATATCATCAACGATCTGAAATGCGAGACCTAAATTTTTGCCATAAATGCCAAATTTCTTGCTATCTTTGCCAGCTAGCTTTGCCCCACAAATAGCCGTGGCCTCTATCAAAACAGCTGTTTTATAGTAGATCATTTTTAAATATTCTTGCTCATTTTCGTTAAAATTTTCAGCCATTTTCACATCCATCATCTCACCGATACTTAGTTTGCTGACCGCATCTGAGATGACAGCTGCGATGCTTGGATCAAATTTTGTAAGCTCGAAATAAGCCTTTGAGTAGAGGATGTCGCCTAGCATGACTGAGTTTTTACTGCCAAAAAGTGCGTTTATGCTTGGCTTGCCGCGTCTTATATTTGCCTCGTCTATGACGTCATCGTGTAGCAAGCTTGCAAGGTGGATGAGCTCGATGATAGCGCAAAGCTTAAGAGAAATTTCACTCTCGCCTGCGATCTTTAAAAGAAGTTTTGAGCGTAGCTTCTTGCCTGAGCTTATCTTTAAAAACATCTCAAACGCCTCTTTGTAGCCAAGCTCGCTTATAAATTTGCTCATTATTTCATCGATTTTATCCATTTTTATCCTTCTATTTATCCTCGTGCGGATCTCGAAAACCCACATCCACACGCTTGCTCTCATCTAGCAGCGCCACCCTAAAATGCGCCTTTTTATCCTTAAAATCAACAAACGATATATAAAGGCTCACACTCTCGTTTGGCGGCATCATAAAATCAGGCAAAACTCGCTGCATGTAGGTGTTTTGTCCTTGTCTTAGCGAAAAGACCATCTGCCTTGGATAGCGCCTAAAAAAGCTTTGCACAGTGATATTTGTGCTATCAAACAGCGTCCAACGAAAGTCAAAAGTCTCAACTCTTTGAGTTTTTTTCTCGGTTATAAAGACCCTCGCCCACTCATCTTTTTTAAGCTCAAATGTATGCACCGAATTTGGGTCAAAATTTGGCTCTTTTGCAAAGACAAGAGCGGCTAGCAAAGCAATGAGCGCAAAAATCTTACTCATTTTGGCTTAAAATTTCTCCGCTAAGCTCGATATATAGGTCATTTACTCCGTTATAAACTTTATCTTGCTCTGAGGCTATAAAATTTCTGATCTCGTCCTCGCCAACGCCATACTTTTCGCAAAGCTCGCTCATAGCCACAAATTTCTCAAAAATTTTATCTATCTCGTTTTTAACTAAAACGGCATTTGCGTTAAACAAAATGTCATAAAATTTATCTCTCGCACTGCCCTCAAATATATCTATCATCGCTGTTTCTTTGAAAATTTCTTAAGATTATAGCCAATTAAAACTAAGTTAAAAATTTAATATTATCTCCCAAGCCTCGCTAACATTTTTGGCGTTATACGTGGCAGTTTTGCTCTCCTCGCCAAATCCCCAACAAACTTGCACGTAAGGCATATTTGCATTTTTAGCGGCTAGCTCGTCTTTTAAGCTATCTCCTACAAAGATCGCCTTGCTAGCCCCAGTTTTACTAACAGCTAGGTGAAGCATCGCAGGATCTGGCTTTTGCGGTATCTCCTTGCTAGCGCCGATGACCTCGTCAAATAGCTCATAAATTTCATTTTTCTTTAAAATTTTCTCTAGCGTATCGTGCGGTGCGTTGCTTGCCAAAACGACCTTATAATGAGCATCTCTACACTTTTGCAAAAGCTCTTTTACGCCATCATAGGTAGTCGCACACTCATCGTAAAATTTCTTAAATTTCTCTTCAAAACCCTCTTTTAAGCTCCTGCTTGGCGTGTCGATGCCGTAAAACTCAAGGGCCAAATTTCTACCTGGCTCGTTGATCGCTTTTATGATAAATTCTTTTTCAAGTGGCGGCAAATTTAGCTCATCTCTTACTTCATTTACCGTCTTATATATCGCCTCGCCACTATCGATCACCGTACCATCCATATCAAAAATAACTACTTTCAATCCTCATCCTTAAATTTATTTTTATGCTTCTCTTTTTTATATGTCTTTTGATTTTTTAGCTTATCAAGTAGATTTGCCGCCTTTAAAAGCTCCTCTTTTGGCGCATTTTTGATAAGCAAATTTATAAAATTTTCTAGCGCCTTTGAGTATGGCTGATCAAGATAAACAGCCTCTACTTTTTCGATGACTTTCGCGTTTTTCTCCACTCTTTGGCGAAATTCTCCCTCGTCAAAGTCATCTCTTTTTAGTCCATTTATCGCTGATTTTGCAAATTTCTCTAGCGCACGAAGATATTTTACACGTTTAAATTTATCCGTGACTTGGTTCAAATTTTTCCTTTTTTTGGCAAATTATATCAAAATTTGATTTTATCCCCTAAATTTTGGCTTTGCTAATGTATAATTTACGCCAAAATTACTTAAACAAGGAGCAAAAATGAGGCAAGAAACCGCTGCGATCCACGTAGGCTACGACACAAACGAGGGCTTTGGCACGATGGCTGTGCCTATTTTTCAAAGCACAGCTTATGACTTTGGAAGTGCCGAGACAGCAGCTGCTAGGTTTGATCTAAAAGATAGTGGCTACATCTACACAAGACTTAGCAACCCAACGACAGATATCTTTGAAAAAAGGGTCGCCGCACTTGAGGGCGGAGCCGCTGCGATAGCGACTGCAAGCGGTCAGTCAGCTTTGTTTTACAGCATAATAAATTTAGCCCAAGCAGGCGATAATATCATCATCGCTAAGAAAATTTATGGCGGCACGACGGTGCTTTTTACGCACACACTAAAAAGATTTGGCATAGAGGCTAGAGTCTTTGACAGCGACACTGCTGATGATCTGGAGAGTTTGATAGATGATAAAACGAGGGCTATATTTTTTGAAACGCTTTCAAATCCGCAAATTTCTATCCCAAATATCGAAAAAATCGTAGAAATCGCAAACAAATATGGCATCATCAGCATCACTGATAACACCGTGCCAACGCCTATCATCTTTCAGCCACTTCGCCACGGAGTCGATGTTTGCGTGCATAGTGCGAGCAAATATATGAGCGGTCAGGGCCTTAGCCTAGCAGGTGTCGTTGTAAGTGCAAATCACCTAAACGAAAAGCTAAAAGGCAACAAGAGATATGAGCACTTTAACGTGCCAGATGCGAGCTATCACGACATCGTTTATGCTGATATGACGGACCATTTTGATATCTACACGCTAAGAATGAGGCTTGCCATCGTGCGCGACATCGGCGCTGTGATCTCTCCGTTTAACTCTTGGCAGCTCATACAAGGGCTTGAAACGCTCGCTGTTAGGGTTGAGAGACACTCGCAAAACGCGCTAAAAGTGGCTAAATTTCTAAACTCTCACAAACATATAAAAAGCGTGGCTTATCCTGGGCTTGCCGACAACATAGATCACGCAAAGGCGCAAAAATACTTTAAAGACGGCATGGCAAATGGGCTTTTTTGCTTTGAGACTGATAGTTTTGAGCGCGCAAAAAAGATGCTAGAGCGCGTAAAACTCTTTAAGATCGTAGTAAATATCGGCGATACAAAGTCGCTCATCACGCATCCAGCCTCGACAACTCACCAGCAACTAAGCAGCGAAGAGCTCATCAAAGCTGGCATCACAAAAGAGCTGATAAGAGTTAGCATAGGTCTTGAAAACGCCGAGGATCTGATAGCTGACCTAGCCCAAGCCCTAGAATAATGAAATTTCTAGCTCATTTTGGGCTAGAAATTTAAAATTTACTCAAGCTTGCCATGTATCCTCTCGCACTCTTTTACTTGCCTTATAAATTTTATAACGATGTAGATGACAAGTAGCGGCACGCTTATATACCAAAATGCAAAAAAGGCGAGTATAAAAAGCATAAATAAGAATGTTGCGAAATATACTAAGACTGCAAGTATGATACTATCAAGCATTTTGCCTCCCATTTTGCTAGTGTTTTGGTGATTTTATAAAAAGCAAAATAAAATGAGACTGAACGGATTTGTTTTGGCTCTAAAATTTGAGCTAAGTTGCAAGCGAAGTCAAATTGTAGTAGCCAACTCTTGCGAGTGAATGGAATTTTAAAATTTACGACACAATCTAATTAAATTTAATGCTAAGAGCTAATAGGTTTAAATTAAAAATCCTCTTAGCTAATATAACGCTATGGGTGCAGATAGCGCTAACACACTACCTGCTTTTTCTAATAAATTATTTTATTAAATTATCTCAAACGATATCTTCAAAAACTTCAAATTTATCTTGATTTACAAGCATCTCAAGCAAGACGCCGTAGTTGTCTTTTATCTCATCTTGAAGTTTTATAGTAAGCTCTTTTGCGTCTTTTCCATCTTTTGGATAGGTAACTACTAGATCGATCGGTTCAGCGTTTAAAAACTCTTGTATACCAGTTAGTAGCTCACTAGCGCCTCTCTCGTTTGTGCCGTGAAGTACGACCACGTAGTGTTCGTTTTCTCTTATGACAACATCTGTTTGTCTTAGGATTTTTTCAAAAATTTCGCCATATTCTTTACTATTTGGCAAAGAAAAATATATCAAAGATAAATTTTTCGCATAGTCCTTTACGTTTTTGTATCGCTTTATAAAAGCTATCTCAAGATCAATTATTGATAAAATATCAACTGCCGAGAAGATTTTTGCCGCCATTTTTACACTCCTTTTTTTGCGGTTTTGATTTTACGCCGCTATTATATCTTGTAAATTTTCAAAAATAAAGACATTCATTCCATTTTTGTATTCATAGCCAAATTTTAGTCCATGAGCCTCAAGGATGTTGCTAACTATATATAAACCTAGACCAAAGCTCTTTTGCGCGTCCTCGCCCTTGATAAATGGCTGGATGTAAAAGTCAAGGTCATTTTTTAGCTTCTCGCCTTGGGTTATAAATTTCATATGATCTTTGCTAACCATGATATTTACATGTTTGTCGGTTGAATACTTTATGCCATTATCTATCATATTTTTTATAGCGACTGAAAATAGTTTAAAATCAACCATCACCCTAACCTCGTCAAGCTCGCTGATACCAACGTGCTCTTTCTCGATCATCGCTATATCTATCGCCTCGTCGATAAGGTCTCTCATAAGACAAGGCGTTTTGTTTGTAAGGCCTATTTTTGAGGTTATCTGCTCGATCGCAGCAAGCTCATTTATCAAATTTTCAAGCTTGTGAAAGACAGATATTAGCCTCTCTTGATTTTTGCTTTTTTCTATCATTTGAGCGGCGATCAGCCCCTTTGTGATAGGCGTTTTTAGCTCGTGCATGATATTTCTTAAAAAAAGATGCCTTGAGTCATTTAGTGCTTTGATCTGACAAACAGCCTCATAAAATGCCTCTGAAACTTCAGAAATTTCATCCTTGCCGTTGCCGACATTTTGCACGCCGTCAAGCTCACCATTTGCAAATTTCACGATCTGACGCTTTAGCTTTCTAAGCGGCTTTATCTTATAGATGACAAAGATATAAGCAGCCAGCAAAATGACCGCAACTACGGCAAACACAGCCTTTATCACCTCATATCTATAAGGCTGAAATTCTTTATCCATCAAAAGCTTTAGCTCGTCTAAATGCTCGATCTTTAGGTAGTGATGCTTATCATAAAGCAAGATAGCACTTGATCCTAGATCGCTTGAAATTTCTTCTAAAACGGCTGCATTTTTTAAAATTTCTTCTTTTTCATTTTTGGCGGTGATCTCTGGCATGTCGATGCTTGAGAGCTGACGATCGTACTGGGCTTTGTTTATGATGCCACCCATGTAGAGCAAATTTGTCCTAGCGACGTTTGAGTATTTGTTATTTAGCTCTCTTGTGTAGTTTTGCTTGTCAAAGCCCATAAGCCACAAAAAGGCTAGAAATATCGAAACGAGCGCAAGTCCAAAGATAAACGTTATCGTGATAAATATAGAAGATCTTGGCATCAAAGAACCAACTTATAGCCGATGCCGCGGATCGCGTGGATGTATTTTGGCTCTTTTGGATTTTCATTTAGTTTTTGGCGAATTCTGCCGATGATGACATCGATACTTTTGTTTGAGCTATCTTCGTTTATGCTCTCGCAGTTGTAGATGAGCTCCTCTCTAGTGACCGCCCCGCCCTCTTTTTGAAGCAGATATTTTAAGATGTCATACTCCGCTGCGGTTAAATTTAGCACGCTTCCTTTAAATAAAATTTCACGCTCAAATTCTTTTAATACCAAGTCTTTGTTTAAATTTCTTGCCTCATTTGCAGGGGCGATACTCTGCCTTCTTAGATGGCTTTTGATGCGAGCAAGAAGCTCTTGTGGGTCATAAGGCTTTGGCAAATAATCATCCGCACCGTTATCTAGGGCATTTACTTTGTCTGTTATATCGTGCCTTGCGCTTGAGATGATTATAGGGATGTTGTGCTTTTTTCTTATCTCTTTGCAAACCTCCAGCCCGTCCATGCCAGGGAGAGTGAGGTCAAGTATCACTAGGTCAAATTCGCTCGTATTTAAGGTAGATAGTCCGATATATGGCTCTTCAGCCGTCGTCACCTTGATATCGTAGTTTTCTAGGTATTCAGTTAAAATTTCAGCAAGCTCCATATCATCTTCTATCATTAAAATTCTAGTCATGATCTTTCCTGATGTAAATTTATTTTTAAGGATTATAGCAGATAAAGGTTTTAAAAATTTAAAAGAGTTAAGAGCTGAAATTTCAGCTCTTAAGTGGTTATTTTATAACAAGACCTTGCATGATGCCACCGCGGTTTATCCACACTAGCGTCTTTTTGCCTTTTGCGTTTTTAACTGTGCTTGCAAATGTTTGAAGATCTTTTATGCTCTCTTCGCCAACTTGAACGATCACATCGCCTCTTTCAAAGCCAAAGTCTTCAGCTTTTGAGCCAGATTTTACGTCAGTTACAAGCACGCCTTGAGTATCTGGGCTGATCTTATACTTAAATCTTATCTCATCGATTAGATTGCTAACGCTAAGACCTTCTATTATGACGCTTTTTGTCGCATCTTTTGCGTTGTGATCCATATTTACAAGTTTGATTTTTGTATTCATCACCTTACTTGATCGCTCGTAAGTTATATCAACGCTGCTATTTGGAGTTAGTGAGCCGATGAAATTTTTAAGATCATTTGCATTTTTGATAGCTTTGCCATTTGCTGAGATGACCAAGTCGCCTCTTTTTAGCCCTGCTTCATCTGCTGGCATGCCCTGCTCTACACCGCTTATTAAAGCGCCTTCTTTATTTGTGTAAAGTTCTTTTTGCTCATCAGTTAAATTTGCGATAGTTACGCCGATAAATCCACGCTCGATCTTGCCGTCAGCTATCAGCTTTTTAGCGATATCTTTTACCATATTTGACGGGATCGCAAAGCCTATGCCGTTGTTGCCTCCACTTTTTGAAAGTATGGCTGAGTTTATACCGACTAAATAGCCCCTGCTATCAACCAAAGCGCCGCCTGAGTTGCCAGGGTTTATAGAGGCGTCTGTTTGGATGAAATTTTCATATTGATTAAGCCCGATATCGTCTTTATTTAGCCCTGAGACGATGCCTTGAGTGATGCTCTCACCAACGCCAAAAGGATTGCCTATAGCAAAGACTACGTCCGCATCAAGCAGCTTTGATGAGTCGGCAAATGTTATCGCATTTAGCCCATTTGCCTCTATCTTTATGACGGCTAGATCGGTCTTTGGATCGCTGCCTATTAGCTTTGCTTTATACTCCTTGCCACCCTTTGCCAAGGTCACAACGATCTGGTCGCTATCTTCGATGACGTGGTTGTTTGTAACGATGTAGCCGTCATTTGAGATGATGACGCCAGAGCCAAGAGAGGTTGTCTTTTCTTTCTCTTTTGGCTTTGCAAAGTTAAATCCAAAAAATTCATTAAAAAACGGATCATTAAACATCTGCTCGATACCCGCATTGCTTACTGTTTTTGTAGTCGAGATATTTACTACTGAAAGTTTTGCCTGAGCGATAGAGTCGTAGTATGAGAGCACGCTATTTTTATCGCTTAACGGCGAAACTCTAGTTACATCTTGGTTTGCTTCGTTAAATTTAATATCAGCTCCCATTAGCAAAGAAGCCGCTGCTAATGAAATTAGCATAAATTTTTTCATTTTTTTCCTTTAAATTGAAAATGTCTTGAAATTATAAATAGAGCTTAAAAATAAAATCTTAACGCTTTTTTATCCTTTGTAAATAAAAATAAACTTGACTTGCATAGACTAAAGTTTTGTGATATAATCCGTGTCAAAAAACATAAGGAGAATATATGAGCGAAAGCTTATATGAAACTTTAGGAGTTTCAAAAGGCGCATCAAGCGACGAGATAAAAAAAGCTTATAGAAAACTTGCTAGAAAGTACCACCCAGACATCAACAAAGACCCTGGAGCAGAGGATAAATTTAAAGAGATAAACGCTGCTTATGAAATTTTAAGTGACGAGAAAAAACGTGCCCAGTATGATCAATATGGCGACAATATGTTTGGCGGTCAAAATTTCCACGACTTTGCCAGAGGCTCGGCCGATATGGGCGATCTAAACGATATCTTGAAAAATATCTTCTCAGGTGGATTTGGTGGAGGTGGCGCTAAATTTAGCGGTGGCTTTGGTGGAGGTTTTGAAGGATTTGAAGGCTTTGGCGGAGGTGGATTTGGCTTTGGAGGAGCTGATCTAGATGTAAATGCCAAAATTTCTATACCATTTGACGTGGCTGTAACTGGCGGCGAGCACAAGATAAATTTTAATGGCGAAAGCATCAAGATAAAGATCCCAAGCGGCATAGAAGGCGGCGAAAAACTTCGCATAAAAGGCAAAGGCAAGAGTGCTGGCGGTCAAACTGGAGATCTCATACTTGCCATTAGCGTTGAGCCAAGCGACGAATATGAAAGAGTTGGCGACGATCTTTATAAAGATATAGAAATTCCACTAAAAACTATGCTCTTTGGCGGTAAGATAAATGTGCATACATATAAAAAAGATGTAACCATTAAAATCGCTGAGAACTCAAAAACAGGCACAAAGATCCGCTTAAAAGGATACGGCGTGCAAAACAGAAAGAGCGGAATTTATGGCGATCTTTACTTAAAGGCCAGGGTAAAACTTCCAAACATTAGTGAGCTTGACGAGGGCTTAGTAAAAGAGTTAAAAGAAAAATTACCGGAGTAAAAAATGCAAAATTATGAAGAACCACTTTTTTTAATAAGCGTTGTAGCAAAGGTTTTAAGCATACATCCACAAACTTTAAGACAGTACGAGAGGGAGGGGCTAGTTGAACCCTCAAGAACAGATGGCAAGATGAGGCTCTACTCACAAAAAGACGTTGATCGCGTCAAAACGATACTAAATTTGACCCGCGAACTTGGCGTAAATTTAGCAGGTGTTGATGTGATACTTCAGCTAAAAGAGAAAATTGACGATTTAGAAGCAACTATTGATGAGTTAAATAAAAAATTACACGAAGCTACCAGTCAAACTAGCACCAAAAGATCGCTTGTAAAGAGAAAAAATAGCTTTGATCTTGTATTTTACGAAGGCAAAAAATAATATATGGAACAAATTTTAGAAGGCTTCTTGCTTGTCGCTGCGATCTCAGTCGCGTTAAATGTCATTTTTAAGAAATTTCAGATACCAACCATCATCGGCTACATCGTAACCGGCACGCTTATATCAGAATTTTTCAACCTAAAAAGCAACGATGAAATTTCTCATATCGCGGAATTTGGTATCGCATTTTTGATGTTTACGATCGGACTTGAGTTTAGCTTTAAGCATCTGATGAGCATGAAAAAAGAGGTCTTTCTAAATGGCGGTCTGCAAGTTTGTTTAAGTGGCTTTGTGATGGGCGTGATGCTTTACTACGCGCTTCATCTAAAGGACGAGACAGCACTTATCGCTGGTCTTGCCTTTGCTCTATCATCAACTGCAATCGTGCTAAAAACGCTAAATGACAACGGCGATGTGAGTAAAATTTATGGTAGAAAGGCACTTGGAATTTTGCTATTTCAAGATATCGCCGTCATCCCGATCTTGCTTATGATAGATATGTTTAGCTCGCAAGATGCCTCGATAAATGAGCTTTTGTTAAAGACATTTACGAGTGCGGTTATCCTTATCGTTGTGCTATTTTTGCTCGGCAAATATGTCATCAACTGGATATTTTACAAAGTCGTTCAGACAAACTCTCAAGAGGTCTTTATAGCCACGATCCTCTTTTTAGTCGTTGGCGCCAGCACACTAGCTCACTTCTTTGGCTTTTCATACTCTCTTGGTGCATTCTTAGCTGGCATGATGATGGCGGAGACGCAGTATAAGCACCAGATCGAGGTCGATCTCATACCTTTTAGAGATCTGCTTCTTGGACTATTTTTCATAACCGTTGGCATGCAGATAAATTTTGTAGTCGTGCTCTCAAACATCTGGCTAGTTTTAGGTCTAGTCTTTAGCATAATGGTCGTAAAAGCCATCGTCGTTTTTGCCGTTTTAAATATCTACTTAAAACGCAGGGTCGCTGCTAAAACCGCACTTAGCGTCTGTCAGATCGGCGAATTTGCACTGGCTGTCTTTGGGCTGATGACTACAAGAAATTTACTTGATGTCCAAACAGCTCAAATTTTCATCGCAGCCTCTGTTATATCGATGTTTGCAACACCTTTTATACTTAAAAAGCTTGACGTTTTAGCTGATCTTGTAGAGCGTGAGGTGGTAGTTGAGTCAAACGAGACCTTAAAGCCACAAAAGCTAAAAAATCACATCGTAGTCTTTGGCTACGATAGGCTCGGTCAAGAGGTGGTTTTAAGGCTAAAAGAGACAAAGCTTTTATACATCGTGCTTGATAATGATATCAGCCTAGTTGAGCTTGGCAGGAGCCGCGGGGAAAATGTATTTTTAGGAAACGTGCTGCAAAGCGACACTCTTGAAAATGCCTGCCTAAACGACGCAGCAGCCGTTATCATAACAGTTAGCAACGAGCAAAGAGTTGAGCTGATCGCGCAAAAGATCAAAGACTACGGCGCAAATATCCAAACGATCATCAAAGCAAATGGCGAGGGCAACAAAGATATCTTTGGCGAGCTAGGCGCAAATTTCCACCTTATAATTGAGGAGCGCGTCATGGCAAAAACCCTTGTTCACGAAGCCCTTCAATGCAAGATCGACCACGACGTAAGAGCGTAGTAAATTTAACTTCTTAAAACACGCTTTTTTGTTAAGTTCGTTTAAATAAATTGATAAAACTATTAGCAATATTTTTGATTATATAAGAAACAATAAGAAGCTAAAAATTTGTCTGGTCAAAACATCAATGCTAGTCTTAATGAGAAAGAAGTAAAAATTAAAGAGCTATCAAAAGATAAAAAAATAGAATTTATTACAAATTAAAATAAAAGCATATTAGCCAATAATATGCTTTTTAAAACTAAATTTAAAGCCTAGCTTTGCCAGGCTTTTATTCATTTCTTAAAGTTTGAAGGACATTTACCTCTGTGGCTTTTTTTGCTGGATAGTAGGACGAGATAGCCACGATAAATACAGCTCCAACTACGATAAGCACAAGATCAATAGTTGAGAGTTCAAGCGGCAGTTTGCTTGAGCCATAGACGTCAGCTGGGAGGTCTATGATGTTGAAATTTCCAAGTAAAAATAGCCCCAAAAAGCCAAGCACTAAGCCAAATATAATGCCACCTCCACCTATTACTAACCCTTGATAAAAAAAGCTTCTTTTTATCTCGCCTTTGCTAGCACCAAGCGCTAAAAGCAAGGCGATCTCCTGCCTGCGGTTCATCACGGTCATTAGTAGTGAGCTTATGATATTTAGCGACGCCACAAGGATAATTAACATCAAAACGATAAAAAGCGCTCTTTTTTCAAGTGCGAGCGCTGAGAAAAAGTTGCCATTTTGCTCCCACCAGCCAATAGCAACCGTGCCAGCTGGAAGCCCCTCGCGCACCCTTTTTATATCATCAAATGGCTTACTTGAAAAGATGTGAATTCCATCATAAACGCCTTTTGGGTAGTCTAAAATTTTCCTTAATGCATCAACCGAAGTATATGAAAATGCCTTGTCATAGGCGATTAACCCAGATGTAAATGAGCCACCGATATCAAAGCGCTTCATCTTTGGCGTTAGCGAAAAGCCAGCAGGATCAGCCTTTGTAAAGATAAGCGTTAGTTTTTCATCGTTTCTTAGCCTAAACTCACTCGTTATGCCACTTCCCACAAGTATCTCAAAGCCCTCTAGCTCTTTTTCTTTCAAAGCTTCATTTACAACTGAATTTATCTGCTTTTCATCTTTAAAATTTACGCCATAAATTAGCCCACCTTCAAGCGCATTTGCCGAGCGGTAAATGACCTGTGTGCTGATATATGGACTAAATTTAAGGTCGCTAAATTTAGCCTTTAGCTCATCTACAAAGCCATCATCTATGGAGCCTTTAAAAGCGCTTTGAACGGTTATAGGATAGTTCATCGTAAAAAGTTTGCGCTCAAATTCTTTATCAAATCCGTTCATGATCGCCATCGCAACTATTAAAACCATAAGTCCTATGCTAACACCAAGAAAGGCGAGTAAGGCACTTAGAGCGATAAATGGCTGAGTTTTATCAAATCTTAAATATTTAAAAAGTAGATACTTTGGTAAGCTTGTCATCAAATAGCCTTTAAAAGATTAAGGCGCTTTGGCGCCTTAAAAGTAGAAATTTTAAGCAAATATGCCTTTTTTAGGGCCACTTTTGCCGTGGCAATCTTTATATTTTTTACCGCTTCCGCAAGGGCATGGGGCGTTTCTTGGTATCTTTTTTTCAGGCGTAAAATTTTCTTCTTCGCCTTGGTTGTTGTAGTTTAGAGGCTCATTTTCAGCATTTTGACTAGCTTCAAGCATCATCCTAGCTTGCTCTTCTTGCTCCTCGCGGCTCTTAAATCTAACGATTTGAAGCGTTTTAACGCTCTCGGTTTTTAGTCTGCCAACTAGCTCCATAAAGAGGTTGTAGCTCTCTTTTTTATACTCCACTAGCGGATCTTTTTGATTATACCCTCTTAGACCGATACCAGTTTTTAGGATATCCATCTGATAAAGGTGCTCTCTCCACGCATTATCAAGCACTTGAAGGTATAAAATTTTCTCTATATCTTTTCTTTGCTCCTCATTTAGCACGCTCATCTTTTCGTTATATCTAACCTCTAAAATTTGTGCTATTTTTTCTACTAGTTCATTATACTCTAGCCCTTTTAGCTCACTCTCGTCGATCTCTTCGCCGCAGTCCGCAAGGATGATAGAGCATAAATTTTTAATGTCATAGTCATCTTTCAAACCGCCATGGAAAATTTCAGCCGTATCAAGTAAATTTGTAGCGTATTCAACCCTATTTTGAGCTATCTTCTCACTCATATCGTAGCTTTTATCAAGTAGCTCATCGCGGTATTTGTAGATGGTCTTTCTTTGCTCATTTGCCACGTCGTCATACTCAAGCAAGTGCTTTCTAGCCTCAAAGTGCAAGCTCTCGACTTTCTTTTGAGCATTTTCAACAGCTCTTGTCACCATGCGGCTCTCGATGCTTTCGCCCTCGTCGATACCAAGTCTATCCATGATAGCTTTTATACGGTCACTACCAAAAATTCTTAAAAGATTATCCTCTAAGCTTAGATAAAATCTACTCATACCAGGGTCGCCCTGACGTCCAGCACGGCCACGGAGCTGATTATCTATCCTTCTACTCTCGTGCCTTTCGGTGCCTATGATATATAGACCGCCAAGGTCTCTCACCTCATCATTTATCCTGATATCAACACCACGTCCAGCCATGTTTGTAGCGATAGTTACAGCACCTTTTACACCAGCTTGCGCGATGATCTCGGCCTCTTTTTCGTGGTTTTTAGCATTTAGCACGGAGTGTGGGATGCCAGCTTTTTTAAGCATCTCGTGAAGCACCTCACTACGCTCGATACTTGCAGTTCCCACAAGCACTGGCTGACCTTTTTCGTGAGCCTTTTTGATCTCGTCGATGACAGCTTTAAATTTCTCATTTTGAGTTTTATAGATAAGGTCGTTTTGATCGATCCTCTTAACTGGCACGTTTGTTGGGATCGAGATAACTTCAAGATTATAAATTTGAGAAAACTCGGTAGCCTCAGTCTGAGCCGTACCAGTCATACCTGCAAGCTTTTTATACATCCTAAAGTAGTTTTGGTAGGTTGTGTCAGCTAACGTTTGGCTCTCTTCTTGGATTTTCACGCCCTCTTTTGCTTCAAGCGCTTGGTGAAGCCCCTCGCTAAAGCGTCTACCCTCGCTTAGACGTCCTGTAAATTCATCGACAATTACAACCTCGCCATCTTTTACGACATAATGAACGTCTTTTTCAAAGAGATTGTGAGCTTTTAGAGCTTGATCTAGGTGGTGGCTTAGCACGGCGTTTTCAAGGTTGTATAAATTTTCAACCCCAAAGAGCTTTTCAGCCTTGCTTATGCCAGCCTCTGTGATCATTATCGTTCTATTTTTTTCATCTACTATAAAATCCCCCGTTGGCTTTGAGCCTGGCACGTTTGGATCGGCTGGAGTGCCTCTAGTTAGTTGCTTTGCGACTTGATCAGCTCTTATGTAGCCATCAAGTGTGCGGTTTGTTGGACCAGAGATTATAAGTGGTGTTCTAGCCTCATCTATCAAGATACTATCGACCTCATCGACGATAACGAAGTTATGGCCTCTTTGCACCTTTTGACCAGCTTCAAATTTCATATTATCACGAAGGTAGTCAAAGCCAAATTCTGAGTTTGTACCGTATGTTATGTCGGCGTTATAGGCAGCTTGTCTTACCTCGTCGTCATATCCGCCACTTAGTATCACATCGACGCTTAAACCTAAAAAGTTATAAAGCTCGCCCATTTGCGTCGCGTCACGCTTTGCAAGGTAGTCATTTACTGTTACTACATGCACGCCCTTGCCACTCATAGCGTTTAATATAACTGGCAATGTCGCCACCAAGGTCTTACCCTCGCCTGTCTTCATCTCAGCGATCCTGCCCTCGTTTAGCACCATGCCGCCTATTAGTTGCACGTCAAAATGGCGCATCTTAAGCACCCTTTTGCTAGCCTCTCTAACTAACGCAAAGACATCATTTAAAATTTGATCTAAAGTGACTTTCTCTTCGATGACTTGGGCTTTTAGCTCGTTAAATTTGATCTTAAGCTCATCGTCGCCCATCTTCTCATATGTAGGCTCTAGCGCGTTTATCTGCGCCACACGTTTTATATATTTTTTGACTTCTCTATCGTTTTTCGTGCCAAAAATCTTTCTAAATACCGATGAAATCATTACTTTACCTTCCTAAATTTTTAAACTTTGGATCTTAGCATAGTTTAACTATTTATTTAATTAAACTGGGCTAGAATACGCCAAAAAAGGATAAAAAATGAGAAAATTTTTGATAGCTTCTCTCGTTGCGGTTTGCTCATTTGGGGCTGGCTTAAATTTTAAAAGCCTGCAAAGTGACTTTACTCAAACTGTCTTTAGCGAGGGCAAGAGTGTAAATTATAAAGGGAGATTTTACGCTAAAAGCGACAACACTGCGCTTTGGATATATGAAAGTCCGACACCAAAGAGAATTTACTTTGACAAAGACAAGGTAGTCGTGATCGAGGATGAGCTTGAGCAAGCCGTCATCTCAAGGCTAGATGATACGCCAAATTTGACGCAGGTTTTAGCTCACGCAGAGCAAATTCAGCCGACACTTTATAAGGCGATATATGACGGGGTTGAGTACTTTATAACGATCAAAAACACGCTTCCAACGACGATTGATTATAAAGACAAACTCTCAAATAAGATAAAAATCACTCTAAGCAACCCTGTAAAAGACGCGCTCATCCCAAAAGAGACGCTAACTCCAATCATCCCACAAGGTTACGACATCGTAAATCAATAAATTTGGCTAGCTTTTAGCCAAATTTACTCACTTCTCTCCGAAGTCTTTCCCAAATTCTTGCACATTATTTAGATCGATCGGCTTTTGCACCACGTCATTTGGATCAGGTGCGACGATGATCTCATTGCCCTTTTTCTTCTTTTCTGGCTTTGTCATCACATCTTCATTTACGCTTGGATCAGAGCATAAATTTTGGCTTTTTATCGCTTTTATGATCTCGCTTAGCTCCAAATTATTTATCACTTTGATGTTTAAAATAAGCACATCATCGATGTCAAGCGAGTGCTTTTTGGCTGCATATTTCATAAAGAGCTCTTTAAATTTCTCTTTTCCCATTGAGGTTAGGATATCCTCCACGTAAAAGCTGCCAACAACTACGTTTAGCGCAT
This sequence comes from Campylobacter concisus, assembly GCF_003048675.2. Lineage (NCBI taxonomy): Bacteria > Pseudomonadati > Campylobacterota > Epsilonproteobacteria > Campylobacterales > Campylobacteraceae > Campylobacter > Campylobacter concisus. The sequence goes on along the minus strand of NZ_CP060707.1, from coordinate 826,086 downwards.
CAAGCACGTATGCTTCGTTCTCCTCGACGTCACGTCCGACAACTTCAAGGTTCATGCTTATCTTTTTTGTTAAATTTTGTCCAGCTTTTGAGTAGATATCTGTTTGAAAGTCACTCACTTTTAGCACGTCTGCAAATGCAAAAACGCCAAAAACAAGGCTTAAAAATAGCTTTTTCATAAACTCTCCTTAATATGCAAAAATACGTTTTCTTGGTAAAATTTCTTAACTTCGTCGTCAATTTTAACCACTTTTCTTAAATGCTGCCTAAAATCACTTTTCTTATCATAAAAAAGTTTTAAATTTTTAGGATTTACCGCGCGAGAAAGTGCGACGTAGAGCTGTCCTTTGGCAAAGATGTGGTTGATGTTGCAAATGAGCGAATTTATACTCATGCCTTGAGACTTGTGGATAGTTAGCGCATAGGCAAGCTTAAATGGAAACTGATAAAGCGAAGCTTGCACGTTCTCCTCGATCTCATCTTCATTCAAATTTAGCGCGCAAAAGTTATAAGCACACTTTTCTATCTCGCAGATCTCGCCGCTATCTTTTTGCACGATCACACTTGAAATGGCGCCATTTTCTTTTAAAATTTGCATGATCTTACCCTGCTCGCCGTTGTAATATTCACCCCATTTATTTGAAGTAAAGATGATTTTTGCGCCTATCTTCATCTCTAAATTTCTTGAGATATTTAGCGTATTTGCCCACTTTTCAAACTCTTTTTTATCTAAATTTTCATCCATAACAAGCACGTCCGAGTTTGAAATTTCAAGCGGTACATTAAGCGCAAGAAGTCTTTTTTGATTTAGCATCTCAGCCTCGGCATTTCTGCCAAAAAGCACGCTAGTCTCGCTATCTGGCTCAATGACATCCACTCGCAAGCTCTCGATATAAGCCATCATCTCATCATCTAGCTCACCAACTCTAAGACGAGAGAGAATTTCATAAAATTTAAGATCATTTGTGCGTTTTGAGACGAGCAGCTCGACATTTGTAAATTTCATATCCTCCCACGCACTTGAGTTAAAAGCGTATAAAAAGTTAAAAAGTTTGCTCTCATTTTGCTCTTTTTGCACTGGTGGGAGCTGATAAAAGTCGCCCACTATGAGCACCCTGCCCTTAAATTTAGAGGTAAGCAAGCGGTATCTTATCATCTCCATGACATTTGAGCTCACCATCGAAATTTCGTCTATTACAAGCAGATTGCAGGCATCTAGCATATTTCGTAGCTTGCTTAGCTTATCTTTTTGGCGGTAGTCAAGCCGTCTTAGCTCCTCGTAGTCCTTGCAGTAGCCAAATTTAAAAAAGCTATGCAAGCTCACGCCCCCAAGACTAACAGCGCTTATGCCAGTTGAGCCAAGGATGACGACGTTTTTGAAATTTTCTTTGTAGTGTCTGATGATGGAGGCGGTTAGATAGCTCTTGCCAACACCGCCGCCGCCTGTTAAAAAGACGTTTGAGCGAGATAAAATTTCTAAAATTTGATCTTTCATCTACTCAAACATCTCTGGGCGATACTCAAAATGCATCGTATCAAAGTGCTTCCAGCGTCCGCCCCAGACAAATTTATGCTTCTCAAAAACTCGCACGATCTTTTCAGGGATCAAGTTTTCATAGCCCTTGCTCCACTGCCAGTAGTGGCTCTTTTTTACATTTATATCGATCGCGATGCCGTAGCTGTGCGCGCTTAGGCGGTTTGTGCCAGCGATGATGCGCCACTTAAATGTCCCGCCAGGATCTTTTAGGTATTCAAGTAAATTTGGATCGCTCTTTACCATCTCATTTAGCTCGTTACTTACCTCTTGCAAGGCAGCTGCAGCGCCATTTTTAGAGTTAAATTTTAAAGGCAAATTTAAAAAATCCTTTAGCCAGATTACATCAACTAAATTTGCCTTTACTGCGCTCTCGCTTGAGCCATAAATTTTGCCTAAAAGCTCGTAGTTTCTGCATCTACCAGCATCACTTAGAGCTGTGCTAAGTGGCGAAAATGCAGCGTAGTCAAGTGCGTTCATATCCTCTATATCAGCGCCAGTGCTGCACTCTTCATCTTTTTGTTTAAAATCATCATAGACTAAACTCGTGCCATCACTAAATTTAACCAAATTTTCTTCGATCTTTACGCCATAAGCTCTTTGCAAAGCTGAGATCTTTCTAGCCTTATCTAGCATCCCTTGCTCAGGCCTCATCACATTTATAGAATCAACCTTAGAAATTAGCAAATTTGCACTTTGTATGTCGCTTCTGTTTTGACCGATATTTAGCGTAGTTATCGCGGTCGCTCCGATAAGCGCGCGGCCGTTGTTTGCAGTCTTTAGCCCCCAAGCGTCATGCACCACGTAGATATCATCGCCCTTATATCCAGCATAGAGCATGATGTGACCTGGCAGATGCACGAGAGTGAGATATGGCACGCCCTTTTCTTTTATCTCTTTGCTCTTTGCAGCGTTACTAAGACCTTTTAGATTGATCTTTTCTCCCATATTTGCCTGCGCCCTTGAGTTCCTAGGTAACCACACGCCAAAGCTTGCTAGCAAGTCTTTTGTAAAGAGCGAGCAGTCTCTTAGCTTATCCACCCCGCCCCAGCCATAAGGCTGAGTAAGAAGCGAGCTAAGAAGTGTTTTTAAATTTGAGTCATTAAATTTAAGTGGAAAAAGGGCGCTAAAAGACTTTGGGAGGACAAACTCCCTAAGCATATTTCTTACATAAATTTTGCCGTAGTAGTTTTTGTCATCTTGCGCCAAAACTGGCAGTATTGCGCCGACACGCGAGTAAAATAAAAAGTTTCCGCCCTTGTCATAAACTGGCATCTTGTCGGTTTTTATCGTTACAAAGCTTGATTTTTGATAGGCAAGCGCCTCTTCATCGCTGATAAATTTGATATCTTCAACCTTCACCCAGCCCCAAACCGCATCATCGCTCACAAACGCCCACGCCCTATCTTTTGAGAGGTGCGATACAAAGAGCGGATGAGCGATGCTTAGGGTTGATTCTTGCAAATAGTCAAACGGATAGCCCTCACCTGGGGTTTGCGGGTTTAAAAATATCGGCTCGTCGGTTGGGAAATTTCTTACAGCTGTGTTTGCTGAAGTTAGAGCGTAAGCTGAAATTTGCAAAAAGCCAGCGAAATTTGCATTGTCCTTTTGCGCGTCAAACCAGCTTTGAGGTATCTGCCTAAAATTTGAACCAAAATACTTTCTTTTTTCGCTTGGCTTATATACATTAAACGCCCAAAAAGCGTCATTTGGGTTAAATTTCACGCCTCTTAGAGTAAAAACTTTAAATCTTCTTTTTAAAATTTCATCTTGAGTAAAACTCGCACTTTGCATATTTTGAGGTAGCGACGATGCGTCTTGTTTTACTTCAAATTCAAGCAAGCTGATGCGCTCATTTGGCTTATAAACATTTTCGTCTGGCAGGGCATTTTGCTGCTTGTTTGGCTCTGGTTTTGTTGTCTGCGAACAACCCAAAAACAAAGCAACACTAAGTGCTAAAAATATACCTTTTTTCAAATTTCTTCCTTATCCTTAAATATAGCTTCGACGATCAAAACAAAGATATAAAACATCTTTTCATCGTTGTTTTTGCAAATTTGCTTCATCGTCTCGTTTTGATCCTTGACCTTTATATCGTTTGATCTTAAAATTTCTACAATGTCTGAACCAAATTTCTTTGAAAGCTCGCCCACTTTGACATCATTTAGCGCGTTTAAAAACCTTGTCGTGTTGCAGTCCATCTGAACTGGCTTGTGCTTTAAGATATTTTTAAACTCAAGGCTTAGCTTTTTTAGTTTTTTCTTCTTGACGTAGCTGTGAATGATAGTTAAAACAACCAAGCTAAAGCCAAAGAAAATGTGCAAATTTAGCGAAATTTCGCTCATCTCTCCCTTTAAAAAGATCACGCCGCTTACAAAAAGCCCCACCACGCAGACAAAAAGTAGCAGCAAGATGATGTATTTAAAGATGACCTCGAGCCAGATGTTCTCTTTTAGTCTCTCAAACATCAAGCCGCCCTATCTCATCTTCGCTAAAAACTAAAATTTCATTTTCTTTTAGCAGCTTTGCCGCTACGCCGTCGCCAAAGATTAGCTTTTTAGTGAAGCTTCCATCATAAATTTGCCCGCTCCCACAGCTTGGGCTTCTAGCTTTTAAAACAGCCTTTTTGCAGCCATTTAGCTTAGCTATCTTTAGGCAAATTTTAGCTCCATTGATGAAATTTTCGCTCACATCTTTGGCGGTTTTTGTGACAACAAGCCCATCTTTCATCTCAGCTGGCTCTCTTGGCGTGCTAAGTCCTCCAAAAACCTCTGGGCAGACAAAAAGCAGATGATATTTTTTTGAAATTTCATCCAAAATGCCACTACACAAAAGGTTGTTTTCGCCATTAAATTTGCAGTTTATGCCAGCAAGACAAGCGCTTATTAAGAGCTTTTCTCTCAAAGTCCAGCTTCTTTTAAAAGCTCGCTAGCATAAATTTCACGAAGTTTGCTTGAAATTTCGCCCACTTTTGCGCCGTTTATCGCCTTGCCATCGGCGTAAACCACTGGCAAAAGTATGAGCGTAGCAGCCGAGATAAAGACTTCATCAGCACTATAAACCTCGTCCATGCTAAATTTACGCTCCTCTATCTTTAGGCCGATATCTTTAGCGATCCTTAAGAGCCTCATACGGCGAATGCCTGGCAAAATTTCATTTGAAAGTGGCTTGGTGATGAGGGTTTTATTCTTGATGATAAAAGCGCTCGAGCTACAGCCCTCTGTGACAAAGCCGTTTTCGACCATAAAGCCCTCGTCCGCGCCATTTTTGTGAGCCTCGTTTTTAGCGTAGCACTGAGCTAGAAGCGAGATCGACTTTATGTCGCGCCTCTTCCACCTGATGTCCTCGACGCTTACCACTTTTATGCCAGTTTTTGCAGCTGGATTGTTTAAAATTTCACTCTCATAGCAAAAGATAAAGACACTTGGGGTTAAATTTTCCATAAAATAGAAATTTCTAAACGCCACGCCTCTTGTTACTTGCATGTAAATTCCACCCTCTTTTAAGGCGTTTTTGGCGATCATCTCATTTAATATCGCTTCAAATTTATCTTTTTCGTAAGGCAGGCTTATATCTATCTCGTTTAAGCTTCTCTCAAACCTCGCCCAAAAGCCATCTTTATCGACCATTTTTGAGTTTATCACAGGCACGACTTCGTAAATTCCATCGCCAAATATAAATCCTCTATCAAACGCACTGACTTTTGCCTCATCTTTTGGCAAAAACTCGCCATTTAAAAAGACCGTTTCTAAAGCTTTATCTGCCATTTTTAGCTCCTTAAATTTTGCGCAAATTGTATCTAATTTTGTTTGAATTTATAGATTTTTAGATACAATGAGCTGAAATTTTTAAGGTAAAAAGTCTATAAAAAATGAAAGAAAATTTAAGAAACACTATCATTAAAAACGTTTTTTTCGTATCAAAACAGCCAGTTTTATTTAGAGATTTACTTGAAGCAAATGCCCTTTTTAACGAAGGTATGCTAGTTGATGGCGCAAAGCTAAATTTTAGATTTAACCACGTGAAGCTCTACCAAATTTACGCACTCATATGTTTTGTTGTCTTATTTCCGCTTCTCATCATCACGCACCACTTTTTAGCAAATACTGACGCTCACATCTCAATAATTGCAACCACTATCGTCACTTCAGCTGTTTTTATCGGCTTTGACATGTTTAAGGTTTGGGCAAGAAGAGAGATAAGTTTGGAGCTCATAAAAAAGGCTTGGAGCGTGCATTTTCCATATTTTGGATATGAAAAGTATTCAAGCAAAGTTGAAGAAATTTACAACACTGCTCTTAAAAATGACGTTTCAAAAAAAGATTTAGAACAATATATATATGAAAAGCTAATCTCTCAAAAAGAGAGCGCTGAGTAAATTTCATTTTGCCCTAAAGCAACTCGTAAAATTAGCTTTTTAGCGTTTTCGTCTTTGCAAAGCAGTTTCGTTTCTATCTCACTTATGAAATAATATGGAAGTTTTTTGATCTTTTTATCTAGCATCAAAAATCTATCTGAGATGATTTTTACATCATTTTGCAAGGCGTTTTTCTCTTTTAGCTCATCTAAATTTAGATAATTTCTAAGCTTAATCAGGTCGCTATTTATATCATCAAGCTTGCTAGCTATAAATTTTGCATTTTTTATATTATCATCGTCTAAATTTTTACTAACTTTTATAGCGTAGTTTAGCTCATTTAGCGAGCCTAAAATCTCTTTTTCATCCATGCTAAAAGCATCTTTGTTTGACTCATTTAGAGAAATTTGCACTAAATTTCTAAAACCTATCAAGACATCACTTAAGCTATCTTTTACCTTAGTATAGTCATTTTTTCTAGTTAGCAAATATGCGGCAAAAACTATCACAAAGCCAGCCGCCACGTCAAGCAGTCTATCAACCATAAGGGCTAAAAAGTCTCTTTTTATAAGCGAAAAAATGGATGTAAATTCAAACATAAAAGCCGTTGCAAAGACGATTTGTTTATAGGCTTTAAGGTAATAAACCAAAAACATACCGATAAAGACAACCGCGTAAAATGCGTATGATTCACCCATAAATTTCACGAAAACAAGAGAGATAAAAAAGCCGATAACTCCACCAAGAAGGCTATCTCTGCCTGCATTTTTTAAAGCATCTTCGTCGCTTTTGTTTAGGCTCATCACAGCTATGGCGATCCAAATTCCATGATTTATATGCAAAGCTTGCGCTATAAAAATGGCTAGCGACATACAAATGGCAAGCCTTAAAGACTCTTTTAATACTTCATTTTTTAAATTTATCTTTTTAAACGCCTCTTTTAGCGTGATCTTTTTTGTGTTATTAAACGAGAGCTTATCCTCGCCGCCCTCTTTTATAAGTAAAAATTTATCATATAGCACGCCAAGCGAGCTCGCAAAAATTTTAAAATTTGAGTTTTTGGCTAAATTTAGCGCTTCAAATTTTAGCTTTGGAGTTTGATTTTTGAAAATTTTTTTAAGCTCAAAAAGGTTGTAAGCGATCTCATTTTTTACCTCATTTAAAAGCGCTTTGTCATCGATCCTTTCAAACGAAGCACCTAATGTTCGAAGCAAAAGAGCGATCTCTTCAACTTTATAAAAATAAAATAGCGCCTTGGCTTGATTTCTAACTAGCTTAACATCTTTTATCTTTAGGCTTTTGTTTGCAAAAATTTCTTTTGATTTGTCAATCAAACTCATCAAATCTGCGATACTTGCGTAAAAATGGCTCGTGCCAAGCGCCTTGCTCGACAAGATGGCGTTATCTAACAAGAAGCTGATGCTCTTTTTAGTAAATTTGCCGTATTTGCCAAAGTTTTCAAATTTTATGATGATGCTTAGCACGCCAGCGAGCACCAGACCGCCGATGCTTTCAATCACATTTAGCCCAACTGCGGCCTTTGTCACAAAAGCAACTAGCCCTGTTGCATTTACGGCAAGCAAAATTTTGTTTAAATTTGAGCTATAAATTTGGCTAATACCTACCACAAATATCCAGACAAATACGATAAGCGAGAGCCAAACGCCAAGGCTAATAAATGGATCAACAAAGGGCATAAAAGCGCAAGAAAGCACGATGTAAAGAAGCAAAAAGGCAAATTTGCTCCTATCTTTGCACTCAAGCTCGCCAAGAAAGAAGATGCCCATCGTGATATTTATAGCCATGATGGCGCCGCTTAGATGAAAGAAGTAAAAGCACAAAAAGCAGTTAAAGGCGATGGTCGTGGCAGCCTTTAGCGAGTAGATGAGCTGAAAATTTGCAGGGTCGTAGTAGTGGATAAAGCTTTTAAATTTCTTAATTATTTCCATTGGCGCTCTTGCATATTGTTTAAAATTTGATTTTTATAACGCAAATTTTCAAGCTTTATACTAAGAGCCCTGTTTTCCTCAAGAAGCATATCTCGTTTGCCGCTGATATCGGCGATATCTCTACTTATATAATAAATTTGATTTGCTATGTAAATTTTTGGCAAAAATAGAGCCAGCGCTATAAAAACCGCCAGATAGACCATCACTAGCGTCTTAAAGCTTAAATTTACCTCACGTTTTTGCTCCTCGTCGTGAAGTGTTAGCAGCTCTTCTTTTTCTTGCATCTTTATCCTTTTATCTTAAAAACACGCAGTTTTGCGCTCTTGCTTCGTGAGTTTTGCGATAGCTCGCTTTGGCTCGCTGTTAGTGGCTTTTTGGTTAAAATTTCGCCCAGTTCGTGGTTATTTCCGCACTCACATCGGTAGATTCCAGGCGGGCAGATACAGCTATTTGCCCACTTTTTGAAGCGCTCTTTTACGATCCTATCTTCAAGCGAGTGAAATGTAATAATCGCCACCAAGCAATCCTTAAAACCACCTTTTTCTATGCTATCAAGCAAATTTGTTAGCTCGTCTAGCTCGCCATTTACCTCTATCCTGATCGCCTGAAACGCCAGTATCGCAGGGCTAACACCACGCCCTTTTATCTGAGCTGTGCCTATTATGTTTGCAAGCTCTTTTGCACTTGTTATCTTGCCTAAATTTCTAGCATTTATTATCTTGTTTGCGACCCCAGCGGCATTTTTTAGCTCGCCGTAGTCCCTAAAAATCCTAACTAACTCATCAAAAGAGTAGTCATTTACAATATCATAGGCGCTAAAATCTCGCTCTTTATCCATGCGCATATCAAGAGTGTTTGAGCCGATGCTAAAGCCCCTATCATCTTTATCTATCTGAAGCGAACTAACGCCAATATCGGCTAAAATTCCTCTAACATTTAAAATTTCATCGCCACTAAGTTTGCTAATAAGCTCAGAAAAGTTGCTCTTATAAATTTTCACTCTGCTGCCAAATGGCTCAAGTTTTTTGAGCGAGAAATTTATAGCTTCGATGTCTTTGTCGCAAGCGATCAAATTTAAATTTTCATTTTGAGACAAAATGGCACTAGAGTGTCCAGCATATCCAAGCGTGCAATCTATAAAATTTCCACGCAGATCTTTAAAAAAAGATAAAACTTCGTCAAGTAAAACGCTAATATGTGGACTTTGCAACACTGCCTCTTTAATGAAATTAGTGTGAAAATTTATCGAAATTTTACTTAAAAAGCTATCATTACATAAAATTTTACACAAATTTTAAGATAGCTTAAATATAATCACCCAAACATAGGAGAAAAAATGGACTTAATGCACTCAACAAATGAGATAAAAAAGATATCTCTTTCGATGTTTAGAAAGAATTTTTTTGGTGTTTTTCATGGTTCTATCTCTGCAAGAGTAGAAAAAAATCAATTTATCATCAACAAGCAAAGTGCCATTTTTGACGACTTACAAGATAGCGATCTAACGCTTCTTTCATCAAAAAAAGACTACCGCTGGAATGATGCGAGTTTGGATGCTGATATACACTTAAATATCTACAAAAACATAAATGAAGCAAAATTTGTCTGCTACGCCATGCCTCCATATGCGACAGCTTATGCAATGAAACATGAAAAAATAGCGCCAAAAGACTATTTTGGGTGCATTAGATTTAGTGAAATTTTAGTCTATGATCCAAAGCAGTTTGACGACTGGTATGAGCGTGCTGAGACAGAAATTTATAGAGCTATGATAGAGAGAAATACTAACGTTGTCGTGATCAAAGGATACGGCGTTTACGCGTATAGCAGGAGTCCTCAGCTACTTGCAAAAGATATAGCTTTGTTAGAAAATAGCTGCAAACTGCTTCATTTTACTGGTGGTTACAGCGATTTTAGCATTTAAATTTTTGCTAACAAAGATAAAAAATGTTAGTAAAAATTTAGCAAGAAACGTTTTTATAAAGCCCCATTTTAAGCTTATTTAAGCCAAATTTCTATAAAATATCGCACAAGCTTTGTTAGTATTTTAAAGGAAGAACTTAATGTTATCTTGGATGCAAAAACATAAAAAATACCTAGTCGTGACAATTTGGGTAAGCACGATAGCTTTTGTCGGTGCTGGTTTTGTCGGCTGGGGCGCATACGATCTAAACAGCAACAGAGCTACTTCAGTAGCCAAAGTAGGACATAGAAATATAAGCGTTCAAGAGTTGCAACAAAAATACGATAGGTTATATCAGTACTACAACAATGTATTTGAAGGCAAACTAACTCAAGAGAAAGCTGAAGAGTTAGGTTTAGAAAATGCTGCACTTCAAGCTGCTATTCAAGAAAATTTACTATTAAATTTTGCAGACGACATCGGTCTTAGCGTAAATAAAGACGATGTTTTAAAATATATAATCGTTGATCCAACATTTCAAAAAGACGGCGTTTTTGACAAAAATTTATACTATGATGTGCTAAGAAGAGCCAGGATAAACCCAACTGATTTTGAAGATAATCTAAAGCTAACTATCTTACTAGACAAACTTAGAACTATTTTAAATTTACCTGCAAGCAAAGAAGATATCGCTATGATGGAAGCTAGCTTTTTTATGCAAGATAAATTAGCTGTACAAATAGTAAATGCCGATCAAAGCGAGATCAAAGTAGATGAGAAAGAGCTAAAAGATCTTTGGGAGATAAATAAAAATAACTATATGACAAAGACACTTTATGGCATAGATACATACTTTGTCGAGTCAAAAAAAAGTGATGCAAACGAGAGCGTTTTAAAGTCTTACTATAATGAAAACCAAGATAAATACAAGGGATCTGATGACAAGATAAAACCTTTTAGCGAGGTAAAAGCTGAGGTTAATAAAGACTATAACATAGAACAAAGCAAAACTAACGCTTTAGAAAAGTATGTCGCTGTCAAAAAAGCTGAACTTGCAACTAATGGTTTTGTAAGCGTAAATGAGGACAACGCTACTTTTTCACTTGACGAGATAAAGGGTGCAAAAGTTGGCGAAGTTATAAAACCATTTATCTACAAAGATGGCTATTTAATAGCTAGAGTAAAAAGTATAACTCCTCCACAACCTATGAGCTTTGAACAAGCAAGAGCTAATGTGCTTGAAATTTATAAAAGTAAAAAAGAAAAAGAAATTTTAACAGCAAAAGCAAAAGAGACTCTACAAAACTTTAAAGGCACAGATGTTGGCTTTGTTAGCAGAGAGGTAAATGGCTCTATTGCGGGCTTAAATGAGAGCGATACAAGAGCTTTTGTATCTCAACTTTTTGACACTAACAACACAAAAGGTTATGTTATATTAGATGACAAAGCCGTAGTGTACGATATTTTGGAACAAAGATTGCTTACTAACAATATAAATAACAACTATAAGCAAATAACACAACAAAATGTTGCGATGCTTAAAAATAACGAGTTGATAAAAGATTTAACAAACAAACTTCTAAAATATTATGAAGTTAAAGAATATGTCAAAAGGTAAAAATTTTGAGTACTAGAATTTTAGGCATAGATGTCGGATCATTTCAAATTTGTGCTGTTATAGCAGAGCAAAATGATGATGGCATAAAGATAATAGGAATAGGCACAGAAAAAGCACAAGGTATAAAAAAAGGTGCTATAAATAACATCGAACTAGCTGCAAAATCTATAAAAAATGCACTTATAGAAGCACAAAAAGTTGCGGGCACACACTACGAAAGAGTAGTAGTTTCGATATCTGGAAAATATACTAAAAGCGTAAATAGCAGTGGCGTAGTAAATATACCAAATCATGAAATAGGTATAAAAGAGATAGAGCGTGCCATGCAGATGGCAGATCACAATGCCGAGACTTCCCCAGAATATGAAAAACTTCATGTCTTGCCTTACAACTTTAAAGTGGATGGACAAGAATTTATAGAAGATCCTATCGGTATGAATGGCACTAGACTTGAAGTACAAACTCATATCATAAGTATCCAAAAATCACAACTAAGCAACCTAAGAAAAGCTGTAAATTTAGCAGGTGTGCAGGTTGATAATGTAGTTCTTTCTGGTTACGCATCAGCCATAGCAACACTAACAAAAGATGAAAAAGAACTTGGTGTTGCACTCATAGATATGGGCGGCGAGACATGTAATATGGTAGTGCACGCTGGAAATTCACTAAGATATAACTCATATCTACACGTTGGCTCTGCAAATATAACCATAGATCTTTCAATGGCGCTTCATACCCCTTTACCAAAAGCTGAAGAGATAAAACTAGAATATGGCAAACTGGTAAATAAATCAGTCGATCTTATCGAGCTTCCAAGACTTGGCGATGAGCAAAAAACTCACGAAGTTTCACTTGATGTTATATCAAATGTCATCTCAGCTAGAGCAGAAGAGACTGTGATGGTGCTTGCAAATATGCTTGAAGATAGTGGATACAAAGATCTTGTTGGTGCTGGCATAGTACTAACTGGTGGCATGACAAAGCTTGATGGGTTAAAAGACCTAGCTTCTGCGATATTTGATAACATGCCAGTTAGGATCGCAAGACCAAAAGAGATGGATGGTTTATATGAGATTTTAAGAGATCCAGCAAATTCTTGTGCCATCGGTTTATGTATGTATGGCGCTGGTGAATTTACACCTTATGAGATAGACTCAGAAAAAAAGATGAGATATAAAGGTGAGTTAAGATCAAAGCCAAAAACAAATTTCAACATTTTTGAAGAAGAGAAAAAAGAGAAATTTGAAGCAAAAAAACAGGATAAGGATGATTTTGAAGAGGGCATTGAGCTTGTAAATATGGATATAAATTTAGAGCAAACAAACAACAAAAACGAGCTTGCAAATATTGCTGATATAAGTAAGCAAGAAAAAAAACCAAGTGCTTTAAAGAAATTTTGGCACAGCATGACACAACTATTTTGAGGAGAATTTTTACTATGAGCAACAGTTTCACAATCGAAGAGAACAAGAGCCTATATAGCGCAAAGATAAAGGTAGTAGGCGTAGGTGGTGGCGGTGGTAATATGATAAACCACATCATCAGAGAGAATCCAAATTTAGACATCGATCTAATGATAGCAAACACAGATGCTAAGGCACTTGACAATTCTCCTGCACACACAAAGATACAGCTTGGTGAAAAAAAGACAAAAGGTCTTGGCGCTGGTATGAGACCAGAGATTGGCAAAGAAGCTGCACAAGAGAGCTACGAAGAGATAAAAAGCGCTCTTGAAACTTCTGATGTTGTGTTTATCGCTTCAGGTCTTGGTGGTGGTACAGGTACAGGTGCTGCTCCGGTTGTTGCGCAAGCTGCAAAAGAGATAGGTGCGCTAACAGTTGCTGTTGTTACTATGCCTTTTTCATTTGAGGGTAAAAAACGTAGCAAGCTAGCAGATATAGGTCTAAGCGAGCTTAGAAAAGAGAGCGACTCTATCGTTATCATACCAAACGACAGACTTTTAACTTTGATAGATAAAAAATCAGGCATCAAAGAGAGCTTTAAAATGGTTGATGAGGTGCTTGCAAGAGCGGTAAATGGTATGTGCTCTATCGTGCTTGACTCTGGTGTCAGCGATATCAACCTTGACTTTGCTGACGTAAAAACAGTTATGAGCCACAGAGGTCATGCTTTGATGGGCGTTGGCGAGGCTTATGGCGATGGTGCAGCTCAAGAAGCCATCAAAAATGCTATCCAATCACCACTACTTGACAATATGAACATAAACGGAGCGCTTGGTGTTTTAGTTCATTTCAAAATGCATCCAAACTGCTCACTTGATGATCTTCATAGCGCGATGTCAATGATCGAAGAGGCATCTGATGATGATGCTGATGTGATCTTTGGTACAACAACTGATGAAAACATAGAGGATAATAAAGTCGAAGTTACTATCATCGCAACTGGATTTAAAGGTGCAGAAAAAGAAAGTGAAGAAAAAAAAATAGCCCAAGAGCCTGAAAACGATCTTCTAAATAAAAATATCGTTTTAAAAAGAAGAGTAAGTGGCGGATATAACAGCGACGAGTATATCTCTCAGCTAGATATCCCATCATATCTTCGCCACCAAATGGACTAAGTCCTAACTAAAAATTCTCCTGTTAAATTGCAAGTTTATCTTGCAATTTACCTTTTAATATATTCAAAATTTTAACAATAATCCAGCAAACACTTAAACTTGCATTATATTTTTTAGCTTTTACTTGCATAAATTTATTTGTAAATTTATTAAAGAGCTTAAGCATCACCAAAAAAAATTAACTACGCTTTTATGATATTTTTAAAATTTAAAGTAGAAGTTCAAGAAGAAAAGCTAGAAATTTGCTGACTAAGCTAAATTTCTAGCCAATAAATTTTAATTCACTCCAAGTTGTGCTTTTACAAAATCGCTTGCCATTTGGATATTCCACTCTGGCTCCCAAACTAGGTCGATCTCACACTCTTTTACACCCTCCACGCCAAGCACAGCCGTTTCAACCCAGCCAAGTATCATCTCATGAAGCGGGCAAGACTTAGTTGAAAGCGTCATCGTCACCTTTGCTTTGCCGTTTTCATCGCAGCTCGCATCATATATGAGCCCAAGCGAAACGATGTCAAAGCCAACCTCTGGATCTACGATATTTGATAGAGCATCATAAATTTTTTCTTTCATTTTTTATCCTTTAAAACCAGTAAATTTAAAAACATTTATCATATTTACAGCAAGTAAAATGATGCTTAAAACCATAAAAATCATACTTGCATAGATCAAATTTCTCATCTCAAAGCTAACCGCCAAAGGATAGCACACAAGCGAAATGACATTAAAAGCTATGGCAAAATATGCAGCCTTTTTTAATATCATCGCATCAAGCAGCGGCACTTTTGCCTTGCCAACAAATGGCGCCACATAGTGATACCAGATGAGAAATGGCGCGATCTTATAAAGATGAGCCACGATAAAAGCAAACAAAAAGCCATATATCATAAAAAATGCAGCCAAATTTAGCTTTTCAAAAACCATAAATGTAGCAGCGCAAAGCAAGGCAAGCAGCGAAAGAGCGATATTTACATTCCAGTAGTCATACGCCTTTCTCACGCGCTTTTTTAAGATATAAAACGCTTGAGCTATAAAAAGCAAAGCTGCCACAGCCACTGCAAAAATAGCTAAATTTTCATCGATTGCCAGCAAAACTCCAGCTAAAATATAGCAGGCAAGAGAGGCTTTGCTAAGTGTAAATTTAAGATCATGCGCCAGCGCAAACATCGGTAAAAGCACGCTTGCGGCCCCAAGTATGACAAAAAATACAAAGCCCAGCACAAAATATACATGAAATTTTAATGTCATCATAAAATCAAGCATAAGCGTGCCGCCAAGTATCATCACTAAGCAAAATCCAAGCGTTATGCCAACTAGCAAAAATATCGCCGATACAAAGAGCGCAAAGGCGGCAAAGCTTCTTTTTTGATTATTTAAAAAGCTTAGTGCATAAGTCGAGCCAAAAAACACGAGCGAGAAAAAAAGTAAAACTCCGCCAACTTGCAAAATTTGACCCTCGCCAAATATCATCGCATAGCTCATAGCAAGCAGTGAAAAGCAAAAAACGGCTAAATTTAAAATAGCCCCTTTGACCGTGAAAAATGGCTTTTCTAAGATGACCGAGGTTAGCTGATAGAGTGCTCCGATGATGATGCTCATCACAAAGCCCACGAAAAATATATGCAAAAAGCCAGCCGTATTTAGCGAGCTAATCGCCTCAAAATCAGCGTAAAAAAAGGCCGAGACGCTTAGCGCTAAGAAAAAAATGCCAGCGATAAAGTAGCCGCCAACTAGCTTAAATGGCGGCGCATAGGTGTTTAAAAGCATTTTAGTGGCAAAGGCTGGTGTCTATGTTTTTTATGCTCGCACCCTCTTTTAGGCTAAAAGTCATCTTCACAGCCCCGCCCTCAAGGTCCTCGCGCTCCACATCAAAGCTCTTTTCTATCTTTGGGATGAGCCCAGCTGGAAATTTGTGATTTACCATCACGATCTTTGTGTTTTTATCAGCAAATTTTATCGCCAAAAGCGCATTTACCATAGGCTCAGGTGGCACGCAAGGACGTGAGTCAAAGCCTATAAAATTTACCCCATTTTCACTAAATTTATAAAACGGCACCGTCGCACCCTCTACATTAAACTGCTCTGCATTTTTGAAAAATTCACTCATTTTTTCTCCTTTTGATTTTGGAGAATTATACTCTGATTAAACTTTTCAAACCATTGATTTGCTTCAACAAAAGCTACTTAACGTAGGGGATAAACTCCTCGTATCCAAGCCTAGCCATATCCTCAAGCGGTATAAATTTAAGGCTTGCGCCGTTTATGCAGTATCTTAGTCCGCCCTTATCACTTGGTCCATCGTCAAAGACATGCCCAAGGTGTGCATCGCTGTTTTGCGACCTAACTTCAACCCTTTTCATCATAAAAGAGTTATCCTCGCTATATGAAAGCGCCGTTGTCGTGATAGGCTTTGTGAAGCTTGGCCAGCCACATCCCGCATCAAATTTATCAGCGCTTGAAAAGAGCGGCTTGCCGCTGGTGATATCGACGTAAATGCCCTTTTTGTCAAATTTATCATATTCGCTACTAAATGGCTTCTCAGTCGCCGCCTCCTGCGTCACGGCATACTGCTCGCTACTTAAATTTCTCTTTAGCTCCTCTTTGCTAAGCGGCTTAAATTTAGCCTCATCGTAAAGTGGCTTGCTCGCTAAATTTAGATCGATATGACAGTATCCAAAAGGGTTTTTATCAAGATAGTCTTGATGATACTCCTCGGCAATGATGAAATTCTTAAGAGGTGCTACCTCAACCACGATCTTATCTTTAAATTTCTTTTGCTCTATCTTCATAAAGCTCTCAATAACAGGTAGATCGTCCTTGCTAACATAGTAAATCCCGCTTCTATACTGCCTGCCAACGTCATTGCCCTGTTTGTTTAACGAAGTCGGGTCGATCACCCTAAAAAAATGAGCCAAAATTTCAGCCAAAGCGACCCTATTTTCATCAAATTTGACATAAAGTGTCTCGGCATGATCGCTCTCATGTAGCTCGCGGTAGCTCGTGTTCTCGCTCTTGCCATTTGCGTAGCCCACTTTTGTATCCACCACGCCAAATATCTTTTTAAAATATCCCTGCATGCCCCAAAAGCAGCCACCTGCTAAATAAATTTCTTTCAAATTTTGCCCTGCCATCGTCTGCTCCTTTAAAAACTCATCTTTTGCCATCAAATTTACACTCAAAAATACCGCCAAAACCAAGAGAAAATTTAACATCTTTTTCATGAGAACTCCTTTTTTGAAGGATTATATAAAATTTAAAGTTATAAAGTGTGAAGTAAGGGGCAAAGCGCCCCTAAATTTTAGTGCAAGAAGTGTCTAACGCCAGTGAAATATAGCGACATGCCGTGCTCATCGGCAGCCTCTATCACCTCATCATCTCTGATACTGCCGCCTGGCTCAATGACGCATTTTACGCCCACTTTGCTAGCGATGTCAATGCTATCTCTAAACGGAAAGAACGCCTCGCTTGCAAGCACGCAGCCATTTAGGTCGATCTTTAGCTCCTTTGCCTTCGCTACGGCCGCACGAGCAGCATCCACACGGCTAGTCATACCCATGCCAATAGCCACCATAGCGCCATCTTTTACATAAACTACGCAGTTGCTCTTCGTTAGCGCAGCCACTTTCCACGCGATCTGAGCGTCTTTTAGCTCGCTGCCAGTTGCAAATTTCTTGCTCATTTGCTTCATATTTTCAAGCTCTTCGTCTTTTACAAAGTCTCTTTCTTGAAATACAAATCCACCATCGATGTGCTTAAAGTCAAATTTATCATTTGCACGCACTAAAAATTTATTATCTTGTGTGAAAATTTTGATGCGTTTTTTACTCTCAAATACCTTAAGCGCGGCATCATCAACATTTGCAGCGATGATTACTTCAACGTAAATTTCATTTATCTTTTTAGCAAGCTCCTCATCAAGCGTGCCATTTATCGCGACCACGCCACCGTATGCTGAGATCGGATCGCACTTAAGCGCTGCCACGTAGCTCTCTAGCAACGTATCTTTTACCGCAAAGCCGCAAGGGTTAGCGTGCTTGATGATAGCCACTGCTGGTGCGTCATCAAAGCTAGTTGCAAGCATTAGTGCGCCATTTATATCGGTCATATTATTGAAACTTGCCTCGCCTTTTAGGGCTCTAAAGTTGTTTGTGAAGAAATAATCAAACTCATAAAGCGCGCCTTTTTGGTGTGGGTTTTCGCCGTATCTGGTGTCAAAAACCTTGCTTCCCACGATAAATCTAGCATCGCCAAAACCGCCATTAAATCTATCATTCATATAGTTTGCGATCATGCTGTCATATGCCGCTGTATGCTCGAACGCCTTTATCATCAGCGATCTTCTAAACTCAAAATCATCGCTTTTTTCTCTTAAGCGCTTTAAAATTTCATCGTAGTCAAGTACGCTTGTGACGATAAGGACGTCTTTAAAATTTTTAGCCGCACTCCTTACCATAGCTGGGCCACCGATGTCGATATTTTCGATGATTTCGGCAAAGTCATCGGTTCTAATCGTAGTCTCTTTGAATGGATATAAATTTACGCAAACCAGATCAATCCCCTCGATGCCATGCTCTTTTGCCTGAGCCACGTGCGTAGCGTCGTCACGTTTATGCAAGATGCCGCCATGTATCTTTGGATGAAGGGTCTTTACCCTGCCCTCAAACATCTCAGGCGACGCCGTAAATTCGCTAACTTCAGTAGCTTTGACGCCCTCATCCTTTAAAAGTTTGTAGGTGCCACCAGTTGAAAGTATCTGCCAGCCAAGCTCTTCTAGCCCCTTTGCAAACTCCAAAATGCCCTCTTTATCGCTAACGCTAAGCAACGCTCTCATTTTTTCTCCTTTATTAAATTTTTTATCTTTTTGTTAAACACATACCTTTTACAAGCAGAAGCTGCCCCATTTTTATATCCTTTGCGATATTTTTTATCGATAAGGCTTCTAGCGTCACCATAACATTTGCAGCTGCATCTATATAATAGTCTTTTCTCTCTACAAAGTTTTCACGCTTTTGACCGACGATATCAACGCTAAAGGCATAACTTGAAATTTGATTACCATCAAAGTAACTAGCATCTAATACGCTTAAATTTACAGGTTCCTCTTTCTCAAGCGCCTCGCATATCGGCTTTTTCGAGCTAAATTTCATCACCTTTATGCCACGATCATACGAAAAGATATACTCACTAATTTCATTTAATTTTTTTGCTTGAACTGACATAATGTCGCTCTTGTTGCCATCTTTATCGACAAATATTATGCTCACATTGCTATCTTTAACATCGTAGTTGCTGACGACCAACCTTTGATCTTGATAAAGCTCGCTTTGAGTAAGCTTAAATATTATCTCTTTTCCATCGATATTTACCACTTTAAAATCATTACAAAAGCTAGCCACCGCTAGTAACAAAATAATAAATTTCTTCATCTAAACTCCAAATTTCTCTTTTAATCGCCCATAAGCCTCATTTATCTCCTGAAGCTTCTTAGTCGAGCGCTCTATCACCTCTTTACTCTCGCCTCTGCCCATCAAAATGTCAGGATGATACTGCCTCACAAGCTCTTTGTAGCGAGCCTTTACCTCATCAAGGCTTGCATTTTTACTAAGTCCTAAAACCTCAAACGCATCGTTTTCTTGGCTCACCTCATCGCGGTCTGCCCCAAATCTTGAGCCATAGAAGCTATCAAATTTATAGATTATCTCATCAAGCGTCTCTTTATCTATGCCAAATCCATAAGCGATGTTTCTTATAACATCTTGCTCGCTTTTGTTAAATTCTCCATCTATATAGGCTAAATTTAGAAAAAAAGTGAGCCTAGCTACGCAGGTATCGTAGTTTAGATTAAACGCGCGCTTGTAGTTTCTGGCGGTTTCATAGGCATTATCTACATTTTCTTTTTGGCTATTATAGACCTCTTTTAGATACTCGCGCACGCCGCTAACACCGCTAACTTTCTGGCTTAGATCATCAAGCACTTGAGTGATCAGCCTAGCCTCTAGCTCGCTAACCCTGCCGTCACTTTTAGCGACTTTTGCAAGCAGTGAGACTAGAAATTTAGCCTCATTTACATTTGCTTGTTTCTTGCGGTTATTGCCTATTTGCACGCTCATAAAGAAAAATATCGCACCGCCTAATATCAGTAAAAACAAAACTCCAGACATATTACCACAAGTGATAGATCGTATTTTTTATCTTGCCATTTACTAGCTCGTTTTTGCGCCATGAGCTCTCGTCATTCATAACATTCCAGCGGCGCTCCTCAGGGCGATAAAACCAGTCTTTATCGATCTGATAGTAAATTTGTTTGCCGTTTGTCTCGATGATGTTTGCGATGTTGTTATCGTGATAGCTGTTCTCATCGTAGTCGGTAAAGGCTCGCTGTCCCATCTCTGAGTAAAGTAGCGTTAGCTCCTGAAGCATCTCGTTTAGATCATCGTCCATTTTTTTGACATGCAGGCCGATCTCCTGCGCCTCACGAAAGAGTATCGGATACTCGTGCGCTGGGTAGTCTGCGTTTAGTCGCTCTGAAATTTCAACGATCTTTTTGTCATCATCTATGTGATATCTAAGTAGCTCAGAGCAAATTTTAAGTGAGAGCGAGCTAGCACGATCAACCGCACCAAAAACTAGCGGATGAATATACTCATATAGCGAGTTATAGGGGTTTGTGTCGTTTGGTCTATCTTTATCCTGCTCTTTCCAAAGCTTCACTACACGGCTAAGCTCGTCCATAGAGACGCTAACAAGCTCGTTACCCTTGTTTGTAGGGCTCAGCTCGTGTTTTAAAGAGGTATCAACTGGTGTTAGATAGGCAAGTGGGCCCATTACGATCTCATTTGCGCCAAGCGCCATCATCGTAGCAGCTGAGGCGCAGTTTGATGGGATCAGCGCTATTAAATTTTTGCAGTAGTTTCTAAGCGTACTAATGATCCTAAGTGCAGCTATGCCGCTTCCGCCATCACTTTTTATAAAAAGATAGGCAGTATCTATCTTTTTACCCTTTAAAATTTCATACATTGCGCTTGCATCGTTGCCGCAGACATTACCAGCGTTTGAGTTGTAGTAGGTTATCAAAGGGGCATTTAGCCTTTTTTCTATCGTACTTATCAAATTTTGAGTATCGCTAAAGAGCACTGGCGGTTTTGCCACGCCCTTTTTCTCGTTTTGCTCTACTTCCTTTTCCCCGCTTACTTTTTGAGACTTTTTAGAAAACATCTTTTAGTCCTCCTTTTTTACGATTTTCGCAAACTCATTTAGATAAATTTCTCTTACGTCCTCTAAGCTCTCATCTATATCATTTAGCTTAAATCTCTTGCCTCCGCTAACGCCGATCTTCTCAAATTTCACACCAAATTTAGCAGCAAGCGCTTCAAATTTAGCCTCGTCTTTTACACCCACGACCGCCCTTGAAAAGCTCTCGTCAAAGATGAAATTTGGCTCTTTAAATTTAATCTCGCAGTTTGCGCCGATGTTTGAAATGCTAGCCATTTTTGCTAGCGTAATAGCAAGACCGCCTACGCCTACGCTATTTGCAAACTCTAAAATTTGCTCTTTATTTGCCTCTATCACTAGCTCCCAAAGGGCCCTTTCAGCTTTATATTCAACCTCTTTTAGCTTGCCACCAACCACGTTAAATAGCGCCTTTGCGTAAAGTGAAGCAGCAAATTCGCCACTTGTCTCACCAAGCAAGTAAATCGCCCTGCCCTCGCTTAAAAATGTGCTTTTTAGGTTTAAATTTGCATCGTCATTTACCCCAACTGTTACGATAGCTGGCGTTGGATAGACGCTAACGCCGTCAGTGTCGTTATAAAGGCTCACGTTACCGCTAACGACTGGCGTATTTAGCTCACGGCAAGCCTCTTTTATGCCCTCGCAGCCCTCTTTAAACTGCCACATCACCTCTGGATTTTGCGGATTGCCGTAGTTTAGGCAGTCGGTGATCGCAAGTGGCACAGCGCCGCTCATCGCTACCTTTCTACCAGCAGCAGCGACGGCTCTTGCAGCACCGATCTTTGGATCGACGAAATTTGCTCTAGGATCGCACTGCGCAGCCATAGAGACGGCCTTTTTAGTGCCTTTTACTCTGATGCTTGCAGCACCTAAGTGCCCTGGCTGTTTTATCGTATTTGTCTGGATATTTGCGTCGTATTGGTCGTAGATAAAGCTCTTATTTAGCACTTCTGGCTCTTTTAAAAGCTTAAAAAATGCCGTTTTGTTATCAACATTATTTGGAATTTCTAAATTTGCTATCCCATCAAGGTATTTTGGACGTGCGACTGGACGATCAAGCACAGGAGCTGCCTCGCTAAGTGGGCCGATAGGGATTTCGCCTGCAAGCTCGTCGTGCCAGTAAAGCTGCATCACGCCGCTACTTGTGACCTCACCGATGATCTCAGCGTCAAGGTCCCACTTTCTAAAAATTTCAAGCACTTTTTGCTCAAAACCTTTTTTGGCGCATATTAGCATACGCTCTTGAGACTCGCTTAGCATTAGCTCATAAGGCGTCATGCCAACTTCGCGCATCGGCACGCGCTCTAAATACATCTTCATGCCGCTGCCGCTTCTGCCAGCCATCTCAAAGCTAGAGCTTGTTAGCCCTGCTGCACCCATGTCTTGGATACCGATGATATAGTCTTTTTTGAAAAGCTCTAGGCACGCCTCCATAAGCAGCTTCTCGGCAAATGGGTCGCCTACTTGCACCGTTGGGCGAAGTGATTTATTTTCGTCGTTAAAGCTATCGCTCGCCATCACAGCGCCGCCAAGTCCGTCCCTGCCGGTCTTTGAGCCTACGTAGATGACTGGGTTGCCAACACCTTCAGCCTTGCCGTAGAAAATTTCATCACTCTTACAAAGACCAAGCGCGAAGGCGTTGATTAGGATATTGCCATTAAAGCTAGGATCAAAGGTGGTCTCGCCGCCAACAGTTGGGATACCCATGCAGTTGCCGTAGTGTCCTATGCCAGCCACGCTTCCTTTTAACAGATATCTATGCTTTTTGGCTAGCTCGCCCTCGCCTCTTATCTCGCCAAAGCGAAGCGAGTTCATGTTCGCAACAACTCTTGCGCCCATCGTAAAGACGTCTCTTAAAATTCCACCAACGCCAGTTGCAGCGCCCTGAAACGGCTCGATAAAGCTTGGGTGGTTGTGACTCTCCATCTTAAACACAGCTGCAACCCCGTCGCCAACGTCAATGACGCCAGCATTTTCGCCAGGTCCTTGAATGACCCAAGGTGCCTTTGTCGGAAAGCCGTTTAGGTATTTTTTGCTTGATTTGTAGCTGCAGTGCTCGCTCCACATCGCTGAAAATATGCCAAGCTCTAGTAAATTTGGCTCACGGCCTAAAATTTTTAAGATCTCCTCATACTCTTCGTCGCTGATTTTATGTGCTTGTATGGTAGCTTTATCCATTGATGTAACCTTTTAAGAATTTTAAGCTATTTTACAACCTTGCTTATAAAAAGTTACTAAAAAGCCTTTTGGAATTTACTAAAACAAAGCACATTTGAGAGAATTTCGCCTTGTTTTACAAGGTCGCTTTCGATAAAAGTTTTATAAAAATTTTGCGTTAGCGTCTCAGCCTTAATATTCTCTTCATCTTCGCTTGAAAGGTTGAAATAATAGCTCGTCTCTCTTAGAAAAAAGCCTTGATCATTAGATATATCTGAGTTTAAGATCACCGCAAAAAAGCCATTTTTCAAAGGGTGATTTGTCACACTTTTTACTTTTATCACCTCTTTGCCACCTGCAAAAGCTTCGCAAACTGGCATGCTCTTTGTGCTATAAACTACGCTTTTGATAGCTTTATTTGAAATTTCATAAAATTTGATATTTTTTGCATTTGCTAGCTCCTCTATGTCACTAGAATTTGACAAGATGAGATCATGGTTTGTGCCCAAATTTTTAATAAGCACCATTTGATCTGCTTCGCTGCCTTGCATGAGATCGCCAAGAGCGCTAAATTCTGCATTTACTCCGGCTGCTTTTATCTCAGCCTTGCCAACAATGTTTGCAAATTTATTAAAGTCATCTAGGCTATTTTGCAGCTTATAAAATTTCATCTCATGCAAAGTTTCGTTATTTTCAAGGTAGAGTAAATTTGCCTCATCGCTTGGCGCTAAAATTTGCCTGCCAGCGCACCCTGCAAATAAAATAACAGCAGCTAAAAGTAGAAATTTTGTCCTCATTTTCCCCACACAAGATAGATATAAATTTAAATGGCCTCTAGCGCAAATGGCTAGAGGGCGGTAGAAATTTGTTTTTACGCTTTGAAAACTTTTTCAAGATGCGCCTCATACTCTTTTAGATCTCTTGGCACATCTGGCATCTTAATGACATCGTAGCAGACAAAATATGGAAGAGGCTTCATGCCCAAAAACTCATTTGCCTTTCTAAAATGAAAATAAACTCCATCAACTCCGCGCGCCTCAAAAAACTCATTTGGATCGCTAAATGCCTCGGCTGGGGCATTCCAAGTAAGGCTTAGCATAAAATTCTTGCCATTTAACAAGCCGCCTTTGCCGTAGTTTTTGGCTGGATCTACCCTGTGCCTGCCATCACTCGTATAAAGCTTGCCATGACCTGCTGTAAAGACCTCGTCGATATATTTTTTCACTATCCAAGGCTCGCCCATCCACCAAGCTGGCATCTGCCAAACTACCGCATCCATCCAGAGAAATTTCTCAACTTCAGCCTCGATATCATAGCCTTGATCTATCACGGTTTGTTTTACCTCGTGACCCATTTTCGCTAGTTTTTCGCACGCAAGATCGTGAAGTGTTTGATTGAGCCTGCCATCTGAATGGCCAAATTTTTTGCCACCATTTATAAGTAAAATTTTCATATTCTCTCCTTTAAAAAGCGCAAATTTTAACCAAAAAAAGTATCATTTTCCTAAACAAAAATGGCTAAACATCTCGTCTAAAATTTCACTTCTCTCAAATGGCTTTGTGATACTTGCAAGTGCCTTTATCGCGGTATTTAGCTCATAAGCAAAAATTTCTAGTTCCTCTTCATTTAGCCTAAAAAATGCCCTTTTTAAAGCCTCGCTCGCCTCTTTGCAGCTTAAAATTTGGCGGTTTGAGCTTAGCATGATCTCATCAGTGTCTTGCGTCTTGAGATAACTTTCAAGCTCTTTTAAAACTACGCTCGTATCATTTTTTGCAGAAATTTTGATGGCGCCATCCAAATTTATGTCAAATTTAAATGCCAGATCGCTTTTGTTTAGGATAAAAAAGGCTTTTTTATTTGAGTTAGAAACGAGCCTAATTATCTCTTTGTCTTGCTCATCACTTGGGCAAGAGCCATCAAAGACAGCTAGGATGATGTCAGCCTCGTTTATGGCTGAGATTGAGTAGTTTATGCCGATTTGCTCGATCTTTCCAGCATCTTTTCTGATGCCTGCGGTATCTATTATGCGAACTAGATGCGAGCCGATCTTGAAATTTTCTTCTATCCTATCTCTAGTTGTGCCAGCTTCGTCGCTAACGATCGCGCGCTCATAAGCCAAAAATGAGTTTAAAATGGAGCTTTTGCCGACATTTGGCTTACCTACTATTGCAATCTTAAAGCCATCTATGAGCCCTCTTCTTTGCTCGCTAAGAGTGGCTATGCGCTCTAGTTTTTCACTATTTTTTAAAAGCATCTGCTTAGTCTGCTCTAGCAAATTTGCAGGCAGATCATCATCAGCATAGTCGATCATAGTCTCGACAAAGGCAAGCGTTTTGACCACTTCGCCTCTTATCTCGCCTACAAATTTACTAAGATCACCTTGCATCTGGCGGGTTAAAATTTTAGCAGCGATCTCGCTTTTTGAAGTGATGAGCCCTTGCATCGCCTCGGCCTTGGCTAGATCCATTTTGCCATTTAAAAATGCTCGCTTGCTAAACTCGCCAGGCATTGCTAGCCTAGCACCAGCTCTTATTAGCTCATTTAAAATTCTCTCGCTCACCATAACGCCGCCATGAGTTTGAAACTCAACGATATCCTCGCCAGTAAAGCTTGCAGGAGCCTTAAAATATATAACGATAGCTTCGTCTAAAATTTCATCATCAAGGGAGTAAATTTTGGCTAGCTTTGCATATCTTGGCTCTAAATTTGAAAGTTTAAGAAGTTTTAAAGATGTGGACAGGGCGTCCTTGCCGCTAAGCCTTACAATAGAAACTGAGCCGATGCCATAAGCGGTGGCAAGGGCTGCGATAGTTTCACTCATTTTTTAAAAAAATCATTTACAACGACAAATTTGCCGTCATTGCCGCTTTTTATGCCGACATATTTATCTGGGAATTTCTCGCGAAGTTTCTCAAGCGCGATCTTAACCAAAACCCCATCAAGTGGCTTTGTTTGGGCTCTGCCGCTATTTTGCACACGCTCGATCACACCATTTAGATATTGATCCATCATCGCTTCTTGATTTTGCAAAAATTGCGCGATCTCAAGGCGGATAGCGAGGTTGTATTTTGAATTTAGCCAGTTATAGAGCATATAAGAGATCGCTTTATATCTATAACCCTCTTTGCCGATAAGTAGTGCCGCATCAGCTCCGTCTATCTCGATAAGCACGGTCTCATCGTTAAATTTACTAACTTCTACCTTGTCTATCTCAAAGCAGCTTGCCTTAAAAAGACGCGTCATGCCCTCTTTTATCTCGGGTAAAATTTTATCAAAGTCGATTACAACTTTCTCTTTTTTCTCTTTTGGTAAAGCTTGAGGCGCGCTCTCTTCATCACTTTGGTTGAAATTTTCGATGATTGAAGTATCTAGGATATTTTTAGGAGCACTTTTACCAGCTTGTGGCTCTTTTGCCACTTTAGTCTCTTTTTGCTCTTTTGGCTCATCAAGTCTTTTTATGACATATCCTGGCTCTTCAGCCTCTTTTTCACCCTTTTCAGCAAAGGCATCTTTTGCAAGGGCTGAGTTTTTTTCACTCAAATTTGGCTTTTCATTTTTATGCTCTTTTTGCTCAGACTTAGTTTCATTTTTCTCATCTTTATGCTTTTTAGGATTTCGCTTTTTATCATTATGATCGTGTTTTTTACTCTGTTTTTTCTCTTCTTTTATACTCTCATTCTCATCACTTTTTTTAGCAAAATTTCTATCATTTTTTGGTTTATGTTGTGGTTTTGGCTGATTTTCTAAATTTGCCTCGATGATCGCTGTCTTTTTAAAAAAACCAAAAATTCCGCTACTTGGATGCTGTAAGACCTTTATATCAAGCTCAGTGACCGAGCAGTTAAGCTGCTCGGCTGCCTTTTGAAATGCCTCTTGGAGAGTATTTGCTTCTATTTTCATTGAGCTTTTACCTCCGCAGCTTTTTTATGTTTTTCAAAAAGTTTATTTACAAAGACTTGTTGAACGACCGAACAAACGTTATTTACAAACCAGTAAAGCGTAAGACCTGCTGGGAATGTCACAAAGAAAAATGTGAAGATCAAAGGCAAGAATTTCATAACCTTTTCTTGCATAGGATCGGTAAATGTCGTTGGTGTAAGCTTTTGTTGTAAAAACATCGTTAGACCCATTAAGATAGGCAGCACAAAGTATGGATCCATCACTGAAAGATCGTGTATCCAAAGTATCCAAGGAGCGCCTTTTAGCTCGATCGCATTTAGTAAAACGCGGTAGATCGCAAAAAATACCGGAATTTGAAGCAAGATCGGCAAGCAGCCACCCATCGGGTTTGCGCCATGTTTTTTGTATAGCTCCATCATATGGACTTGCATCTTTTGCTTATCATCTTTATATTTTGTTTGGATCTCTTTTACCTTTGGAGCAAGCTCTTTTAGCTTATTCATCGATAGCATACCCTTATATGTAAGTGGGAACAAAACTATCCTTATAACAAGCGTTAGCACGACTACCGCCCAGCCCCAGTTGCCAATGTAGTTATGTAAGAAATTCAAGAACGCAAACATCGGCTTTGCTATAAATGTAAACCAACCATACTCGATAACGTCGTTTAGTCTCTCATCCATCGAGCTTAAAATTTTATGCTCTTTTGGTCCGATATAAGCGCCTAGTTTTAGACTATCGTTTGCCTTTACAAAGACGATAGGATTGTTATTTGCATCTTTATCCACAACGGCTTCAAATGGCTTGTTAAATGAATAAAATAGCGCTGTGTAGTATCTATCAGATGCAGCCGCTATAGTTGTATTTGCGTAGTTTTTAACCTCTTTTGCATCGCCATCTTCTATGATGTTTAGGCTATCGTCTGTATTTCTAAGCATGACACCATGAACTGTGTAGCTATCTATCGCGATATTTGGTCTAAAGCCAGGAGTGATGAAATAATCAACACTTTTACTTAAATTTACTTCAACTTCATAGCGACCATTTGGGTAAAATTTGATATTTTTTGTGACTGTAACGCCATCTAAATTTTGAATGAGTTTTATGGTTTTAGGCTCGCTGCTAGCATCTACCTCGCTAGCGTCACTACTATATGCAACCTTAAAAGCATCAGCATTTAAAGTGCTATCGTTAAATCTAAGCTCAAGCGGCAGTGGATTTTGCGAAACAAGCTCGATTTTGTTGCCATCTTCTGTTTTGTACTTATCTTCGGTGAGATAAAATTTCGCAATCCTGCCTAGCTTATCTATCTTTGCTTCGTAGCTTTGACCTTTGATGGTAGCGATTATCTCGTTTGAAGCTAAATTTTCATTTGATTTTGGAGTATCGTTAGCAGAGGCTGGAGCTTTGCTTTGATCCATTGTTTGAGAGATCGTTGTCTGGTTTTGCTCTAGTGGAGCTCTTTTTGGCATAAAAAAGTCATATACTATAAAAAATACGATAGACAAAAGTGCTGCAAGAAGCAGTCTTTTTTGCATAGACATCTGTTCCATTTAATTTTTTTCCTTTAATTTATCTAATACTTTTACGACATAAAATTTACTATTTTGGCAAGGGATAAACCAGAAATTTACATTTTTGGTATCGCTTTTTTGAAATATAAAACATGAGTTAAATTTTTTGCGGATGATTGGGTAGTTGATACCGCCTTTGAAAAATTGATTGCATCTTAAAATTCGCATAAATGTTGCAAAAAAAGCAGAGAAAAAGCTATTTGTTTGAAATTCCCAAATGGCGTATTGTGAGCAAGTCGGATAGTAGCGACAGCTTTTTGGCAGAAGTATGGAAATATATTTTTGATAAAAAGCGATAAATTTAATCGCAAATTTTTTCATTTTAGACATCCCATTTTTTTTGTAGACCAGCTCAAATTTTTACAAATTTTGTCAAATGAAATTTCTGTAATTCCATTTTTTGCGACCATAATGTAAGTGCCATCTTTTAGCTCATTAGAAATAGAAAAAAAAGCAGCTCTTAAAAGCCTCTTTGCTCTATTTCTAACTACTGCCTTTCCCACTTTTTTGCTAGCAACAACTGCTAATTTTTTTTCAATTGTAGGCTTATAAAAAACTACGCAAGCGTCACAGTGCCATTTGCTGGCTTCTTTATAAACCTGAGAAAATTCTCTCGAGTCACTTAGTGACTCAAAACCAGCTAAGCAGCCAATCTTTTTCTACCTTTAGCACGTCTAGCGTTGATAACCTTGCGGCCATTTTTAGTTTTCATTCTTAAACGAAAGCCATGAGTGCGTTTTTTAGGGGTTTTATGAGGTTGATAAGTCCTTTTCATTTCTATCCTTAAAGTTAATATAAAAAGTGGGATTTTATCAAAGCAATACTTAAATTCCTTTGAATAAATCAGCCCGAAAAAACTATAATTTAAACTTTAAGTAAATCAAGTTATAATCCAAAAATGAAATTTCATAAAAATAAAGATCTCTTAGAAAAATTACTTTTTTTAAAAGCGATCGGTTACAATTTTATAGATGAAAATTTTCTTAATTTAAGTAAATATCAAGATTATAACAGCATAGACGAGCTAAATAGTGAGATAAAAAAGTGCTCTCTTTGCTTTTTGAGAAACAGTTCAAAGTGCGTTTCTACTGGCTTTGGTGATAAAAATAGCAAGATAATGTTTGTATTACTTTGTAAAAAAGATGATTATTTTGAAGGCACAAGTGGCAAAATTTTGCAAAACGCTATAAAAGAAGGCTTAAATTTAGAAAAAGATAATGTCTATATAAGCTTGCTTTTGCGCTGTGAAATTTCAAATAGTGATGCGAAAAATCCAGCACTAAAGAGCTCGTTTGAGCTTTGTAGGCCATATCTTTTAGAAGAGATAAGACTTATTAAACCAAAAATTATCATCACTTTAGGAGAGGAAGCTTTCATGCATCTTTATCCAAATTTGCTCTCAAAAGGCGGATTTTCAAGTATAAGAGGAAGCATTTTAAAAGATGATGATAGATTTATAATGCCAACTTTTTCACCAGAGTGGATCAGCAAAAATCCAAGTTTTGAAGAAAATTTTATAGATGATTTGAAAAAAATCAAGGGAGTGATATGAAAAGAATTTTTCTTTTTTTAGTTATATTTGTAAGCCTTTTTGCAGCGCAAAATGAGGCCTTAAACGAAATGCAAGACGAGATCACTGATGCAAAATTTGAAAGCAACATCACTAAAAATCAAAGCCTCTCAAGCATACCACCAGCAAAGATCACTTACATAAATTTAGAGCCAGAATTTTGTGATAGCTCTTGTTTAAATGAGCTTATTAAGAGCGATATGCTAGCTAGCTTTATGGCAAGATTTGAGCCAGCAAAGATAGATGATAAAGCACTTTTAGACCTTTACACCTCACTTGGCGGAGAGATGGTTTTAAAACTTGCACAAAGCGACAAGATAGCAGTCATCATCCCTCAAAAGGTTATAAAATCATACGCAAATGTCGTATCAAACGCTATTTTGAGCTACATCTTAAAGCAAGATGCAAATGTTGAAGTGAAATTTATAAATAGCAGCGACGAAAGTTTGCCTAGCCTTCAAAACGCGCTTCAAAACGCTAGAAATGAGGGCTTTATCTACTTTATAGCAGCCCTTACTCAAAATGGCGCAAACACGGTAAATTCTCTCATCTTGCCAAACGAACTCATCTACATCCCTAGCGTTCATAGCTCTTTTGTGGCAGCTCCAAAGCCAAATTTGATCTTTGGCGGAGTTGATTACAAAGCGCAAATTTCAGCCCTGCTGGCTTTTGCCAACGAAAAAATAGTCGCCTTTGACGATGGCAGCGCGCTAGCACAAAAACTAAATGAATATGTACGCATGCAAAGTAGCGACTACTACGAAAGCTCGATCACTGGCAAAGATATAAATTTAAACAACACTTTAAGCAAAAAGTCTAAATTTGATAATGCAAGCGTCTTTTTAAACATCCCTATAGTTAAAGCTTCGCTTGTAGCAACGCAGATGAGAGGCTTTGAGATAAAGCCTTACGCGCTTTTAAGCACGCAGATAAATTTCTTGCCAAATATCTTTAGTGCCATCACGCAAAGAGATAGACAAAACCTCTTTGTGGCAAATTCGCTAAATTTACTTGATGAGAGTTTTTTAGGGCTTGGAGATCTTTTTGGAGTTGATTTTAGATACTCACAGATCGGCTACTCAAGTGCGCTGGGAGTGGAGTATATCTATACAAATTTCATAAACAAAAGTGCCATCAAAATTTTTGCTGAGAGAGTTGAGGGCTCGCAAGTTTTATATGATGTAAAAATTTATGATACAAAAAGCGATCACTTTAATGAGGTAAATTCGCAGGAGCAAAACAGCACAAGCGGGATTTAGCAGTTTTACTTGCTAAAATTTAACCCCATTTATAAAAGTTTTCATGCTCTCATCTATCTTTGCTAGCCTGCCCTCTTTCATAAAAGCTAGCGTGATAGTCGCTTTAAAGAGCACTTTTTCGGCATCTTTTTCTTCAAATTTATAAATTTCTTGCTCTAAAACAAGGCTTGCCTTTTTAAGCTCTATGAGCTTTGTTCTTACAAAAACCTCGTCGCCAAGCACGGCTGAAGCGAGAAATTTAGCCTCAAGAGCTGAAACGACAAAGTATCCGCCCTCTTTTGTGAAATTTAGCCCAGCCTCAAAAAACGCTTCACTTCTAGCTCGCTCGCAATATTTAATATAGTTTGTATGATAGACGATGCCGCCTGCATCGGTATCTTCGTAATAAATTCTTATCTTCACAGCAAAGCTCCTTTAAATTTTCATTTGCTCTTACTAGGCTTGCCTTTAGCGCCTCTAGTTATCGTAAGCGACTGATCATAAAATAAAATAAGCACCACCGAAACGCCCACACCAAGCG
Source organism: Campylobacter concisus (assembly GCF_003048675.2). Classification (NCBI taxonomy): domain Bacteria; kingdom Pseudomonadati; phylum Campylobacterota; class Epsilonproteobacteria; order Campylobacterales; family Campylobacteraceae; genus Campylobacter; species Campylobacter concisus. The sequence goes on along the minus strand of NZ_CP060707.1, from coordinate 793,938 downwards.
CTAGCGAGACCGTCGTAGTCGTGATAGCATTATCAAAAAATATGATCAAATACTCATTTTTCTTAGCGATACTTGTCTCATTTAAAAATGAAAAAAGTGCCAATATCCCTTTATACGCAAAAACTCCTGGCACCATCGGCAAAAGCGCTGGAAATGCGATGATCTCAGCTGGCACCTTTAGCCGTTTGGCAAAGAGCATGCCTAAAATCCCACTCATAAAAGAGACGATGAGCGTTGCGACACTGATGTTAAAAAATCCCATCTGCATGATCCAAAAGCGGCTAGCATGCGCAAATGCAGCGAGCAAAGCACAAAAGATGAGAGTTCTTTTTGGAGGCGAGCTAGCATAGGCAAAGCCCAGCCCAGCCACCGCAGCAAAGCCAGCATCTACAAGCGTTTCACTAAAAAGCTCAAACATTTAATATCTCCGCGCTGCTAAGCGTTAGCGTGATATAGACGCCAACAGCCATGCAAAGTATGAGGATGCCCGTGCTTATGGCCCTGCTGATGCCAACAAGGGTGTTATCATTTAGTATGTCAAAGACTGAATTTATGAGAAAAACGCCAGGCATCATAAAGAGCACAGACGAGCCTATCGCCACGTCGCTTGTGTGCGTAAGTCCGTAAGATACGCCAAGATAGGCGATAAATGAGACGACAAAGGATGTCAGGACGTATTGAATTTTTAAATTTACGCCCATTTTTGCAAGGGCAAATTTAAGAGTGTAGCCAACAAGCGTTGCAAAAAATATGCAAACAACCGAGCCAGCATCACCTCCAAAAAGTCTGCAAAATGCCGCATTTGCAAGGCTTATCAAGATAAGTGAGCTAGCAAATTTATTTGCACTGACACTCATCACGCTATCAAAGCTCTCTTTAGCTTCATCTAAACTTAAACCTTCATCTAAAATTTGCCAGCTGAGCGAGGATAGCTCGGAAATTCTATTAAAACTAACCTGCCCTAGAGGGATCTTTCTCACATAAGTTCGGCGCAAGGAGTTGTCCTGCGAGTCCATCACGCTAATGGTAAAATACTTCACAAAAATGGTCACGCTAACGTCGTATCCGTAGTGCTTAGCTATGCGGTCGACGCACTTTTCTACACGCGCTGTGTATGTGCCAGCGCTCACCATCGCTGTCGTGTATTCGGCGAGGAAATTTGTTAAGATTTGGATATCAGGCTTGGCGTTCATTTTGACTGATCTTAAATTTCACAAAAAACAAAATGAGCTGCAAAACAAGCATCACTTTCATCACATATTCGCTTGCGCTATGCATCTTGGCAAACTCCGCTGTCTGCGTTGCTTCAGCACCAAGACTTTGAGCCTGCACGATAAAAGGCGTAAAGATAAAGACAAAGCTTAGCGCTAGGGCTAAGTTTAAAAACGAGAGCATAAATGTGCTAAATTTTAGTGAAAATGCAAGCTTTTTTCTTAGATTAAAGAGCTCGCTAACCGCCACAAATGCGCTTACAAATAGCAAAACGTAGTTAAATTTTAAAAATATCTTTGTCATCATCTGTCCGCTCATAAAATGCGTGAGCACGCCCTCGCCTATGATGCTTTGTGGGAAAAATATGACTGGCGCGACCAAAATACCAAGCGTTAGCTCAGTGCCGATCACCGCTGCTAATAGTAAAAAATAGATGCTTCTCAATCTCTCTCCTTTATAGTTTTAATCTCGCGCAAAAGCCCCTGTCAAAGCCCGCCAAGTCCTTGTAAAATGTGCTTTTATAGCCATTAAATTTTAACGCCATCTCCATGCTCGCCCTTTGATCATAGCCCATCTCGCAGGCGATATTTTTTATGCCGCGGTTTCTAGCGATAAGGATGATGTTTTTTAAAATTTCATCTCCGACCTCGCCACCAAATAGCGCCTCATGCGGCTCGTTTATCACAAATTTATCAAGTTTATAGTCTCGCGCGATATATGGCGGGTTTGAGACCAAGATGTCGATATCACCTGAAATTTCATCGATATATGAGCATTTTACAAAGTCGATTTTATCACTTACATTAAATTTAAGCGCATTTTTTTTAGCTAGTTTTAGAGCCTTTTCGTTTATATCTGTGGCTACTATTTTAGCGTTTGTTTTAAGAGCTAGCATGATGCTTATTACCCCGCTGCCAGTGCCGATCTCAGCGATCTTTGGCGCTTTATAGCCATTTGCTATCTCTAGCACTTTATCAACTAAAATTTCAGTCTCAGGGCGCGGTATCAAAACGCCACTTTCTACCTCAAACTCCAGTCCATAAAAGCCAGCCTTGCCGGTAATGTACTCAAGTGGCTCGTAGTTTTCAAAGCGCTTTACAAGGGCAAAGTAGCCGACATCATCAAATTCCCTCTTTTGGTTTAAAAATATCCACTCGATGCTCACATCAAGGTAGCTCATAAGCAAAATTTTAGCCACCCTGCTTGGGTTCTCACAAAGTGGCTTTAGCCTTAAATTTGCTTCTTTTAGAGCCTCTTCAACTCTCATTTTCTAGCTCATTTATCCGCTCAAAAAGGCTTGGGTGCGAGTGATAGACAAATGAGTAAAGCCAGTGCGACTTTGGAAATGCTTTGTTTTCGCTGCCAAGCTTGGTTAGGGCGTTTATCATGTCAGTTTTGTTTGAAATTTCTTTTGAAAATCTATCTGCGCCAAATTCATTTTTGCGGCTAAAGTGCGAGATGATCGGCGAGAAAAGAAAGCTAAAAATAGGCGAGAAAAGCACCAAAAAGATGATGATGCTAGCGCCATTTTGCCCTAGTCCTATCGCCTCGTATGCGCTTGCACCCACGTTTCCAAAGATGAAAAATAGACAAAATAGCATGACCGCACTTAGCGCTATCATTTTTAGGATATCTTTATGCTTAAAGTGCCCAAGTTCGTGCCCCAAAACCGCCACGATCTCCGCGGTGCTTAGCTTTTTTATCAGCGTATCAAAAAGCACCACTCGCTTTGTCGCTCCAAGTCCGCCAAAATAGGCATTTAAGCGGTTGTCGCGCTTGCTAGCGTCGATCGTAAAAACGCCGCTACTTTTAAAGCCACATTTTGTAAGTAAGCCCTCTATCTTACCCTTTAGCTCGCCATCTTCAAGTGGCGACATCTTGTTAAAGATAGGCGCAATGAGCGTTGGATATATTAAATTTATAATTAAAGCGATACCAAAACTTAGTAAAAACGCCCAAAACCACCAAAACTCTCCAAGAAAATTTATACATAAAAGCACGAGCCAGACGAAAGCCGAGCCAAAAATGAGCATTAGCGCTAGCGACTTTATAGTATCAATCAAAAATATCTTTGCGCTCATATTTGAAAAGCCAAGCTTTTTATCTTTTACAAAGCTCTCGTAGATATTTAGTGGTAGATCAAGCAGCGATGAGATCAGCAAAAAGCTCATCACAAAGAGGATATTTTCAAGCGTAGTGCCATCTTTTAGGCAAGCGTTTGAGAGCACTTTTAGCCCAAAGCTTATCCACGCAAAGAAGATAACGGCGTGATAGATGAGGCTAAAAATTTCAAATTTTAGATTTGTCACGGCGACAACAGCGGCGTTTTTGTATTCGCTCGCTTCAAGCACGACTGGCTCTTTTTTAGCTTCAGCTCTTACAAAGCCGATCTGTAAATTCGCCAAAGAAAGCTTAAAAATCACATAAAAAATATAGATAAATAAAAGTGTATAAAACATATTCTCCCTTAAATTTCATAAAGACTAAAGCAGCCATAGTCCGTTCTAACTGCGAGCTTGACATCTATAAATTTAGCCTCACAGTTTTTCACAACGTGATCTAGCATAAATTCCACCATCACATCGCCACTTTTTAGATTGATAGCGTAGGCTCTGCTTTGATCTATCACCACAAGCTTGCCAGCTGTGCTGTCTAGGCAAAATTCGCTCGCTCTTAGGTATTCGTCCTTTATCCAAGGCTGCTTTGAGACTTTTGCGCTTTTGATATCTACACAAAATAGCTTATTTTCAAGGTAGCGCCTAACTAAAAGTGTGTTTTCGTCTAAAAAGCAAATTTTATCAAGTACACCAAATTCTGCTCTTAGCTCGCTTAAAATTTCGCCATTTTTTGCGTTTAAAATTTGCAGCTCATTTTCTTTGGTGCAAAGTGCAAGCATGCTAGCATCCGCACTAAGAGCCGCGCAAAGTATCGGCACATGGTTTTTTGTGCTGCATTTATACTCGCCAAGCTTTGAAATTTTACCCTCGCAAAAGGTAAAAATTTGTCCAAACATGCCGAGTACTGCTACATCATTTGAAGCGCAGATAAAGCTCGCTATCTCACTACTTTTCTTAACATTTTGCTCGGCTAAAATTTCACGAAATTTAACCTCTTTTGGCTCAAAAATGTAAATTTCATGATCAAGGTCTAAAAGCAAATTTTCGCCTGCACACTGAACATCCCACGCAAGCGGCTTTGGCAAGGCGGTCTGCTCTTTTATAGTGCCACTTCGATCAAGCTTCACTAAAAGATCGCTAGGCTTGCCACCATCTTTTTGACCGCCACTTTTATAAACATAAATTTCATCTCTTAAGCTGGCAAACGAAAGCGCACCAGTGTATCCACCGCCGATATAAACGTGCAAGCTCACTTCTCCTGCTTTTGCCTCGCTATCTTGCAGGATAAAGCCCTTTTTTAGGCTCTCCCACTCTTTTTTGACGCAGGCCTTTTTAGCCTCTTGCTCGCTTGCAAATTCTTTTTTACTCTGCTTTGTTTTAGCGCCTTTTAGGCTCACGCTCACTAAAGCTTTATCCTCTACGCCAAGCCCCAAACGCTCACCGCTATCAAAATTTACAAGCTCGCGCATATTTTTACTTTAAAAAGTTGTCGTAAAAGCTACTGATAAATAGCACCAAAATGACAAAAGGCACGATAAATTTGATATAAAAAAACCAAACATCTATGAGCTTTGCGTGCTTCTGGCTGCCTTGTAAAATTTCCTTTTTCGCTTCATCTTTTAGCACCCAGCCGACAAATATCGCACATCCAAGCGAGGTCAGCACGAAAAATATGGTCGCACTTATCGCGTCGTATGCGTCAAAGATATTTTTACCAAAAACACTCACATGGCTTAGCAAATTTGTAGCCATAAGTGATGGTAAATTTCCTAGCACGAAAATGACGCTAAGCACTAAAAATATCGCTTTTTTGCGCTTTATCTTAAATTTCTCTTGCAGCGTAGTAATGATCACTTCATATATCGGTAACGACGTCGTAAGCGCAGCTATCATAAGAAGCGCGAAAAACGCCACCGCGAAAAATCCGCCAAACGGCATGTGCGAAAAGACGATCGGAAGCGACTTGAAAACTAGGCTAGGACCGCTATCTGGCGAGACGCCGTAGCTAAAGAGCGACGGAAATATCATAAAGCCAGCAAGCACGGCTATGACGGTGTTTAAGATGCCTGTGATGATAGAAATTTTAACCAGCCCTTCGTCTTTTTTAACAAAACTTGAGAGCGTTATCATCACGCCAAATCCAAGCGAAAGCGCAAAGAAAACCTGCCCCAAAACCTCGACAAAAAGCTTTAAATTTATCTTTGAAAAATCAGGCGTTAGATAAAATTTCACACCACTCATCGCGCCATCAAGCGTGATATTTTTAGCGATCATTACTAGCATTAGGATAAAAAGCAATGGCATTAGATATTTTGCCGAACGCTCGATGCCGCCAACTGCACCTTGCACCAAGATAGCGTAATTCACTAGAACAAAAACAAGGGTCGCAAAGCTTATGGCAAGCGGGTTGCTAACGATATTTTGCTCGTAAAATGCGCTAGTTTGCTCAAAGCTCACGATGTGCGAGAGATCAAGCAGGCCAAATGAAATTTGAGCGATATAGTTTAAGACCCAGCCGCCGATAACCATATAATAAGCCATGATGCCAAATGCGCCTACAAGCCCCATCCAGCCGACTATCTGCCACTTTTTGCTGATCTTTTTGCCATTTATCGTACCGCCAAACGCATCAACGGCGTTGCACTTTAGGCGCCTACCGATGGCGTTTTCAACCAAAATCATAGGAATACCAATGACTATCATCGCTATGCAAAACACGAGAACATAGGCCCCGCCGCCGTTTTGACCGACCAAGTAAGGAAACCGCCACGTCGCGCCAAAGCCGACCGTAGCCCCTGCAACAGCTAAAATGTATGTAAGTCTTGAACTCCACGATTTTCTATCCATATTATCTACCTTTGTGAAAAACAGGGATTATATAAAAAAATTGATTAAATTTTGCTAGCGACAGGCGATGCTCGCGTGTAAATTTGGCTTTTTTGCTAAATTTGAGGACTTTTATGGACGGAATTTATTTTTAAATTTGCGTGTAAATTTATTCAAAAAGCCTATTTATCTAAAACGCCAAATTCTACGTATCCTTCCATCGCAATTAGCAATATCCAACCCTCTTTTGGGCTGCAAAAATAGTGATGTTGCGGGATATTTTTAACCATAAATTTTAAAAAATCATAAAAGCATTCAGGTGCAAATTTAAGCTCTAGGCTAGTTAAACTGTCACCGATATAGCTTATCTCGCCACTTAAAATTTTACTTTGAATGTCTATATGCGAGCTTAGAAAATTTTTAATATCAGCAAAATTTTTATAATCAGCCGTTTTATAATCTTTTAAATTTTGTAAAAGCGGTTTTGAGCCGACAAATGTAAAATTTCGCTCTATAAAATTTGCTACATCATCGCTTTTGCGCCATTTATAACCCAAATTTGACAAAAAAGCAAACACCTCATCATCAGCTGAAGTAAAAATTTGGAAACTGGACTTTTTCTGGCTCATTTGCCTCCCTTTTTGTAAAAAGTCGCTACGCCTTTGTAAAAGAGGGATTATATAAAAATTTATGGTGATTTTTTTATATTTTTTTAGTAACGGTTAGCGAGCAAATTTTAAAATTCCATGAACGAGTAATTTCGACTCTAAAATTTGAGCTAAGCGGTAAGCGAAGCCAAATTTTAGTAGTCAATTCTTGCGAGTGAATGGAATTTTAAAATTTGCAAGAATAGCTTGATTAAATTTGTAAATTTCTTTTTATTCAAATTATTCAAAAGGGAGACAAGGGGACTCGAGTTACGAGGCCGTCCCCTTATCCCCCTTTTTAAATCCCCTAAACCCCTCGCACGTTCAAGGTGCATGCAATGGTGCTAGCGCACTGCATGCGGTTTATCATCGGGCAAGTGTCAGGTAAATTTTAAAATTCCATGAACGAGTAATTTCGGCTCTAAAATTTGAGCTAAGCTATAAGCGAAGCCAAATTTTAGTAGTCAATTTTTGCGAGTGAGTGAAAGTTTAAAATTTGCGGAACAACTAGACTAAATTTGCAAATTTGCCTAGAAATTTTAAAATTCCAGGCAAATTTCACTCGAATTTACTCTCTAACGACATGTAAAAACTGCATGTGTTTGCGGTATTGCTCGATGACGTCGTTTATCAGCGTAGCTTCGCTCCAGCCAAGCACGTCGTAGTCTTGACCGCCCTCTTTTAGATAGACCTCAGCCCTGTAGTAAAGATCATCGCCGTCAAGCTCCCTCGTATAGTCTGGGCTCTGGCTCTTGGTGAGATAGACACCATATCTAAAGTCCATCTCGTCGCCAAGTCCGACATTTAAATTTACAAAATTTTCGCCATTTGTGACCTTTGCTTCAAGGCCATTTTTGGCAAATTCCTCTTTTAGCTCGTTAAACGCTTTTAGCACGACTTCGTTTAAAAATTTCTTGCCATCTTTCTTGCCTGGTAGCGTAATGATCGCACTTAGACGCTCTTGCCACGGCTTTGAAAGATCACTAATGGGCATGTTGCTAAAGTTATTTGTCTCTTTTTTGGTTAGATCCACACGTAACGCCTTAAATAGCCCGTAAATGGCGCCAAGTAGCACTATGGCAAATGGCAGCGCGGTCGTGATCGTAAGTGCTTGAAGTGAGGCAAGACCGCCTGCTAGCATCAAAAATGCCGCCACGACGCCCACTGTAACGCCCCAAAAGACCTTTTGCCAAACCGGCGTATCGTCCTTGCCGTTTGAGCAAAGCATGTTCATAACGATCGCCGCAGAGTCGGCAGAAGTTACGAAAAATATGACGATCATAAAGACTGCGATCACGCTTAGCACGCCTGAGAAGCTAAATTTCTCCAAAAACATAAATAGCGCTGAGGCTGAGTCGGAATTTACAGTCGTTGCTAGCTCGCTAAAACCACTTTGCACCAAAGCGATCGCCGAGTTACCAAAAAAGCTCATCCAAGCAAAGGTAAAGCCAGTTGGCACGAGAAGCACGCCTATGACAAATTCTCTGATCGTTCTGCCTTTTGAAATTTTAGCTATAAAAAGCCCCACAAACGGCGACCAAGATAGCCACCAAGCCCAGTATAGCAGCGTCCAGCCGCCAAGCCAGCTCTCGTTTTGCCTCTCGTAGGCGTAGAGGTTAAAGGTATTTGAAATGAGCGTAGAGACGTAGTCGCCGCTGTTTTGCACAAACGACTTTAAAAGCTGCGTCGTATCGCCTAAAAATAGTATCAAAAACATAAAACATATAGCTAGCGCGATATTTGCGTTTGATAAGATTTTGATGCCCTTATCGACACCACTTGCCGCTGAGATGGTAGCAGCTAAGCAAAGCACTATTAGAAGCGTGATATGCATAGTCGGCAGACCAAAAACGTGCGTAAGGCCAGCATTTACCTGAAGTACGCCGTATCCTAGCGATGTCGCCACACCAAAAAGGGTCGCCACAACGGCAAATGTATCGATGGCGCTACCTATCTTGCCGTAAATTTTATCGCCAATGATCGGATAAAATGCCGATCTAAGCGTGAGTGGCAAGCCGTGCCTATACGAGAAAAAGGCGAGAATTAACGCCACGATAGCATAGACCGACCATGCGCCCATGCCCCAGTGAAAAAATGTGATATTCAACGCAAGCTTTTGCGCTGCGATAGTTTGCGCGTCGCCAACTGGTGGGTTTAGATAGTGCATGAGCGGCTCGGCCACACCAAAAAATACTAGACCTATGCCCATGCCAGCGGCAAAAAGCATAGAAAACCACGAGATATTTTTGTGCTCTGGCTTTACGTGATCAGCTCCTAGCTTGATCTCGCCAAGCTTACTAAAGCCAAGGATGATGACGCTTAGCAATATGACGGCAACGACTAGGATATAAAACCAGCCAAATTTGGCCGCGATGTAGTTTTGCATACCCTTAAAAAACTCATTTGAGAAATTTGGAAATATCGCTGCAAATGCCGCTATTAAAAATATGATAACAAGCGATGGGATAAATACTGAATTGTTAAATTTTGACCTTTGAAATTTAAACATTTTTCTCCTTTTTGTAAATTTCAGTCTCGCTTTAAAATAACAAAAAAGAGTAAATAGGTCAAATTTTCTCTTTAAAATTTTTATGAAATTTTAAGCTTTAGCCACCAAAAATAGCCACTTTGAAATTTATCTCAAGTCGCTTTTATCTCTCTTTGGTTTTGCAAGAGTTGTTAGCACTATGACGACAAAAGCGATGCCAAATGTGATATACAAGATGATCTTTGGCGAGTCATACTCTATCCTCGACCTTGCGACCTCTTCGCCGCTTGCCTCCACTAGCTCGCCGCGCTTTATCATCTCGCTGATATCTTTTGCGCTAAGCTCTTTAGACGGCCTTGTTAAAATTTCTATGACACTAAGATCAGCCACCTCATAAACGCTATGTTTTATGCCATAAAATGGCTTTATCTTGCTAAAAAAATAGACCTTATCGCCATTTGCATACACTGCGCCATACTCGCCATCTTTTACCAGCCCTACTTCGCGCCAAGAGCTACTTGTGGCAAATTTATATAAAGAGACTGTTTGCGCCTCTAAGTGCCTGCCGTGCTTTGAGCGCCGCCACTCTTCGCCTTGTTGCAAGAAATACGCTGAGCTCTCATCTACAAAAACGTCAGCATAGAGCCTTTTTAGCTCGCCTTTTAGCTGGTAGTCTGAAATTTTAGCTTGTTCGTTTTTCGTGCTATCCCAAAAGTAAATTCCATCTTTGCTGGCAAAAAGAGGCCAAAACGAATGCACGTTATCCACGCTATAAATGGCGCTATAAGGCATATTTTGGGCGCTAAATTTACGCTCATTTGCAAACACCGCCCCACTTTTTGGCTCAAAAAGATATTCTATATCGCGCTTATCATCATAGCATATCTGGCGCACCTCATCTGAGTAGCTTGCATCAAGCTTATAAAAGCCTAAAAATAGGCTCTTGCCGTCTGTGTAATATCCGCTAGCAGCGCCGCTTTCTGCTGTGATGTATCTTAGCTCACTAGGCTGCGCGTCAAGCTTTTCGCCCTTGTAGTAAAGCGTAGCTCCGTCTCTTGCAAAGCCAGCGTCAAATATAGGCTCTAAATTTGTGCTTTCAACCCTTTTTGTCCTGTAAAAATAAGGGCTATCATCGTAGCTTTTGATAAAGGTGTGAGCAAGGTTTTTCATAATGGCGCCAAATTCGCTAAATCCCGCCTCTTTCTCGCTTCTAGTGGCGCAATAATAGCTTATCTTGCCGTCACTTAGATAGCCATTGCCAAGCACTTTTGTGCTGTTTGGATCAAGACCAGGCAAAATTTCTCTAGCACAATAGACATGATTTTTATCAGCCGCCACGTTTGAGTAATCATACGCGTGTTTTAGCTTTAAGACCCTAAAACTAGCCTCATCGACGCCTTTTAGCTCATACTTGCCACTGCCTGAAATTTGAACGTAAATTTTACCCTCAGGCGAGCGGTAAAACTCGCTATTATCAATGTTTGCAAAGCTTCTTTGATACTCGCCCTCATGCCATAGATAAAGCATCGCCAAAACAAAAAATAGCGTCAAAATGACAAAAAGATAAAGGATCTTAGTCGCAATTTTTCTCATTATCTATAATCATCCACCCTTTTTTTAAGCTCGCTGTTTTGCTTTTTGTTTTTAAAAATAGCGCCAACCACCGAGGCCACAAATGCTATGGCAAGAAATATCCAGTAGGCATATTTTTGCGAGTAATCATCAAAGTCGCTTATCGCATCGATCACCACCTCGCCCTCAGCTGGCGTCATAGCGCCTTGATCTACCATTTTTACTATCTCATCAAGTTTTAAATTCTCAACATTTGGACCATAAGGACGAGTGAGAATTTCAACTACGCCAAGATCATTTATATCATAAACACTGCTGTTAAAACGCCAGCCGTAGCCGACGTTATCAAAATAATATGTCTTATCGCCGTTTGCATAAACCGCTCCGTAGCCATCGTTTCTTACAAGCCCTATCTTTCGCCACTGCTCTTTTGTATCAAGCCTTACGATACACGTGTGGCGTGAGCTTAGGCTGTGATTATTTTTTGTGTTGTGCCAAATTTCATAAATTTTTAAAAAATATGTCTTGCCATCACTTATCACCACGTCGCCATATAGCGGCGTTATCTCGCCTTTAAACGGATCATCACCGTCTCTTACAAACTCGCCCTCATCTATGCTGTTATACCACTGCCACTTTCGCTCCCAGTGATAGATCCCGCCTTTACCACGAAAGAGCGCATGATAGGTGTGCCTGTCTTCTAGGTTAAAAAGCGGTTCGTATGGGGCAAATTTTGGGTCAAATTCGTGATCGTTTGCATAGACCATGCCAGAATTTGGCTCATAAAGATAGTGAATGCGCCATATCTCGCCGATATCACGCATTTGCGGGCTAAATTTGATCCCTAGCTTTGAGCTGTCATAATAGACATTTTCTCCGTCAGTCGTAAAATGCATGCTCTTTCTGCCAGATGCCTGCTCGATGTATCGCATTTTGCTGGCATTTGCGCCCTCTAGCTCTTTGCCCTCATGATAGACCTTTACTCCGTCGCTTGCATAGCCAAAGCCCAAGATCGCTGCTAAATTAGCGTTATCAACCTGTCTAAATTTATAGATATGAGTTTGCGCTTTAGGGGTGTTAAACATTTTATGTGAGACGATGTCCCAAAACTCTTTAAGTGCGGATATTTCAAGGTTCGTCTCGCTTTCGCTATCGCAAAAGTATGTCACCTTGCCATCACCAAAATAGCCATTACCAAGCGCTCTAACGCCATTTGGATCAAGACCACTCATCACAAGGTTACCGCAATACACCGCCTTATCGCTAGCGCCAACATTTCTGTTGTCGTATTTGCCGGTGTCAATGTATCTAAATTTACTGGCCCTCACGCCTATTAACTCAAATTTACCGCCACTTGGCACCAAGGCATAGACCTTGTCGTCTTTGACGTAAAAATAGCTATTATTTAGCTCTTTACTATCGCCAATGTCGTCATCTAAAATAGTAGCTAACCCAAAGATAAAAAAATAGACAGCAAAAAATATCACAACAATGGCGATCACTACAGAGATTAGCGGATGTTTTTTTAGCATTTTAGCTCCGTTTTAAACAAATTTAGCGACCTCATCATGCCGCAAACCTTTCATACATTTAAATTTCACAAAACCTATCCAAATATAAAATATCTAAATATCAAAAACCTAAAATATACAAATTTACCCATCCAAAATAGAAAACAAGCGGCTGCTAATGTAATAATAAGCCTAATAATATCAAATTCCAGCGTAACCCCATAATAAATAAAGACTGACGCAATAAAGCAAAAATAAAAACAACCAATCATGAAGATCAAATTTGTAATCCTTGCAAAAAGCCCTGACTCTTCGCTGCTTTTTGCAATTAGCCTAATGCTCTCTATCTTATTTAAAAATCCAACCTTTTTATATTTTATCCGGACTAGATCGCCTACTTCATATTTATATATATCAGGTGAAAATGTCTCACTAAATCTCATCTTATCAACGATAATGCTAAGGCTTACAACAGAATTTTTTCTAACAACTCTCGTATTTAGCGCGCTTATCCTACCGATCTTTTTCAAGCTACTCTAGCTCCTCAGCGATCTCAAGCACTTCAAAATACTCATTTTCTAGGCTTTCAAGCTCAGCTTTTGCCTTTTCTAGCTCTTCATAAAGCTTAGTTAGCCCCACTTCTTGATAAATTTTTGGATCACTTAGTCCCTCGTTTAGCTCAGCCACTCTTGCTTCAAGGGCTGAAATTTTATCTGGATATGTGTTTAAAATTTGCGTTTGTTTGTAGCTTAGTTTTGCGCCAGATTTACTCTTTTGTTTGGCTTCATTTTGGCTGTTTGTTAGCTCTTTTTCAAATTTATCAAGCTCTTTCATCTCATCTTCAAGCTCCAAATAGACGCTATACTCTTCATGCAAGACATTTATCTTTGTGCCCTCAAACGCCCAAAGCTTATTTGCCATCTTATCAACAAAATATCTATCGTGGCTAACTAGCAAGATAGCCCCCTCAAAGCTTTGCAAGTAGTCTTCTAAGATGTTGATAGTTGCGATGTCAAGGTCGTTTGTCGGCTCGTCAAGCACCAGCACATCGTAAGTTTTGGTAAAAAGCATCGCAAGCGCGACGCGGTTTTTCTCGCCGCCACTTAAAACACCTATCTTTTTATCTAGAAATTCCTTTGGAAAGAGGAAATTTTTAAGATAGCCATAGACGTGCATATTTCGCCCACGAACCAGCACGTGATCGCCGCCATTTGGGCAAAATGTCTCTATAAGGCTCTTGTCATCATCAAGGACATTTCTAGCTTGATCAAAGTAGCCGATGCTCACCTCGCCTCTTTTTATCTCGCCGCTACTTGGCTTTTCAAGCCCTAGCAAAATTTTAAGCAAAGTGCTCTTGCCACTGCCGTTTCGCCCCACAATGGCGATCCTCTCGCCCTGCAAGATTCTTGCGTCAAATTTTTCAAAAAGCACCTTGCCGTCTATACTTTTGCTTAAATTTTTAAACTCAAAGAGCATCTTTTTGCGGTTTTGGCTCTGAACTTGGTTGAAATTTTTACTCGCTCGCTCTAGCTCAAGCCTCACACGCCTTATCACGCCTGGGTTTTTCTTAGCCTCCTCGCGCATGGCTAGCACTCGCTCTTTTCTGCCCTCGTTTCGCTTTAGCCTAGCTTTTACACCGCGCCTTAGCCACTCCTCTTCAGCCTTTAGCTGCTTTAGTAGCGTCTCATGTGACTTTGCAAGGCTTGCTAAAATCTCCTCTTTTTTGGTTAGATAGTTTGCATATCCGCCCTCGAAATTTTTTAAGCTTGCATCCTCGACCTCAACGCACCTAGTAGCGAGTGCATCGATAAAATACCTATCGTGGCTTATAAAAACTATGCTTTGATTTGAGCTTTTAAGCATATCTTCAAGAAATTTGACCATATAGACGTCAAGGTGGTTTGTAGGCTCATCAAGCAAAAGCACATCTGGCTTTTTAAGGATGAGAGCGCCCAGTGCCACGCGCCTGATCTCGCCACCACTTAGTGAGCAAATGGGTCTGTTTTCATACTCTTTTAGCTTAAATTCTTGCAAAATTCGCTCGATCTTGTGCTCGATATTCCAGCCGTCTTTTGCCTCTATAAATTTTAAAAGCCTCTCTTGCTCTTTTAAAATTTCTTTGTTTTCAGGATCATTTGCTAGCAAGACGCCACTTTTTTCATACTCGCTTATCGCGTCAAATATCTCTTTTAGCTCGTTATTTAGCGCATCTCTTACGCTAAATGTGGCGTTAAAATTTGGATTTTGCGCTAGCATCTCGACGCTTATTAAGCTCTGCACTATGCGTCTGCCACTATCTGCTGCCACCTCGCCAGAGATGATCTTCATAAGCGTGCTCTTGCCACTGCCGTTTTTACCGATGATAGCTATCTTTTCATTTTCATTTACGCTAAGACTTACACTGTTTAAAATTTCATTTGCGCCAAATTTTTTACTTACGTCTATTAGGTCGATTAATGCCATTTTTCTCTCAAATTTTAAATTTTTTGGATTATATCAAAAGGGAGCTAAAACCTAATTTGGCTATAATCGCCCAAAATTTAAAAAAGGAGAAATTTATGAATCTTTCTATGAAAAAGCTGGTCGTCCCTATATTTTTAGATATGTTTTTACACTTTATAACGCTTATCATAAACACCTACATGGTGACAAAAGTGAGCGTGCATCTAGTTGGCGCCATGGGTGCGGGCAATCAAGTGATGGACCTTTTTATGACCATTTTTAACTTTTTAAGCATGGGCTGCTCAGTCGTCGTCGCACAAGCACTTGGAGCAAAGCAAAACGAGCTAGCTTCAAGCGTCATACACGCAAGCATCACGTCAAATACGGTCTTTGGCATCTTTTCAGCCATCATCATCTACGTCTTTGGCTACAACATCTTAAATTTACTAAACGTTCCAAACGATCTCATAAACGATAGTTTCTCATACCTTCACATACTTGGCTTTGCATTGCTCTTTGATGGCATCGGCATGGTGCTAGCTGCGGTGCTTCGCGTCTATAATCTAGCAACTGCCGTGATGCTAACTTCAGTTTTGATGAACATCATCACCATCTTTGGCAATGCCATCGCCCTTTTTGGCTGGTTTGATCTGCCAAATTTAGGCTTGCAAGGTGTTGCTATCTCGACATTTGTAGGTAGGCTTATTGGCGTTTTTGTCCTACTTTACATGCTTATACGCGTGGCAAAAGTTAAAATTTATCTTAGCAAGCTACTTGTCGTGCCGTTTGGAATTTTAAAGAAAATACTCTCAGTTGGCTTGCCAAGTGCTGGCGAAAATTTACTCTGGATGGCGCAATACATGGTCGCATTTGGCTTTATCGCGAGCATGGGCGAGGCAACTCTTAGCGTGCAAACGATCTACTTTCAGATTACGCTTCTCATCTTACTTTGTGGAGCAAGTATCAGCGTGGCAAACGAGGTCATCGTTGGGCATTTGGTTGGGGCAAGCGAGTTTAACGAGGCCTATACAAGAACCTTTAAAGCCTTGTGGCTTGGCATTTTTATAACGCTCGTCGTCGTTTTGATCGCCTACGCCTTAAAGTATAAGATCATGGACGCACTAAATTTAGATGAGGGCTTGCGCAAGATAATGCTACCGCTCTTTACGCTCTCGATCGTGTTAGAAGCTGGCAGAACCTTTAACGTCGTCATCGTAAATGCCCTTCGTGCAAGTGGCGACGCGAAATTTCCACTTGCAACTGGGCTTATCTTTATGTGGGGGCTTTCGCTGCCGCTTGGATATTTCTTAGGCATACACCTTGGCTGGGGGATCATCGGCGTTTGGATAGGATTTTGCGCTGATGAGTGGCTAAGAGGCCTTGCAAATACCTGGCGCTGGAGAAGCAAAAAGTGGCAAGAAAAACGCCTAGTTTGAGGCAAAAGAGCCTAAATTTAGACTTTTATGGCTTAAGCGTTTTAATAAATTTTAAAACAAATGTAAAGGCTATGCGATTAAGAGTTGGCAAGGATGCTAAGATCACGCTTTCTATGCCATTTTACAGCACGCAAAAGATGGCTCTTGGCTTTCTTGAAACGCACAGAATTTGGCTTGAAAACTCTTATAAAAAAGCTCTTTTAAATTTGCCAAAAGATGATGAGATGAAATTTCTTGGGCAAATTTATAAGATCAAATTTGATGAGAGCGTAAATGTGCCTTTTTTTGAAGATAAATTTATCATAACGCCAAATTTAAAGGCGCTAGAGCGCTTTAAAAAAGCAAGGGCAAAAGAGCTATTTTTAGAGCTTGTAAGCTACTATCAGCCTCATATCAATAAGCCAGTTAGTCGCATTGTCATAAGAGATAGCAAAACTCGCTGGGGCAGCTGCAACCACAAAAAAGGCTATATAAACTTAAGACTAAGACTAATCGAAAAGCCGCTCTCAGCCGTGCGATACGTCGTGCTTCACGAGCTTACTCACCTGCTCTATCCGCATCATCAAACCAGCTTTTATAAATTTATAGAAGCCATCATGCCTGATTACAAAGAGCAAGAGCAAATTTTAAAATCATAATTATTTTTCATCAAGTAAGTGTAAATTTAATATGTTAAAATTGCATATTACTTTACAAAAGGAAAATTTGATGAAAAAAATGATTTTTATCTCGCTTCTTGCAGCTTGCGCTCTAGCAGGCGACTTTGAAGATGGCTTGAAGGCTTATGCTGACTCAAATTTCACTGAGGCTTTATCTAAATTTGAAGCAGGTTGCGCGGCAAATGACGCAAGATCATGCGTAATAGCAGGTGCGATATACCAGGTTGGCAAAACTGACGTGCCAGATAGCAACAAAGCGTTAGAGTTTTACAACAAAGCTTGCCAAGGTGGCGAAAAAGAGGGTTGCTCAGCAGCTGGTGGAATTTATCTAGATAACGATCCACAAAAGGCAAGAGAGCTTTTTAACAAAGCTTGCGAGCAAAACGACGGCTACTCTTGCGGCATGATAGGCTCGATACTAATAGAAGCTAAGAAATTTAAAGAGGCTTACACCTTCTTAGAAAAAGGCTGCAAACTAAACGATAAGATGTCTTGCGAGTTTGCAGGCGATCTAAAACGCTCAAAACAACTTTGATCTTTAGGCTTTTAAAGCCTAAATTCTCACTTTTTATAAAATCAATAGAAATAAATAAATTTAAAAGTTTAGGCAAGAGAGCTCTTGCCTAATGTTAAATCGCTCTTATTTGATCAAGCGGTTTATCTTTTATGCCCCACTGGGTCATAAAGACAAAACCATAAAGAGCCGCTGCTACGATGTAGGCTGTGTATTCGTTTGGCATTAGGCCAAATTTCACGCAGATATTTGGCACAAGTGCTAGAGGCACGACTGGGATAAGTAGCGCCCTCTCCCAGATCCTAAGCTTAGTGACGTAGTAGCCTTGAAGCAAGCTTGAAAAGGCAAACATCCCCACGATCGCCATACCAAAAACAAGTAAAATTTCAAGTGGGTTGCTCATCCAAACGATACCTTTTGAATCAAGCGGATCGCTCGTGTTTATGCTATCAATTAGCATAAGTTTGTTGTTAAAGAAAAAGGCAAATGGCAAGATCGCCGTTCTTAGATCGTAAAAGAACCCTTGAACGCCAACGGTTATTGGATTTGCTTTAGCGATGCCCGCTGCTGCATAGGCTGCGATGCCAACTGGCGGCGTATCATCGGCTAAAATTCCAAAGTAAAATACAAAAAGATGCACAGCAATGGCAGGGATCAAAAAGCCATTTTTATGCGCCAAAAATAAGATAACTGGCGCAACAAGGCTTGAGACGACGATGTAGTTTGCTGTCGTTGGAAGACCCATACCAAGGATAAGCGACATAAGAGCTGTTAAAACTAGGATCATCATGATGTTATCGCCTGCTAAAAGCTCGACTAGATCAGAGAGCACCTGACCAAGGCCAGTAAGCGAGATAGAGCCCACGATGATGCCAGCAAGCGCGGTTGCAATGGCTATTGTAGTCATACTCTTTGCAGCTGCGACCATCGCCCAAAATATATCCTCAAAGCCTAAAAGCACGTCATTTATGCCTACTTTTTCGCCTGAAGCAAGCTTTTTAGTTGGCTCTTGAAATATCATTATCAAAAATAAAAATCCGATCGCATTAAAAGCTGCTGAGATGGCCGACTCTTTTGCGATTAGCAATGTATAAAGCAAGATCAAAATAGGCGTTATATAGTGAAGGCCACTAACAAAAATTTTAAATCTTGAGTGAAATTCGCTCTGATCTATGCCTTTTAGTCCAAGCTTAACGCTCTCTAAATGCACGATAAAAAATAGCGACAAATAGCACGCAAACGCTGGGATAACCGCTGCCATCATGACATTTGTATATGTCATGCCTAAAAACTCAGCGATGATAAAAGCAGCCGCACCCATGATAGGTGGCATGAGCTGTCCATTTACACCAGCCGCAACCTCGATAGCACCAGCTTTTGTGCGTGAAAGACCAGCTTTTTTCATAAGCGGTATGGTAAATGTACCAACGGTTACGACGTTTGCTGTTGAACTGCCTGAAACCATGCCTGTTAGGCCGCTTGCGATGACTGAGGCTTTGGCCGGGCCGCCTCTATATTTACCAAGAAGCGAGAAGGCTAAATTTATGAAGTATTGTCCAGCGCCTGCTCGCTCTAACAATGAGCCAAAAAGAACGAAAAGATAGATAAAACTAACGCTAACACCGATAGGCACGCCAAAGACGCCCTCTGTCGTTAAAAACATATGTCCCGCGATCTTTTCTAAGCTAGCGCCCTGGTGAGCGATGATGTCTGGCATATAAGGTCCAAAGTGATCATATATCAAAAATAATATACAAATGATAGGAAGCGCTGGTCCCATGACACGCCTGCCAGCCTCAAGTAAGACAATGATCGCCAAAAACGATATGACGATATCTTGAGTGATATAATCCCCTGTCCTATCAGCTAGCTCATAAAAATAAACAGCTGGATAAAGCACGGCAACAACGCCTACCACGCAAAAAACTAGGTCGTAAAATGGCAAACTTGAGTGAGCCTTTTTATGAAAAGTGACTGGATAGAGCAAAAATACAAGCCCAACCGCAAAAGCTAGGTGAATAGAGCGTGAAATGTTAGTATTTAGTGGGAAATACGCTATATAAAGCTGAAAAACCGACCAAGAGAAACACGCAAATGCGATGAAATAGTTGTAAAAATTGCTATTTATCTCTCTTGTCTTTACTTCGACAAATTGTTCTTCGTTGTCATTAACTTCGTTCATCTCTCTCCTTTAAAATTTAAATATATAAATTTAGAAGAAATTTGCATATTTAAATTTTATCCAGAGGCAAAGCCCCTGGAGATGGATTATTTTAAGATACCTGCCTCTTTAAACGCAGCCTCTGCAGCTGGGTGAAGCGGAGCTGAAAGACCTTGGACGAGATCTTCTTTATTTACTGATTTTAGCGCTGGGTGAAGAGTTTTATACTCATCAAAGTTGTCTAAAATAGCTTTTATCACAGCTTTTACAGCCTCATCTTTTGTATCTTTGCTAGTTACTAAAACAGCCTTTACGCCGATAGTATTTACATCGTGATCGACGCCATCATATGAGCCTTTTGGGATCACACCTTTTGCAAAGTATGGTTTTTCTTTAAGAAGTTTATCGATCTCGCTGCCTTCGATGTTTAGGATATCAATAGGCAAAGATGTCGCAGCGTCAGTGATGTTTGCGGTTGGGTGACCAACGACAAAGCTATAACCATCTATCTTTTTATCTTTTAGTGCGTGTGGGCATTCACCAACTGTTAAAACGCCGCGGTATCCTAGTTTTGAAACATCAAAGCCCTTTGCTTTAAAGACTTCAAGCGTGCTCACTTCGTTGCCGCTGCCTGGGTTGCCTACGTTGTATTTTTTACCTGCAAAAGACTGGATATCACTTGTTAGACCGCTATCTTTTGCCACGACAAATGCAAGAAGCTCTGGATAGATAGCCACTACTGAGCGTAAATTTTCATCTTTTGCTCCGTCAAATTTGCCAGTGCCGTTATATTTGTCATAGACGACGTCACTTTGAACAAAGCCAAAAGTAAGCTCTTTTTTAAGGACGTTATTTACGTTATAAACAGAGCCGCCAGTTGATTGAACAGAACATTTTACGTCTGTATTTTTGTTTGCCAAACGGCAGATCGCTCCACCTATTGGATAGTATGTACCTGTCATACCACCAGTGCCGATACTGATAAATTCTTTTGCTGAAAGTGTTGTTGCTAAAAGCAATCCAGCAAGTGCCAAAGAAGTAGTTTTCATCTAAAATCCTTTCAAAAAATTTAAGGCTATTTTATTCTATAAATTTAGCTTTGTATCTTTTTGTTATGATATTTTTATGCCATTTTTGTAAAGTTGCAACTATTCTACACAATCAAGGCTTAAAAAAATATTTTCTTAAGAATAAATTTATATTTCTTTTACGAGCAATCTAAATTTTAAGAGCTAGAAATTCTAGCTCTAAATTTAGTCTATAAATCTCTTTGTGATATTTGCGTAGGCATCGATCCTGCGGTCACGTAAAAATGGCCAAATTCTGCGAACTTCTTCACTTCTTTTCATGTCTATCTCAACGATCTTGCATAGCTCGTCTGTGCTATTTGCGCGGAAAAGCTGCTCGCCTTGTGGCCCGTAAACAAAGCTATTTCCCCAAAATTTTATCCCATCCATCACGCCACTATCATCTTTTTCAAAGCCCACACGATTTACTGCGACCACTGGCAGTCCATTTGCCACGCTGTGACCTCTTTGCACTGCCACCCACGCTTCAAGCTGCCTTGACTTTTCATCCTCGCTATCGCCCTCAAACCAGCCAATAGCCGTTGGATAGATGAGAATTTTCGCCCCTTTTAGTGCCATTAGCCTTGCAGCTTCTGGATACCACTGATCCCAGCAGACCAAAACGCCAAGCTTGCCAAGACTCGTCTCAATAGGCTCAAAGCCGATATCGCCAGGCGTGAAGTAAAATTTCTCGTAAAATCCAGGGTCATCAGGGATGTGCATTTTTCGGTATTTGCCAGCTACGCTGCCGTCACGCTCGAAGACAAAAGCGGTGTTGTGATAAAGTCCGTCAGCCCTCTTTTCAAAGAGCGAAGTGACTAAAACTACGCCATTTTCCTTAGCCACCCTGCCCCAAAAAGCGATATCTTCTTGCCAGTCGTTTGCGTGATCAAAGAAATTTGTATCCTCGCTTTGGCAAAAGTACTGCGTCTGGTGTAGCTCTTGGCAGACCACGAGATCAGCGCCACCTTTTTTTGCCTCAGCTATTAGCTCAAGCGTCTTTGCGATGGTCGCCTCTTTTGTGCCTTTAAATTCTTGTTGAAGTAGTGCTACTTTCATCTCATTTCCCTTCTTTGTCGTTGTATGGGTCTAAATGCGTGGTTATCTGCCACGAAAAATCCTTAAATTTCTCTCTTATCTCAGCTTCAAGCGATTCGGCCACCTCGTGCGCGTCGTAAAGCGAGATATCTTTGTCAAAAACTAAATGCAGCGTTAAAAATATGGTATTTGCGCTCTGCCTTGTGTTTAGATAGTGAAAGTCTGAAATCCTCTGCTTTGCCTTTATCATCTTGATGATCTCAGCTGTGACCTCAGGGCTTGCTGCGTGATCTAGCAAGACACCAAAGGCGTCTTTGCCAAGACTTATGGCGCTTTGAGCGATGTAGCCGCTTATCACGATACCAAAGATCGCATCTATCATCACAAATCCGCTAAATTTAATGATAAGCAGCGAGATGATGACTGCAAGGTTGCTAAAAAGGTCGATCTTATAGTGCAGCGCGTCTGCTTTTATGATAAGGTTGCCACTTTTTTTAGAAATTTGGTTTAAAAATAGCACCAAACATAGCGTCACCACGACTGAAAACACCATCACACCAAGGCTTAAGCCAAGGTCTATCTCTAAATTTGGCTCTCTAAATTTCTTAATGCTCTCATAAAAGATAAAGCCTGCCGCTAACACGATGATGACGCACTCAAATAGCGCTGCCAAGGCCTCTAGCTTTGTGTAGCCAAAGTTAAATCTCTCATCAGCTTGCTTTCTTGACTTTCTAAGCGCAAATAAATTTAAAAGCGACACAATAAAATCAAGCATTGAATCTATCGCCGAGCCAAGCACGGCGACCGAACCGCTAAAAAGTCCCGCCGCAAATTTCACAAGTGCGAGCAAAAAGGCACAAGCTCCCGCTGCGATGACAGCCTTATTTTCGCTCTGCGTGCACTCCTGCTTATTTATGCGGTTAAACTCATAATCAAACGGACTTGACAAGACTAAGCCCTCTTGTATCTATTTTGGCTTGAGCAGTGAAGCGAGCCATTTTGACGGACAAAAACTAGCGAATTTACACCGATGATCTTTCTGTCTGGTAGCGCCTTGGCAAGTAAATTTAGCACCTTTTCGTCGTTTTCGTCGTTATATGTTGGCACGATTAGCGCACCATTTATAAAGATAAAATTTGCATAGGTGCAGCCAAGCCTTTTGCCCTCATAAAATTTAGGCTTAGGTAGTGGCAGAGCAAGTAGCTTAAAGCCAGTTTTTTTAAGCTCATCCTCCATCCTTTTTAGCTCATCAAAGTGCTCGTCGCTCTTATCATCGCAAGCTGCGTAAGCAATAGTATCAGGCGTGATAAAACGCGCTAAAGTGTCGATGTGGCTATCTGTGTCATCGCCTCTTATAAAACCATTTTCAAGCCAGATGATACGCTTTAGGCCAAATAAATTTTTAAGCTTTTCTTCTATCTGCTCTTTGCTTAGAGATGAATTTCTATTTTCATTTAGCAGGCATTTTGAAGTAGTTAAAAGCACGCCATCTCCATTAAACTCGACACTTCCGCCCTCTAGTATCATATCAACAGGCTCAAGCTTAGTTTTGTAAATTTTAGCTAGCTCTAAATTTATCGCATCATCTTTTGAGCTCTTAAATTTACCGCCCCAAGCGTTAAATTTAAAGTCATAGCTCTTTACACCGTCCTTGGTGCAAACGTCGATCATACCGTAGTCTCTGATCCAAGTATCGTCAGTATCGAGCTTAACAAACTCAACATTTTTAAATTTCTTAAACCTAGTGAAATTTGCCTCATCAGGGCAGATAAGCACCACCTTTTCAAAGGGCGTAACAGCAGCCACGAGCTCCTCATAGCTCGCTAAAATCTCCTCTAAATAAGGCTCCCAGTCGCTCTTACTATGTGGCAGCGATAAAAACAAAAGCTCCTGCTCTTCCCACTCTGCATACGCTCTCACGCTCTCTCCTTGTAAATTTTATAAATTCCATAAATCGTAATGATTATCCAAAAGACCTCTATCAAAAATGAGCCGAGGTTAAAGTGCACAAAAAGCGAGATTATAAGCAGCACCGCACCTGCTAAATTTATTATCTGGTAGGCTAGATCGCGGCTATTTAGGCGGCCGATCTGAAGTAAAAAGTAGCCCATCACGATGCAAATCATCCCTAAAAAGCCGATGATCTGAAAAAGATCGATCAAATTTTATCCTTTTTGTAAGCTTAAATTTAAAGCGTGATCATATCTAATTAGTTTTAAATTTATTATTATGGGATAAAATAACTCCATTTTTCAGATTGGATTAAAGTTTATGGATTTTGAGTTTATTGAGAAATTTTACCCCCTTTTTGTAAAGGCTGGGATTCTCACCTGCCAGATCGCCTTTTTGGGGATCGTTTTTTCTATTTTGATAGGCATTTTTTGCATGGCTGTGAAATTTTACAAGCTAAAATTTCTCTCAAAACTAGTTGATTGCTACGTTGAGCTTTCAAGAAACACGCCACTTCTTATCCAGCTCTTCTTTTTATACTACGGCTTGCCAAAGCTTGGGGTGTCGATGAGTGGCTTTACCTGTGCGGTCGTGGGGCTTAGCTTTCTTGGTGGCAGCTACATGAGCGAGAGCTTTAGACTTGGCTTTGAGGCGGTGAGAAGGTCGCAGATAGAAGCAGGACTTAGCATCGCACTTAGTAAAAATCAGCTCTTAAGATATGTTATCTTGCCACAAGCCTTTAGCGTGGCACTTCCAAGCATCAGCGCAAACGTCATATTTTTACTAAAAGAGACAAGCATCGTTAGTATCGTGGCACTTGCTGATCTAGTCTATGTCGCAAAAGATCTCATCGGACTTTACTACAAGACAGATGAGGCGCTTTTTATGCTGGTTATTAGCTATCTTGTCATCATCTTGCCAGTCTCGCTGGCGCTTAGCTACGTCGAAAAAAGGGTGAGAAATGCAAGGAGTTAGTATATTATTTGACATGCAAAATTTACTAAGACTGCTTGAAGGTCTTGTAGTAAGCACTGAAATTTCGCTCATCTCTATCATCATCTCCGTCATCAGTGGCCTCATACTTGGCGTTTTGATGAGCATGAAAAACAAATTTATCTATCTTATTTTAAAAATTTGCCTCGAGATCGTTCGTATCATGCCTCAGATCGTCTGGCTATTTTTATTTTACTTTGGCGTTAGCAAGGCTTTTGGACTGCATATCTCGGCATTTACCGCCTCGCTCATCGTCTTTAGTCTTTGGGGCGTTTTTGAGATGATGGATATCGTGCGAGGGGCGATCACCTCGATACCAAAGCACCAGTTTGAGTCAGCCGCCTCGCTAGGACTTAGCAAATTTCAAATTTACTTTTATGTCATCATCCCACTTGCTACTAGAAGGCTGGTGCCTGGAGCTGTAAATTTACTAAGCCGTATGATAAAAACGACCTCTATCGTCGTACTAATCGGCGTTGTAGAGGTGGTCAAAGTCGGCCAGCAGATCATCGAGCGAAATGTATTTACAAATCCTATGGCGCCATTTTGGATATACACGCTCATATTCTTTTTATATTTTGCGATCTGCTATCCAGTCTCAAAACTATCGAAAAAACTAGAAGAAAAATGGAGCTAAAATGAGCGAAAATATCTTGGAACTTAAAAAAATAAACAAATTTTATGGAGAGCTTCACGCCTTAAAAGATATAAACTTAGAGGTTAAAAGTGGCGAAGTGGTCGTGCTTCTTGGACCATCGGGATGCGGCAAGAGCACAACTCTTAGATGTATAAACGGCCTTGAGAGCATAGCAAGCGGCGAGATCATCATAGACGGCGAAGTGATAGATGCTAAATTTAAAGAGTGGCAAAGGATCCGCCAAAAGGTCGGCATGGTCTTTCAAAGCTACGAGCTATTTGATCATATGAACGTCATCGATAACGTCCTTCTTGGGCCTTTAAAGGTGCAAAAAAGAGATAGAGCCGAGGCTGAAAAGACGGCTGATATGTGGCTTAGCAAGGTTGGGCTACTTGATAAGAAATTTGCCTATCCAAAGGAGCTAAGTGGCGGTCAAAAGCAGCGCATAGCGATAGTAAGAAGCCTTTGTTTAAACCCTGAGATCATGCTATTTGACGAGGTTACGGCTGCGCTTGATCCAGAGATCGTTAGAGAGGTGCTTGATGTGATACTAAATTTAGCCAAAGATGGCATGACGATGCTAATAGTCACCCACGAGATGAGCTTTGCAAGAGCAGTTGCAAACAAGATCGTATTTATGGACGCTGGAGCGATAGTGGAGATCAGCGAGCCAGAGGAGTTTTTTACTAATCCAAAGAGCGAGCGAGCAAAGAAATTTCTAAATTTATTCTCGTTTTAGAAAAAATAAGAGATAATTTGCCTGTTTTCAAAATGCGTTTAGAGCGAGATTTAACCGCTCTTATTTACTAAATTTTCTAAAGGAGAAAGAGTGAGAAAATTTAAATTTTTCTTATTAGCATTAGTCGCTACCGTCTTTCTAACGGGTTGTGGTGATGACAAAGGTGCGGACAAAGCAGCCGCTTCAAATCAAACTGACGCTATCGCAAAGATCAAAGAGCGTGGATATGTAAGGATAGGCGTTTTCAGCGACAAACCGCCATTTGGCTACGTCGATAAAGACGGCAAAAACCAAGGCTATGACATCTACTTTGCAAAACGCATCGCAAAAGACTTGCTTGGCGACGAGAGTAAGGTCAAATTTGAACTAGTGGAGGCTGCTGGCAGGGTTGAAGTGCTCACAGCTGACAAGGTCGATATCACGCTTGCAAATTTCACAAAAACGCCTGAGCGCGCGCAAGTTGTTGATTTTGCGCTTCCATATATGAAGGTCTCACTTGGCATCGTTAGCCCTGAGGGCGCTGTGATAAAGAGCGTTGATGAGCTAAAAGATAAAACACTAATCGTCAATAAAGGCACAACCGCAGACGCATTTTTTACAAAAAATTATCCTGATATCAAGCTTTTAAAGTATGATCAAAACACCGAAACTTTCGCAGCTTTGGTTGATAAAAGGGGTGCAGCTCTAGCACATGATAACGCCCTACTTTTTGCCTGGGCGAAAGAGACTCCTGGCTTTGTCGTTGGCGTTGAAGCGCTTGGCGATGTGGATGTGATAGCTCCAGCTGTCAAAAAAGGCAACAAAGCCTTGCTTGAGTGGCTAAACAACGAGATCATCGAGCTTGGAAAAGAAAATTTCTTCCACAAAGACTATGACGCAACGCTAAAACCAATCTATGGTGACAGTGTAAATCCTGAATCTTTAGTCGTCGAAGGCGGCAAACTCTAAATTCAATGGCGTAATCTTTACGCCATCTCTCTTTTTTAAATTTAACAAATATATTTGCAAGTTTTACGGCAAGCGACATCACTTTAAAATCCAGACGGCGGTTTTGCAATTCTTGTCAGCAAGCTGTTGGGTGGGTTTTATAATAATGTTTCTAATTTTTTGTCAGTAAGTGGAACTGCTTTAAAATCTATGATGAAGTAGCTTTGCATACCTGAGCGCTAAACGAGAAAAATAAGCTTATAGCGTAATGAACTCTTTTTGAAAAACACCGATACCGATAGGCTATTTGTTGATTTTAAATTCTATATATTTGATAAATTTAGAAAACTGCGAAAGCCAAATGAGAGAGAAAACCTTAGTTTTTGAATATTTAAATAAAATTTTGAAAAGCATTTTGGAGTAAATTTAACCCAAAATGCTTTTTGTTAGCTACATTAAGCTCTTTAGCAAATTTGTTACTTTTTGCTCGATCTCTTCTAGAAATTCCTTGCTCTTTGCTTCAAATCTAGTGACGATAACTGGCGTTGTATTTGACGCACGCACCAGTGCCCAGCCATTTTCAAACTGAATTCTTATGCCATCAATGTCGATGATATTTTTTATCTTCGGTAGGTCGCAGTTCTCGTTTTTCACGCACTCTTTTAGCTTAGCAACTATCTTAAATTTAGCCTCGTCAGTCGTCTTTATCTTGATCTCATCGGTGCTAAAGACAAGCGGCATCTTATCAAGCTCGCCGTCAAGGTCAAAGCCCTTATGAACTAACTCAAGCACCCTCATCATCGCATAAAGCGCATCATCAAAGCCAAAATAGCGCTCTTTAAAGAAGATATGCCCACTAACTTCAGCCGCGAGATCTACGTTTAGCTCTTTCATCATCTTTTTTATATTGCTGTGTCCTGTCTTACCCATGAAGACTTCGCCGATTTTTGCGATCTCATCATACATATTTTGTGAGCATTTTACCTCGCCAAGCACTTTTGGATGTTTCATATTTAGCGCATAAAGATATGCTAGTTCATCGCCTTTTATATCTCTTTTTGGCGTTATAACTGCGATCCTGTCGCCATCTCCGTCAAAGCCAAATCCAAGGTCAAATTCCTTCTTTTCGATGAGCGAAAATATCTCTTTTAAATTCTCTTTTTCGCTTGGGTCTGGGTGGTGATTTGGGAAGTTTCCGTCTGGATCTTCATATAAAATTTTTGCATTTAGACCAAGCGCTTTAACGATAGGCACCAAGCTCACGCCAACAGCGCCATTTGCGCAGTCGATGACAAAAGGCTTTTTGAAATTTTTAAGTTCGCTAAATTCTTTTACAAAAAACTCGACATATTTTTCTAAGATGTTAAATTTCTCACAGCTCTCATCGTCTGCGATCTGCTCACCAGAGGCGATTATCTCATTCACCTTATCTTTTAAAATTTGCAGATCTTTGCCAAAAAAACTATCCTTTTTGATAGTAATCTTAAAGCCGTTATAATCTTTTGGATTGTGAGAGCCCGTGATCATGATGTTTGCATCAAAATAATCAGCATAAACGCTAAAGTAGCCAACAGGAGTTGGTAACAAGCCGATGTTATAAATTTTAAAACCACCAGCCTTGTTTAGGCCACTTAACAGATACCTAAAAAGCGTGCTAGCACTTAGCCTTGCGTCAAAACCAACGCTTAAAGTTTTCACGCCAAATTCGTTAAATTTCTTGCCTAAAGCGAGCCCTATAGCCTTGACGCTATCTTCTGTCAAGTCTTTTTCATAAATACCACGGATGTCGTATTCTCTAAAAATTTCATCATATTTCATTGTAAATTCTCCCTAAAAGAATGCAAAAATGATACAAGAATAAATTTAAAAAGGAGTAAATAATTTTATAAATTTAGTGAGATTAAAAATTTAAATTCGAGCTAGAAAAGCTCTAGCTCGAAAATGGCTGCTACATCATGCCGCCCATGCCACCCATTCCGCCCATGTCAGGCATTGCAGGCATTGCTTTTTCTTCTTTTATCTCGCTGATAGTTGCTTCAGTAGTTAGTAACAAGCTAGCCACGCTAACAGCGTTTTGTAGAGCAACTCTCTCAACCTTAACTGGGTCGATGATGCCAGCTTCAAACATATTTACATATTCGCCGGTTGCAGCGTTAAAGCCAAAATTTGCATCTTTACTTGTCTCAACTGCGTTTGCTACTACGCCTGCGTCAAAGCCAGCGTTCTCAGCGATTTGGCGAAGTGGAGCACGAAGCGCTCTTCTAACGATCTCAGCGCCGATTGCCTCGTCACCTTGTAAATTTAAATTTACACTCTTTGAAGCTAGGATAAGAGCTGAACCGCCACCTACTACGATGCCCTCTTCTACGGCTGCACGAGTAGCGCTTAGAGCGTCATCTACGCGGTCTTTTTTCTCTTTCATCTCTGTCTCAGTCGCAGCACCTACTTTGATAACTGCCACGCCGCCACTTAGTTTTGCAAGGCGCTCTTGAAGTTTTTCTTTGTCATAGTCGCTTGTTGTCTCAGCGATTTGAGCTTTGATCTGAGTGATTCTAGCGTCTATTGCTGACTTCTCGCCTGCGCCATTTACGATAGTTGTGTTGTCTTTGTCGATAACTACGCTTGAAGCTTGTCCAAGATCGTTTATACTAGCACTCTCAAGTGTTCTGCCTAGCTCTTCGCTGATAACTTCGCCACCTGTTAAGATAGCGATATCTTCAAGCATCGCTTTTCTTCTGTCGCCAAAGCCAGGAGCTTTTACAGCTGAGATGTTTAGCACGCCACGAAGTTTATTTACAACAAGCGTTGCAAGTGCCTCACCCTCGATATCTTCAGCGATGATTAGAAGTGGTTTGCCACTCTTTTGTACTTGCTCAAGCACTGGCAATAAGTCTTTTAAATTTGTGATCTTCTTGTCAAATAGCAATATGAAAGGATTGCTTAGCTCAACTTGCATCTTTTCAGGGTTTGTGATGAAGTATGGGCTTAGGTATCCGCGGTCAAACTGCATACCCTCAACAACACTTAGCTCGTCTTGGATAGACTTTGCCTCTTCTACTGTTATAACGCCATCTTTGCCGACTTTTTCCATCGCATCAGCGATAAGTTTGCCGATGCTCTCATCTGAGTTTGCTGAGATAGTAGCGATCTGCGCGATCTCTTTTGAGCCAGAAACTTTTTTAGAGATGTTTTTTAGTGCATCTATAAGAGCTGCTACTTCTTTATCCATGCCGCGTTTTACTTCGATAGGATTTGCGCCTGCAGTTACGTTTCTAAGACCCTCTTTAAATATCGCGTGAGCTAGCACAGTTGCTGTTGTAGTGCCGTCGCCTGCTTGGTCGTTTGTCTTGCTTGCTACTTCTCTAACTAGGCTTGCACCCATGTTTTCGATAGTATCTTTTAGCTCAACCTCTTTAGCCACGCTAACGCCGTCTTTTGTGATGTTTGGAGCACCAAAGCTCTTTTGGATAAGGACATTTCTGCCTCTTGGTCCCATTGTCACTTTTACAGCGTCATTTAGTTTTTTTACGCCCTCGTATAGGCGGTTTCTTGCGTCATCAGAGTAAAAAATTTCTTTTGCCATTGTTTTTCCTTTTTAAATTATTTAATCACACCTAAAACGTCGTCGATGTTTAAAACAAGATATGTTTTATCATCTAAATTTACCTCAGTGCCAGCGTATTTAGCAAATACTACTTTTTCACCAACTTTTACGCCCTCAGCTTCAGCGCCAACTGCTTTTACCTCGCCGCTTAAAGGTTTTTCTTTTGCGTTATCAGGTATAATTATGCCCGAAGCTGTCGTCTTTGTCTCTTCTACGCGTTCGACTAGGACACGCTTGCCTAATGGTTGAAAGTTCATTGTTCATCCTTTTAGTTTAATTGTCTTTTTTAGCACTCTTTATTTTTGAGTGATGAAATCCTAGCATTTTTTTCTGAAAAAGTCAATAATTTATAGCAAATTTAAATAAAACCTTTAGTCCATTTGACTAAAGTTTCGTGATATATAAAACTAATATAAAGGAATTTTATGAAAAAAGTAGCTTACATAGTTGGCGCGCTTGTGCTCATAGTGGCTTGCATCTTTGGCCTTTTATTTAGCCCATTTGGGAGTAAATTTATCGCTGGCAAGATCGAAAAAGAGGCACTCGGTCGTGGCGTTGAACTCAAATTTAAAGATTTTAGCCTAGGATTTAGCACGCTAAATTTAGAAGCGACCGTGATGAACGCCATAAATTTAAAGGCAAATGGCGATCTCTCGTTGCTTGCTCAAAGTATGAATTTAAACATAGATATAGACGCTGACAAGGCAAAGGCTAGCGAGCTTGGGTTAAAAAAAGATGTAGCTCTTAAAGCAAAAGTGGCTGGTAAATTTAGCGACTTTAAGCTAGTGGCAACTGGTACGGCGCTTGGCTCAAACATAAATTTAAACGCAAATTTAAAAGACTACCTGCCAAAAGCTCTAAATCTTGACGCTAAAAACATCGAGCTTTCTGAGATCTCAGCGCTTGCACAAAAGCCAAATTTAGCTAGCGGCAAGCTTGATCTAACGAGCAATATGCAAGGGGTTGATGAGAAAAATGAGCCCATCATAAACGCTCAAATTTTAGCAAGCGATGCAGCGATAAACAAAGAAATTCTTAAAAACGAATTTGGACTAAATTTGGCAAAAGATATAAGCTTTAAAGGCGGCGTAAATGCTAAATTTGCAAATGAAAAAGTGAGTGCAAAAACCATTATCATCGCACCAGAAGCCACTTTAAAGGCAAATGAGACGACCTATGATCTAGCTAGCAAAAATTTAAAGAGCGACTTTTCGCTAAATGTGCCTGATCTTGCCCTTTTTGGCAAGCTCTTGGGCGAGCAGCTAAGTGGCGCAGTGGATGCAAACGGCGAAATTACGATGCAAGAAAATGCTCTTAAAAACCTAAAAGCTGAGATAAACGGCCTTGGCGGCAAGATAAATGCAAATTTTGATAGCAAAAACTTAGCCCTAAATGCAACTAGCATCAAACTAAAAGAGCTTCTAGCGCTTGCCTTGCAGCCTAGCTACGCAGACGGGCAGATAAATTTAAACGCAAATTTTAGCGGCTTTGACGAGCTAAAAAAGCTTGCAGGTGAGGCTAAATTTGAGATAAAAAACGGCCTTATAAATAATGGTCTTGCAAAACTTAAAAACGCGGCTAAATTTGAGCTAAAAGGCGGTGCCACCGCAAAAAATGAACTTGTAAATTTTGACGCAAATGTGCTTAGCGACCTTGGCGAGCTAAAGGATATAAAGGGCGTTTATGACCTAAAAAACAGCCAAATTTTTAGCAAATTTGCCCTGCTTATTAGCGACCCTGAGAAATTTAAAGCGGTTAGCGGCTTTGAGGTGGGCTCAAAAATGGCGCTTGCGGGCGATGTGAAGGTTAAAGCAAGCAAGATAGATGAGCTAAATTTAGGCGGCGATGCCTTTGCTGGCAAGCTAAACGCCACCATAAAAAATGAAAATCTTGATCTTAGCCTAAAAGAGGCGCAGCTTGGAGAGATACTAGCACTTAGCGGCAACGACAGACTGGCAAACGCCAAGGCAAATGTCCAAGCAAAGGGGCAAAATATCTTTAGTAAAAGCCCAAGTATCGCTGCAACGATCGCTTTAAATGAGGGTAAATTTAACGCCGTAGCGCTTAGCAAAATGCTTGATAAAAAATTCCCTGAAAATGAGAAATTTAGCTCAAATTTGAGCCTAGACTATAAAGGCGACGTAGCAAAATTTAGTGGCGACTTTCTTAGCTCGCTAGCTGATATAAAGGGCATAGATGGCAGCTTTGACACGGGCAAAAGCACGCTAAACCTAAAGCTTCAAGCGGTGGTTTCAGAGCTAAATAAGCTTGCATTTTTAGCTGGCCGCGAGCTTCACGGTAAATTTGCAGCCCTCGTAACGGCAAATGGCAAAGTGGATGATCTAAGCGTAAAAGCCACTTCAGATGATCTATTTAAGGGTAAACTAGAGGCAAACTACAAAGGTGGTACGCTTGATGCGGTGCTAAAAAACTTCGAAGTCAAGGGGCTAACGCAGACTTTGGGTTTAGAGCATCTTTATGATGGCAACGGCGATGCTAAATTTGACTACGAAACGAAGCAAAAGCTCGGCAAATTTGACATCTTGCTAAAAGAGGGTCACCTAGCCAGCACAAATCTCACAAACAACATAAAAACCTTCACTGGCAAGGACATCACAAAAGAGATCTACAAAGACGGTAAAATTTACGGCGATATAAAGGGCGACAACGTCATCTTTAACGTAAATTTAAGCTCGCCAAAGAGCGATATAAAGGTTACAGGCGGCACTTACAATACTGCGACAAAAATGCTTAATGCACCACTTGTTTGTAGGCTCGAAAAGACTGACCTAAACGTGCAAATTTCAGGCACGACAGACAAGCTAAAATACGATGTCAGATCGCAATATCTTGAAAATAAGGTCAAAAAAGAGATAGGTAGATTTTTAGATAAAAAGCTGGGCAAAGATGATGAGAGCACAAACGGCGAAAAGCAAAATTTAAAGGGGCTTTTAAAAGGGCTATTTTAGATGAAAAAGGCGGAAAATTTAAAGTATCTAATGGGGCTTGGGCACTTTTGTAGCGACATAAACCAAAGTGCGCTTGGCGCGATGCTGCCATTTTTCATCGCGAGCTACCACTACGACTACTCAACAGCCGCCTCGCTCGTGACCGCCACAAATTTAGCAAGCTCGCTCATCCAGCCACTTATCGGCCGCTTAAGCGACAAAAAAGAGCTACCATGCGTCATCCCGCTTGGGCTACTGCTTGCAGGCGGAGGCATGAGTCTCACTGGCTTTGTGACAAATTACTACATCATCCTAATTTGCGTGATGATAAGCGGTATCGGCGCCGCGCTCTTTCACCCAAGCGCCGCAAGGATCGTAAACTACGCCTCAAACGCCAAAAATAGAGCCAAAAGCATAAGCATATTTTCATTTGGTGGCAACGTAGGCTTTGCAGTTGGGCCCATTTTAGTTGCCATTTTTGTGGGAAATTTTGGCCTAAAAGGGACGCTGGTCTTTATAATCCCTCAAATTTTTCTAACGCTTTTATACCTTAAAAAGGGCAAATTTATAAAAGCGCTAGAAGGCAATCACAAAAAGCAAATTTCACAAAAAAAAAGCGCCCTAAAAGACGATCTGGGCGCATTTTTGAGGCTTTGTGTCTGTATATTTTCACGCTCTATCGTCGCTTTTGGCTTTGCGGCATTTTTCAGCATCTATCTCATCAAAATTTTTGGTCTTAGCAAAGAGGCTGCAAATGTAAATTTAAGTATGTTTTTTGCTGCAGGTGCGATCTCTACGCTATTTGGCGGAGCGCTAGCAGATAGATACGGCTTAGTTAGGCTCATCAAAATAAGCCTAAGCATCGCCGCGCCGCTAGTCGTGCTAATGCTCTTTATCGACAGCTACGCGCTATTTCTCGCAGCCTCCATGTGCGTGAGTGCCTGCATCAGCCTGTCTTTTAGCCCCTCAATCGCCCTTGCACAGCTTTATCTACCAAATCAAATCGGCCTAGCCTCCGGCGTAACGCTTGGACTTAGTATCACAATCGGCGGTATATTTGCAACGGTCATTGGCAAGATCGCTGACATCTTTAGCCTAACGCACTCGTTTTACTTTATCGCCGCAGTATCGCTTATCTGCGCGGTGTCTAGCTACTTTTTAAAGCCAGTCACGAGATAAATAAATACCAATTTAAAATAAATTAACCTGATTTAAAATATTTAAACATTTTTTAAAATAATTACAATAAAATAACTATTTTAATTTAAGGAGTAAATTTGGAACCGCTACAACAAGAAAAACAATATATGTTAAAAAATGCCAGAGAGTTGGGACTTATATCTTGTATTGTGATGATATTTAAGTATCTAGTGTTCATTTCAGGACTTCGCAAAATCCTTGATGATAATTTCAGCCTTATCTTCAAAGTATGCTGTGACTCTATCAGTTGGCTACTTTTGTTTTTTGCAATTTCATTGATATGCTCTGTTTATAATTCCTCAAAACTAAGAACATATTTTAAAATTTTTACTATTTTAATTTTGATATATGTGATTTTATCTTTTTTGACTTTTAAAATTGTTATGTATCTAGGAGAAAGAAAAATTGATTATGATGATTTTATCTTTACGATATTGAATTATTTTTATAGCAACGAAGAGATCATGTATAATCATGACCTGTTTAAACAGATACTCATTTATCGTAGTTATTTATTGAGAGTATTATTTACAATAGCATCACTATTTTTATTTATATCTATCGCAAAATTAATAAAAATAACAAAAGAAAAAATGTTTTGGGCTTATGTATTATTTGGTGCATTTCATATAGCAATCTACTTTATTAAAATTGACCACAAAATTTATGATTATATTGATATTGGGGTTTTCTTTCTTGCTTTAATCGCATGGTGGCGACTAAAGACACAAGCAAATAGTGACAAAATCCAAGCAACTAGCGAAGGTGAGATTTAAAATGTGGCTACTATCAAATCTTCAAGCCAATTAGCCGCAACAGCTTGTTTATTTGGCCTTGTTGCAACTTTTATTTACTATATATTTTTTGAATATTTGTTAGTACATCAAGAAAGAATGTCTCTTCGACCAATAATATTTATAAAGCCTCTTGCTTACGCGGTAGTATTAGCGGTTATTTACTCAGCCATTAAGCAGATAGCACATACATTAAATGAGATAAGACTGCGTATAAATTTCTTATTTTTCTCTATCCTTTTTGTGATATTTACAATAGCAAAAGCAACAACTGACTACATCTATATATATGCTTACGATTATACTTTTTTAATATCTTTGGTATACGCGATGCCTTAATTGTATCTTTAACTTCTAGTGCCAATACAATCTTCTACATTGGAATATTTGCTCATTTGTTAGCTACGGTATTTTTATTTTTATTTACAACAAGATTAGTAAGTGCAACTAAAAGTAGGCTATTTTGGATAAATTTTATATTGTTTGCGATAAGTTCCGGTCATACTTTTAGTACTATTATTTCCAGGCAAACCAGACTTTATAGGCTTTTTAACCAAAAACATAGACCTTTTTAATATAGCAGAGTTTTTCTTTCTATTAATTGCTTGGTATAGCGTAGAAAAAGACACAAGAGAGCAGGGATCGATAATAAAAGGGTATTTGGCGATAAATTTGTAGTTTAAACAGCTAAAGACAAGATGATTTTCTCTTTAGTTTCTCTCTATAATGAGACAAGGCGAAATTTTGCGATACAAAGGAGCATGCATATAATATGTGACTGCAGTAGAGTGAAATTTCAACGACGTATAGCAGAAAAAGACAAATCGCCAAAGACAAGAACTTTTTTGTTTTTTGCTTCGCTTTGCTCGCAACGAGATTTCACTACGAGGAGACAAGGCGGATGAGCAAAAACGAGGGAGCGTATAAAAAATACTAAATGCACGAAAAATTAAAATTTAATTTTATTTGGTGGCAGTATTTTGTGATCGATTTAAATGTTGCGCAGTTAAAATTTGCGCAGACCAGAGACACGTAGAAATTTAAATTTTAGCTACCAAAGCATCGAGGCAAAGTATCTTGTGATGATTTTAAATGTTACGAAGAAATTTTCGACCGAAGATAGAACACATAGTTCATCAAGGGAGAAAATTTCTAGTTCATTTAAAAGCGCGCAAGAGACGAGCCTTTTTAAAGTTTTCTCATCTTTGCTATCTCATCTCTCAGCGCCGCCGCCTTCTCAAACTCCAGCTGCGCCGCCGCTTCAAGCATCTGCTTTCTTAGCTCTTTTACGATCGCAGCTCGCTCGCTAGCTGGCATCTTCTCTAAATTTTTACCACGCTTGTAAATTTCACCATCATCTTCGACATGCAAGCTCTCTTCGATATTTCTGCTTGCAGAGTGTGGCGTGATGCCGTGAGCTTTGTTGTATTCATCTTGAAATTTACGCCTAGCTGTCGTTGTATCGATCGCCTCTTTCATCGAGTGCGTGATCTTTTTGGCAAACATTAGCACCTTGCCATTTACATTTCTAGCTGCGCGACCCATCGTCTGTATAAGGCTCGTTGTCGAGCGCAAAAAGCCCTCTTTATCGGCGTCCATGATCGCTATCAGGCTCACTTCAGGCAGATCAAGCCCCTCACGGAGCAAATTTATGCCTATTAGCATGTCAAATTCGCCACTTCTAAGCCCCCTAATGATCTCATTTCGCTCGATCGCGTCGATGTCTGAGTGCATATACTTGACCTTTATGCCAAGCTCGATGTAGTAGCGGCTTAGCTCCTCGGCCATCTTCTTAGTTAGCACCGTAACTAGCACGCGCTCACCTCTAGCGATCACCGCCTTTGCCTCGTCAAATAGCGCCTCGACCTGGTTATCACTATCTTTTATCTCGATGAGAGGATCAAGCAGCCCAGTAGGTCGCAAAATCTGCTCATAGACGTGTCCCTGGCTGATACCAAGCTCGTATTCGTTTGGCGTGGCTGAGACAAAGAGAAATTTCGCCTTTTTGCTTATGAATTCATCAAATTTAAGCGGCCTGTTATCAAGCGCTGATGGCAAGCGAAATCCATACTCCACAAGCACCTCTTTACGGCTCCTGTCACCCGCGTACATGCCCCTAAACTGCGGCAAACTCACGTGACTCTCATCGACGATGACTAGATAGTCTTTGCCACTTATCTCAAAGTAGTCAAACATCGAGTACGGCGTCTCTCCAGGCTTTTGTCCGGTTAGGTGGCGCGCGTAGTTTTCGATACCTTTACACATGCCAGTGCTTGCCATCATCTCAAGGTCAAACTCCACCCTTTGCTTTAACCTCTGCGCCTCGACTAGCTTGCCCTGCTCGTTAAACTCTTTCAAACGAAAATCAAGCTCCTCTTCGATCTCTTTCATTGCGATCTTTAGCCTATCAGCGCCCACGATAAACTGGCTGGTGGCATAAAGCGTAAATTTAGAGATATCCTTTAGCCTTTTGTTATCAAGCACGTCAAAATGATACATCGCATCGATCTCATCGCCAAAAAACTCGATCCTTAGGGCTTCGTCGTTGTAGTAAGCTGGGTAAATATCCACCACATCGCCATTTACACGAAAATCCCCTCTGTCAAAATAGTTGTCATTACGCTTATAGCCCATATCAACAAGCTGCTCTAAAAGCTTTCTTTGGCTTATCTTCTCGCCCACGCTAAGATATGCCACCATCCCCTTATACTCGCTTGGATTACCAAGGCCGTAGTTTGCAGAGACTGAGGCGACACAGATGACATCGTCAAAGCTTAGCAAGCTAGCCGTCGCAGAGAGGCGCAGACGCTCAAGCTCCTCATTTACTGAGCTATCCTTTTCTATATATAGGTCGCTTCTTGGGATGTAGGCCTCTGGCTGGTAGTAGTCGTAGTAGCTTATGAAGTACTCGACGTGATTTTTTGGAAAAAAGCCCTTAAACTCGCTGTAAAGCTGAGCAGCAAGGGATTTATTATGCGTCATTATAAGCGTTGGCATATTTAGCTCACGTATGACGTTTGCCATGGTAAAGGTCTTGCCAGACCCTGTCACGCCTAGAAGTGTTTGGTATTTGTTGCCTGATTTTATACTTTTTACTATCTCTTTTATCGCTCTTGCTTGGTCACTGCTTGGGCTAAATTTAGATGAAATTTCAAATTTACTCATTAACTACCTTTAAATTTGGGCGAATTTTATAGCAAAGATAGTGCTTTGTCAAATGAGAATTTTAAAAAGAATTTAGCCTCTGCGTGTTAGAATACGGCATTAATTATTATTTTAAAGGAACCTTTATGTTTGAAGATAATGCGATCTTAACCACACTAAGCGATAAAGTAAATGACCTCATCACTAAATACGATGAAGTTTGCAGAGTAAATGAAGAGCTACGTAACGAGATCGTAACATTAAAAGCACAAAATGAGGCAAAAACCAACCAAATCATGCGCCTAGAAGAGGATCTAGATAAGAAAAATAGCGAAGCTGATGATGTAATGAAAAAGATCGAAGCCGTCCTTGGTAGATAAGCTAGGCATTTTTGGCATAAAAAATGAAACAGATCACGCTCACCGTATCATCTCGCGACTATACGATTACGCTTGATGATGATTTTGCTGAAATTTTCGAGCGCGACTGGCAGAAATTTATGGGGGGAAAGAAATTTATCGAGCCTCGTGAGCTTATAAACGCCTTTGTCGAAAAGAGCTACGAGAGCTACACAAATTTGCGCGTCGTAAAGGACGTCACAAAAGAGATAGAAGAGATACTAAAACCGGAAAATAAATGAAAAAAAGAGCTTTTACCCTAATAGAAATTATATTTGTCATCGTCATACTTGGCGTCTTGAGCGCTATTGCTATACCAAAGCTTTTCTTCACTAGAAGCGACGCCATAGTCGCGAACGCAAAAACGCAAATCGCTGCCATAAAAAGTGGCATCTCACTAAAATACAACGATAGCGTTCTAAAAGGCACTCCAGTATATCCAGAGACGCTTGATGATGGAAATAAACTTTTCAACAAAGTAATAAGCGTAAATATCGCTGATAGCGGCACAAAAAACGGCTGGCATAAAACTGGAGCAACCACTTATACCTTCAAGCTAGACGGACAAACAGCAAATTTCACTTACAACAAAACCACTG
The DNA here is from genome assembly GCF_003048675.2 of Campylobacter concisus. NCBI lineage: Bacteria > Pseudomonadati > Campylobacterota > Epsilonproteobacteria > Campylobacterales > Campylobacteraceae > Campylobacter > Campylobacter concisus. Next base: position 754,315 of record NZ_CP060707.1, on the reverse strand, counting down.
GCGAATTTGACTGCGAGAGCAGCGACGGACTTTGCAGCGCCCTTGAGTGATGAGATACTACGAGGTCGTATTTAGCGGAGTAAATTTAGCTGCGCTCACGTATAAAAGCGAGCTAGATATTGCGCCATTTCGCGCCGTCAGCGCAAAACTTAGAGGCAAAAGTCTAACTGGCTTTATCCTGCGCGAAGTTGATGAGTCAAGCTTTAAAACAAGCCTAATTGATGAAATTTTACCCCTCAAACTAAACGACATCCAAGCAACTTTGGCTAAATTTATCGCCTACTACTACACCTGCGAGCTTGGCGTTGCTATAAATTTATTTGAGCCACAAAGCCTTATAGATGATGAAATTTATAGTGGCGCAACCGACTTTAAAACGCCAAATCTAAGCCCAAAGCAGCAAGAAGCGCTAAATTTTATAAACACACGAAAAAGCTCGCTCATCTTTGGCGACACTGGAAGTGGCAAAAGCGAAATTTATATAGCAAAGATCAGAGAAATTTTAAACGCAGGTGGCCAAGCGCTATTTTTGATGCCTGAAATTTCACTAACACCGCAGATGCAAAAGCGCTTAGAGAGCTTCTTTGGCGAGGCTGTGGCTGTGTGGCACTCAAAGATCACGCCAAAGAAAAAAGAGCAAATTTTAAAGGATATTAAAAGTGGCAAGGCAAGGCTCATAGCAGGTGCGAGATCTGCCCTATTTTTGCCACTTGAGCGGCCAAAACTCATCATCATCGACGAAGAGCACGACGATAGCTACAAAAACACAGGCTCAAAGCCCCACTACAACGCAAGAGACCTAGCGCTCTTTCTAACTAGCAAATTTGACCTGCAAGTGGTACTTGGAAGCGCCACGCCAAGCCTCACTAGCTTTTATAAACAAGAGCATTTTCGCCTAAAGGGGACATACTTTGCGTCACAAAAGAGCTATATATTTGACGAGAGCGAGACTGGCATAAGTGAAATTTTAAAAGAGCAGATCGCAAAAACGCTTGAAAATAAAAAACAAGCCGTCATCTGCCTGCCAACAAGGGCAAATTTCAAATATCTAGTCTGCAAAAACTGCGGCGAGACGGTGAAGTGTCCATTTTGTAGCATCGGCATGAGCTACTATAAAAAACAAAACGTGCTAAAGTGCCAATACTGCGAGCACAAAATGGCCGTGCCAAAGACTTGTCATCAGTGCGGCAGTGAGATGATAGAGGCTAAAAAGATCGGTACAAGCGAGCTTTTAGAGCGACTGCAAGCCGAGTTTGCAAACGCTAGGATCGCTAAATTTGACAGGGACGAGATCACGACGCAAAACAAGCTTGTAAAGGCATTGAAAGAATTTAACGACGGCAAGATAGACATCCTGCTTGGCACGCAGATGCTAAGCAAGGGACATGATTATCACAACGTCGAGTTAGCCGTCATCATGGGCTTTGACGAGCTTTTAAATTTTCCTGATTTTAGAGCTAGAGAGCGCACACTTGCCCTTGCTATGCAAGTAGCTGGAAGAGCCGGCAGAAACGGAGCTGGCAGGGTCATCATTCAAAGCAAGCAAAGGGAGTTTTTCGAAAGCTTCATTAGCGACTACGACGCGTTTTTAAAGGATGAGATCGGCTACCGAGAGGGACTGTATCCGCCATTTACTAGGCTTCTTCGCGTAGTCGTTTCGCATAAAGATGAGAGCACCGCAAAGGGTGCAATGAACGAATTTGTGCAAAGGCTAGAGCCACTAAAAAGTGACGAGCTAGAGATCGTTGGATACGGCAAGTGCCAGGCTGAGTATCTTGTGGGTAAATTTAGATATGAAATTTTACTTCGTTCAAACTCGCACACCATGCTTTTAAAAGCGGCAAACCTCTGCAAAAGCGAACTTAGCGATATCGATATAGACCCAGTAAATTTTAGTTAGAGATTAGCTAATGTTGATTATAATCTCACCAAAAATTTAACGGATGCATCAATGCTTTTTAACTCTTATGAATTTATATTTTTATTCTTGCCATTTACATTTTTTATATACTTTTACCTAAATAAAAAGCGTCTTACAGAAGTAGCAAAAGGCTTTTTGGTTCTATCATCTCTATTTTTTTATAGCTGGTGGAATGTCATATATCTGCCGCTAATCTTAGGCTCAATGGTGTTTAACTACTGCTTTGGAGTGGAGCTAAATAAAGAAAATAGTAAAATTTCTAAAAAATTTATTCTTGTACTGGGCATCGCAGCAAATTTGATGCTACTTGGATATTTTAAATATTCAGACTTTTTCATAAGCAATGTAAATTTTATCTTTAACACCCAGATACCTCATTTAAATTTGCTACTACCTCTTGCGATATCATTTTTTACTTTTCAGCAGATAGCCTATTTGGTCGATAGTGCTATGGGGGGGGGTACGAAGCAGTATGACTTTTTAAACTACTGCTTATTTGTTACCTTTTTTCCGCAACTAATCGCTGGTCCGATCGTGCATCACAAAGAGATGATGCCGCGGTTTGCAAATGTTAGAAATAAAATAATTAACTATAAAAATATAGCACTTGGTCTATTTATATTTTCGATAGGACTTTTTAAAAAGGTAGTTATCGCTGATAGTTTTGCTGTTTGGGCAACAAATGGTTTTGACAAGGCGACTGTCTTAAATTTATTTGAAGCATGGGCGACTAGCCTAAGCTATACATTTCAGCTTTACTTTGATTTTAGCGGATACTGCGATATGGCTATCGGTGCAGCACTTCTTTTTAACATTAAGCTTCCGATAAACTTTAACTCACCTTATAAAGCCTTAAACATTCAAGACTTTTGGCGCAGGTGGCACATAACACTAAGCCGCTTTTTAAGAGACTATATCTATATCCCGCTAGGTGGTAACCGAAAAGGCAGGCTTCGAACATATGCAAATTTAATGGCGACCTTTATAATAGGTGGTATATGGCACGGGGCTGGCTGGACATTTGTCTTTTGGGGATTTTTGCATGGCGTTGCCTTGGTTATTCATAGAATTTGGAGTGAACTTGGCTTTAAGATGAATAAAATTTTGGCTTGGTTTATAACTTTTAACTTTATAAACATTGTATGGATATTTTTTAGAGCAAAAGAGTGGAGTGATGCTTTAAAAGTGCTAAAAGGGATGTTTGGGTTAAGTGGTATTGTTTTGCCAAATTTTTTATTAGCAAAGCTTGGGTTTTTAAAATCTTTAGGAGTTGGTTTCGGTGGATTTTTAGAAAAAGTTGGAGATAAAAATATATTTTTATTTCTTTTATTTGGTTTTATTTTGGTTTTAGTATTTAAAAATAGTGCAGAAATTTTGAAACAATTAAAATTTGAAATTAAAACTGCTATATTTTGCTCCATTGTTTTTATATACTCTATTTTTTCGCTAAATAATATATCTGAATTCTTATATTTTAATTTTTAAGGAATAAAAATGTTTTACAAAAAATGGCTTATTGTTTTTTTAACAACGTCTATTTTTATTTTGCCAATAATATTTTGTATAGAATTCATGCCATATCACAATTTAAAGCTTTTAGCACTCAACAGTAACGACATTGTTTATTTTTCAGATAGCGTAATGAAATCACACTCAAAATGTGAAAAAAATCCAATGGGTGTAGATGATATATTAAGAGAAATGGGACTGCATGTAATAAATTTAAATAGTTCAGCCTATTCACCAATATTATATAAAGATTACATAAAAATTATTCCAAAAAATACAACTGTTGTAGTACCTATAAATTTACGCTCCTTTTCCGAAGAGTGGTTTTATTTTAACCAATATAGATTTACTGCCCAAAGGATTAAATATTCAATACTGGCATTAGATATAAAGGCTGCATATCAAGCAATATATGATTATTTTATTTATACTAAAGAAAAATATAATTCTTTAAATATTGTAAGGGATAATGAAAATTTAGGAACTGCAAACAACATTCAAAAAATAAAAATTGATGAAGATTTTTATTGTAATGACAAATTTTATTACAAAAAAGAGGAATTTAAAGACAAGCTCTCTTTAAAATACAAGTCTTCTTACATGTACAAACTTGATAGAAACCATGATATGTTCAAGTATATTAATGAAATGATCAATTACGCAAAAAACCACAATATCAAGTTGATATTTTACATCACACCAATAAATATCGATCATGGAAAAGTAATTGTTGGAGATGATTTTAAAAGCTCTGTTGATAATAATGTAAAAATAATAAAACAGTTTTTTATTGATCATAATATTTCAGTATTAGATCTATCATATGGTGTGCCTGGTGAAAATTTTATAGATCAAAACTATGTGTGTGAGCACCTTGATTATTACGGTCGTAAAATTATTGCTAAAAATATTATTGAAATATTATTGCAAAATTAACATTTTTTTTAAAATATAGTATTTTCATAAAATTCAAAACAAATTTTTACTACAATTTTGTATTGAAAATTTAAAGGCAAAATTTTGCAACGATACCCAACAAAACAGATAAAAATTCGCGATGTTTTAATAGGCGGTGACGCACCGATCTCCGTGCAGTCAATGACATTTTCAAAGACAAAGGACGTAAAAGGCACGCTAGAGCAGATACAAAGGCTATATTTTGCAGGCTGTGACATCGTGCGCTGCGCAGTTTTTGATAAAGAGGACGCCAGCGCACTAAAAGAGATCGTCGCCAGCTCACCCATCCCAGTCGTTGCAGACATACATTTTAACCACACCTACGCGCTCATCGTTAGCGAATTTGTCGATGCTATCCGCATAAATCCAGGCAATATCGGCTCAGCTAAAAACATAAAAGCAGTCGTTGATGCCTGCAAGCAGCGAAACTTACCCATCCGCATAGGCGTAAATTCTGGCTCGCTTGAAAAGCAGTTTGAGGACCGCTACGGCCGCACGGTGGAGGCTATGGTGGAGAGTGCAATGTATAATATCAAGCTTCTTGAGGATTTTGACTTTACAGATATTAAAATTTCGCTCAAATCAAGCGATGTCGAGCGCACGATGCAAGCTTACAGAGCGCTTCGCCCAAAGACAAACTACCCATTTCATCTAGGTGTAACGGAGGCTGGCACGGCGTTTCACGCGACTATCAAGTCTGCCATCGCACTTGGAGGGTTACTACTTGAGGGCATCGGCGATACGATGAGGGTTAGCATCACGGGCAAGCTTGAAGAGGAGATCAAAGTCGCAAAGGCGATCTTAAAAGATAGTGGCCGCCAAAAAGAGGGGCTAAACATCATCTCATGCCCAACTTGTGGGCGTTTGCAAGCTGACCTCATGGCGGCAGTAAAGCTCGTAGAAGAAAAGACAAAAGGGATAAAAGAGCCGTTAAACGTCTCAGTGATGGGCTGCGTGGTAAATGCGATCGGCGAGGCAAAAGGCGCAGACGTAGCCATAGCATTTGGCAAGGGAAATGGCATGATCATGCGACACGGCGAAGTGGTCGCTAGGCTGCCTGAGAGCGAGCTTGTGGATAGATTTTTACAAGAGATCGACGACGAGATAAAGAGCAGAGGATAAAGAAGTGGCAAAAGAGAGACTTAACGAGATAGAATTTAGCAACCTTTACGACCTTGATATGGAGCGAGCCATACTAAGCTCAATCATCGCAAACAACGACGCTTTGGGCGAAATTTTTGACACGATAAAGGCTGGAGACTTTTATCTAAAGGCTCACGCTCAAATTTACAAAGCGATGGTTGATTGTCTAAACGGCGATGTGCCTATCGCATCGACATTTATCAAAAACAAGCTTGGCGAGAACTACGATGACAACGTCATGGCGAGCATTTTAGCCACAAACTCGATCATCGACATCCAAAGATACGCAAACGAACTTAAAGAAAAGTCGATCAAACGAAGTCTAGTCAAGATCGCCCACGACATTCCAAGCAAGGTAAATGAAGACAAAGCTAGTCGCGATATGGTCGATGAGTTAAGTCAGGAGTTTTACTCTCTTGTCGATGGCAGCGGCACTGGTAGCATCAGAGATAGCGAAGATATCATAAAAAGCTTGATCGTGCATATGCAAAAGCAAGCAGCTCTAAACGAGCGCGATATCATAGGACTAAACACCGGCTTTAAAAAGCTAAATGAGATGATAAAAGGCTTTAAAAACGGCGACCTCATCATCATCGCAGCACGCCCTGGCATGGGTAAAACGACGCTTTGTCTAAATTTCATGGGGCACGTTTTAAAAAGTGGCGCTGGCGTTGTATTTTTCTCACTTGAGATGCCAGCAGAGCAGATCATGATGAGGATGCTAGCAGACAAGACCTCGATCCCACTTCAAGAGATAATGACAGCGAACCTAGACGACGAGAAGCTCGCTCACTTTAGCCACGCATGCAGCGAATTTTCGCACGCCAAGCTCTTTGTGCACGATAGCGGCTACGTAAATATCCACCAAGTAAGGACACAGCTTCGCAAGCTAAAGTCGGCTCATCCTGAAATTTCACTCTGCGTCATCGACTACATCGGCCTTATGATGAGCACAAACAACTACGCTGAACGCCACATACAAATAGCTGAAATTTCTCGTGGCTTAAAGCTTCTAGCGCGCGAGCTAGATATGCCTATCATCGCACTTTCGCAGCTAAACCGCGGCCTTGAGGCACGTGCGAACAAGCGCCCTATGCTAAGTGACCTAAGAGAGTCAGGTGCGATCGAGCAAGACGCCGACATCATCCTTTTTGTCTATAGGCACGAGGTCTATCTGGAGCAAGAGGAGAATGAGAAAAAGAGCAAGGCAGCAGCCGAGGGCAAACCTTATCAAAGCGAGCACGTTTTTAACAAGCTTCAAGAAAACGCAGAGATCATTGTTGGCAAAAATAGAAACGGCGAAGTGGGATCCATCGACGTGCTCTTTCAAAAGCAGTACTCTCGCTTTTGCGATATCGCCACCACACCGGTGCAATCAACTGAATTTAAAGAGTAAATTTGCCAAAAAGCAGGCGTGTATTTTATTTTCTCCTGCTTTGCCTTTTGCTTTTTTGTCTAAATTTAGCGCTTAAATTTCATGAATATAACGCTTTTATGGAGCTTGGTGAGCAAGATATCGTTGGCAAAGTAAGCGTAAATTTCACCAAAGAGAAAAATGGCAAAAAGCGCCAAATCATCAGGATCGACACTTCAAATTTTAGCTTTTATACAACCGCTTCTAAAAAAGATGAGATCAGCCTTTATGATGTCGTGGCGCTTAGCGTTCAGCCAATAGACGTTAGCTTCATGGACTATCTTTCTGGCACATTTTACATGCCTAGCTACGATAGAGCCGTTATCAAAAGAGATGAGAGTCTAAGGCAAAGGGCTATAAATTTCATCTCCGCCCAGCACGAAAACGCTAAAATTTCGCAACTTTACTCAGCGCTCTTTTTTGGCACAAACGTCTTTGGCGAGCTAAGAGATGACGTCTCAAACTGGGGCGTGGCGCACCTCATCGCCATTAGCGGCTATCATCTTGGCGTTATAAGCGCGGTTTGCTTTTTTCTTTTAAAGTTCGTTTTTAAGCCCATCTACGCAAGATATATGCCTTACCGCTCATACATTTTTGACTTTACGATCGCCGTATTTTTGGTGCTTTGCTTCTATTTTTACATGATCGGCTTTATAGCAAGCTTTTTGCGGGCATTTTTGATGAGCGTGGCTGGCTTTTATATGATCTGCAAAAAGATAAAGATATTAAATTTCTACACACTTTTTGGCGTTATCTTATTTAGCGTCGCCCTATTTCCGCAGCTTCTTTTTAATGTTGGCTTTTATTTTTCATTCCTTGGCGTCTTTTATATTTACGTCTATCTTTTATACTTTGCGCCCAAATTTAGCCTGTTAGCGAACTCGCTACTTTTAAATTTATATGTCTTTTTTGCGATGGAGGTTGCCGTGCTTTACTTTTTCCCGCTCATTAGCCTCTTGCAGCTTAGCGTGCTAGCTATCAACTACCTATTTGGCGTATTTTATCCACTAAGTTTTTTACTTCATCTCTTTGGATATGGCGGCATTTTTGATGAAATTTTAAGCAAAATACTAGCTTTTAGACTAAGCTCTGGTAGTCTTCACATAAGCACATTTGTCTTTTTACTTTATAACGCCATCACGATTTTATGCGTTAAATTTAAATCACTAGCTCTACTTCCGCCACTCTTTGGCGTGGTAGCGTTTTTGCTTTTCTTGCTAAATTTTTCGTAGTCAAAGTTTTACTTAAATTTGCCGATATGCTTTTAAATTTAAAGGCAAGGCGATGCAGATAAACTCAAATTTTATAAATTTAAATAAAAGCACTCCCAAAAGTGGGCTAAATTTAAAGACAGATGAGGCAAATTTAAAGAATGAAAATTCTCAAAGCAGCGATAAAAGCACTATCTTGCATGACGCTTCAAATTTAGTTAGCGAAACAAATAACCAGAGCGAGAGTAGCGCCGATGTCATAAAAAAGCAGTTAGAAAAACTGCAAAAACAGCTAAAAGAGATCGATAGCGCGATAAAACAGGCAAGTGCGAGCAAAAATCCATACGCAAAAGAGCTGGTTGCTTCGCTTCAGAGTAAAAAGGGAGCTATCTTTGCTCAGATAATGCAGCTAAACGCCCAGCTTGTAAAGATGCAAGGCGCTTAAAAAGATCAAATTTGATGCTTTTAAAATTCTCTACTTAGTTTAAATAACTCAAATTTAACCCTAAATTTAACCTCACACAGCCTTTACGCCGTAAAATTTCATGATTTTATTGTGAATTAGTAGCGAGATGTACATTATCGCAGCGCCTAAAATGAGCCTTGTTAGGTTAGCGTCCTTTTGCCAAAAAACTAAATTTACGATGATAGCAGCTGGTATGAGGGCGTTGTTCATTATGGCAAGCACGCCACTATCGACCTCGCAAGCCCCTTTGTTCCACATAAAATACCCCAGCCCGCTAGCGACTATGCCAAGCCACAAAAGCACCAAAGTTTGCGTTAGATCAACGTGAAATTTAGCTGGATTACCAAGGGTTATGAGCGCTATGACAGCCACAAAAAACGCTCCAAAGTGAAAGTAGCCAAAGACCTTTTTTTGATCCACGTCATATCTCTCCAAAAGCGCCTTATACGCACTCTGCCCTGCTCCAAAGCAGATGTTTGCCCCTTGCACTAGCAAAAAGCCCTTTATCGCCCCTTCGTTTATCGCGCCATACTTGATGATAAGCGCGCCAAAGACCGCCACGCCAACGCTAAAGAGATAAAGCGGTCTAAATTTAAAGCTAAACGCATCATAGATCAGTGTCACATAAAACGGCGTGAAAATGGTAAAAAGTGCGACTTCAGGCACGCTTAGATACAAAAACGAGTTGTAGTAGCAAAGATACATAAGCCCTATTTGCACCGCTCCGATCGCCATTATGCCAAGGGCGAGCTTGGGGCTGATGCCGCGAAATTTCGTAAATGGCAAAAAGACCATGCTAGCAAGTGCCACGCGCACAAAAACGGCTAGGTAGCTATCTACTTTGCCCGCTAAAAACTCGCCTATCAAGCTAAAGCTAAATGCCCATAAAATGGTCACGAAGATCAGTTTATTCATTCTATCACCACCTCATTTATATTTCTTGCGCACTCAAAAAAGTATTCAAGCTTGTTTAGCTCGAGCAGATCGCCATTTAGGATAAAATTTGCCCTGTCACTAAAATTTTTCTCGCTCACAAATAAAAACTGCTCAAATTTTACCTTGCCGCTAAGATAGCCATTTAGCAGGTCATTAAAGTCGCTATCAAGGTTATCTTGCTTTAGCGAGTCTAAATTTAGCCTAGCACTCAAGCCCTCTATCACGCCTCTTAGATCCTTTAGCCTAGCCATTATCCTGTTTTCTTCGTCGCTTAGATCAAGCGCGGCCTTTTGCTCCTCTATGCGCTTAGTTTGGCTTTGCTTGCTGAGGCTTAGGCTATCTGGCAGCTTCCACTCAAACTCCACTCTAGGCTTGTTCGCATCAGCGTATGCCTCAGCCATCTGCGAAGTCGTCCTCTCGCCTTTTTTAAAGCTGTTATTATTCACACTTTGCGTATCTTTTAGGTAAATTTTTGGAGCAAATTTGCTCTTTTGCTTCTCATTTTCTTGCTCTTTTATATATTTTTCCTGCTCCATCGCCCCAAGCTTGGCACTTAGATCATCCTTGCTAAAATCAGGCATCACTATCTTTGAGCCAGCATTAAAGCCGATCTCGCCGTTTGAGAGTAAATTTATCCTTGAGTTTAGCTCGGCTAGCTTAAGCCCAAGCTCGTCTAGCTCGGCTCTTTTTTTATTAAGAGTGAAATTTATCGCATCAAATTCGCTCTTATCTATCTCGCCATACTCAAACCAAAATTCATTTTCAGCCGCAGCCTTAGCAAAGCTATCAACAAATTTTGTCTCTAAATTTATAAGAGAATTGAGCGCAACAGCATTAAAATAGACCTTTGCGACCTGAAAAGCGGTTAAATTCATCAGCTCTTCATCTTTGTAAATTTTCTCCACGCCCTTGTGGTCTAAAATCTTATCCGAAGCCTCGCTAGCACCGCCGTCAAAGATGAGATACTCGACCTTTGCCGTGATCGATCCAGCCTTTGTCATATATCCGCCCTTTAGCTCATCAGGCACAAAGGTATATCTGCCATCAAGGGATAAATTTAGCTTGTTGCTCTTGTTTTTATTTATATATTCATTTTTATTAAATTCTTTCAAGCTCTCAAGCTTCGCACTTTGCGCCAGAGCGATGATCTCTAGTAAATTTCCAGCCCAAAGGGGCAAAGCAAAGAGCAAAACCGCCAAAATCTTCTTCAAATTCTCTCCCTTTCATAAAATTTTCTTATAAATTTATCAAGATTATAAACCCATGCAAAAAGCACTGGCACGACAAGCAAGCTTAACAAAGTCGAGCTAATGAGCCCAAAGATGATGCTTATAGCCATAGGCGAGTTGGCCTCATAGCCAGCACCCCTGCTAAGTGCAAGAGGCAGCATGGCAAATATCATCGCAAAGGTGGTCATCAAAACAGCCCTTAGTCGCTTTTTAGCAGCCATTTTCACAGCTTCGTTTGCCTCCATGCCGCTATTTGCAAAGTGGTTTGCAAAATCAACGACTAAGATGGCGTTTTTACCAACCATGCCAAAGAGCAAGATGACGCCAACCATGACAAATAGACTAAATGGATTGCCGCTTATAAAAAGTCCGATCACCACGCCACAAAAGGCAAGCGGCATGGCAAGCATGATGAGAAATGGCAGCAAAAAGCTCTCATAAAGCGCAGCAAGCACCATGTAAATAAGCACCGCACTAGCGCTTACTGTAAAGATAAACGAAGCGTTTGTATCGTCCATGAGCTCGACAAATCCAAGAAATTTATACTTGAAATTTGCTGGCAAAATTTCATCAAGCTTCTTTGAAATTTCATTTGCCACGCTATTTAGCGGAGCATTATTTTTGGTATTTGCTAGAAATTTGATCTCATCGGCTCTATTAAACCTTGAAATGCTAGCTGGCTTTTGCTCAAAACTAATCGTCGCCACATCGCCAAGTGTGACAAAAAAGCCCTCATTGCTTCTTATTTTGGTCTTTAAGATATCATTTGTATCGCTTCTAAATTTATCATCAAGACGCATGTAAAGCTCATACTCTTTGCCATTTTCGTTTTCAAAAACAGAGACCTCGTTCTGGCTAAATGCGCTATAAACGGCGCTTGCAACGCTGGCTTTGTCTAAATTTAGCCTCTTAGCCTTATCTTCATCTATAGAAATTTGCACGCGTTTTAGCAGATCTTCTTCGGGCGAATTTACGTCCGTTGCGTCATTTATCTCTTTTAGCATCTTGCTGATCTTTGGCACAAATTTCTCTAACTCTTTGCCATTTTCAGAGGTGATAGTAAGCTTAACTGGCTGCACATCGCCACCTTCAACCACTGGCAAATCAGCTACAATGACGCTCATATCATCACTTTTTAGCTTGTCGCGAAACCTCTGCATGATAGCGTTTTGCCGCTCGTGATTGGCTCTATCTTTTAGCTCCTTTAGCCTAACGTAAGCTTTTACAAGATAAGGCTGCTTGGCGTCTGTGTAGCCAAGGATGAAGTAGGCATAAGCGACCTGAGGATCGGCGTTTATGAGTGAAATTTTATCTTTTAGCCTCTCTTTGCTAGCTTGCAGGCTAAGTGAGGGATCAAGCTTAAAGTAGATGTTAAACTCCGAGTTGTCCTCGCTTGGCATGAAGTCACCGCCTACAAATTTAGCCAGCCCAAACGAGCAAACAACGACCGCAAGCGTTATAGCTAAAAATATGAGCTTAAATTTAAGCGCTAAAGTTAAAAGCTTCTCGTAGCCATTTTCAAGCGCTTCAAAAAATGGCTCGCTCTTTATATAAAATTTGCTCTCCTTAGCATTTACAAACCTAGCACTAAGCGTTGGCACAAGAAATATACTCACAAAAAACGAGATGACGATGCCAGCTGCTACGCTCATCGCAAATGAGTTAAAGTACTTGCCAACGATGCCACTCATAAAGGCTATTGGCACGAATACGCAAAGCAGCACGAGCGAGATCGCAAAGACGCTAAATGCTATCTCTTTTATGCCTGCAAAGCTTGCTTTTAGGGCATTTGGCTCATCTTTTAGCTTGCTAGCGATATTTTCAGTGACAACTATCGCATCGTCGATGAAAATTCCGATGCCAAGGGTCAGCGCTATAAGACTTAAGCGGTTTATGTCGTAGCCTAGGGCATTTATGATGAAAAATGTCGCTACGATGCTAGTTGGTATCGCTACGACTGAGATGATAGTGATCGAGAAATTTCTTAAAAACAGATATACAATCACGATGGTCAGCAAGACGCCTAGGATCATATCAAAGGCGGTTTGATCGATGTGCTTTTGTATCACTTCGCTCTTATCATAAGCTATTTTTACGTCGTATTCACTGCCAAGCAGGCTTTTAAACTGATCTAGCTTTGACTTAGCTAGAGCGATCACGGTTAGAGCGTTTGCGTCTGGAGCTAGCTCAAGACCCAGCAAGACACCACTTTTTTTATCCATTATCGCTGCTTCGTTTGCGTCTTTGTAAGCGAGATCAACGCTTGCGATATCTTTTAAAAAGACCCCTTGTTTGATCGTTAAATTTCTTATCTCATCTATGCTTTTGGCACTGAAATTTGACTTGATCGCCATTTGGATCTGCTCATTTTCTATCTTGCCAAGTGGCGCTTTTAAATTTTCAACCTTTATCAAATTTGCCACTTCATTTGCGCTAAGGGCGTTTTTATCTAACTTAAATCTATCTAGTAAAATTTTAACCGCTGGCTCTAAAAAGCCATTAGTCTTGACCTTTGAAACGCCGCTTATGCGCTCTAAAAATGGCTTTGCCACGTCGTCGATCTCTTGCATGAGCCTAGTTTCGTTGCCATCAAGCCTTGTGATAAAGAGGCTAAATACAGAAGAAGAGAGCCCGTTTAGCTTTTCTATCTCGTAGTTTGCGCCAACTCTCGCCTTTTGCATCTTGTCGCGGACATCGTTTGTAGCGCTCTCTAGGTCTTTGTTTAGCTCAAATTCGATACTTACCACGCTTAGGTTGTCAAAGCTAGTTGAGTAAAGCTTTTTTATCCCCTCGATGCTTGAGACCTCGTCCTCGATCTTTTGCGTGATCTTTGTCTTGATGTAGTTCATATCGCCATTTGCGTAGGTCGTGATCTTTACTATCGGGATATTTACTTGCGGATATAAATTTACATTCATCGTCTTTAGCGAGTAGATGCCAAAGACAACAAGGCTTAAGAATATCATAAGCGTAGTTATGGGGCGGTTTATGGCTGTTTTTATCATTTATTTTCGCCGATTATCACTTTTCCTTGACCAAACATGCCTGGCTTCATCCCCACATCGTAAGCTTCGGCGTAAAATTTTCTAGTCTCTCTTTTTATCTCTGGATGAATGAGCGCGATTTTTAGCTCTTTTTCTTCACTTGTTGCGTCAAGCTTAAATTTAAACATGTCGCCTATTTTTACTAAATTTACATATTTTTCATCGATCGCTATTAAAATTTTAACCTCTTCGGAGTTTAAGATAAAGGCTGGCTGAAGCGGCGAAGCACTCTCGCCAAGCTCGACATTTTTACTAGCTATGACGCCATCAAAAGGAGCTTTTAAAACGGCCTTTTTAAGATGATCATCTGCGTTTAAAATGGCGATCTGGGCACTCTCCACCCTAAGAGCTGCCTCGTCAAATTTATATTTTACCTCATCGAATTCTTGCTTTGAGGTGACGTCCTTTACTTGGTTAAATTTATTAAAAGTGCTTTTAGCAAATTCTTTGGCATTTTTGGCAAGCGCTAGGTCGTTTTTTGCCTTTTTTAGAGCGATCTCAAGGCTTGTTTGATCAAGACTAGCTAAAGTATCGCCCTTTTTAACGTGGCTTGAGACATCTACAAAAATTTTATCTACCTTGCCGCTGCTCTCAAATGCAAGCTTTGAGCTTTGCTTGGCATAGACTTCAAAATCAGCAAAAATCTCCTCCCCTGCAAATGAAAAAACGCAAAATATCATCAAAAAAAGTATCTTTTTCAATCCCTAATCCTCTCTAAAATGCTCTCCCCGCTTTCAAAAAAATACTCCGCTTTTTTGATCTCTAGCTCATCTTTCGCCCCTTCAAAAAGGCTAATGGCGTCAAATTTTTGTGAAAGCGCCTCAAGCAGGTCGCTATATCCTAAAAGCCCTGAGCTATACTTCTCAAAGCTCGCTCTAAGTGCTAGATCGCTCGCCTTTACATACTCATTTAGCGAGGCGATCTTTGAGCTAAGAGTTGCGATCTCGTTTTGTAAATTTTTAAGTTTTGTCTCGTTTTCACGCTTTTTATACTCTAAATTTAGCCTCGCTTCATCAAGCGCGATCTTGCTAGCTTGGCTCATCTTGCTAGTGGCAAAAAAGTCAAAAATTTTCCACCTGAAGCTAACGCCAAATTTATTGCCGTGCGTATCTTCTTTTAGATATTTATCAAGATATGGGCGATAAGCGTTATACTTGCCAAGGTCGATGTCGTAGTTGTTTTTGTAAAACCCATAGGTGTCATAGAGCATGATTTGGGGCAAAAAGCCAGCTCTTGTCTCGCTAAGCTTAGCTTCGCTTATAAAAATATCTTGATTTAGCCTGTCAAGCTCGGCGTTTTTTGAAGCTAAATTTGAGCCAATCTCAGCCATTTTTGCCCCGCTAAGTGGCGAAATTTGCTCGCCTGTTAGCAAATTTATCTCATTTAAAATTTGCTCCATTTTGTTTTTGTATTCAAGCTGCGTGCTGTTTGCCAAGTGGTATTTTGCCCGCACATTTTCCAGCTCATCTTTTGCGGCAAGTCCTGCTTTATTTGCCTTTTCAAGCTTGTCTAAAACGCCTTTTAAGAAATTTGCCTGAGCGTTTTTGGCAGCTATTATATTTTCAAGCGCGCAGGCGTTAAAGTATAAATTTACAGCCTTAAAAGCAAGGTAATTTTTAGCTTCATCACTTGCGATGGCGGCTTTATTTTTTAAAAGCTGGTTCATCTTTAACCTAGCCTCTCTCGCCCCGCCGTCGTATAGTAGAAAATCGATCCTTGCTAGCACTCCAGCTGACTCTTTAGCGACTATACTTGGAAAGGTGCTTGCGTTTTTGCCGTATGAGCCCTCTAAACTAAGACTTGGCAAGTAGGCGCTTGATGTCGCTTCATCATTTAAATTTGCTCTTTTTAGCTCAAGCTCTTTGATCTTTGAAATTTCGTTTTGAGTGGCTTTGTTTGCTATCTCGCTCAAATTTGACCCAAGCAGTGCCAAAGGCAAAAGTGCTAATAAAATTTTCTTCATCAGTGAAAGCTCTTTACTAAATTTCCTATTAGCAAATTCCAGCCATCAACTAGCACGAAGATGAGTAGTTTAAATGGCAGCGAGATCATGACAGGAGGGAGCATCATCATACCCATCGCCATCAAAACGGAGCTTACGACCATGTCGATGACAAGAAATGGCAGATAGAGCAAAAAGGCTATCTCAAAAGATGTCTTTAGCTCACTTATCATAAAGGCTGACATCGCGATGCTTAGCGGTATATCCTCGATATTTGCTGGATTTTGCAAATTTCTTATCCTAAAAAATAGCGCAAGATCTTTTTCTCTAGTGTTTTTAACCATAAATTCTTTAAACGGCTTTAAACTCCTATCAAGCATCTCCTCATAGCCTATCTGCTCGGCTATATAAGGCTTTATGCCCTCATCGTAGCTTCTTTGCCCGACTGGCTCCATGATAAAAAATGTAAGCACCATCGCAAGCGAGATAAGCACCGTTGAAGGCGGCACTTGCTGCGTACCCATCGCTTGACGCAAAAATGAAAAGACAATGACAAGGCGCAAAAAGCTAGTCATCATAAAGATGAGTGAAGGAGCAAGTGCAAGTGCGGTGAGGATTAGTAAAACATTTAGAGAATTTACAAGCTGCTCGGCATTTTGCGGTGAATTTAGGCTTAAATTTATAGTTGGTAGCGCAGGATCAGCGCCAAAAACTACACAAAACAAAACCGCTAAACTAAGCAGTGCTTTCACGACTAATTCCTCGTATCAAGGATACTTTTCTTAGTAGCCTCTTTATTTTTTGGCTCGAGCGAGACGAAGTGAATTTCCACCCTATTGTTTTTAGCTCTGCCCTCGTCTGTGCTGTTGCTAGCGATCGGATCAAAAGAGGCTCTGCCAGAAGTGATAAGCCTCTCTTGTGGTACGCCATCGCTAACTAGCTCCTCAAGCACACTTAGCGCCCTTGCAGTAGAGAGCTGCCAGTTATTTTTATATATAGAGTCTTTACTTGGATTTGTATTATCAGTGTATCCGATGATATCTGTTTTTACCTCATTTGGCATTTTGGCTATGATCATGCCTATTCGCTTTAAAAAGAGCTTCGCATCCTCGCCAGAAATTTCAGCGCTGTCTTTATCAAAGAGCATCGCAGCTGGAAGCCTAACGATAAAGCCATCCTCGCTCTCCTCCATCGTGATCTCAGGTGCCCCACTAGCCGTTAGTAGCTCATTTATCTTTTTAACAGTCGAAGTGACCTCGTTTTGAGCGCCTTTTTGAGCTTTTGGCTTTGGAGTGCGTCTGCTTTCAGGATCTGTCTCTTTTTCTACCTGACTATCTGGTCTTGCGCCACCCTCTAGCACACTTAGCGCACCAGCTAGCGAGCCAACAGCAGCCTCCATCTTTTTAGCATCCATCGTCGCCATAGAAAGGAGCAAAACAAAGAAGCAAAGTAGGAGCGACATAAGGTCGCCAAAGGCAGCCAGCCACTCAGGCATACACTTTGGGCACTCTTCTGGTTTTATTAACTTACCCATTATTCAAACTGACTTTTTCTATCTTTTGGAGGTAAAAATGCTAAGAGCTTAGCCTCAAGCGTTCTTGGGTTGTCCCCTGCTTGTATCGCCATGATCCCCTCTAAAATGACTTGCTTCTCAAGTGCCTCATCAGCATCGCGGATCGAGAGAATGTTTGCAACAGGCGAGCCGATGATGTTACCTATCATCGCACCATAAAGTGTCGTAAGCAAGGCAACCGCCATAGATGGACCGATCGCACTAGGATCTGACATATTTAGAAGCATCGCAACAAGGCCAATGAGTGTTCCGATCATACCCATCGCACCTGCAAAACCGCCTACTTGCTCGAAAATTTTGATGTTATTTGCATGTCTTGTGCTAGTTTGATCTATATCGATCTCCAAAAGCGCCCTGATCGCATCTGGCTCATTGCCATCAACTGCCATCGAAAGCCCTTTTTTTAAAAACTGATTTGTCTCATTATTTACTTCGCTCTCAAGTGCCAAAATGCCATCTCGCCTAGCTTTGGTTGAGTAATCAACTACTTTTTTTATAGTCTCAGGTAAATTTACAACAACTGATGGCTTAACAGCGACACCATAAAATTTACCGATACCTTTAAGCGTCTCCATCTTGAAGCCAACCATCATAACGCCGATAGTACCACCAAAAACGATCATCACAGAAGGGATATCGATGTATGGTCCTATACCAACGCCTATCGCCATTGATCCAAACAAAAGCACCAGGGTCAAAACCCAGCCGACGACGGTTCCTAAATCCATTTAAACTCGCTTTATTTATAAATTCTTAAGAATTGCTATTTTATTAGCTTTTTGTTGAAACAATCGTTAAATTAAAAAAAATGTTTGCCATTTTTTGCTACAATCTGCGAAATTTTTAACGTTAAAAGGCTTAAAAATGAACAATAATACTTCAATCATAATCCTAGCTGCTGGTCTTGGTACCAGGATGAAATCAAAACGCCCAAAAGTCCTATTTGAACTATGCGGCGAGCCGATGATCATTCACATCTTAAAGCAAGCTTATGCGATCACAAACGACGTTAGCGTCGTGCTTCACTACGAAAAAGAGTTAATTAGCAAAAAGATAAAAGAAATTTTTCCTCAAACTAAAATTTTCGAGCAAGATCTAGCAAATTTCCCAGGCACTGCCGGCGCGATAAAAGGCGTAAATTTAAGCGGCGAAAAGGTGCTTGTCACTTGCGGCGATATGCCACTTGTTAGATCAACTGATCTTATGCGCCTAGCAAATGCCGAAGCAGACGTGGTTATGAGCTCATTTGAAGCGGCAAATCCTTTTGGCTACGGCAGAGTCATCATAAAAAACGGCAAAGTTGAGGCCATCGTCGAGCAAAAAGATGCGAGCGAAGCGCAGCTTGCCATAAAAAGTGTAAATGCTGGCTGCTACTGCTTTAAACGCGAGGCGCTAGAGCAAATTTTACCGATCATAAGCAACCAAAACGCACAAAAAGAGTATTACCTAACTGACGCCATAAAAATAGCAAATGAAAAGGGTTTAAAGTGCGTTGCAGTAAATGTTAATGAGCAAAATTTCATGGGCATAAATGATAAATTTCAGCTAAGCATCGCTGAAAAGATCATGCAAGATGAGATCAAGCAAAATTTGATGAAAGCTGGCGTTTTGATGCGCATGCCTGAGAGCATTTTTATAGACAGCAGGGCTAAATTTGAAGGCGAGTGCGTGCTAGAAGAAAACGTAAGCATCCTTGGCGAGTGCGTCATCACTGAGAGCATCATCAAAAGCTCATCGGTGATCGAAAGTAGCGTCATCAAAAACTCAGACATCGGCCCACTAGCTCATATAAGGCCAAATTCTGAAATTTCTGACACACACATAGGAAATTTCGTCGAGGTTAAAAAAGGTGTTCTTAGCGGCGTAAAAGCAGGACACCTAAGCTATCTTGGCGACTGCGAGATAGAAAGTGGCACAAATATCGGTTGTGGCACGATCACATGCAACTACGACGGCAAGGCAAAATACAAAACCAAGATCGGCAAAAACGTCTTTGTTGGCTCAGATACGCAGCTAGTTGCCCCTGTAAATATCGCCGATAACGTCATCATCGCAGCTGGCAGCACCATCACAAAAGACGTTGAGAGCGGGGCTCTAGCTATCAGCAGAGGTCGTCAAGAAAACAAAAGCGGCTTTTTTGAGAAATTCTTTGGCAAAGACGATGTTAAAAAATAAGAAAATTTTACTTGCCGTTTGCGGCAGTATCGCCTTTTATAAAGCTTACGAAATTTTATCGCTGCTTAAAAAGCAAGGCGCTGATGTTTATGTGGCTTTAAGTGACGGAGTGTTTGAGTTTTGTAGCGTAAGCGGCTTTGAAGCGCTAAGCGAGCATAAAATTTTAAGCTCACAAACGCAAAACTGGCAAGATGGCGTAAATCACATAGCCTACTCCAAAATGGATCTAGTCTTAATAGCGCCAGCCTCGGTAAATACGATAAATAAGCTAACAGCTGGTATCTGTGACAATGTCTTCATGCAAACGCTAATCGCCGCCTCGCACGTGCCTTTGGTTGTCGCCCCAGCTGCAAATAACAATATGATCGAGCATTTTGCGACGCAAAATTCACTTGAAATTTTAAAGAAAAACGGCGCTTTAGTGGTTGAGCCAGTTCTTAAAACTCTAGCTTGTGGCGACGTTGGTAAAGGTGCTTTAGCAAGTCCTGAAGTGATAGTAGAAGCTGCCATTAAAAGGCTTAGCAAGCCACTTTTTGCAGGCAAAAAAGTGGTGATAACGGGCGGTGCAACAACTGAAAAGATAGATGATGTAAGAGCCATTACAAATTTCTCAAGCGGCAAGATGGCAAGAGCTTTGGCTAAAGCCTTTTACTACGCAGGTGCAGAGGTGAAACTGCTTGCTAGCTTTGAGGCTAGTAGCGAGCCGTTTCTTAGCCTTAAATTTAGCTCAAGTGGAGAGCTTTTAGAGCTTTGTAAGAGCGAGTGCGAGGGGGCAAATTTACTTGTAATGTGCGCTGCGGTGAGCGATTTTGTGCCAACAAAAATTGATGGTAAGATAAAAAAAGAGGACGTTGGAGAGAGCTTAAATTTAAACCTAAAGAGAAATGTCGATATTTTGCAAAACTTAAAAGAGCTTAAATGTAAAAAGATCGGCTTTAAGCTTGAAATTTCAAGCGAAAGCGCTCTTAAAAGTGCTAGATCAATGTTAGAAAAAAAAGAGCTTGATGCAGTTTGTCTAAATATTTTGGGCGAGAAAAATGGCTTTGCAAGCGAGCAAAACGAGGTAAATTTCATCACAAAAAATAACGAGATTTTACTGCCGCTTGCCTCAAAAGACGAGATCGCAGGGCGCATAGTGGAGCTAGCAGCAAATTTATGATAGAGCAGATCTCACGCATCCAAAAGATAGCAAAAAACAACCAAGCTCCGCTAGTAGCGATAAATTCGTCCCTGCCACTTAGCATTTTGGTGAGCCAAAAGGTCGGCTTTAATAGATACATATTAAATTTCGCAAATAGAAATTTAAACACAAAAAGCGTAAAAGAGCTAAACGTAGGCTCTAGATACTGGGGCGAGGTGCATAGTCAGGGTGAAAATATCGTCATAAAAAATTTATACGAAAAACCAAAAATTTTAGATGAGGATGTTTTGGCTGACGGGCTAAATTTGATAGAAAATTTAGTAAAAAATGAGAATTTATCGTGGCTTTACAGCTATTTATTTAAAAACTTAAGCGAAGTTAAAACAAAAGATGAGATGAGAGTGCTAGCAAAAATGCTCTTAGCCCTGCAAGAAAACGTCGTGCATATACCATTTTCGTATAGCGGTACAAACGGCATTTTTCAGCTTAAAAAAGAGAAAAATGAGATGAGAGTTTTTCTAGTATTTTCAAATTTTGCGCCGCTTGTTTTTAAATTTAAAGATGAAATTTTGTGTGAGATCGCAACTCCATTTAGCAACGTCGCAAGCTTGCTAAAAAGCGAATTTGACACGCCAGTTGTGGTGCAAAACGTAAGCACTCTTTGGAGTAAAAAAGAGCAGATAATTGACTTTAAAGGCTAGACATTGAACAAACTTAACCACCTCGCTATCATCATGGACGGCAACGGACGCTGGGCGAAAAAGCGTGGATTTTTGCGGACAAATGGGCACGAGGCCGGAGCAAATGTGGTGAGCGATATGTGCGAATTTTGCATCGATAACGGGGTGAAAATTTTAAGCCTTTACGCATTTAGCACCGAAAACTGGAAAAGACCGCAAAAAGAGGTTGATTTTTTGATGAATTTGCTTAAGAAATTTCTTCTTTTAAAGCGTGATGATTTTATAAAAAATGGGATCAAATTTAACACGATCGGCGACATCTTGCCATTTAGCGACGAGCTAAAAAATGAGATAGAAATCACAAAAAATGCGACAAGAAAAAATACAAATTTGCTTTTAAATTTAGCGATAAACTATGGCTCAAAAGATGAGATCATTAGAGCTGTGCGAAAACTAAATTTAAAAGGCTGCGAGATAAATGAAACGAGCCTAAATGCGGCACTTGATGAGAGTGAGCCGGTGGATCTTCTCATTAGAACTGGTGGCGAGAGCAGGCTTTCAAATTTCATGCTCTGGCAGGCAAGCTATGCGGAGCTATTTTTCACACCGACACTTTGGCCAGATTTTGGCAAGGATGAGCTTGCAAGCATCGTGGCTAAATTTAAAGATATAGAGCGAAGATTTGGCGGAGTTTAGTGAGATAATGGATATTTTAGTCATCTTTTTTGCCTTTTTTGCTTTTGTTTTTGGCATCTGCGTGGGATCATTTTCAAATGTGCTGATATACCGCTTGCCACGAAGTGAAAGTATAAATTTCCCAGCCTCGCACTGCCCAAAATGCTCTCACAAGCTAAATTTTTATCACAATATCCCTCTTTTTTCATGGCTATTTTTAGGCGGCAAATGCGCTTTTTGCAAGCAAAAGATAAGCCTTGTCTATCCACTAGTTGAGCTAGCCTCTGGATTGCTTTTTTTGATCTGCTTTTTTAAAGAGTGCGGCGAAATTTTAAGCGTAGAAACCTTGCTTTGTTCGCTATTTTTAGGGCTTTGCTTTATCATGCTACTAGCCCTTAGCGTCATAGATATAAGATATAAAGCCGTGCCAGATGCGCTTCTTTTTGCGGCGCTATTTTTTGCATTTGCCTATGCCTTGTTGCTTTTTATCTTTAAAGGGAATTTTGCTCAAATTTTAAATTTAATTCTCTTTGGCTTTATATTTTGGGCGCTTAGATTTGTCGTGAGCTATGCGATGAAGCGCGAGGCTATGGGCAGTGCCGACATCTTTATCGCAGCGATCATCGGAGCCATTTTACCAGCCAAGCTAGCCCTTGTGGCGATCTATCTAGCCGCACTTCTCACACTTCCAGTCTATGCGCTCGTTCGCAAAAAGGGCTATGAGCTAGCCTTTGTGCCATTTTTAAGCCTGGGGCTGCTTGTCACCTACACTTTTAACGGGCAAATTTTAGAAATTTTAAGGTTCATTTATGAGTAGAGTAAATAAATATCTTTTGTTTAACTTTTTAGGCACGTTTGCATCGCTATTTAGTACGCTTTTTTTGATCATGTCGATCGTCTTTTTCATCCAGATCGCGCGTATCACCTCATATATCGAGATCAGCTTTGGTGAGCTCTTTAAACTCTACTCATTTATGCTCCCACGCGTGCTGCTCTTTGTCGTGCCCATCGCATTTTTCGTCTCACTTGCGATGACACTTTTTAGACTATCAAAAGAGAATGAAAGTATCGTTATCTTTACACTTGGTGGCTCGCCAAATAAAATAGCAAGATTTTTCTTAGCATTTTCAGCCCTTTTAAGCGCTGCCTTGCTGGTAGTTGCCATCGTCATGATACCAATAGCCGCTCAGCTAAATGCAAATTTCATCGACTATAAAAAGACAGTTGCTAAGCTAAATTTAAAGCCAACCCAGTTTGGACAAAAATTCTCCGACTGGATGGTCTATGTGGGCAGCGAAAGTGAAGACAAAAATGGCACGACCTACAAAGATATCGTGATGTTTAACCCCTTTGTTAAAGACTCACAGCGCCTAATAACCGCCAAAAATGCAAAGATCATAAACGTGGGTCAAAGCGTGGAGCTCTCTTTAAACGAGGGCAAAATGTATGACATCAGAGATGAAATTTATCATCAAAGCAACTTCAAATCGATGAAGATAAGAACCGCCCAAAGCGAGGAAATAAGCGACATTGGCAGCATCAAAGAGTACTGGATGGAGGCAGCTAGCAGCGATAAACGTAGAAAAGACCTTAGTACTTACGTCCTAGTGGCCCTCTTCCCGCTTGCTAGCACGCTCTTTGCGATCAGCCTTGGCATCGTCACATATAGATATGAAAAGGGTATGGTCTATGTTGGCACATTTGGCGTTTTGTTTGGATATTTTACGCTCATCATGCTCTTTTCATCAAAGCCATCGCTTGCGATACCGCTCATATTTTTCGTATTTTTACTAGCCGGCGTCTTGCTTTATAAAGCCAAGATCACACGAAGATACTGATGAAAATTCAGCTAATCTACAGCTACGATGGCTCGAAATTTCAAGGCTCACAGACCCAGCCGCACGAAAATGGCGTAGAGGATGAGCTTGCGCGCGCCTTAGCTCACGTTGGCATTTTTGAAAGAGTAGTATCCAGCTCGCGCACCGATAAAAGCGTGCACGCAAACAACCAAAGCTCAAGCGTCATTTGCGGCGATCACTTTAAAAATTTAAGACGCTTACAAGATCTTATAAACCGCCACGCGCACCCAAGCATTCACATAAAACGCATAAATTTAGTAGATGATAGCTTTCAAGCGAGATTTGACGCAGTGGCAAGGTCGTATAGATATGTGATAAATCACGGCAAATTTGATGTTTTTAGCTCAAACTACAAGGTCTTTTTGCCTAAATTTGATACCAAAATAGCAAATGAAATTTTGCGAAATTTTATCGGAGAGCATGATTTTAGCGCATATATGAAAACTGGAAGCGACACAAAAAGCCCAGTGCGCGAAATTTACAAAGCATTTTGCTACGCATACAAAGAGCAAACTATCATCGTTTTTAAGGCAAATGGTTTTTTGCGTGGCCAGGTACGCCTCATGGTTGCAAATTTACTAAAAGCGCTAAAGCAAAAAGATGGTAGCAAGCTCATCAAAGCTTCGCTAAATGGACATCCTGCCCTAACTCGCATACCAGCACCAGCTGAAGGGCTATATCTAAATAGAGTTTTTTATAAATTTAACTAATCTAAAAAGTGGTCTGAAAATAAAATTTGGGGAGAAAAAGGATGGTGCGCCCGAGAGAATTCGAATCTCTGACCTTTTGAACCGCAATCAAATGCTCTATCCAGCTGAGCTACGAGCGCACATGAAAAATTAAGTTGTAATATTAACCAAACTTTCCTTAAAAAGAGATTGTATTCATTTTAAATTTATAACCTTTTTAGTAAAATCCTTTGTGCAAAAGGAGCAAAAATGAACGATTTTTTCGATAGTCTAAAAGAGATCAAAAAAGAGCTTGCAAAAGAGCAAGGCGTGGCTAAAAAGCCGCAAAAAGAGGCTCTTTCTCACACAAAAGAGGAGGCAATCTTACACAAAGAACAAAAGCTAAAAGATGAGTTTTTGGCATATACAAAAGATAGCAATATCAGGAAAATTTAACTTTGGAACGCTAGTTGCTTTAAATGGGGATATTTTGAATGGAGAAACCCATGAATATAACCCAAACTTTAGAATCTTTAAGCATTTTAACCGATAGCGATGCTCTTTTTTGCGAGCTTCGCGCACTGATAAGTAAAAATTTCACAAAAACCCTAGCAAACAAAGACAAGATCATCTCTTTTTACGAAGAGAGCGAGATCCCGCAACGAAAATGCTTCTTAAAATTTATAAAAAAACTCTACGAAAAACAGGGCAACGAGCTTGACGTGACCTTTGCAAAATACAAAACCATAAAACTATCTTTAGTGCAAAGAAACGCCCTAACAAACATCTACAATATCGACATAGATTTTTTTAATGACGAGATGATCTTTACGCTAAACAATACTCCAAGAGCTTTTGCTAGCTACATTTTGCAAAATTTTAAAGGCAATGAGTCTAAATTTGATGAAAAAAATCATAAATTTAGCCTAAAAATAAAAAAAGATAGCGACTTTGACTTGATAGAAGAGATCATTTCAAGACGCGAACATCTAAAATTTATAGTAAATTTTAACTACAATGAAGTCAAATTTAAAGAATTCAAGAGAAACTACAAGATCCAAAACTCAGCCAAATTTAAAAGTCGCTTCAGCGCTTTGGCAAATTTACTAGAAGAAAATTTTGAAATTTTAGGCTGCTCAAACAATGATAGCTTTGAAGCCGTAAGAGATAGCTACCTAGCCCTTGCTAAAATTTACCACCCAGATAGACACTCAAACAAGAGCGAAAGCATCAAAAACGAGTATAACACTAAATTTAAAAAGATCCAAGCAGCTTATGAGGCACTAAAACCATTTTTTAAAAACCAAGAGAATTTTATAAAGGTAGGATAAAAGGTTTTAAAAATTAAAATTTGAAAAATATATTTAAAAGGCTAAAATCAACTAATTAAAAAATATATAAGAACTACAAAAATAAGTTAGCCACAATGCAAATTAGGATACTTAGTTTGACTTTAAAGATGTAATTTGATAAATTTGCTTTTTGCAATGCAAATTTATTGCGCCACCCTAACAGAATTGGTATTCTTAGCATAAAAATTTTAAAGGATACAATATGAAAAGAATATTCTTGATAATAACTTTTGTATTACTTAGCACTTTATTTGCTTCTGATAAAGTAATAGAACTTGACACAAAGGCAAAAGAGTTACAAGAAAAAATTACAAATTTAACCGAACTAAAACAACTATCTTCGGAAAAGCAAAAAGAATTTTTAGATATCTTTTTGGCAACCGAACGGATAAAATATGCTGGAACATATATAGAAACCGATGGTAAAAACCAAAAAACATTAGACAGACTCTACTTACAAAAATGGAATGACAGAGTGTCCTACCTTTTAAAACTTGCCGTGTCTGGCAATGATTATCTTAAAACACTACAAGGATACAAGAATTTAAGAGTTTGCAAAGACGCTTCTTGTGGACACACAAATGAGCTTTTTATCATACAAAATAAACTTGGGTATATTGAGAATAATAGCCCAAAAGATACTAAAAAAGCCAAAGAAATAGCACTTTTTGGAAACGAATCATATAAACAATATATTATCGCCAAAGACGACTTTTGGAAAAGCCTACACACTGTGCTGACTAAATCAGAAAAGATGGACAAACATCCGATCGTAAGTATCCTTGAAAAGATAAGACAATATGATTATGAATTTGCTGGACTTGATAATTTCTTTGTACAGCAGAATCTAAAAAGCCTTTATTCTGCAAAGTACTATATGAATTTGCTTGTCAACCCAAAAGCATTTGGTGAGAGCTACCAAGAAATAGAACTTTGCGAGATCAAACCGGAGTTCTTAAGTGACGAGCTTCATGCAAAATGTATAAAAAATAACAACAAAGTAAAATAAATTCATAACTATAAAACCAATAAGTTAAGTATATTTTTTTATTATAATTTTATTATTAATCGATCAAACTATAAAAATTATTAGAAGTTAAGAATAAATTATTTAAATAATAGCAATGTAATATCAGAAATATAAAAAATAAAATTTCTAGGAATAAACAAAATTCATTTTTTGTAAAGTTTTGAAAATTAGTATGCTAAAATTTAATAGTAAAAGACATATGTTTTAAATAGCTAAAAGGTTGTTTTAAAAATAAACCAATAATACATTATTTAAGGTTTAACAAACTATATAAAAATGTAAATTTAATCTGATTATTAGAAATATGCCTGAATAATCAAGGCTTACTAGAGCATAAGACCTTCTAAAAAATAAATTTGCACTAATAGTAATTTTACATAAATGGTATATAAATCTTCAACTGAAACTTTATATCTTGCTACTACAAGTAAATGTAAATATGCCAAAATATATCTAAATTTTAGAGATTTTTATTTTAGCTTAAAATAATGCGATTTAGGTAACCCTATAACATAAAAACAAATATAAAAAACACTACATTTAATCAATAAAAACTAATTAAAAAAGTACAAACCAATATTTTATACTTAAATAGAAAGTATCACTAATAAAAACCAGAATTAATAATATAAGAATTAAAGCAGATAAACAACAAAGCCCGCAACGACCTACTTTTCCAACATCCCAGTAAGGGAGAGTATCATCAGCCAGGACGAGCTTAGCTTCTTGGTTCGAGATGGAGCAAGGCGTTTCCTCGTCTGTATAGTCACGGGCAGTGTTAAATAAAAGATATATTAGCTAAATCTCTTATTTAACACTACTAAATAAAGTTAAAAGTCATAAACAAAGTTTTGTAAAAACATATCTTATTAAGTTTTTATCCTTAACAAGGAAGTGATGCTTATTAAAAGATAAGCAGACGAGCTATTAGTACTGGTCAGCTAAAGGACTTTCATCCATTACACACCCAGCCTATCAAACACATAGTCTATATGAGCTCTTAAAAGAAGATTCATCTTGGAGTTGGCTTCCTGCTTAGATGCTTTCAGCAGTTATCACATCCCAACATAGCTACCGAGCGGTGCCCTTGGCAGGACAACTCGTACACCAGTGGTTGGTTCGACCCGGTCCTCTCGTACTAGGGTCAACTCTCCTCAATCTTCTTACGCCCACGGCAGATAGGGACCGAACTGTCTCACGACGTTCTGAACCCAGCTCGCGTACCGCTTTAAATGGCGAACAGCCATACCCTTGGGACCTGCTCCAGCCCCAGGATGCGATGAGCCGACATCGAGGTGCCAAACCTCCCCGTCGATGTGAGCTCTTGGGGGAGATCAGCCTGTTATCCCCGGGGTACCTTTTATCCTTTGAGCGATGGCCCTTCCACACAGAACCACCGGATCACTAAGACCGACTTTCGTCTCTGCTTGACGTGTATGTCTCGCAGTTAAGCTGGCTTATGCCTTTATACTCTACGAACGATTTCCAACCGTTCTGAGCCAACCTTTGTAAGCCTCCGTTACATTTTGGGAGGCGACCGCCCCAGTCAAACTACCCACCAGACATTGTCCTACTTGAGGATAACTCAAGCTAGTTAGCTATCAGAATAAAAAAGAGCGGTATCTCAACAATGGCTCACCATAAACTGGCGTCTATGGATCAAAGCCTCCCGCCTATCCTGCACATTTTTATCCCAATAGCAGTGTCAAGCTGTAGTAAAGGTCCACGGGGTCTTTCCGTCTTGCCGCGGGTAGGAGGAATTTTCACCTCCACTACAATTTCACTGGATCCCTCTTCGAGACAGCTCCCATCTCGTTACGCCATTCATGCAGGTCGATATTTAATCGACAAGGAATTTCGCTACCTTAGGACCGTTATAGTTACGGCCGCCGTTTACTCGGGCTTCGATCAAACGCTTCGCAGAGCTAACGTCATCAATTAACCTTCGAGCACCGGGCAGGCGTCACACCCTATACATCCTCTTACGAGTTAGCAGAGTGCTGTGTTTTTGGTAAACAGTCGGGAGGGACTCTTTGTTGTAACCTTCAATGCTTACGGAGTAAATCCTTCACAAAGTTAGGCACACCTTATACCGAAGATACGGTGCTATTTTGCAGAGTTCCTTGAAGAGAGTTCTTCCACGCGCCTTAGAATACTCATCCCACCCACCTGTGTCGGTTTACGGTACGGGCAACTATAACTAAACTTAGAAACTTTTCTTGGCTCGACAGTATTAAGGAATTACGATTCATTCCGAAGAACTTCACGCACCTTTCGTAGTCTCGGCTTAAAGGAATTCGGATTTGCCTGAACTCCAACCTACACTCTTAGACCAGCTATTCCATCCGCTGGCTCCTCTAACTCTAAGCGTCCTTCCATCGCACATTATAGTTGGCATTGGAATATTAACCAATTTTCCATCGCATACCCCTTTCGGACTTTGCTTAGGACCCGGCTAACCCTACGATGACGAGCATCGCGTAGGAAACCTTGGGTTTACGGCGTTGGGGATTCTCACCCCAATTATCGCTACTCATGCCTGCATGCTCACTTGTATTCGCTCCAGCACTCCTTACCGGTATACCTTCAACGCAAATACAACGCTCTCCTACCACTTAGTAAAACTAAGTCTAAAGCTTCGGTACTCATTTTAGCCCCGTTATATTTTCCGCGCAGAATCACTAGACCAGTGAGCTATTACGCTTTCTTTAAAGGATGGCTGCTTCTAAGCCAACCTCCTGGTTGTTTAAGTAACTCCACATCGTTTTCCACTTAAATGAGATTTAGGGACCTTAGCTGTTAGTCTGGGTTGTTCCCCTCTCGACGACGGATTTTATCACTCGCCGCCTGACTGCCATGATTACACACTAGGTATTCGGAGTTTGATAGGGTTTGGTACATTGGTGTATGCCCTAGCCCATTCAGTGCTCTACCCCCTAGTGTTACTACATGACGCTATACCTAAATATATTTCGGAGAGAACCAGCTATCACGATGTTTGATTGGCCTTTCACCCCTATCCACAAGTCATCCCATAGCTTTTCAACGCTAGCGGGTTCGGTCCTCCACCGGCTCTTACACCGGTTTCAACCTGCTCATGGATAGATCACATCGTTTCGGGTCTGCAACGTCTGACTAAACGCCCTATTAAGACTCGCTTTCGCTACGGCTCCGGGTTTCCTTAACCTTGCCAGACATCACAACTCGCAGGCTCATTATGCAAAAGGCAGTCCATCACCCTGATAAATCATAGGGCTCTGAATGATTGTAAGCAAATGGTTTCAGGTTCTATTTCACTCTGATCACCTCAGTTCTTTTCACCTTTCCCTCACGGTACTTGTGCACTATCGGTCTAGTAGTAGTATTTAGGGTTGGATAGTGGTCTACCCAGCTTCAGACAGAATATCACGTGTTCCGCCCTACTCAGGATACTGCTAAGTAAAACAAAGCTTTCATATACGGGGGTATCACCCTCTGTGCCTAACCTTTCCAGGTCGTTCTATTAGCTAAGTTTAGTCTATATTGCAGTCCTACAACCCCACTAGTAAACTAGTGGTTTGCCCTCTTACGCGTTCGCTCGCCGCTACTAGCGTAATCTCTTTTGATTTCTTTTCCTGAGGGTACTAAGATGTTTCAATTCCCCTCGTTTGCTCCGTTATACGGTAACTAATATCTCTATTAGTTGGGTTGCCCCATTCAGAAATTCCCGGATCAAAGCCCCTTGACGGCTCCCCGAGACTTATCGCAGCCTGGCACGTCTTTCATCGCCTCTACTAGCCAAGGCATCCACCACTTGCTCTTTGTAGCTTACCTTTTCTATATTAGATTATTCTAATTCGCATCACTTCCTTGTTAAAGATAACTTTATGTTACTACATTTAAATTCTAGCTCTCAAGACGGAAAGCATTGACTACTATTTAGATAAGTTTTAAATCCTAAATAGATTGTGATGTCAAACTTTTGCATTAAATGCAAAGATGATAGAAATTTAAATCTTTAACAAGTCCTGTAAAATTGTTTTTAAAACTTGCTTGTGACTATTAACAATATTAATTAAAAGAACATTTAGACTTCGCAGACTAGCAAGCTAGTCTTTACGACCAAAGAGTTACACCCTTTAGAAACCCCTAAAGCACAAAGTTGCTTTCGGCAACTTTGTCATCAATAAAGATTAAGTACGCTTAAAAGTCTAAAGTAAATGTTTCTAAAAACACTTAATATAGACTTTTACTGTTAAACTATTTTATGGTGGAGAATAGCGGGATCGAACCGCTGACCTCCTGCGTGCAAAGCAGGCGCTCTCCCAGCTGAGCTAATTCCCCAATTAAATTCTCTGGTGGGCCTAACAAGACTTGAACTTGTGACCTCACCCTTATCAGGGGTGCACTCTAACCAGCTGAGCTATAGGCCCCTATAGGTCTATCAATCTTTCAAAACTAAACAAGGATGATTGAGAATATCTTTCTTATAGATATCTTGTGAGAGAATATCTATATGTACTCTAGAAAGGAGGTGATCCAACCGCAGGTTCTCCTACGGTTACCTTGTTACGACTTCACCCCAGTCGCTGATTCCACTGTGGACGGTAACTAATTTAGTATTCCGGCTTCGAGTGAAATCAACTCCCATGGTGTGACGGGCGGTGAGTACAAGACCCGGGAACGTATTCACCGTAGCATGGCTGATCTACGATTACTAGCGATTCCGGCTTCATGGAGTCGAGTTGCAGACTCCAATCCGAACTGGGACATATTTTATAGATTTGCTCCATCTCGCGATATTGCTTCTCATTGTATATGCCATTGTAGCACGTGTGTCGCCCCGGACATAAGGGCCATGATGACTTGACGTCGTCCACACCTTCCTCCTCCTTACGAAGGCAGTCTCATTAGAGTGCTCAGCCGAACTGTTAGCAACTAATGACGTGGGTTGCGCTCGTTGCGGGACTTAACCCAACATCTCACGACACGAGCTGACGACAGCCGTGCAGCACCTGTCTTAACATTTCTGCAAGCAGACACTCTTCTATCTCTAGATGATTTGTTAGATATCAAGTCCGGGTAAGGTTCTTCGCGTATCTTCGAATTAAACCACATGCTCCACCGCTTGTGCGGGTCCCCGTCTATTCCTTTGAGTTTTAATCTTGCGACCGTACTCCCCAGGCGGTATACTTAATCCGTTAGGTGCATTACTGCCAAGACTAGCTTAGCAACAACTAGTATACATCGTTTAGGGCGTGGACTACCAGGGTATCTAATCCTGTTTGCTCCCCACGCTTTCACGCATTAGCGTCAGTTGAGTTCCAGCAGATCGCCTTCGCAATGGGTATTCCTGGTGATCTCTACGGATTTTACCCCTACACCACCAATTCCATCTGCCTCTCCCTCACTCTAGATTATCAGTTTCCCAAGCAGTTCTATGGTTAAGCCATAGGATTTCACAAGAGACTTGATAATCCGCCTACGCGTCCTTTACGCCCAGTGATTCCGAGTAACGCTTGCACCCTCCGTATTACCGCGGCTGCTGGCACGGAGTTAGCCGGTGCTTATTCGTTAGGTACCGTCATTGTTCTTCCCTAACAAAAGGAGTTTACGCTCCGAAAAGTGTCATCCTCCACGCGGCGTTGCTGCTTCAGGGTTTCCCCCATTGAGCAATATTCCCTACTGCTGCCTCCCGTAGGAGTCTGGACCGTGTCTCAGTTCCAGTGTGACTGATCATCCTCTCAGACCAGTTATGCGTCATAGCCTTGGTGAGCCATTACCTCACCAACTAGCTGATACAATATAGCCTCATCCTACACCGAAAAACTTTCCCTATCTAACTTATGTCAGACAGGAGTATAGAGTATTAGCAGTCGTTTCCAACTGTTGTCCTCTAGTGTAGGGCAGATTAGCTATACATTACTCACCCGTGCGCCACTAACTCATAAGAGCAAGCTCTTACTTGTCCGTTCGACTTGCATGTATTAGGCACGCCGCCAGCGTTCACTCTGAGCCAGGATCAAACTCTCCATATTAACATTCTTTAGCGTAAAGCAGAGCTTTACTAAGAAGCAACACTAAAGACTAAGATTGCTAATGCAATCTAGTAATAATGTTTTTACTAAAATTGCTTTTAGTATTTATTATGAAGTTTTTAATCAAAAAAACTTTTAGTTTTTATATTAGTTTGTCTAATCTATTATTTAATCATAATAGACTGGCTCAATCGATCACTTGTTTAGATTTCAAAGATTGACTAATAGTTTAACAATTGTAAGTTAAAAGAACTTTCTGCTCTGCGTTCTGCAAAACAGAAAGTGAAGTATATAGAAGTGATGCTTAAATACAGATTAAAAAATGGCAACTTTTTTAAAAAATAAAAACTATAAATTTTTAATCAAATTTAACTATTTTCTTTTATAGATGCAAAGCCGCTTTCTTTTTCTATAGTAATGGTCGTTTGATTGCCACGTTTATCAGTTATTGTTATACTGCAATCTTTTTTAACAAGTCTATCGTATGGTCGCTTTAAACCACCACCAACTGTGCTTATTGTCCACATCGGTCGTCCCATCTCATCAAAGGCTACTTTTTTATTTGCCTTACCTTTTACACATCCACCAGATAGAGTTACATCTATTATGCCAAATCTTTTTTCTATATTTAGCTCTTTGTTTATCTTTTTGCAGTCACCACCTGACATACCACTCCAGCCAGCTGTTAGTAACTTTCCAGTCTTATAAATATCACTTGCAAACTCATCTTGCGAATTTGGATTTCCGGTCATACTTTTATCATAATAAACACTATATTTCCAAGTTAGCTCATTATTTTTATCAACCGAACAACTATCTACTTTATCTTTAGCAAAAGCTATCGTCCAGCGCTGTTTTGCCCATCCTTTTTCAGTGATAGAATACTTATCATCCTGCATAGCAAGGTGTTGAGTATATCTTATATGAGTTAGGATCTGATTTGCGGCTTCTCTTGAGGCATTTCTATTTAGTTTTGGGATCATAATGGCAGCTAAAATTCCAACAACAACAATAACAAAAACAAGCTCTATCATCGTAAAAGCTCTTTTTTTCATAGATTATCGTTCCTTGATATTGAAATTTGCAACTACTTTTCCCATTTTTTCTATACTAAATTTTGACTTCTCATCTAAATCGGCACTTGATAATAAATTTTTAGAGTAGCTTTTTGTTTTTATCCCATAAAATTTAAGCCTTAGTGCAAGCCTTGTATCTTCGGTCGCTATATCTTGCACTCCAGCCTCTTTTAGCTTATCTGCAAGCTCTTTTGCTACATCAAATTTATAAGTGAGATGTTTTGTAGGATCGTTTAAAAAGAGGTAAAAAATTTGATTAAAGATGATCGCTGACCAGTTAAATACCAAAAAAAGCATCACTAAGCCAGTGCAAATTTTGTGTCCTTTTCTAAATTTTGGCAGTCTCACGCGATAAGAGTTGAAAAAAACTCTTACCATAAGTGGCGTTGCGATCACGCAAAATGGCAAAAACTGCTCAAGCTCCAGCCTTTGGCGCACAGAGACTATCATACAAAAGCAAAATGAGCAAATAGCGATAAACCACAAAAGATCCTTCTTTTCCTTAACCCAAATTCTATAAATCGTATATACAAAAAAGATAAAGACAAATGGCGAAAATACAGCAGCAAATATGCCAAAAGTATCGATAAAATGCCCACTTGGTCTGCCATTTGTTTCAAAGCCAAAAAAGTAAAGTGTCAGCAAAAATAAAATGGCGCTGAGCCATGCAAGTGGCGGCTTTCTTTTATAAAGTGCAAATATAAAAAAACCTGCATAAAATATCAAAAAATCGCCATCTATGAAAAAGGCTAGGCAGAAAAAGAGACTAAATAAAATTTTCTTTTTAATATGGAAAAGATATATGCACAAAAGCGCTAGAGTGATGCAAATTCCGGCGTTATTTATGATAAGGGCTGAAGCTAGCGTGCCAGGAAGTAGCACAAAAAGTAGGACCGCTACGATCCTGTCAAACTCAAGCTTGATGTAAAATTTGCTCACCTTATACATCAAAACCACGCTTGCGATGTGAAAAAAGATCATCACGCCTCGCACAGCAAGGTCATTTTGACCAAAAAAATGGGCGCTTAGTTTTAAGATGTAGCCAAGAAGGCTGTGCTTTTGAAAGAAAATTTCAGCCTCATTGTAGCTTATACTAAGAGAATTTGCCGCATAAAGTAGAAATACAAAATCAATCAAACATATCAAAAATACGCTAAAAGCAATGTGCCTGCTAGCAAATTCTCTAACTCTTTCTAACAAATCGCGCCCTTAAATATGTATATCCCAGAAAAACTCAACCCAGTCATGAGCCTCTTTTACTTTAAATTCAGGCAAAAGCAGAGCCTTCTCTTTATAAAATACAGTAGCTATCTTTATATCTAAATTTGGATAGCGTTTAAGCAGCTCTCTTTTTATCTCAACCATGCTCTCGCCGCTATCGATGATGTCATCAACAAGCAAAATTTTAGTGTATCTGCTAAGATCTGGCACATTAAAAATTTGTATCGTATCAAGCTTGTTTGTATCCTCGTAGTGGATAGAATTTAAAGTAAATAAATTTCTATTTTCAAGCGCAACAGCTAGCGAGTGACCAAGCGTTAGACCGCCTCTTGCCACAGCTAGTATTACCTCTGGATCAAACTCATCTTTTATCTGTTTTGCCATCTTTTTAGCATCAACGGCAAATTCATCGTAGCTATAAAATATCATCTTTAATCCTTATCAATGCACTAAAAATACGATAAAACTAATGAGCGCTAGCACGACTACACCTAAATTTATATCGCTAAATTCTCTCTTTATGAGCTTAACTATGACGTATGACATAAATCCAAATGCAAGGCCATTTGTGATCGAGTAAGTAAGCGGGATGAGCACAACTATGAAAAATGTCGCAACGGCGATGGCTGGATCTTTGAAATTTATACTAGCAAGCTCAGCAAACATAAGCACGCCAACCATTACAAGGATCGGATAGATGGCGTTACCAGGGATCGCTTTAAAAAGTGGCAACATAAATAATGTAAGTATAAATAAAAGCCCACAAAATACAGCCGTTAGACCAGTCCTACCGCCCTCTTCTACGCCACTAGCGCTTTCTACAAACGATGTGGTCGTACTTACACCTACAAGCGAGCCAGCTGCGGTAGCAACAGCGTCAGCTTCAAGAGTTTTTTCAAGTTTTACGACGCCATCTTTTTTGTTTTCGTCAAATATCCCAGCCCTCGTGCCAACGCCAGCTAGCGTGCCTATCGAGTCAAAAAGATCAGTCACAAAAAACGTGATAACAACTGGTAGCAAGGCTAGGCTAAACGCACCTTTTATATCAAGCTCTAAAAATATCGGAGAGATAGAGGCTGGAGTTGAGAAAATTTCTTTTGGATGAGGAGCGATGCCAAGCACCCAAGCTATCACTGAAGTAGCAAGCACAGCTAGGATAAATGCACCCTTTATCTTCCACGCCCAAAAGCAAACAACCAAAAATAACCCCAAAACGCCAAGAAGTACGTTTGGATCTTTGAAATTTCCTATGCCAACTAAAACCGCATCGTTATTTACGATAAAACCCATTTGCTGAAATGCAACAAAGCTGATAAATGTGCCTATACCAGCGCTTATCGCTCTTCTTAGATCAAGTGGGATGGATCTTATTATCCACATTCTAAAATTTGTAAAAGACAAGACGACAAATATCACGCCACTTAAGAAAACAACGCCAAGAGCCGTTTGCCAAGGCACTTTCATACCGATGCAAAGACCAAATGTAAAGTAGGCGTTAAGCCCCATGCCAACGCTCATCGCAACTGGCGTGTTTGCCCAAAGACCATTTAATATCGTAGAAAATATGGTAATTAGCGCTGTTGCAGTGATTAGTGCCTCATAAGGCATGCCAGTTTTGCTCATAATGATCGCATTTACCGGCACGATATACATCATCGCTAAAAATGTCGTAAGTCCCGCTCCAAATTCCTGCTTCACACTCGTTTTGTTTTGTGCTAAGTCAAAAAATTTCACCCCAAGCTCCTTTAGTAAATTTTAAGTTCGTTATATAAGCTATCACGCTCAACCGGCGTAAAACCAGATGTTTTAATAAGATCGCAAAATGTCTTTAGTGTAACGCCATTTGCGCTATTTGCGCCAGCTGCACTTTGTATGCTCTCTTTTTCTATCGTGCCATCAAGATCATCAGCGCCAAATTCCTGAGCGATCATCGCTAAATTTAGCGTCGATGTGGCCCAGTATGCCTTTATATGTGGGACATTATCAAGCACCAAGCGAGATATCGCCATAGTCTTTAAAATTTCAGCCGATCCTAGAAATTTCACATCTTTTAAGTAGTTATTTTCTCTTTGATAAACTAGCGGGATAAATGCGTTAAATCCGCCAGTTTCATCTTGCAAGTCCCTTATCCTTAGCATGTGATCGATCCTATTTTCGCGGCTTTCTATGTGGCCAAAAAGCATTGTTGCGTTGCTTTGTCTGCCTTTATCGTGCCACATTTTGTGGATATTTAGCCAGTTCTCGCTACTTACTTTGCCTTTGCAAATTTTAGCCCTGATCTCTTCATCAAAAATTTCAGCCCCGCCGCCTGGCATGCTATCGACGCCATATTCGAGCATCTTTTCTATCACCTCATCGTAGCTTAAGCCGTAATGCCTTGATAAAAAGTCGATCTCAGCCGCCGTCATCGCCTTTACATGAAGCTCTGGATGAGCTGCCTTTATCTTTTTAAAAATTTCTAAGTACCACTGCCAGCCGCTAGTTGCGTTGTGGGCGGAGACGATGTGTATCTCTTTTACGCCGTGGCTCACGCTCTCATCAACGATCTTTAAAATTTCTTCGTGGCTCATTAGGTATGGATTTGGATTTTTTCTGTGGGCCGAAAATGCGCAAAATTTACAGATGTCAGCACAGATATTTGTTGGATTGATATGGCGATTTACGTTAAAAAAGACCTTGTTGCCGTGCAGTTTTCTGCGCTTTTTGTCGGCAAATTTAGCCAAGGTAAAAAGATCAAGCTCATAAAGCGAAAAAGCCTCTTGCTTACTTAATCTCTCGCCACTTTCTAGTTTTTGTAATAGATTCATTATTTATATCGTCCTAAAGCTGAACTTAAGGCTTTATTATAAGCAAATAAAGCTTTGTTTTTGCAAAAATTATGTAACATTTGCCAAGATATTTTTAACAATGGAAACACTAAATGCTAGCTGATAAAAGTGCCAAAAATAGCGATAATTATTCAAGGATCAAAGAGAAATTTCTTGATTTTAAGGCAAATTTGCCAAAACATTTTCAAAAAAATCAAGGCAGAAATTTCACAAATTTCTTAGCCAAAGAGTATGATGATTTTATAAAATCTTATTTAAATGAAACTATGCGAGAATTTTTTGATGAGTTTGTGCCACAAAATGACAGCTTTGCTTTTAGCGTTCTAGCCACTGGTAAATACGCTCAAACGCTACTTAGCGCAAATAGCGAGCTTGAAATTTTACTAGTTTATAAAAATTTAAAGGGCTATAATATAAAAAATTTCTTAAAAGAATTTTCTGAAATTTTAGATGGCTCTGGCATAAAAATTGTGATAAAAATTGCCGAAGTGGATGAAATTTTTGTAAATTTCAAAGATGACCTTAAATTTAAAAGCGAAACCTCACAACTTCGCTACATCTGCGGCTCAAAAAGCCTCTACCGCCTAGTAAAAAGCGAGATCATAAAGATAAAAGAATTTGATAAAAAAGCCTTTTTAAACTACCATTTAAAGGCATTTTTGCCATTTTCTAGCATAAGCTACTTGGCACAAGAGCCAAATTTAAAAAGTGGCTTTGGTGGGATCGATGAAATTTACCACTTAAACTGCATACTGAACTGCCTTGATAGCGACGTTTCAGTTAGATCACAAGCTCTTAAAGTGATGAATGAAAAAGAGATCGCTAGTTTTAATCTAAATGTGGATTTTTTACTAAGCTTGCTAAGTGCTTTAAATTTAACACAAAACACCGATACTTTCAGCGCTTCAAGTGTCGAGATCACGACAAATTTTATGCAGACAAAGTCCAAAAAACTGCAAGACAACGAAAGCGTCATCAGCCAAAAGATGCTAAGCTCGATGAATAATATAGCCATCTACTCAAGATTTATCGCAGCTTCGCTTTGTAGGCCATTTTTCAAAAGCGAGCTAAGCTTCGAGCAGAGAAAATTTGCTAGGCTAAAAAATGGCTTTTATGAGATAAATGGCGTCATCTACGTGCCACTTCACAAAAAGCCAGCGCTCATCGAGGATCTCATAAATGAGCTTTTAGAGCTAAAAGATGTGGATTATAAATTTGATATAAGCGCGATCTTTTATATCAAGCGAGCCATCATCACAAAAGATGGTCTAGAGCGCGCTATAAGCGAGTTTAAGAAGATATTTTTAAGAGAAAATTCCTACGCTATCTTAAAATCATTGCTCGATGCACAGATGATACAAATTTTGATAAAACCGATGGAGCACATCTCCCAGCTAGCAGAATATGACGGCTATCACGAATTTACGGTTGATGAGCATAGCATCTTAAGTGTCAAATTTCTTGAAAATATAAAAGATAAATTTATAAAAAATCTCTACACTGAGCTTTGCTTAGAGGGCAAAACGATGCTAAAGATCGTGACGCTTATGCATGACGTTGGCAAAGGACTTGGCGGCAAAGATCACGCAAACATCGGCGCAAACATCTTTAGAGCCTACGCGAACAAGCTAAATTTAAGCCAAAAAGCTATCAACATCGGCGTCATCTTGATAAAATATCACACCCTAATGAGCAACGTCTCAAACAGAGAGGACATCTACTCACAGCGCGTCATCTTCGCCTTCATATCAAAGCTTGGCGACAAACAGGTCTTAAAGCTACTTTACATCCTTAGCTACTGCGTGATAAACGCCACAAATGAGAGGCTTTACAACGCCTACACAGCAAAGCTTTTAAGAGAGCTTTATGAAATTTCTCTTAGCGCATTTAGCGATGAAAATTTACTTGATGAAGCGACAAGGCGGGTAAAAAAAGAGCAGTCTATAAAACGAAATAGCGAGTTTTTGGCGCTTGAGCCAAAGCTGCAAGAGAAAATTTTTAAGATCACATCAAATTTGGTCTTTACAAAATATAGCGCGAGCGAGATCATAAATTTAAGCAAAGTGGCTGACAGCTTAAACGAAACAGAAATTTTCATAAACAATACTAAAAATTTAAGCATTCAAATTTATACAAACAAGAGCCTAAATTTAAGCGCCCTGCTCTATGAATTTGCCAAATTTGACCTTGCATATATGGAGATATTTGAGCTTTTTGAGAAGAAATTTTATATCAGGCTTGACTTTAACCAAAATGTAAAAAATCATGAGCTTGAAAACACTAAAATTTTAGCCCTAAAATCCCTAAATAGCGAGGTTTTAAGAGAGCCTTTGAAACCAAATATTAACAAAGATGAGATAAACTTCGAGCTAAATCACTCAAAAGATTACGCCAAACTTAGCATCAACGCAAAAGATCAGCGTGGGCTAATGGCTTATGTGATGAGTGTTTTTGACAGGCTTCATTTTCAAGTCACGAGTGCTAGAATTCAGACGGTTAAAAATAGAACGAGAAATCTCTTTTTGATCGAGAAAAACGAGCGACTTGAGAGTAAAGGCGAAGAGATATTAAATTTATTAATAAGCGAGTAAAACATGTGTGGAATCGTAGGATACATCGGAGATAAAGAGAAAAAAGAGGTCATTTTAAGCGGTCTAAAAGAGCTTGAGTATCGCGGATACGACAGCGCTGGCATGGCTGTGATGAGTGATGGCAAGATCGACTTCTTTAAAGCGGTCGGCAAACTTGAAAATTTAGCCCTAAAGACAAAGGACTTTACATCAGAGGGCTTTGGCGTGGCGATAGGTCACACACGCTGGGCAACTCACGGCAAACCAACTGAGATCAATGCTCACCCGCACCTTGGCGAGCACTCATTTGTCGTTCATAACGGCATCATCGAAAACTACAAAGAGCTTAAAGATGAGCTTGAGGCAAAGGGCGTGAAATTTATGAGCCAAACCGACACCGAAGTGATCGTGCATCTTTTTGAAGAAATTTTAAAAGAGAAAAAAGACCCATTTAAAGCTTATGAGGCGACTATCGCAAAGCTAAGAGGCGCTTATGCGACGCTACTTATCACTAAAACTGCACCTGATAAGATATTTTTCGCAAAAGATGCCGCCCCTATGGCA
Source organism: Campylobacter concisus (assembly GCF_003048675.2). Classification (NCBI taxonomy): domain Bacteria; kingdom Pseudomonadati; phylum Campylobacterota; class Epsilonproteobacteria; order Campylobacterales; family Campylobacteraceae; genus Campylobacter; species Campylobacter concisus. The sequence continues at coordinate 713,114 of NZ_CP060707.1, read as the reverse complement.
ATAGGCAAAAGTGACAAAAAAGAGGTATATTTTGCCTCATCAGATGCGCCGCTTATTGGCAACGCAACCGAAGTGGCATATCTTGATGACAATAACTACGGCTATGTGAGCTTAGACGAGATAGCTGTTTTTAAACACGGCAAAAAAGCTAGCATAACCTTTAACGCACTGCCAAAAGATAAGAGCTATGCCCAAAAAGAGGGTTATACATTTTTTATGGAGAAAGAAATTTACGAGCAAGGTGCAGTCGTATCTGAAACCATCATGGGCAGAGTTAAAAACCACAAAGTCACCCTTGAAAATTTAGACGACGAATACCTAAAAGGCATCGATGATGTCGTACTTTGTGCGTGCGGTACGAGCTATCATGCAGCACTAACTGCAAGCTATCTTTTTGAAAGACTTGCTAAAGTTAGAACAAAGGTCGAAGTGGCGAGCGAATTTAGATATAGAAAGCCTTATCTAAACAAAAACTCGCTTTTTATCGTCATCTCACAAAGTGGCGAGACAGCTGATACTCTTGAGGCACTTAGGATAGCAAAAGAGGCTGGGCTAAAGACACTTGCGATTTGCAACGTCGATAACTCTTCTATCGTTAGGCTAGCTGATAACACGCTTCTAACTCGCGCTGGCATCGAAAAAGGTGTGGCAAGTACAAAGGCATTTGCAACGCAGATCATCGTGCTTTGGATGCTTGTACTTCAAATGGCATCTGCAAAGGGATCTATCAGCAAAAAAGAGCTTGATCATGAGATCAAAACGCTTCTTCATATACCACAAATTTTAAATATAGATAACACTTTGCAAGAGAAGCTTCACCGCCTAAGCAAGCACTATTTGCACGGTCATGGCTTCTTCTTCATCGGTAGAGACATCTTCTATCCGCTTGCGCTTGAAGGTGCGTTAAAACTTAAAGAGATTTCATATCTTCACGCCGAAGGCTATCCATCAGGCGAGATGAAGCACGGTCCTATCGCACTTGCAGATGAGAAGCTATTTACGATCGCTTTAATGCCTCAAAATTTACTTTATGAAAAGGCAAAGAGCAATGTCGAAGAGCTTGCTGCAAGAGATGCATATATCCTAGCGATAAGTCCGCTTGAGTTTGAACTAAGTGATGACTACGTAAAAACAAGCGTTCAAGATCACTATATGAGCGAATTTTTCGAGATGATGCTTGTGCTTCAGCTACTTGCACTTGAAATTTCTGTTAGACTTGGCAACAATGTCGATATGCCAAGAAACCTCGCAAAAAGCGTAACTGTCGAATAATTTATGTGGCTGGCATCTTGCTGGCCGCTTAAATTTTACTTTTATATTTTTCTTTTAAAATTTAAGTTTTCACAAAATATTATTTTCTTATAATATTTGAACTTCTAATTACATTAAAAAGGATCTTCATGAAAAAGAGATTTTTAGCATCTAAGGTCTTTAGCAGCGTTGCCGCTCTTTGTTTATTTGCTGGATGCGCTAGCAGCAATAGCGGTGTAACTGGTGCCGCAGCAGGAGATACAGCCAAAAATGCCAACACGAAAATCGAGCGTTGCAGCCAAACGCTAGGAACATTGTCTTTTTACGAGGATCAAAGTAGTTCATGGTACTCATATCTAACTAGAGATTATCAGCTTGGCTCAACAGTGCCGGTGCTAAGGATCTTAGCTCAGCAAACTGGCTGCTTCGTCATCGTAGAGCGTGGCAGAAGTATGGATAATATGATGCAAGAGCGCGCGCTTGAAGCTAGTGGCGAGCTAAGAAAAGGCTCTAAATTTCACAAAGGTCAAGTCGTAGCGGCTGATTATACCATGCAGCCAGAGATCACATTTAGCAAAGAGGACACTGGCGGTATCAGCGGACTTGTAGGCGCTGTCTTTGGCAACGTTGCTGGCAAGGTAAGCGGAGGCTTTTCAAAGAGCGAAACACAAACATCTTTGCTTCTCATAGACAACCGCTCAGGCGTACAGATCGCTGGTGCAGTCGGCAGTGATAGCAACTTTGACTTCTTTGGCATGGGGTCAAATTCATTTTCGCGTGTGAGCGCTGGACTTGGTGGCTACACAAAGACACCAGAGGGCAGAATGATCGTAAATGCTTTTATGGACGCTATGAACCAACTTATAGTCGCGCTAAAAGACTATAAAGTCCAAAATGTAAAAGGCGGTCTTGGCAAAGGCGGAAATATAAAAATAGGAGACTAAGATGAAATTTATAGCCATTTTGTTTTGTACATTTACGATGTTGCTAGCTGTAAACTATACTAAAAAGATAGAGATCGGGCTTTGCAAACTTATAAACGAAAGAGAAATGGCTAAATTTTATGGCGACACGAGAAACTACGACGCCCTTAGTAAAAAGATAGACGGATATAAATTTCGTTTTGGATTGAAAGATTTTGATGAGGATAGCTGCCGCATGAGTGGCTACTATCCTATTGATCCAAACTATGCGCCATATCCGCCTAACTACCGCCCATACTATCAAAATGAGTACGAAAGATTTGATAGATTTCAGCGTGGTTACCGTGGAGGCTACTATAACGATGACGACTACGACGATGGTTTTGAGCGTGGATATAGACGTGGCTACAATGACGCTAGAAGAGAGTATAGAAGACCTTATAGATAGGCACAAAAGCCATAATTTTAAAGAAATTTGATGCAAAACCTGTGGATATGGCACATCCCAACTACCCAAATTTCTCTTTCGATAAAAGAGAGATAGACGCCATCATAAAAAAGCTAGAGCAAAATCACGAAATTTTAAAAGAGATAACAAGCAAGATCAGCAGAAGCGATCTTTTAAAGGCGCAAATTAGCGCACTTGAAGATGAAATAATAAGCTCATCTCTCATAGAGGGCGAGAGACTTAATAGATCAAGCATTCGCTCGTCGGTAAAAAAGAGACTAGATGAAAATTTTGACTGCTTAGCTGACACTTATGCGACTAGACATAGCGATAATCTAGTCTCGCTTTTGCTTGATGCAAATTTAAACAAAGCTCCTATGAACTTCGAGCGGCTACATGGCTGGCACAATGCCTTGTTTGAATATAGCCAAAGCAAAAACCACAAGATAAAAAGAGCTAAATTTAGAGATGATGAGATGAGTGTCGTCTCAGCTCCTTCAAAAAATGTGCAAATCCACTACGAAGCCTTGCCAGCAGAGCGCGTAGAGGATGAAATTTTTTAAATTTTATCAATAAAAGCCCTGAAAACGCCTATGTAAAAAGTGCCTTAGAGCACCTTTGGTTTGTGATAATCCATCCTTATGATGACGGTAATGGCCGTATGGCAAGGGCTTTGGCGCACTACTTTTTCTATCTCCAGCGTTATTTATGCAAATAAAAAAGATTATTATGAAATTTTAGAGCAGACAACAAAGCTTGAAAATAATTTAAACTTTGACTTCACAACGTGGATAAAGTGGCATTTAGAAGCGGTAAATAGCGCCATAAAACAAGCCATAAGCTCATTAAAAAGATAAAATTTCTATCAAATTTAAGAGCCAAAGCCCTTAAATTTTATCTTTACTTAGGATTTTTGCAAGCTGCTCTTTGATCTCATCATCAAATTCGCTAACACTTATCACACCCCTGCTCTCGCACATCTTAGCGTCATTTACCTCGCAGTAGCCACTCAGCGCGTTTTTGTATCCGCCCCTTATGCAAGCCTCTCTGTCCTCTAAAAATCCAGCCCCGCCAAGGATGAGCACGCCAAGGTCAAAGCCGATCTTAAATTTCGCACTCGCTGAGCTTTTTATCCAGCTTAAAAATATCTCATCATACCTTAGCCCAAGCGCTCCAACGCCATCTGGCACGACCAAGATATCTACGCCGTAAAGGCTCTCAGCGTAAATTTCAGGATGAAGCCTGACGCCAAATTCATCGACTATCTCAGGCTTTAGGGCGTAGGTTTTGATGTTAAAACCTTCAAATTTATGCAAAAAATCATAAATTTTGGCAAAGCTTAATAAATTTATCTTGTCAAACATCAAAATGCCAACTTTCATGCTAGCTCCTTTTAATGAAGTGCCTCATTTAGCTTGATCGCCCTTTTGCTTGCACTTGCAGTGATCTGACCTGTTTGGCTATTTTGTCTAAAATGAAGCCCGTTTAGCCCGCCAAGCTCAAGCGCTTTGTAAATTTCAGCTTCAAATTTAAAGCTAGGATTTAGCTTAGCTAGCTTTTCGCGCTCGCTGGCCGAGATATAGACCTTTGTGCCCTCAAGTACCGCTATGCCAGCATCCACGATGCAGTTATCGCCAAGTGGCACGCCAGTAACTGAGTTTGCGCCAAGCAAGCAGTGTTTGCCTATGCTTACAGGGTTGCCATTCGTGCCGCTTAGCACGCCAAGTATGCTAGCTCCGCCGCCAACGTCACTGCCCTCGCCCACGACAACAGAGCTGCTAACCCTGCCTTCAACCATCACGCCGCCAGTCGTGCCTGCATTAAAGTTGATATAAGCAGCTCCTGGCATGACGACTGTGCCAGGATGCACAGCAGCGCCCATGCGGACTTTAGCAGCGTCTAAAATTCTCGTGTTATCAGCTGGGATGATGTGACTTAGAAATCTTGGGAATTTATCCACGCTCACGATCGCTGGATACTCGCCAAACATCTTTAAAGAAATTTCATTTTCTCTTAGCCACTCAAGCTCGATCGGTATGTTTTGGCTAGTCCATGCGACATTTGGTAGCACTCCAAAGGCTCCATCAAGCACGATCGTCCTAGGTGCGACCTTGCCAAGCGAGATCAAGTAGAGCTTGAGATAGACGGCTTCTACGCTAAGTGGCTTTGCGTCATCAAATAAAAATACAAGCTTAAATTTATTCTCGTTTAGCTCAAGATCGTCATCAAATGCCATCTTCACAGCGTGTAAATTCTCCACGTTTTTATGCGATTTTATATCTTTTTCAAAGACGCTAAAGAGCTTGCTAGCCTTTTTTGCTACCTTTGGCGTGAGATCAGTCACGAACTCGGATGCGCTAAAATCAACCTCAACATCACACTTTTGCAAAGCGTAGATAAAAGCAGCTGCGCTTAAAAAGCTCTCTTTGTAATTTACAACGGCGTAACTTGCTTGCAAAATTTTGTCGCTATTTTTTTGTCCGCGATCGACTCTTGCGATGCCAAAAGCAACTGGATCTTTGTAACCATCTTTTTTTCTAAATTCTTCAAAAAATTCCTTAAATTCGTTTGCGTCTTTAAACTCTTTAGACATCTATTCTCCTTTAAATTTTTTCTTAGTCTAGCCAAAAATGGCTAAAAATTTTATGATTTTAAAACATTTGAGCTTTGATAAATTTATAAATTATAATAATGATTAACCTTATCATAAAAAATAGAAATAAAATGCCTCAAATTTTACAAGGAGACAAAATGTCAAATTTAGCTACCAAACCAAAATTTGCCTTAGCTGCGCTGATCGGTTTCGTCGCTGGCGTAGTTTCAGCTTTTGTCAAATGGGGTGCAGAAGTGCCACTTCCACCAAGAAGCCCTATGGATATGTTTAACGCAGCTTGTGAGCCAGAAAGTGCCATCAGAGCGGCTGATGCGATCGACTGCTCGAGAAATTTTCTAAACCCACCTTATGTGTTTTTGAGAGATTATGTCGGTATCGCCGATCCAAACGCCGCTATATACGAGTTTGCAGGGCATGCATTTAACTACGTGATGCTAACGCACATCATATTTTCAATAGTCTTTGCCGTTGGCTACTGCGTCGTGGCTGAGAAATTTCCAAAGATCACGATGTGGCAAGGCGTGATGGCTGGTATCTTAGCAACTATCGCAGTTCACGGCATCTCACTGCCGCTTCTTGGCCTCACTCCGCCACTTTGGACACTTCCTTGGTATGAGTATGTCTCTGAGTTTGTGGGCCACATGGTCTGGTTTTGGTCGATAGAGATCATCCGCCACGACCTAAGAGTTAGGATCACAAAAGAAAAAGATCCGAGCGACTGCTGCAACGCATAGCTTATAAATTTGCTGTTTTGGCGTAAAGGCTAAAACAGCAAAATTTAATCATTTAAAAACTCTAGTGCCTCTTGTTCGCAGCCAATACCTAAAAACAAAATTTTCATCATTTTTTGCAAGGCTTGAAAAACTTAAATTTACATAGCTTTTAATGCATAAATTTAAAAATTTAAGCACTTAGCACTCACTACTAAGCTCTAAATTTTCTAAACGAAGCGGCTTTTCATCCTCAAAAATCACCCCTATACCATAAGGCTCACAGATATCTAGCGCACCCTCGGCAAAGCTCATCAACCACTGCTTATCACGCGCATAAAAGGTGCATTGCGGCGAGCTAAAGGGCAGGTAACAAACTGGCACGTCAAGCAAGCTAAGCTCATCATCACTCAAACAATGCTCTCGCCTAAGCTCATCTTTTAAAAAGACAAGCGCCTCTTTTACGTGCCGATCGATATCACTGGCAATTCGCTCTGCTAGCAAAATAGTCTCATCGTATGCGCCAGTCTCGTCTTTACAGACAAGGCAAAACGGCACTTCTCCAAAGCTCTCGCTTTTTAGCCCCGTCTCTGCATACCAGATAAAGCCATCATCTGTTGCGACTTTTTCAAGCTCGCCAAATTTCAAAGTCATTTTTTATTCTCATTTTTGTGATTTTACTACTCTTGTAAAAGAGTCAAATTTAAGCAAATTTATCGTGATTTAAAATAGAGACAGCTTGTAAATTTGCCCTTTTAACATAAAGCAAAAGCTAAATTTACAAGCAAAATTTCAGTTTTTCTCACTATTTAAAAGCAGAATTTCTCATCAGTGCCATTTTGCTTGCGCATAGCTTTAAAGTTAGCAAGATTGTCTTTGTCTAAAAAGTAATCTTTCTCTTTTTTATTGCGGGCTTCAAGCTTTTCTATGCCTTTTGCAAGGGCTGCTTTTCTATCTTCGTGAGGCGAGCTAAATTCTGGCGAAAACATCGCTTCATAGGCATTTTTCTTGGTCCATTCAAGTGCTTTATCAGCGATCTCTTGTTGTTTTTTGATATCGCAAAATGCGTAAGGATTGACCACGTCGCCAACAAGCTTCATAAACGCCCCTATCGCAGCCACCACGTCAGTAAATTTCTCGCCCTCCATGTCTATAACACCTCTTAGCAAGATCGCGCGATTTTTTGCCACGTAAAACCAAAATACCGCATCATCGCGAAGTCCAAGATCATAAGCGCGAGCTGAGAGGACAAAAAGAGTTATCGGAGAGACCATCTGTGGAGCGTCCTGCACGATCTTTTCTGCCTTTTTAAAGTCCTCTACTTTGCCACTTTTTAAAAGCTCATCTATCTTGTCATAGACCTTGACATATTCCACCTTGCCAGCATTTGCTGAGTAGTAAGGCGTGACGTAGGTGTCGATAGTTCTTACTTTGCCGTCGTTTGCAAAGCCACATACCGCCCCAAAAAGTAGAGCTGTAAGCAGTGATAAAATTTTCATTTTAACTCCTTGGTTTAAAATTTTTATTATTTTAACTAAAAGCAGTTGAAAAGTTTGGGATAAATTTAAGAAAAAGTCCGCAAATTTAAAGCGGACTTTGAAGATTAGTTTTTAAAACTATGGATAGGTGCTGGAATTTGTCCGCCACGAGCGATGAAGTCAGCACTTGAGGCTTTGTTTATCTTCATCACAGGTGCCCTTCCTAAAAGGCCGCCAAACTCGATCATATCGCCCTCACGTCCAAGAGGTATGATACGAACGGCCGTTGTTTTTTGATTTATCACGCCGATAGCCGCCTCATCAGCGATCATCGCAGCTATACTCTGGCTTGGTGTATCCGCAGGTATGGCGATCATATCAAGCCCTACCGAGCATATCGCCGTCATCGCTTCAAGCTTTTCTAAATTTAGCGATCCCGCGCGCACCGCAGCTATCATACCCTCATCTTCTGAGACTGGGATAAAAGCACCGCTTAAGCCGCCCACTTGATTGCACGCCATGACGCCACCTTTTTTGACCGCGTCATTTAGCAGGGCAAGTGCCGCAGTCGTGCCGTGCGTACCAACAGCCTCAAGTCCCATCTCCTCAAGCACGCGGGCCACCGAGTCGCCCACAGCAGGCGTTGGAGCAAGAGAGAGATCGACGATACCAAATTTAACCCCAAGGCGCTCGCTCGCCATTTGACCAACGAGCTGACCGATACGAGTGATCTTAAATGCCGTCTTTTTCACAGTCTCAGCCACCACGTCAAAGCTCTCGCCACGCACCTTTTCAAGCGCTCTTTTTACGACGCCTGGGCCTGAAACGCCGACATTTATCACCACGTCAGCCTCGCCCACGCCGTGAAATGCACCAGCCATAAAAGGATTGTCCTCGACTGCATTTGCAAAAACTACAAGCTTCGCACAGCCCATCTCTGAAGCTGCTGCGGTCTCTTTTATGATGCGTCCCATGTCACGCACTGCGCTCATGTTTATGCCACTTTTTGTTGAGCCGACATTGACACTTGAGCACACTTTTGCAGTTTGTGCTAGTGCTTGGGGGATAGAATTTATCAAAATTTCATCGCCCTTTTGATAGCCCTTTTGCACTAGAGCCGAAAAACCACCTATAAAATCAATACCAACTTCAATAGCCGCCCTATCAAGCGTCTTTGCGATCATCACATAGTCTTTTGCATCCGTTGCGGCGCCGATTATTGAGATAGGCGTCACGCTCACTCTTTTATTGACGATTGGTATGCCTAGCTCAGCGGAAATTTCGTTGCCCACACGAACTAGGTCTTTGGCTTTAGTGGTGATTTTTGCGTAAATTTTGTCGCAGGCTTTGCCTATGTCAGGGTCGATGCAGTCAAGCAAACTAATGCCCATCGTGATCGTTCTGATGTCAAAATTTTGCTCCTCGATCATCGAGATAGTTTCAGTTACGTTTTTGATATCCATCTTTTGTCCTTAAATTTTGTGCATCGCATCAAAAATGGCTGAGCTTTGGATATTTATCTTTACTTTTAGGCTCTCTCCAAGCTTATCAAGCTCCGCTCTTAAGGCTGTAAAGTCCTTATTTTCATCGCTTGAAACCACCGCCATCATCGTGAAAAAGTCGCTTAAAATAGTCTGGCTTATATCATCTATGTTTAGCCCTAGCTCGCTAAGCTTTGCTGAGACGCCAGCAACGATGCCAACTCTATCTTTTCCGACTACGGTTACGATCGCTTTCATATTTTCTCCTGTTAAATTTTCTTTTTAATGATTGCATTTTGGCTACAAAATTTAAATCCTGCAACAAGCAAAGCCAAATTTTTGTAGCCAAATTTAAACTGGCAAATTTTAAAATTTGCTCTAAAATTTATCTTTTGTAAATTTACTTCGAGCAAGCACTCTTGCCGTCATTTACTGGCTGGATCGCTGAGTTATCAGCCCCGCCGCCGTTATTTATATTTTCTATTATCTCCCAAAGCCTTGCAGCTGCGCTCTCGTAGCGTTTTGCAGTGACTGAGTTTGGCTCATAGAAGCTAACTGGTTTGCCATTATCGCCACCCACTCTAACAGCTGGCTCGATAGGAATTTCAGCTAAAATTTGAGTGTTGTAAGCCTTTGCCACCTCTTCAGTCGTGCCTTTGCCAAAGATATCATACTCTTTGCCGTTATCTGGGCAGATGAAGCCGCTCATATTTTCGATGACGCCAGCGATTGGGATGTGAAGCTTCTCAAACATATCAAGCGCACGTTTGCTATCATCAAGTGCTACTACTTGAGGCGTTGTGACGCAGACACCTGCTGTTACTGGCACGCTTTGAGCTAGAGTTAGTTGCGCGTCGCCCGTTCCTGGAGGCATGTCGAGAAACAATACATCAAGCTCGCTCCAAAGCACGTCTCTTAGCAGCTGCTCGATCGCTTTCATGATCATCGAGCCACGCCAGATAAGGCTCATACCCTCCTCCATCAAAACGCCCATACTCATCATCTCCACGCCATGGCTAAGTATCGGTTTTAGCTTGTTGCCAACGACTTGTGGCTGAGTATTTACTTCGCCAAGCATTCTTGGGATATTTGGTCCGTAGATGTCAGCGTCTAAGATACCCACTTTTTTGCCTAGTTTTGCCATTGAGATGGCTAAATTTAGCGTCGTGGTTGATTTACCAACGCCGCCTTTTCCAGAGCTTACCATTACAAAATTTTTAACTTGAGGTGCGATATTTTTGCCACTTTGAGTGTTACTTTTCTCCTCAGGTATCTTTGGCTGGATCAAATTTAGCACGTACTCATTTGAGCCCATAACACGCTTGATGTCCGTTTTTAGCTCATTTGCCACGTCAGAGCTTGAGCTAACGATCTCTACTTCGATTAAAATTTTCTCGCCGATCTCCACGTTTTTTACAAAACCAAAGCTAACTATATCCTTCTCAAATCCCGGATATATGACACCTTTTAGTCTGTTTAAGACCTCTTCTTTATTTAACATTTTTCTCCTTTTTCTAGATCTTTTGAAATTTTATATGCACAAAATTTTGGTCCGCACATCGAACAAAAATGAGCGCTCTTAAACGCATCTTCTGGCAAGCTCTCATCGTGAAGCTCTCTAGCCTTTTTTGGATCAAAGCTAAGCTCAAACTGCTTGTTCCAGTCAAATGCATACCTAGCATCACTCATCGCATGATCTTTTTCGATGGCTCCAGCTTTGCCAAGTGCGACATCTGCGGCATGAGCTGCTATCTTGTGAGCTACGATGCCCTCTCTTACGTCATTTTCATTTGGCAAGCCAAGGTGCTCTTTTTGCGTTACGTAGCAAAGCATGCTAGCGCCGTGATATGCTGCCATCGTACCACCTATCGCTGAAGTGATATGATCATACCCTGCGCCGATATCGCTAACAAGCGGTCCAAGCACGTAAAATGGGGCGTCATGGCAGAGCTCTTGTTCGATTTTCATATTATACTCAATTTGACTTAATGGCACATGACCAGGGCCCTCTATCATCACTTGCACATCTTTTTGCCACGCACGAAGTGTTAGCTCTCCAAGCACCTTTAGCTCGCTAAGCTGCGCCTCGTCTGTCGCGTCATAAAGGCAGCCTGGGCGAAGTCCGTCGCCAAGCGAGAGCGAGACGTCATATTTTGCGCAAATTTCTAAAATTTGATCAAAAATCTCATAAAATGGATTTTGCCTATTTAGCTTTGACATGTAGCTCGCGCTCAGGCTGCCGCCACGGCTAACTATGCCCATTTTACGCTTTTTAACAAGTGGCAAAAACTCACGCAAAAAGCCAGCGTGTATCGTAAAGTAACTAACCCCTTGCCTTGCTTGCTTCTCTAGCACGCTTAAAATTAGCTCATTTGTGATATTTGTAACCTCTTTTGCCTCTTTTAAAATTTCATACATAGGCACTGTGCCAACTGGCACGCTTGAGTGCTCTATGATAGCGCTTCTAATGGCATCTAAATCGCCGTCAGTGCTTAGATCCATAACCGTATCAGCGCCAAATTCTAGGCAAATTTCAAGCTTTCTAAGCTCAGCGCAAATGTCGCTACTTAAGCTTGAGTTGCCGATATTTGCATTGATTTTTGTCTTTAGCTTTCTGCCTATACCCATTGGCTTTAAATTTATGTGATTTACATTTGCTGGGATGATGATCCTGCCATTTGCCACCTCATCCACAAGCAAATTTTCGCTCACTCCCTCGATCTTTGCCACGTAGCTCATCTGCTTTGTGAGCTCGCCTCGCCTAGCATAGTACATCTGCGTCTTTGTCATGACTAGCCTTTTTTTAAAATTTAAGGGTTCATTTTAGTCCTTTTTTGTTTTGATCTAACTAAATGCTAGACTTAAATTTATTTCTATAAAAAGAAATATTTAGCTTTTAGGTGTATAATTCCGTAACAATCTTCAAAGGAGCTACCTTGCTTGATATCTCACTTATAATGCTAGGAGCAGGAAATTCCAGTCGTTTTGAGCTACCTGTAAAGAAGCAATGGCTTCGCATCGGCAGCGACCCACTTTGGCTATTTGCCACTAAAAATTTGAGTAACTTTTACACATTTAAAGAGATCATCGTCGTTAGTAAAGAGTGCAAATATATGTCCAAATTTGCTCCAAACTATAAATTTGTTGATGGTGGTGAGACAAGACAAGATAGCCTAAAAAACGCACTCGAGCTAGTAAGTAGCGAATTTGTCCTAGTTAGCGACATCGCGCGCCCTTGCATATCAAGCGAGCTCTTTCACAAGATCATTGAGGCGGCCGCTCAGGCTGACTGCGTGGTCCCTGCGCTAAAGATTGCTGACACTGCCTATCTTGGCGAAAATGCAATCGATAGAGAAAAGGTAAAACTTATCCAAACGCCGCAACTCTCGCGCACAGCACTTCTTAAAAAAGCTCTTAGCGGCGCTGAAATTTACACAGATGATAGCTCAGCCATGAGAGCCATAGGCGCAAGTGTTTGGCACATTTTGGGCGACGAGATGGCTAGAAAGATCACTTTTAAAGAGGACCTTGCCAAAATTTCAGCCCTAAAAGCACCAGAAAACGAAGTCTTTGTCGGCAACGGCTTTGACGTGCATGAGTTTGAAAAGGGCCGGCCGCTTGTGCTTTGTGGCGAAAAGATCGACTATGAGTTTGGGCTAAAGGCTCACAGCGACGGCGACGTGGCACTTCATGCGCTAACAGACGCCATCTTGGGAGCTGCTGGCCTTGGCGACATAGGCGAACTTTTTCCTGATACGGACGCTAAATTTAAAGATATTAGCTCTATTTACTTGCTGCAGGAGGCCTATAAAAGAGTGCAAAGCGTGGGCTTTGTGCTAACAAATGCTGATATCACGATAATGGCGCAAAAGCCAAAACTTTCAAAGCTAAAATCAAAGATGGAGGCAAACATCGCTCAGGCTCTAAATTTGAGCCAGAGCCGCATAAATGTAAAGGCAACGACGACTGAGGGGCTTGGCTTTGTCGGCAGATGTGAGGGGATCGCTGTCATGGCAAGTGCGAGCCTTAAATTTTACAACTGGACACAAATATGAAAATTTTAATAGTAGAAAACGAAATTTATCTAGCTGGCTCGATGGCTAGCAAGCTGGCTGACTTTGGCTACGACTGCGAGATCGCAAAGAGCGTCAAAGAGGCTTTGAAATTTGAAAATTTTGACGTAGTGTTACTTTCTACCACACTTCCTGGGCAGGACTTCTATCCAGTCATAGAGAAATTTAAAAGTTCTATCATCATCTTACTCATCGCCTACATAAACAGCGACACCGTGCTAAAACCGATACAAGCGGGCGCGGTGGATTACATCCAAAAGCCATTTATGATAGAAGAGCTTGTTAGAAAGATAAGACATTTTGAAGAGTTTAGAGGCTTTAAAAACGAGATAAAAAACTACGAAAACTATATAAATTTCACCCTAAAAGACTACGAGATACCTTGTTTTGAAGCTAAAAAGATCAAATTTCCACTTCTTTTAAAATCAAGCAAGAATGGCTACAGCGATAAATTTATCTTTAACTATGTAAAGGCAAACAAAACGCCATTTTTGTTTTTGGGTAAAGCCTGTTTTAGCGAGCTTGAAAAAGCACTTTCTCAAAGTGGCAACGAGCTAATATACATCACAAATCTTGAAGAGCTAAAAGATGATGAAAAAGAGAAAATTTTAGAGCTTTGCAAAAAGAAAAAAGTAGCTATCCAAACTAGCGATTTTGCGCAAAGTGCGCCATTTGACGAGCTTGAATTATCCATCCGAGACAAAAACTTTGACATCGGCGAGATCGTCACGATCGATGAATATATAAAATATATCATAGTTAATTATCAAGATAAATTCCCCGACACCGAGCTTAGCAAAAAGCTTGGAATTTCTAGAAAATCACTTTGGGAAAAGAGAAAGAAATATGACGTCAGCAAGAAAAAATAGTGAAATTTCTATAAACACCGAAGTTTATGGCGCCTTAGAGCTTATCAAAAACAAAATTCTCTCAAATTTTAGCGCACTGATGGACGATGAGCAGATCAAAGAGGTCGCGAAAAAGGGCTACTTTAACGGCGAACCGATGCCCTACTCTTTTGGCTTTGCCCCATTTGGCGAGATCAATCAAAATACCGCTAGCAAGCTGCATACTGGGCAAAGAGTAAATTTAAATATGGACGGCAAGATCGTTGGACACATCGACGTGGCAAAGGTCTTTAAATTTGACGAGAGCATGCGAGCTAAAAATATATTTTTAGCAAATGAATCAAACAGCGAAATGTCGCTAAATTTAGGCAAATACGGCATAAGTGGCGAGTTTGAGCTATATGATGAGAGCCTACAAATTAGCAAAGATGCGCTAAATGAGCTTATAAAAGAGAGTGGCGCTAAGAAGATAACGGCTGTTTTTTTAACGGCTGACCCATTTAACCGCGCGCATGAACGCCTAGTTAGGATGACTATCGACAAGGCCGATCTCGTGGTCGTTTTTCTGGTAAGAACGCGCGAAGAGAGGCATATTGATTACGAGATCAGAAAGCAAGTGCTTGACTTTTTTAACCAAAACTATCTGCCGACAAAAAAGGTCTTTGTCTTTGCGCTAAAAAACACGACCCTTTTTAGCTCGCACGCCAACCCAACGCTTGAGTGCATCGCGGCTTCAAGACTTGGCGCAAATAAGCTAGTCATCGGACAAAACCACTCTGGCATTGGCATGTTTTTTGACCACAACGAAGTTCATACGATACTTGACATCTACAAAAACGATCTAAATTTAGACGTGATCGTCCTGCCAGAGCTAGTTTATTGCAACAAGTGTAAGACGCTAGTTAGCACCAAAAGCTGCCCACACGGACAGCACCACCAGATCAAATACCACCCAGACGTGATCAAAGAACTGCTATTTAACGGCATCATGCCACCAGCCATACTCGTTAGGCCTGAAATTTCAGCGCTCATCTTAAGCAAGCTCTATGTAAATCGCTTTAAAGATATACAAAAGCTCTGCGACGATCTCTTTGTAAATTCTGGACTGCTTGAAAACAAGACCGACCGCGACTTTTATGAGGAGCTCATGAAGCTCTACCAGACATCATCACTCACTTAAGGAAATTTATGCAAAAGCTATTTTTGACATTTTTTGGATTTGGACTTTTACCAAAGGCGCCTGGCACTTGGGGCTCGGTGGCTGGAGCTGTGGCAGCTTATTTTGTGTTATATTTTTTCTCATCTACCACGCTTTTACTGGCTAGCATTTTGTTATTTTTGGTGAGCATCAGCGTCATTGATGATTTTGAAAAAAAGGCAAATTCGCACGACGAAAGTTTTATCGTGATCGACGAAGTTGCTGGCGTTTGGCTTGCTATCGCCATTAGCGGAGCGACGATCTCACAGCTAGTTCTCTCGCTCGTGCTTTTTAGAGTACTTGATATCAAAAAGCCTTCGATCATTGGCAGGATCGACCGCAACGTAAAGGGCGGGCTTGGCGTTATGGGCGATGATATGGTTGCTGGATTTTTCGCTGGCATTATTAGCGCGATGATATATGGCGTAGCTATGAAATTTGGCGTAGTTTTGCCGTAAGCTGAGCTAGCGATCTTGCTGGCTCTTTTTAATTTTAACTATCCCTGCTTTTATTTTAGACCTCTTTTTAGATGAGAGCTTTATCGTTAGAATTTATCTCATCCCTGCCTGCAACTTTATCTTTGTCATAATTTTTTCTAAAGACGATCATATTATAAAGCGAAAATCTAAGCTCTTCAAAAAGGCTTAAATTTTTTGCATTTTCAGGGGTTATCTCATTGCCATTTTTATCACGTCCTTTGCCACCTAAAAACAGCAAATAAACAAGCGGAGTCATAAAGTTAAATCTTAAAAGTAACGCCAAGAAGCAGTTTAAAAAGCCGTGATTGTATTTAATGCAAACGTAAAAGCCAAAAACGGCGTAAATGGCTATTATAAAAAGCATAGTGTAAAAAATATAAGATAGCCCATCATCGTTTGAAACGCCAAAATACTCGGCCGCTTCACTAAAAATAGCTACAGATATAGGAAATATCACGAGTGGAAAAATGAGATGTAGTCTAACTAGGTCAAATTTACTCAGATAGACTTTTATATTTCGCCTGCCAGCAAAGATCATCAACAAAATAGCTAGCACTATCGGCAAAAAGACTAAACTAGCATAGAGATCACTTATATACAAGTTGCGCTCCTATTTTTGCTTTGTAAATTTGAGTTTTGCTAACGACGTTTTGCGTTCTTAAATTTAAAAAAGCTAAATTTACCTGCGATTTTTGCGGTTTTCTATGCCTATCCTCTCGCTATCTTCGATCTCTGCAACATAGCTTGGATTTTTCTTTTTAGCCTCTTTGTCTAAAAAGCTAATAAGCTTTGCATCGGCATTTTGATGAGAGCAGATGAGGATTATAAAATTTATGTAGTTGCTAGCTTCTTTTGGAGCAACCTGATTTTTTTTCGCTGGTATTATAAATTTCTCTCCAAAAATTTGTATAAGCTCGAAAAGCTCGTTTTTGCTTAGAGTTTTATCACCAGCAAGTTCTTCAAGCTTTTCGATCGTGATCTCTTCTTCGCTTTCGGGCTCTAGCCCTCTTGCCAAGACTTGATGATCTTTGTTTTTTAGCAAAAGATAGACTAGCGCGCAAATGGCCACTATAAGCAAAAAAACAAAAAAGACTATCAAGCCTTTAAGAAGCATCTATAACCTTGTGCAAAGAGAGCGTTTCGTAAATGCAAGAACGCTCATCACTATCATCACGACGATGCTTATCCAGACAAAATCAGGCACTGGAAGCGGATCTCCAGCTGCGTATGAGTGCATGCCAGCTAGATAGAAATTTACCCCAAAATAGGTCATTATGATCGACCAATAGGCAAAAAATGAGGCTACAGCAAATGCGTATTGATTATTAAGCTTTGGTATAAATCTCATGTGAAGCACTGCCGCATAGACAAGGATCGAAACTAGCGCCCAAGTCTCCTTGCTGTCCCAGCCCCAGTATCTACCCCAGCTCTCATTTGCCCAGACACCACCTAAAAAGTTTCCAAGCGTGAGCAAGCTAAGACCTAGTATCATCGCCATCTCATTTATACGTGTCGCTTCAGTGATATTACGCGCGATCTCTGCATTTGGCTTTTTCTTGTTTTGCAAGATGATAAGCAACAAAGTAAAGCCACCAAGTAACGCACAAAGGCCTAAAAATCCATAACTTGCAGTTATGATAGAGACGTGGATAGTTAGCCAGTAGCTCTGAAGCACAGGCACAAGTGTCGTGATCTGCGGATCCATCCAGCTAAGGTGTGCGACAAATAGCGTAACGCCAGCCAATATAGATGTAAGCGCAAGTGCGATCGGACTGCGTTTTGCAAAGATGATGCCAGATAGACCAAGCGCCCAAGCGATATAGACCATCGACTCGTAGGCGTTACTCCAAGGGGCGTGCTCAGCGATGTACCAGCGAAGACCGAGGCCTACCGTGTGCGCGAGAAAGGCTAGTAAATTTATAATATATACAGCTTTAACTATGCCATTTATCTGCACTTTTGGCGCTAACATCTTGACAAAAACAAATAGTAAAAGCGCAAGTCCAGCCAAAAGATATATCGGCGTCAAGCGGTCAAATACTTGAAATTTATTAAATAAAATTTCTATGTCTATTTTTTTCTCACTTGGCATGACGGCAGAGCCGTATTTGTGCTGATAAGCTGAAATTTTCTCAAGCGCCGCATCCGCCTTACTCCAGTCATTATCCTTTGAGGCTGCATCAACAGCTGAAAAATACTCTCTCATCATACCAACTACTAGCTCAGCCTCTTTTGGCGAGAAGTACATCATCGCACTAGCTGGCGAATACCAAGAATTTGACGGATCATCTTGTTTTGGGAAAATTTTGAAAATTTCACCGATAAATATCATATAAAATACATTTAGTCTCTCGTCGATCTTTATCACATCTTTGTCAAAAGTATTGCGTGAACCTGGGTGTTTGCGGTTTGCTATCTCGGCAAATTTTGTTAGTTTATACTCGCTTCCACCATCTTTTGTCGCTTTAAAAAATTCATCAAAGCTTGCGTATCTTGCATTTTCATCAACGCCTAGCTCTTTTTTTAGCTCCTTGCTTTGACCAAGTGCGATGATCTTCTCATTTCGCCAAAAATCAGGCGTTACCATTATAGAAAGCATCGCTTGGTTTGAATTTAGGCTACCTATGCTCTCGCCTCTGTGAATTTTGTTTAAAACCTCTTTGCTAAGCGTATCAAATGGCTTCATCCTGCCGTCTGGACTTTGCACGATGAGTCTAGCAAGCTTGTCTGCATGCTCTTTGCTGATATGTGGTAAGAAGTCCTCAGCCTTTAGCGAGCTAAAATTTAAGCCCAAAAGTAAGACTGCTATGAGCGCAGCTACTTTTTTACCGCTTTTTGTTGATTCATTATCTATTAGTTTTGCTAGCTTTCTAAAGCGACTGTTAGGGTTTATGACATTTAACAAGAAGCCAAGACCTAGCAAAAAGTAGCCGATATATGTCGGGATCTTGCCTGGGTCTTTATTGACAGAGAGGATCGTGCCTTTCTCGTCGGTATCATATGAGCTTTGGAAAAATCTATATCCATCATAATCAAGCACGTGGTTCATATAAATTCTATAATCAAACCCCGGATCATTCGTGCCATCTTTTACCACAACCTCACTTGAGTAGCTCATAGGCGAATTTGAGCCAGGATATCTTTTTAGCTCAAAGTCTTTTAGGTAGAGGCTAAATGGGAGTTTTATCTGCTGAGCTCCCCATGAGGCGTTAAATTTCTCTCCAGCCACGGCGATACGTGAAGGCTCTGTTAGGTTGTAAAATACATGCATCTCTTTACTCTCACCTTTATAGTTTAGCTCAGCTATCAACGCGTTAAACTCGCTATCCTTTGAGCTGACCAGTTTTCTTGTAGCGTGCGCTGAGACTAGCCTTGGGGCGAAATTTATATTTGAGATAGTATATAGGCTACCTGTGCCAAATTCATTTACGCTGCCAGCTTTTAGCTCAGTTTTTGAGCTATCCGCCATAGTAAATTTTAAAAGATCAGCATTTGAAGTAACTGTGAAATTTCCATCATTTAGTCTAAAAAGAACGTATTTTTTATTTTCATCTGGTTTGGCATTAAAGATAAAGCTGATATCTCCAACCCTTGCCTCTTCTTCTTCAAGTAAAAATATCTCTTCGCTTTCGCTCTCGTTTGAGACTACAAACTCAACGACAGGCTTTCCACTATCATCATTTACAAATTTATAACTTGCATTTGGCACAAATTCTTTAAATTTTAAACTAGCCTCGCCATCTGCTGTTTTTAGCTTTAGATCAAAGCCTTTCTTTACATCAGCAAGTCCCAAAGGCATAGCCGAGCTGATCTCTTCACCTTTGTCGTTAAGCGCTGTTAAATTTATATACGAAACCTTTGTACTAACAACGTTTGAAGCAGTGTTTTCACGTATATGCATATCAGCTTCAAAGCCAAGGTATCTTGTGATGCCAGCACCGATTAAGATGACGATAAAACCTAAGTGAAAGATGAGAGATGGGAGTTTTTTAGGATCGATTAGGTTATATCTAAAGATGTTGAAGGCTAAATTTATACCAAGGAGTAGTTGGATGAGCGCAAACCAGCTAGCACCATAAACATAGTACCAAGCTGCTTCAGTGCTAGTTTTGCTCTCTATTATTGTGGCGGCTCCGCTAGCTACGGCAAAGATTATCATCAAAACGATAGCTGAGCCCATACTTAAAAATAATGTTTTTGGATTTAACATCTGCTTCCTTTTATTTATATTGTGGCAAAGCTACCGAAGTGAAATTTATCTTAAATAACTGCCCTGCTTTGTTTCGGTTGAAACTGGTTTATTTTCGTTTGTATCTTGATCTGCAAGTGCATCTTTACCTTTTAGATAAGCAAGTATTGCGCCTAGATCATTGTTTGAGACGATTTTAGCTTGGTTTTGCATCACGTTTTTACCGCTACCACCAAAGCTTGAGTCGCTTCTATAAGAGATGATGCTATCTTCTATATCTTTAGCATCCATGTTTTTAAGTGGTGTTGAGCCAAATGGTCTTTTGTCTGCACTTTCGCCATGGCAGCTAGCACATTGTTTCTCATAAAGCTCTTTTCCTAAAGAGACACTATATCTACCTTTTCTATCAACGCCAAATTTTAAAATTCTATTGTCTTTATACCGTCTTGGATCTTCATCAACATAGACATTTACTTTTTCATTTCTGTCATTAGCCTGCTTTTTTGCCATTTCGGCAAGCTCTTTACCAAACTCGCCACGAGCCTCTATATAATAAACCTGAGAAGCTGCAAAGGCATTTGCCACCAAAAAACACGCCAAAAAAGAAATTTTGATATTTTTCATGAGTTTCCTTGAAATTTTGCTCTAAATTTAAAAATCCCGGATCAGATTGCTCCGACCCAGGATTATATCATAAGTTGATTAACGAGCTATGAATTAGAATGAGTATTTAGCTTCAAATCTAAATTTGTCTTCTTTTGTCTTCACATCATCAGGTAGTTTGTGAGTTTGGAAAGAATAGAATGAGCTAAATGTTAGCTTTTTGTTGTATTGGTAAGCAAATCTTGGAACAAATTCTTCAACTTTATCTTTTACATCTGGGTTACCAGCGCCACCTGAAGTTTTTTGAGTACCTTTAACATAGTCTAAGCCAACAGTGAATTTATCAAATGTATATGCACTTGTTGCATAGAAGAAGTTACCTTTACCCTCTGCATATGTCCAGTCAAATACATCTTCACCAGCAGTTATTAGACCACCTTGATCTTCAAATGTAAATGCTGACACACCCTTATCTTGAGCTTTCCAGCCGATATAACCAGCAGCTAGATCAAAACCAAATAGTGAAGTTGAAAGTTCGCCAGCATAGAAGTTACCATCATTGTAGCCAAGGATGTTTTTAGCTTCTTTATCAGCTGTGCTATTTGCATAGTTAAGTCTTGCACCTAGAGCAAAGTCATTAGTGATGTCGAATTTAGCTGAAACGTCAGCTGCAAGTACATCAGCTAGGTTAGTTAATGTGCCATACCATAGTTGGAAGCTAACTGGATTAAATGAACCAGCAATACCAGCTGCATATAAGTTACCAACGTCATAGCTATCTAATTTATTAGTTACAGCTGCATCATATAATTTGCCATCGCTCTCGCCATTGCCTTCAAGAGCATCAAAAGCTAAAGCTGTTAGAGTAAGACCTTCTATATCTTCATTTACTACTCTTACACCAGTACCGATAGCGTCATCAGTAAAGTATGAGTCAATAGTTTGTTTACCAGCTGTTATAGTAGTACCACCGATCTTATAGCCAAGATAGAATTGGTGAACACCAAAAGTTCCAGTTGTGTTTGTTTTATCTGTACCAGTACCAGCATTATCACCTGATCCATCAGTATCATTGTATCTTAAACCAACAACGCCAAAGAAATTATCATCGATAGCAGCTTTAAAATTTGTGATCATTTTAAAGTTATGACCAGCACCATTTGACTTTTTAACATCTTTTTGTGTTTTGTCATACTTATGTAAATGAGTATATCTGTATCTTGCCATACCAGAAAGATCAACATTTTTTATAGCTTCTTCAAGTGGAGTAGCACTTGCTACACTTGAGAATGCGCCTAAAGCAACCAAAGCGGCTAAACTAATTTTTGTTAGTTTCATTTTTTCTCCTTTTAAGGTTTTTGTGTCGACGATTATAATCAATAAATTTTAAGATGAAGCTTAAAAAATCATAAAATTTTGCATTTTTGTTACCGATCGTTTACCGATTTTGACCAAAAAGAGGTATATTTTGATAATTTAACTTTTGCAAATGAGACTTTCAAAAAGGGACATAAAAAGAAAAAGGGGCCGTTGCTTTGCCCCTTAAAAGGAGTTCTAGTTTTGATTGCTGATGAAATTATATATGCTAGCAGTAAATCAACGGTAATCTAAAAAGAAATTTTCTCCTCTTTTGGTACTTCGATATTCGTTTTTATATTTTTTCTTTTTACGACTACTTCATTTTGTGGTTTTCTTATGCCATTATATGCGCCTCTAGAGCCGCCCTCTTTTATAAGAAGCATGTCTATGAGCTTATCTGCGTAAAAAGTCGCATAGACAAGATCGCCCTTATCGTAATAATATCTGTTTGCACAAAAATTTGCTTTGTTTAATTTGTGATTTTTCACATCGCTGGCTACTATCTCGTAGCAGTATTTCAAATCTTTATAGCTGACATCTTTTATGAAGCCTTTGATGGAGCTTTTTGCAGGTGTAGTTTTAGTGGCTTGCCTTGGTTGCTTACGGACTGGTGGGTTGTCATCAAAAAATGAACAACCCAAAAACATAGTAGCAACTGTTAGAGGAAGTAAAATTTTAGCTTTCATCTTTTCTCCTTAATACAAAGAGAAAAGTATAGCTTTTAAGATTAAATAAAATTTGTGAGTTTTTAAAATTTGAGTTTTGTGCTTACATTAATATATAAATTTCTTGGGAGAGACCCCAAGAAAATTAGGCTGATACGTTTAAGACATTACCGCCAAGCTCAGCGATCTTTTTATCAAGCGTCTCAATGGTCTTTTCGATAGTCTTTTGTGAAATTTCAGGCAGATCACCGCCCCAAATTTTCTTTGCGTCCTCAAAGCCCTTTGCCACGCCCTCTCTACCAGCTTTTAGCTTCTCTACATCATCACCTGCGCCATTTAGTACAAAGCCGGCTATCCTATCAGCTGTATTTGCGATGCCAAAAAAACCATTTTCACTAACTAGCTCACTCGCCTCATCGCTACTTAGCTCTCCTAGAGCTTTGCCGTTGTAGCCGATACCTGCTAGATCAAGTCCAGCTAAAATGTCTGATAAATTTTCAGGCACACTAAAGCTTAGACCACCTTGGGCTAGTAAATTTGAACTAGCATTTTGAGTAATATCTTTTTGATACTGCAAAAAGTAGCTATTTGAGATCTCTTTCGCGCTTAAATTTGAAATCTCGGGCTGCTTTTTAGAAACCTCTTTTTCATCTTTATGAAGCGAAATTTCTGATTTTACATTTTCTTTTACGCTTGATGTGTTGTATGAGCTTACGATTTGACTGATTTGCATATTTAGCTCCTATAAGTTTATAAAAACTATATCGCCAAAAGGTGGAATTTATTTAGAGTAAAGCGGGAGAGCTCCCGCTGTGATTATTTGCCAAGTGTTGCGTTTAGCATCCAGATGGCTTTTTCAAATTTAGCTATTTGATCTTGTGCGTACATCTGAGTTGTTGTGTCGCCCTCTGCAAGCTCGTCAAGCTTTTTAAACTCGCCCAAAAGGTGCTTGTAATCAGCCAAAACAATATCCAAAACTTCAGTCGGAGTGTAGTTCTCTTTTGGCTCGTGTTTTATGTGAGCGACTTTTGCTAGTTCCTCAGCCTTGACGATAGGTCTGCCACCAAGCATAAGAGCCCTCTCAGCTGCATCATCAAAAATCTCACTCATATCCTCATAAGCTTTTTCAGTATACTCGTGGACGCTAAAAAATTGAATACCTTTTACGTTCCAGTGAAGATCGTGAAATTTAATGTAAAGTGCGTTTGCATCAGCCTGAATTGTGTTTAACTGTAAAATAACTTTTGACATTTTGTCTCCTTTTTTATTGTTTAAATGTGATGAAATTATATGCGGTTAGAGTTAATCAGTAGTTAATCAAATAATAAAATTTATTATTTAGTATAAATTTTGACTACAAGATAAATTTATCTTGTAGTCAAATGTAGAATTTGGAAATTTGTCTATTTTTTATAAGGTGTAGTTTTGTAGCCTTGCTCGATTAAACTACTCATGCCACCATCTAAATTTATAATCTTAAGATCTGAGCTATCTATCGCTGCGGCTGCTGCTGTGCTTCTTCTGCCACTTCTACAAACAAGTGCGATAGGCTTTTTGATATCAACTGCCTTTGAAAGCTCATCTAAAAATGCACTCTTGTCACTTGGATCAAAAGTGATGGTTTTAGCACCAGTTATAATGCCAGTCTCTTGCCACTCAGATGGAGTTCTAATATCGACAATCTGATCATATTTTTTGATCTCATCTGGACTTATACTAACAGTTTTGACATCAGCTGACAACATACAACAAACGGCTCCTAAAAGTAAAATTTTTTTCATCCACTCTCCTTAAATAAATTTTTGAAATGTTAGCATTGTTTTATTAAACCAAAAAACTATTTTTACATAATGGCTCAAATTTAGTCCGTTATATTATGCTCTTTTGCATATCTTAGTATATTTCGTCTAAGATCTTTTGGAAAACTATCTCTGTACATTACAGGGATAAGAGGATTTAGTTTCTTATCTAGTTTGCCAGCCTCATATAGTCTTGTTAGCTCTTCTGGTGTGTTGTAGTACGGTGCATTAGGATATCCCTCTGGTGGCGTTAATGACATCACCAAAGAGCCTAAGATGGTTGTATCTATAAAATCCTCCATTTCCCTATACTCCCATAGATCTGAAAAGCCATACTCTTCAAATTTATATTGATATGATCCTATATTTTTATTGACATACTTTACAAATTCTTCCCTTGTAGTCTCGTTTGCATCAATATCTCTTGGATCCTTTAGCTCTTTTTTATCCTCTACAAGCTCTCTTAGGTCTTTATATAAAGAATTATCTGGCATTGCTGCCACTCCACCCCTATTAAAATCCATCACAAAATAGCTTCCTGCTATCTCATCAAGATAAGGTATCATTCCATATTCATCTAGTGGGGGATTTCTATATAAATTCTCAAATTTTGTTTTTGTTTGCAAGTCTTTATTTGAGCCTGATATATAAGATGAAGAAGAAAAGTATCTAGCTAGTACTTTTAAAGCATCTACATCTCCTAGTTGAGCTGCTAAAAATACTGCTTGTCTGGCTCTTGTTTTAAAGCCTGAGTTATTTAATACAGTAGCTGAAGAAAACGATTGTCTATCTCCTAATATACCTGCGCAAATTCTCCACTCACCATTAAATAATCTTGATTTAAGTGTATTTTTATTTCTATCTACTTCATCATAAATTTCAGCATACTCTGGTTTAGTTAGTTTGCCATTGCTATCTACTCTACCTATGGCATCATCAGGTATGTGTATCATTGCGCATTTTAGATTGCTTCTTTTTACCAAGTATGCATATCTCTCTTTTCTAGTCTTTAAGCTCTCAAAGTAGGCTTTTTCCGATTTTGTCCAAGGTGAAATTTTAGTAGAGTTTGAAAGATAGCTTATGTCTAGCCATTTTTTAAATGACTCATAATCGCTCTTTGTATCATAGTACTCTGGCTCATAGTGTCTATATGGAGATGAGTTTAGTATCTGACGAGAATCTATGACTAGTTGGGCTGCAGCTTCTGGGGCTAATTGCCTTTCATCGTTCTTTTTAGCGACTATCAAATTTGTTATTTTGTCTATTTTTACTTCTCTGCCGTTAAGTGCCATAACACTATAAGTATCATGGCCTTTCCACTTAAAATATATTATTGCCGCTACTACCACAACTAGAGCCAAATTAAAAAGCATAAATTTTTTATTAATGCTGTTATTTTTGATTTGCAAATTTTCTACATCTTCTCTTGGTTTATTTATGTAGTTTATAGATGAATGTTTTAATTTTTTTATACTTTTTTGTTTTGCCATACAAGCCTCGTTCATACTATTTTACGTGATTATATATAAAATTTAATTACTCTTTTACTGAAATTTCACTCATTTTTATTTACTTTTTCAAATTTATCGTTAGTAAGGATAAATTTATTTCCGCCTGGTACATATCTTGACTCTTTTCTTGACGTATAAAAGCCTCTACCTTCATCACCAAATAGCCCATATATTTTGACTTCATAGTCATATGTCACTGTGAGTTCGATAGGTACTATATTGCCGTTGTCATCAAGATAAAAAGACCAGACACTAATATCTGGCATAAATTTAGAATAATCATCTTGACCTATATAGTCTATCACCTTATTAATATATTCCTTTGATAATTTTACAGCTTTACTATAAGTTCTAAGAGTATAGTATGGCTTACCATTTGAGAGGATTTGAGGATATTTTGTATCAAATCCTTTTAAATTCTTTCGCATATCAGCATCTGTTTTTGAAGCATTTACTATTGCTAGCTCCGCTTCCCGCCTTGTCTTTTCTTTGGTGGCTATCTCTTTTTCAAATTTCTCATTAAATACATAAACTCCACCATGTTTCTTAGCTAATTTTCTTAACTCAGAAACACTTATATTATTATATGTTTGATTTACAGAACAAGATATTAAAAATATGTTTGTTAGTAGTAGAACTATAATGCTATTAATTTTCATATCTAGTGTCCTTTTTAAAAAGTCTTATTTTAAATATTTCATTATATTTTTTATAGATTATCTTAAAATGATCTGATAGTGATTTATGTAAAAATACTTTATTTATGGTGTCCCCAACAGGGTTCGAACCTGTGGCCTCAGAATTAGGAATTCTGCGCTCTATCCAGCTGAGCTATGAGGACAAATTTGCAAGATAGTTTAAATTTTTACTCAAGTAGTTAAATTTTAAAGGGCAGATCGCTCTGCCCTATTTTGGCCAATTAGCCATTTCTCTTTTTAATAATCTCTTCACTTACGTTTTTAGGAACTTCTTCATAGTGATCAAATTCCATAGAGTAAGTCGCACGACCTTGAGTCATTGAGCGAAGATCTGTTGAGTAGCCAAACATTTGAGCTAGTGGACAATAAGCTGCAATGATTTTTACACCATTTCTGTCATCCATTGAATTTACTTGACCACGGCGCTTATTAAGGTCACCGATAACATCACCCATATACTCTTCTGGAGTCTCAACTTCAACTTTCATCATAGGTTCAAGGATAACCGCACCTGCTTTTCTAGCGCCCTCTTTAAAGCCCATAGAAGCAGCAAGTTTAAATGCCATTTCAGATGAGTCAACTTCGTGGTAGCTACCATCAAAAAGCGTAACTTTAACATCTTCAACTGGATATCCAGCAAGAACACCGCTTTGAAGCGCTTCTTTACAACCTTTTTCAACAGCTGGGATGTACTCTTTTGGAACAACACCACCTTTGATGTCGTTAACAAATTCAAATCCACTAGCTGCTGGAAGTGGCTCGATGCGTAAGAATACGTGACCATATTGACCACGACCGCCTGATTGTTTAGCATACTTATACTCTTGCTCAACTGCCTTACGGATAGTTTCGCGGTAAGCAACTTGTGGCTGACCAACTTCAGCATCAACTTTAAATTCGCGAAGCATACGATCAACAATGATCTCTAGGTGAAGCTCACCCATACCACTAATGATAGTTTGTCCGCTCTCTTCATCAGTGCTAACTCTAAAGCTTGGATCTTCTTGAGCTAGTTTTTGAAGAGCGATCGCCATTTTTTCTTGATCTGCTTTTGTTTTTGGCTCAACTGCGACACTGATAACTGGCTCTGGGAAGTCCATTCTCTCAAGGATAACTTTATCTTTTTCACTTGCAAGAGTATCACCAGTTAGGGTATTTTTTAGACCAACAACAGCACCGATTTCGCCAGCGAAAAGCTCAGTAATCTCTTCACGTTTATTTGAGTGCATTTTTAGTAAGCGACCGATTCTCTCTTTGCAGTCTTGAACTGTGTTGTAAGCATAGCTACCACTTTCAAGGCTACCTCTATAAACACGGATAAATGTTAGCTGTCCAACAAATGGGTCAGTCATAATCTTAAACGCAAGAGCGGCAAATTCGCCATCATCTGTACTTTCAACAGTCACTTCAGTACCATCTTCGTAAACACCATTTATCGCTGCGATCTCATCTGGAGCTGGCAGATAATCAACTACTGCGTCAAGTAGAGGTTGAATACCTTTGTTCTTAAACGCAGTTCCGCAAAGCATAGGCGTAATAGTCATTCTTAAGCAGCCTGCTTTTATACCTTTTTTGATCTCTTCTTCAGTTAGTTCTTCGCCTGCAAAGAATTTCTCCATCAAGCTATCGTCTGTCTCAGAAACAGCTTCGATTAGTTTTGCGCGGTATTCTTCAGCCTTATCTTTAACTTCAGCTGGAATTTCTTCTTCAACATAATCAGTTGGCTTTTTCTCGTCATTCCAAACGTATGCTTTCATTCTTACAAGATCAACCACGCCTTTAAAGTTATCTTCTGCACCGATTGGAATTTGAATAGGCACTGGATTTGCTTTTAGTCTTTCTCTGATCTGCTCTTCAACTCTAAAGAAATTTGCACCAATTCTGTCCATTTTATTTACAAAAACGATTCTTGGTACGTGATATTTATTTGCTTGTCTCCAAACAGTTTCAGACTGTGGCTGAACACCACCAACAGAACAAAATACCGCAACAGCACCGTCAAGAACACGCATAGAACGCTCAACTTCAATTGTGAAGTCAACGTGTCCCGGAGTGTCGATTAGGTTTACTTGGTAGCCCTTCCAAAACGCTGTAGTTGCAGCCGATGTAATAGTAATACCACGCTCTTTTTCTTGCTCCATCCAGTCCATAGTAGCAGCACCATCATGAACCTCACCTATCTTATGGCTCATACCAGTGAAGAACAAAATTCTCTCACTGGTAGTTGTTTTTCCAGCATCAATGTGAGCCGCAATACCAATATTTCTTACCTTATGTAAAGGCGTTTTTCTCTCTGCCATACTAATTCTTTCTTACCAGCGGTAGTGAGCAAATGCTTTATTAGCCTCTGCCATCTTGTAAGTATCTTCCTTCTTCTTGAAAGATGCACCTTTTGAATTTGCCGCATCTAAAAGCTCATTTGCTAGTTTATCAACCATTGTTCTTTCGCTTCTTTTTCTAGCAAAAGTTATAAGCCAGCGGATAGCAAGAGCTTGTTGGCGAGCTGGGCGAACCTCAACTGGCACTTGATAAGTAGCACCACCAACACGGCGTGATTTAACTTCTAAAATAGGTTTTACATTTTCGATAGCGTCGTTAAAAACGTCGATGCCTTTAACCTCAGCATTTTTCTTTTCGATAGCTTTAATAGCACCATACATTATCTCTGTAGCGACGCTTTTTTTGCCATCATACATAAGAGAATTAATAAATTTAGTGATTATTTTATTTCCGTAAATCGGATCAGGTAAAACTTCCCTTACAGGAGCTTTTCTTCTTCTCATTTTGATTTTTCCTTCAAATTTTTATGAAATTTTACTCAAACGTTTGCAAATTTAAGCAACGTCTGCGAACCTAATTTTTTACTTTTTTGGAGCAGCAGCGCCAGCTTTAGGGCGTTTTGCACCATATTTAGAACGAGAAACTGTTCTTTTTGCAACACCAGCAGTATCAAGTGCGCCACGAACGATGTGATATTTAACACCTGGTAAGTCTTTAACCCTACCGCCGCGAACTAAAACGATACTGTGTTCTTGTAGGTTGTGACCTTCACCGCCGATATAGCTGATGACTTCAAAACCGCTTGTAAGCCTAACTTTGGCAACTTTCCTCAAAGCTGAGTTTGGTTTTTTAGGAGTTGTAGTATAAACCCTAGTGCAAACTCCTCTTCTTTGAGGGCACTCTTTTAACGCTGGAGATTTTGACTTAACAGTCACTTTCTTGCGTTCATTTCTGACCAATTGATTTATGGTTGGCACAATAATTCCTTTCAACTAAATTTATTAAAAAGACCTAATTTTATTTAAAAAAAGCTTAAATATCGGTTAATAAGTTAGACTTATTCATAAGTTCCTTTTTTTATAAAACCACTGTCGTCTTTTAAAATTTCACCCCTTGCAACGACAAATTTAATCTCAAATTTCTCATCGATTAGCAAAATATCTGCATCGAAATTTTCTTTTATCTCGCCTTTTTTGTTTTGCAAGGCCACGCTTTTTGCCACGTTTGTTGTGAAATATGGCAACGCCTCCTCGATGCTAAAACCATCTTTTACAAAATTTATAAACTCTTCATATAGGCTCTTAACGCTAGCGATGCCAATTTTTAGTAAATTTCCGTCGCTATCGTAGCTAGAGTAGCTACCAAAGCCGTCTGAGCTTATCGTGAGCTTGTTTGTTGGTAAATTTTCTTTTTTGATGCGCTTCACAGCTTCAAGTGGCGTAAGACCAGGCATGCAGGTAAAGTCGATATAGCCGCCATCTTTTATAAATTTAAAGCTTTGTTTAAAAAGCTCCTCGTTTCTATTTACGTGCGTTGGCTGAAATAGCGTGATCGGCATGTCGTACTCATTTAGCACTTCATAGATCAAATTTAAGCCTTTTTTGCCGTCGCCCATGTGAAGTGTGGTGTGGCCTGACTTTGAGCTGATCATACCAGCGACCCTGCCAGCCGAGACTATGTGAGCTAGCTCATCTTTGCTCACGCTTGATGAGCGGTGGTCACTTATGGCTAGCTTGGTTCCGATTATGGGACCAACAAAGACAATATCTTTTTCGATCTCGCCAGTTATCGTTGGCGTTTTAGAGCTATATGCGCCCGTGTGAGCGTAGCATGTGATACCCTCGTCGTTTAATGCGTGTGCTTTTGCGACTAAATTTTCAACGCTTCTTGTTGTGCTATCAGTTCCAAGTAGTCCGACCACGGTCGTTATGCCAGCTTCTATTAAATTTGATAGCATGATCTCAGGCACTCTAGTCTTAAAGCCGCCCTCTCCGCCGCCTCCAGTGATATGCACGTGCTTATCGATGAGGCCTGGTATGGCTACTAAATTTGAAGCGTCGATCACCTTTACATTTGGTAAATTTGGCTCTAAATTTTCAGCTATGCTGACGATCTTGCCATTACATATAAATATATCTTTTTTACCAAGAAATTTTGGCGAGTAAATTTTGGCATTTTTTATAAGTATCATTTGGCATCCTTGTTTATCTTAGCTATGCCGATGCCAGTAAGTGCTAAAATGATTGCAAAGACAACACCCATGTAGTTTAGTATCGCCCAAGGCAAGTACTCTACCGTTGGCACTCCAAGTGTAGCTGTCATATATGCGCCTGCTGCTGACCAAGGGATGAGTGGGACGATCACGGTGCCAGAGTCTTCAAGTGTTCTTGATAGGTTTTTGGCTGCTAAATTTTTCTCTTTATAAAAGTCCTTAAACATCTCGCCAGGGATGAGGATAGAAAGATATGAGCTACCTGTGACAAATGCTACAGTTAGGCATGAGCCGATAGTCGAGATGATGACGCCTGCTGTTGATTTGACCTTCGCCATGATGGTATGAAGTACCTTTGTAAGCATGCCAGTTTTTGAGATGATACCAGCAAAGCCCATAGCGCAGATAACTAGGATAGTGGTTGAATTTACCGAGCTCACGCCGCCTCTGTTTAGAAGCTTAGTGATATCTTTTGAAAACTCCATATTGATGCCGCTCATCGTGACGTTAAAGCCAGTCATCACTGAGATAAAGCCATTTTTAAAGCTAAAATCTTGAACGATAACGCCAAGAAGCACTGAAAATAGCGAAGCTATGATCATGACAGGTATCGTTGGCCACTTTAGCACCGAGCCAGCCAAGACAAAAAACACAGGCAAAAGCAAGATGATGTTCCAGTGAAAAATTTTATCAAGCTGACCTTGAAGCGCCAAAACCGACTCTGAAACATTTGCACCACTACTTGCCGCCTCGCTACCAAAGAATAGATAAGCTGCTATCGCAACGATAGTTGCTGGGATAGTCGTATAAAACATATGTCTTATGTGCTCATAAAGCTCTGAGCCAGCAGCTATCGGAGCTAGGTTTGTCGTGTCTGAGAGTGGAGAGAGTTTATCGCCAAAGTATGCTCCTGCAACTACCGCACCAGCAGTTGCTGCTAAATTTACATCAAGACCTTGAGCTATGCCCATGATGGCGACACCGACTGTGCCAGCAGAACCCCAAGATGTGCCAGTTACGGTTGAGATGATAGCTGCGATGACAAAAGCGGTTAGGACTAGATACTGCGGACTTATAAGATCCACGCCGTAGTAGATGATCATAGGGATGGTACCTGAAAATACCCACGAGCCAATGAGCAGACCGACTGCCCAAAGTATCATAAGTGCTGGCAGTGAGCTTGAAATTTTCTCTATTACCCCTTCTTGAAGCTCACTCCAACTATATCCTAGCCTCCAAGCGATACCACCAGCCACGAGGGCTGCTATCAAAATGATCGGCTCAACCTTTAGTTTCATATAACCAACGCCAAGCGCAAGACCTACGATCATAACCAAGATAGGCGTAAGGGCTAGCAGAAACGAAGGCTCTTTTTTTATAGAGTTCATCATGTGTCCTTTAAATTTGAGATATTTTTTGAATTTAAAGGCTACAAACTTAAATTGTTATAAAAAAATAAAATAAAATTAAAATTTAAACAAAACGTGTGAAAATTTAGCACATCTGATATGTGCTAAATTTAGATCAGTCTTGTTTGATAGCGTATTTGCCACTACCAGTCGAGATGATGCAAAGTGACATAGCGATATAAAGATATATAAGCTCTGCTTTAAAGCCATTTACATTAGTTAGCTCAAGTAAATTTGAAAACCCATAAAATGAGTACAAAATGACGAGACTTGAGCCAAAAACTAGGAGCGCGCCAAGCCTTGAGTAAAAACCAACAGCGATCATTATAGGGGCCAAAACCTCGCTAAGATAGGCAAAATATGCCAAAAAGCCTGGCAGCCCAGTATCAATTAAAATGCTCTTTACGCCACCGACCCCGTGTAAAATTTTGCCAAAGCCGTGCATAAAAAGGCAAATTCCAAGACCTAAGCGTAGAAATAAGAGTCCAAGATCAACATTTTTCATAATATCTCCGTTACATATTTTTAGTTAGGGATTTTATTTAATATTGATTAATGGCTTGTAAATTTTGAAATTTTGTAAATTTAAGTGGGAAATTTATGAGAGGTTTAAGCCCCAAAAGCGGGGCTTAATATATTAGTTTTCTTTGATCTTTATCTTTTTGTCTTTGTAAAAACCAGTACCAACTGGGATCATACGTCCAAGGATGACGTTCTCTTTTAGATCTTCAAGATAGTCAAATTTAGCAGCGATTGACGCTTCTGTTAAGACCTTAGTTGTCTCTTGGAATGATGCAGCCGAGATCACACTATCACTTCCGATAGCCGCTCTTGTAACACCAAGAAGGATCGGTTCAGCGATAGCTGGCTCACCACCCATTTTCATAATGCGCTCGTTCTCTTCTTTAAATTTGTTTCTTGAAACCATGTCGCCAACGATGAAATTTGTATTTCCACTATCGACAATTTTGACTTGGCGAAGCATTTGAGAGACGATGATCTCGATATGCTTATCAGCGATCGCAACACCTTGGCGGCGATAAACTTGCTGAATTTCACTGATCAAATAGTAGTGAAGCGCCTTTTCACCTAGAATCCTTAAGATATCATGGCTTGAGATAAGTCCGTCTGTTAGCTTCTCGCCAGCATGGACAAATTCGCCGTCTCTTACTTGGATCTGGCGGCTCTTTTCGATCAAATACTCAGCTGTCGTGCCATCTTCTGCTTGGATGATGATGCGTTCTTTTGAGCGAAGTGGCTTGTCAAATCTAACAACGCCATCGATCTCTGCAACGATAGCTGTATTTTTAGGGCGTCTTGCTTCAAATAGCTCACTAACTCTTGGAAGACCACCGGTGATATCTTTTGACTTAGCAACAGCTTTTGGAGTCTTAGCCAAAATATCAGCTTGTGCCACTTCATCGCCACTTGAAACAAAGATCGCAGTTTTTGGATCAAGCGGATACTTGATCAAATGTCCGCTCTTTGTAGTGATAATGATCGCTGGTTTTACGCCGCTTGGCAAATACTCGTTGATAACAAGACGTCTTTGACCAGTTGCCTCGTCAGCTTGCTCAGTCGCACTATATCCTGGCTCGACATCTTCAAAACTAACCACACCAGCCTCTTCTGCGATAGTTGGAGTTGAGTATGGATCCCACTCAGCGATTATTAGCTTGTCATCTTTTTCAGGTAGTGAGACCACTGTCGCTCTTTCTACCGCATCATTATCTGATACTTGGATGATAGAATTTCTTGGGATGTAGTGGCGAACTGCCTCACGTCCGTCCTTGTCAGAGACGACAACAAAGAAGCCTTTTTCAGTTACTTTGTGACCTTTTTTGATATCTTTTAGTCTATCAAGGAAGTCACCTTTTAGTATGAAAAATTTAACCACACCATTTGCATCTGCGGTGATCTTTCTAGTTACTGGATCGCCATCTGAAATTTTAAGCTCACTAGCATAAGGGATACGATTTGGAACGTTCCATCCCTCTTTTATGATCTCGACGATACTCTCATTCTCTTTTACCTTATCGCCATTTGCATAAGGGATATACATCTTGCCTTCGATCTTACCGCTAACGCCAGCTAGTTCGTTTGGTTTAGCAAGGTCGTTTCTTCTGATGGTATATTTTATCTCTTCTTTTTTGCCTTTGATAACGATATTTACGTCTTCGTGAGCATATTCGATCTCGATTTTACCATCGATTGTTGATTTTATCTTTGGCTCAACAAGTAGCACAGCTGCACTTCTTCTGTTTGCAACGATCTTCTTGCCGTTGTTCTCGTATGTACTAAGGTTGTAATACCTAATAAAACCCTCTTTTTGAGCGATGACTTGGCGGTCTTGTTGCTCAGTAGAAGCCGTACCACCAATGTGGAATGTTCTTAGCGTTAGCTGAGTACCTGGCTCGCCGATTGATTGAGCCGAGATGATACCGACAGCCTCGCCTGGTTTTACAAGTTTGCCCTCACCCAAATTTAATCCGTAGCATTTTGCGCAAACGCCTTTTGGCGCCTTGCACGTGATAGGTGTTCTAATGCTTACTGATTTTATGCCAGCTTCTGTTATAGCCTTAGCTTTCTCTTCATCAAGCAATGTGCCTTCGCTAAATAAAATTTCATTTGTTATAGGATCGATCACATCATCTGCTAAAACACGGCCTAATACTCTCTCTTCAAGGCTCTCTATTAGCTCGCCACTCTCTGTGATATCTGTGATCTCAACGCCCTCGTGAGTACCGCAGTCGTGCATTGTCACTTTAACGTTTTGAGCAACGTCGATTAGCTTTCTTGTTAGGTAACCAGCGTTGGCAGTTTTTAGCGCGGTATCTGCAAGACCTTTTCTAGCTCCGTGAGTAGAGTTGAAGTACTCCATTATGTTTAGACCTTCACGGAAGTTTGAAATGATCGGTGTTTCGATAATCGAGCCATCTGGTTTTGCCATAAGACCACGCATACCAGCTAGCTGGCGAATTTGCGCTGCACTACCTCTCGCACCAGAGTCAGCCATCATATAAATTGAGTTAAATCCACCCTTATCACTTTGGATAAGCTTCATCATCTCACTTGCAACGCTGTTATTTGTATCTGTCCAGATATCGATAATCTTGTTGTATCTCTCACTATCTGTTAAAAGACCGGCGCCATATTGTTTTTGAATTTCACGAACTTTTTTCTTAGCTTCGTCGATATATTTTTGCTTGCTATCTGGCACAATGATATCTGCGATAGAGATAGAAATTCCCGCTTTTGTAGCATATCTAAAGCCTAAATTTTTAAGCTTATCAAGGAAGTCAGCCGTTACTTCAAGGCCGCCATTTCTATAAACATAATCAACCAAATTTGCAATGTCTTTTTTCTTCATGATCTTATTCCACATATTTTCAGGGACAAAATCAGGTAGTATCGCTCTTAGGATCAAGCGACCAGCAGTTGTAAAGATGATCTTGTTATCAACCATTGTTTTGATTTTAGCGTGAAGACCAAGAGTATTAGCCTCTTCAGCGATCATTACTTCATCAACACTTGAGAAAATTTTGTTTGCGCCTTTTTCATCGTTTCTCTCTAGACTTAGGTAATAAATTCCCAAAACCATATCTTGTGAAGGGACTGTAATAGCCTTACCACTTGCAGGAAGCAAGATGTTCATTGAGCTAAGCATCAAGATTTTGCACTCAGCGATAGCCTCTTGAGATAGTGGTACGTGAACAGCCATTTGGTCACCGTCGAAGTCAGCGTTGAACGCCGCACAAACTAGTGGGTGAAGCTGG